>RQOG01000067.1 GCA_003854985.1 Calditrichota bacterium
GCTGCTGTTCCGGATCCCAACAGTTTGTATTTTTATGGCGCCAGCCGTTGGGGCAGCGGTATTGAAATCCCGGCTCATGATCAGGACTTTTATGCACTTAAAAATGTTCCTCATGGCCAGATACGTGAATTACCCTATTTCTCAAAGGTGAATAACAGCATGCGTCGTTGTTTTGTATACACACCGCCTGATTATGATAAAGACACTAATGTACGTTATCCTGTTTTATACTTGCAACATGGCGGTGGGGAAGATGAGACCGGCTGGCCAAATCAGGGAAGGACCAATCTCATCATGGATAACCTGATTGCCGATGGCAAAGCAAAGCCTTTTATCATTGTGATGGATAATGGCACCTGGCGTTGGCCCGAAAATCTCCCGCGCCCCAAACCAGGTGAGCGTCCTGCTGGTCCCTGGCCCCCAACCGGTTGGGCTGATAGTTTCATGAAGACTTTACTGGAAGACATTATTCCCATGATTGATGCTAATTTTCGTACCCATGCAGATCAGCAGCACCGGGCTATGGCTGGGTTATCCATGGGAGGTATGCAAACCAGATCTATTACACTGGCCAATCCGGATAAATTCTCTCATGTGGGAATCTTCAGTGGCGGCAGTATTAGTACGGATGATATAAAAAATTCACCAGATTTTAAAAATAAAGTCAAACTTGTATTTGCCAGCTTTGGCAGCCGGGAGCTTGAAAATCGCAGAATGAACTTTGGCGGCGATCCCAAGGCGAATACCGAAGCGCTTAAAGAAGCAGGCATGAATACGCATTTCTATGTTTCACCTAACACAGCTCACGAGTGGCAGAGTTGGAGACGCAGTTTATACGAATTTGCTCAGCTACTGTTTAAATAATAGAGGAAGTAAATATGAAACGATATATAAGCATATTAGCTATTTTATTTCTGATTATTTCGAATTCAATATGCCTGGCGCAGACAGAACAAGCAGCGGTAAAGGAAGATTTTAAACCGGCTACCACCAATCAACCGGGTAAAGAATTTCCAAAAGTTAATTCCGAAAGCCGGGTTCGGGCCAGTGTTTCAGCGCCTGAAGCGACAAAGGTTCAGTTGGATATTAGCGCTGTAAAATACGATCTGGTCAAAGATAAAGATGGTGTATGGACCGGTGATTCGAATCCTCAGGATGAAGGATTCCATTACTACCAGCGCTGGATTGACGGGGCTGCCGTTCCCGATCCTAACAGTTTGTACTTTTTTGGCGCTATGCGCTGGGGCAGCGGCATTGAAATACCCGCTAATGATCAGGATTTTTATGCGCTTGAAAATGTGCCGCATGGCCAGATCAGGCAAGTGCTATTCTACTCAAAAAGTACCGATTGTTCGCGCAGAGCTTTTGTGTACACACCACCTGACTATGAACAGAATCTGACTAAACGATATCCTGTTCTGTATTTACAGCATGGCTGGGGAGAGGATGAAAACGGTTGGCCTAATCAGGGTAAAGCTAATCTTATTATGGATAATCTGATCGCTAAAGGCAAAGCCAGGCCTTTCATCATTGTTATGACATATGGTATGACCAATGAAGTTCAGATCGGCGGTCTTAGAAATTTTGATATCAAACCATTTCAAACGGTTCTTATTGACGAGCTAATTCCTTACATTGACGCCAATTTCCGCACGCTCACCGATCAAACCAATCGGGCTATGGCCGGGCTTTCCATGGGAGGCTTCGAAACCAGGTTGATAACTTTAAAGAATCTGGACGTTTTTTCTCATATCGGTCTTTTCAGCGGCGGCAGTATCAGCATGGATGATGTTAAAAATACACCTGGCTTCAAAGAGAAAGTTAAACTTGTTTTTGTCAGTTTTGGCAGCCGCGAACTGGAAGGTCGCAGAGGCGGCTGGGGTGGCGATCCTAAAGAGAACAGCAATGTCCTTAAAGAAGCAGGGATTAACTCGCATTTTTATGTATCTCCCAATACCGCCCATGAATGGCAAAGTTGGCGGCGCAGCCTGCATGAATTTGCCCCGCTGCTTTTTTCAAATTAAAGGTTGGTCACTTTTAACTTAGAGACAGGATCTGAGAAAATGAAATTAGTAAAGTATAGTTTAATAACATTAATGATATTTTCATTTTCCATTAATGCACAGGAAATAATTAATCTGTATCAAGGGGCGGTTCCAAATTCTATCAATTCCAAAGTGGAAGAAAAAGCACATTCGGGAATGTTTTCCGGAGTGACCATTCCAACTTTGGAGATGTATTTGCCGGAAAACGAAAAATCAGCCGGCGCTGCCGTGATCATTTGTCCGGGAGGTGGCTATAGTGTGGTTGTATATCAGGCAGAAGGAATCCAAGCGGCAAAAGAATTTGCAAAGAATGGGGTAACTGCTTTTGTGCTTAAATACAGACTGCCAGATGATTCAACCATGACCGATAAAAAGATAGGACCCTTGCAGGATGCCCTGCAGGCAATCAAAATAGTGCGGGAAAATGCTTCAAAATGGAGAATCGATGTTAATAAAATTGGTATAATGGGCTTTTCAGCAGGTGGGCATCTGGCATCAACGGCAGCTACCCATTTTGATAAAGCTGTTATTGAGAACAGCAATAAGACAAATTTGCGCCCTGATTTTTTGATTCTGATATATCCGGTCATAAGTATGCGGGATAGTCTGACACATCCTGATTCCAGAAATAAATTATTAGGCAAGAATCCATCAAAAGAAATAATCGAATTATTCTCCAACGAATTGCAGGTCGATGCAGATACTCCGCCGGCTTATATCACACATGCAGGCGATGATAAACTGGTTGATGCTGACAACAGTATAATTTTTTATGAGGAATTAAAACGACACAACATTCCCGCTGAATTACATATTTATCCCAGAGGAAATCATGGCTTTGTTTTGCGACAAAAAACCGAAAACTGGATAGCGCCTATAATTAATTGGATGAAAAGTTCAGACTGGTATAATAAAAATAAGTGATTTATGATATATCGAAACATTAATGTAAACAATTGTGAGGCATAATTATGAAGAAATTAATCATAGTAATGTTACTGACCCTCACTTGTTCCTTATTGGCTCAGACAACCAAAATCAAAATTGATGTAGACAGAACAATCGGGGAGATTGATCCGAAAATCTATGGCGTTTTTATGGAACCCATTAATTTTAGCGGCAGAAGAATGGGCCTGCCGGATACAGCTGTGTTCAGCACATTATACAGGCAATTGTATGATCCTGCTTCACCCTTAGCGGATGAAAACGGTTTCCGCAAGGACTATATTGATGCGATGAAGGAACTTAAAATTACCAACATGCGCTGGCCGGGAGGCAATTTTGTTATGGGTTATAACTGGCAGGACGGCATTGGTCCCAAAGAGCAGAGACCTGCCCGCATCAATCTTGCCTGGGGCGGCATCGAAAGCAATCAGGTTGGTACAGATGAATGGATTGCATTAAACAGAGCGATAGGAAGTGAAAATGTTATCTGCGTGAATTTGGGTCTTGCGACAATTCTTGACGCAACTTACTGGATTGAATACTGCAATCATAAAAAGGGTACATACTATTCTGATTTACGTATTAAAAATGGACATCCTGAACCGTACGATGTTAAAATTTGGGATTTGGGCAACGAAGTGGACGGCGAACCCTGGGAACTGGGTTATAAAAATGCGGATGATTATGTTAAAATTGCCCGGGAAGCTGCAAAAGCTATGAAGTCGGTAGACAATAAAATTAAACTTGTGGCTTCCGGTTCATCTTATTACGAACATACAGGCAAGTGGATTGAGTGGAACAGAAAAGTACTCACGGGGCTGGGAGATATAATTGATTATATTTCCATTCATCGTTACTGGGAAAGATCGGATGATTATTATAATTATATGGGGCAGAGCGTCATGGATTTTGAAGATAAAATTAAAATACCTGCCGCAGAAATTACATCTGTAAAAACGATGAAGAGTTTTAAGAATCCAATTTATATATCATTTGACGAGTGGGGCATCCGGGGGATGAATTTCCTGTCGGTTCTACCAACGGCACAGTGCTTGAATTCGTTTATCCGTCATGCCGATGTTGTTAAAATGGCAAACTTTACAATGATGACCTCGCTGTTGAGCATGGACAGGAAAAAGGGGAGCTTTAAATCCCCATTGTTTCATACATTTAAGTTGTTTTCAAACAACTGTTTAGGAAATTCAATTGATACTTATGTTGAATGCGATACATTTAATACCGAAAAATATAAAGGTATCCCTTTACTGGATGTAACGGCTGTATATTCAGAAGAAACAAATACCGCCTATATCAATGTGGTGAACAGGCATAAGGACAAATCAATTAAATCCGATATTTTTTGTGTTTCGGGTAAATTTGCTGGCAATGCAGAGATAAGCCTTATTAATGCAGAATCCATTGATGAAACTTTTACATTTGACAAGCAGAATGATTATAAACCGGTTATCAGGGAAATTAAAGCGAATGGAGACAAACTAACCTGTTCTTTCCCGGCCCATTCTTTTACACAGATTAAGGTCAATGTAAAGAAATAAATAGAATATATTCATAGGCATAGATAGCAATGAAGATACTTAATGCTATAATTCTGATCATTATAATAATTATTTTGTTATCATGTGAGAGGTCAAGCCAAAATATTGTAAAACTGCATAGTGATAATGGAGATGGAACCTTTACAAATCCTGTTATTGCAGCAGACTTTCCCGATCCTGATGTCATACTTGTGGACGATGTCTATTATTTTGTATCCACAACCATGTTCATTTTTCCGGGCGTTACCATTCTAAAATCCTACGACCTGGTAAACTGGGAATTTTGCAGCAACGCTGTTCAGCGATTTGATTTCAGTCCCTGTTATAATCTGGAAGGCTGTAACAGGTATCGGCATGGTCAATGGGCTACCAGCCTGAAATATCATAAAGGAAAGTTTTATTTATTATTTATCACGCTTGATGAGGGTGGATTTATATGCACGGCAGACAAGGCTGAAGGTCCATGGGATATAAGGCATTTGCCAAGAGGTTTCTATGATCCCGGTTTATTTTTTGATGACGATGATAAAATATATGTCGCTCATGGTTATAATGAAATCAGTATTACAGAAATTGATTCGAATTTTGTAGCAAAAAGTGAGGATGTACTGGTATATACAGGCGATCTAAGAAGAGGATTGGAAGGATCTCATGTATATAAGATCAATGGGTATTATTATCTCTATTGCACCTATGGCGGTTTAGACGGATTCCAGGTAGCTCTGCGTTCTGAGAATATTTACGGTCCTTATGAACAAAAAGTCGTTATACGGGACACCACACATGGTCCAAATTTTGGTATTCACCAGGGCGCGCTGATTAAAACTCAAACCGGAGAGTGGTGGACCATGCTTTTTGTAGACAGTGGCCCGTTCGGACGTTTCCCTTCACTGCAACCTGTTAGCTGGAAAGACGGCTGGCCGGTAGCAGGCATTGATGGGAAAGCGGTTGTAACATACAGAAAGCCAGATGTGGGAAAAAGTTATCCGATAACCACTTTATCTACCTCTGATGAATTTGATAATACTGAATTAGGTATGCAATGGGGTTGGAATCATAATCCTGAACCAACAAAATGGTCGTTGACGAAAAATCCCGGCAAGTTGAGACTTGAGACAGTTAAAGTGGTAAATAGCTTCACTGAAGCACGAAATACACTTACCCAACGCATGTTTGCATATTATTCCGATTTGGTAGCCACAGTGGGTACAGTGAAAATGAGTTTTGATCAGATGAAGGACGGCGATATTGCCGGGCTGGCTGTTTTCCAGGATCCCTATGCATATATTGGGATTAAGAAAATCAACGGATTGAATTATGTTGTCATGGTTAATAATGGCAAAACCATTGATTCAACAATAGTAGACATATCGACAATTTATTTTCGGGCTGATCCGTTTTATGGTTCCGGCGCTGCCAGATATTACGGGGGGGAGACAGTTGCCGGCACAGGTACAGCCCGGTTTTCATATAGTCTGGATAATAAATCGTATACTGAAATCGGTACTGAATTGCAGATGGAGTTTAAACTCACCGTTTTTACAGGGAATAAATTCTGTCTGTTTAATTATCCCACTCAAGAGGCCGGCGGATATGTTGATTTTGACTGGTTCCGGGTAAAGCCGGTTTTTAAAATAAAGGAATGAATAAAACAGAACAATAAATATATAATATATGATTTCATGAGTGATTTACTTAACTGAGTCACAAATGTATAACACAAATCTGAAAGCATGATTCACACTTCAGAGCATTGTACATAGTGTTTACAGTTGGGTTTGTGTAAATGGTTTTTTCAGGCTAAAGAACCAATAGAATAATTAAAATCGATTAAATAAATAGCCATCCGGTCTTCGTACCTTTATTACCATTTGTTATCTTTTACCGCAATTTGCTAATCTGTTAAGCAAAAATTATATTCTATTAATTCAGAAGATAGAATATTATCGGTATGAAAAGAATCATTTTACTTTTAGAAACATCGCGCGCTTTCGGCAGGCAGCTAATTACAGGTATTGCACGTTACTCCAGGCTTCATGGCCCCTGGTCTTTTTACAAGGAACCTACGGATCTTAAGTCTTCCATTCCTCACCTAACAAACTGGAATCCGGATGGTATAATCATGCGTGATTCCCTGATCACAACCGAGTTATTGAAACTAAGAATTCCGACCATTCTTGCCATTCATGATTCTAAATATCCGAAAAATCTGCCTGTAATTAAAACGGATTCCCATTCCATAGCCCGGATGGCCAGTGATCATCTTTTAGAAAAAGGATTAAGAAATTTTGCCTATTGTGGTTTTGATTATTATGACTGGTCTGAAGAACGTAAGCAATATTTTAATCAGTTTAATAAGGAAGCCGGTTTTACGACCTATAATTTTATATCTCCGAAAAGCAATAGAAGAGGTAATTGGGAAAACGAACAAGAACATGTGAGTAAATGGATTAAATCGTTACCAAAGCCAATAGGTGTATTTGCCTGCAATGATGACCGGGGACAACATATTCTTGAAGTATGTAAAACGCTTAATTTGAAGGTGCCGGAGGAGGTGGCGGTAATTGGTGTCGACAATGATCCCTTGGTTTGTGATATAGGCGATCCCCCGCTCACAAGTATTGCATTAAATGTTGAATCCGCGGGTTATCGGGCCGCTTCTTTAATGGATTACATGATAAGCGCGAAAAAGGCTTCCCGAAGACATATTTTAGTTTCACCAACGCATGTTGTTCAAAGACAATCTTCCGATATACTTGCGGTCAATGATCCGGAAGTCGCGCAGGCCATTAATTATATCAGACAAAATGCAAAAAATAAAATTCTGGTTAAGGATGTTGTGCAAACAACCTGCCTTAGCAGAAGAACGCTTGAACGAAGATTTAAAAATGCAATTCACCGATCGATATATGGTGAGATTCGGCGCGTAAGAATCGAATTAATTTCCAAAATGCTTATTGATACGGATTTGTCAATTTCTCAGATTTCCGCATTATTTAATTTTACGGATACCGAGCATATTTCCCGGTATTTTAAAATAGAAAAAGGTATCGGGCTGCGTGAATTTCGAAAACTGCATCAATCCTGCTGAAAAGCGGTAAATGCCGCTATCTGGTTATTTTATGGTTTAAAGTGGCTGTTATTTAGCCGGTTTCAAGTTTATTTTATTTACGGGGATTTTGTCCTGTGGAAGTTTGATATATCACATATGAATAACTCCAGTTTTTTACTTTACGGAGGATTCGAAATGAAACTTTTAAGATTGTCTTTACTGGTTATTTCGGTTATGTATTTCCAAATACAAGGTCAATCAGTTTCCTTCCAGACGTATATAAATCCGGTCATTCCGGGCGATCATCCTGATCCTACACTGACGAAAATAGGAAATGATTTTTATACATCCGGCTCTTCATTCAATCCCACGCCAAAAATATATCATTCCACCGATCTTGTTCACTGGGAAGTTATATCACAACCGGTATCAGCCTCATGGTTTCAATATGGAGATGAACCCGGCGGAGGTATTTGGGGCGGCCATATGGTTTTTTATAATGATATCTATTGGCACTTTTTTGGAAGAGGCGGCGGCCATATGTATTTTGTTACAGCCGAACAGCCTGAAGGACCATGGAGCGATCCAACCCAAATTGAGGTTCCTGCCGGTATGTATAGTTTGGGTGTGGATAATTCCATTTTTATTGATGAAGAAACAGGCAAATGGTATTTACTCACCAAAGCGGGTCAGGAGAATAATCATATTGTAGAATTGGGTAATGAGGGTCAACCCACAGGCACAGTGCTGGATTTAACCTGGCTTAATCCAAATTCTGAAGGGAATCCATACGGCTGGGCGGAAGGTCCGGTTATGTGGAAATATAAGGATTACTATTATTATAGTTTTGCTGAACATTTGGTTGGCAAACAATATGTGATGCGCAGCGATACTTTAACCGATGATAAATCCGCCTGGACAATTATAGGAGAAAATATTTTTATCGGTACTCCCGGCACATACAACAGGCCTAATCATATTGCGCCGGTAGTTATGCTTGATGACAGTACCAGTTGGACTATTGCCCATAGTTATCACAGCAGCAGTAACTGGTATGCTTACGGACGCCAGGGCTTACTTTGTCAGGTTAAATATGATGATCAGGACTTTCCTTATATACAATATCCTCCCAACACACCGGTACAGGCTCCTGTTCTTCCCAGCGGGGGTATTGGCTGGATGGCGCCCAAATCCGATATGTTTGATACAATCACGCTTGATCCCCATTGGTCCCATCTTGGATATACATCAAGTGCAACCTATTCATTGGAAGTGCGCGATGGCTGGTTATATTTAGAGCCTTATGGAGAAGATAATACTTTAATCCAGAACGAAGGTGAACAAAGTTATTCCATAATTACCCGGGTGGATTTTGAACCGACGTCTGAAAACCATGAAGCCGGTTTGTGGATAATCAATGGCCCTGAAACTCATACGGTTAAAATATATAGTACCGTTAATAGTCAAGGGCATCAGTCGATTGCATTTGGATTTGGAGATACAAAATATGAGGTAGAAAATACGATTGGTTCCGTTGTATGGTTAAAACTAATTCGAAATGATCATATGATGTCCGGTTTCTACAGCCAGGATGGAAACAGCTGGAGCCAGATTGGTGAGGAAATCAATGCTTTAGAACTTGACATACAACAAACTCAGTATAATGATTTTACAGGTAATCAGCAGGGTCTATATGTTAAAGGTAAATATGCTTATTTTGATTTTTATGTTTACCGCGATGCTTATACGCCGATTATGGCCAAAAATCCGGCTAATCAATATGGCGTCGGACAAAGATCTACTTCCTATGGATATGTATTGGGTAATATTCATACAGATGATTGGGCTATGTATGCCGGCGTCGAATTCGGTAGAGATCCGGATTATCCGAAAACGCCGGTTTCATTTGGCGTTATCGCTTCAAGCGCTAATTCCGGGGGTGTAGTCGAAGTATGGCTGGATTCAATCGATACCGGCAGTAAAATTACCGAATGTAATATAGACAGCACGGATAGTTGGGATAATTACCAGGTGTTTTCTTCAGCAATGGAACCGGTGTCAGGCAGGCATGATGTATACTTAAAATTTACCGGGATCGAAACAGGAGAACTTTTCCGCATTCAATGGTTTAGGTTTTTAACGGAAGATGATTCAATCACAGCTATTGGAAACCATGTTCCACAACGGATTCCTCAGGAATTTGGTTTAATGCAGAATTACCCGAATCCTTTTAATCCTGCTACTAAAATTCATTTTACTCTGCCGAAAACATGTAGGGTTGAGCTAACTCTTTATAATCAATTAGGGGAAAAAGTGGCGACGCTTACCGAAGGTGAATATTCAGCCGGCATTCATCAGTTTCATTTTTTTGCAAATAATCTCGCAAGCGGAATTTATTATTATAGAATTAAAGCAGGCTCATACAGCCAGATAAGAAAAATGATACTTATAAAATAATAATTTTTAAATAACGCTTTGTATAAAATAACTTAAGGGGTATAATATGTATAATAGATTTACTATTTTATTTTTCGCATTAGCGCTGGCTGCAAGTTTAAGCGCTATTGCACAAGTCGATCCTGGAACTGAAAACCTGACTCATTCCTGGACGTTTGATGACGAAACAACAGTTGATACCGTGGCGGGCGTTACGGGTGTATTGATGGGCGATGCCAAGGTTTTAAATGGCGCGCTGCAGACAATTAACATGGATTCATGGATGGAAATGCCGGCTGATATACTTGCTATCAATGAATATGATGCAATATCAGTTGTGGCCTGGTTTAAATCTGTATCAGAAGGCAATACAGGTTTTACTATGCTTGCTTCTTTTGGGAATACGCCCGCTTCAATAGGTGTGGATTACTTTTATATTACTTCCGCACGTGAAGATGATGTAAGCCGCGCCGGCATCTCTTGCGGGGATGCATCAACTCCATGGGCAAGTGAAACATTCGCATCTGGAATTGAATATGATGATGGTAAACTTCATCAAATCGTTGGCACAATTGATGCGGAAAATATTTCGTTATATATAGACGGACAGCTTCAAGCAAGTACGCCTTTAACTGAAAATAATAGTATTGATAAGATTAGTTCAACTTATGCCTATCTGGCAAAGAGCGTATATAATAGTGATCCCACTTGGCGAGGTGAAATTTTTGAATTTAATATCTATAATAAAGCCTTGTCTTCCGAAGAAGTCCTTTATCTTTTTAACGAAACTGATGTGACTGCCGGATTACGTCCTATATTAGTTGAAGCAGAATCAGGGCAGCTCGGCAGCGATTTTTCGGTTGGGCAGGAAGGAGATGTTGAATTTATTGCAACAACATCCGATTATACAGGTCTTACCAGTCCGGGTGATACCAGCCGAATGGAAACCTATCAGGTAACATTTAAAGATCCGGGGTATTATTATTTGTATGCCCGCGTACGCGTTGGGTCAGGCGGCTATAATGATGACAGTTTTTTCTATGCAAGAGGATTCGGTGAGAAGATTGATACGGCAAGCGCTGATTGGGTATTTATTAATGGACTTAGTTCAGCAGGGTTTTCAGATTCTTCCGATGTTGTAGATGGTCCGGGCGCAGAAGGTTCGAATATATGGAAATGGGTAAATGTAACCCAAAATACTTATTCCGGGGCCCAGGGAGATTCTTTTTATGTGAGTTCGGATAGCTTAACTAAAACTTTTCAGATAGCCGGTCGGGAAGACGGATTAGATATTGACAAGTTTGCCTTTGGAAAATCCACTTTATTTTTTACAGTTGGAAATCTCGACAATGGTGAACCCGGCTTTACGGAAATACCTGAACCGCCAGAAGAATATGAAGGTCCGCCTTTGGCCTCCGAACAGCCAAAATTTGTCGGCAATATTTATAGCGCGGCTCAAATCCAGAATTTTGAAGCTTACTGGAATCAGGTTACGCCGGAAAACGCAGGCAAATGGGGCAGCGTCGAAGGAGT
Source organism: Calditrichota bacterium (assembly GCA_003854985.1). Classification (GTDB taxonomy): domain Bacteria; phylum Calditrichota; class Calditrichia; order Calditrichales; family Calditrichaceae; genus Zgenome-0002. The sequence continues at coordinate 11,568 of RQOG01000067.1, forward strand.
ACGTGACAATCCGAGTTGGAGCGGATTAGACGCCGCCTATGCGCTAGCAAAGGATAATGAATTCCCGTTTCATTTTCATGTTTTAATTTGGGGCGCCCAGCAGCCGGCCTGGATAGACACTCTTTCTCCGGAAGACCAGCTTGCAGAAATTACCGAGTGGTTCGAA
>RQOG01000068.1 GCA_003854985.1 Calditrichota bacterium
GTTTCCGTGGTAAATATAGCGCACATCGCCGGTATACCTGTCCAGACGTTTAAAGACAACCGCCGCATCGCTTTTACTCCAGTAACCGTCTTCGATAAACAGCCCGACCCTTTCATCATTGCTTAAATCCTGCCCGTTAAAGGAATAGGAAGGAAAAGGGGGATATGGGCTTTGAATGAACCAATGCGGATGATTTATAACCCAATCCGAATCAATTCCCATATGATTGGGAACCATATCGCTGGCCAGACGGATGTGGTAACGCCGGGCTCTATCTTTTAAATTCTGATAGGCGTCATCACCACCTAAATCCTGTGCAATATCATAATTTAAAAGCGAATATGCTGAAGCGACCGCCTCAGGGTTTCCATTAATCTGTTTGATTTTTCTGGACGCCTTGCTTCTTTCCCATAATCCGATTAACCATAATCCTGTAAATCCATATCTGGACAATCGTTCAAGTTCCTCATCCGGTATCTGATCCAGGCGGTGAATATCTCTTTTATATTTTTTGCTTAATTGGTCAAGCCATACGTAGGTACTTTTGGCAATCAATACCAGTCTCGGCATCCAATAAAGATCCTGGCTAAAAGCCTCCGGCTCAAAATCATCGCCAGGCCCGAATTGGGTAATATAGGTAGGTCCGGGACCAAACTTACCCGCATCAAAACGCATTTTTTCTTCTTCCCGGATAAAATCGAGACTTAATAATAGCCTGGCCAGAAGGTCTTGTATAAAATCCGCCCAATGAATACGGATATATTCTAATTGTGCGGATATGGAATGTGGAAAGCGCTTAGCCGGTTGCTGGAGCATTTCCCATAAAGGTAACTTGTCCGGACCATAAAATGGCTGCGTTTTAAAAAAGCTATCGAGAATTTCCGGCAGATTTTTATAGATTGTTTTTGTTTTCAGCTTTTCATCATCAATCAATTCGGAAATAACCTTGTAAGCAGGATTATTATTGTCGAGCCAAAGCACCATAATTTCTTCCAGCACCACAAGAGTATTGGGAAGATCACCGCTGTAACTTTTTAAATACTTTTCTTCGGTTATTTCTCCGGTATATACCTGAGGAGGTGGCAATAGTTTTACAAATTGCGTTATTAATTTTTCATATTCTTTATTGCCTAATTTCCCGATGAGTAAATTTTCCAGATCATGAAGCATTTTGGTATTGATTTCGGTACGGAATTTTTCAATAATATAATGCAGTACTTCATCAAGAAGACCCATGGCATTTAGATGCCCGGCAGGCACTTTATCTGCGGCAGGTTTGTCATTATTGAAAAGGGCTGCAAACCGATGGGTTGTATTATAATTGGTAAATATGACTCTGCCCTGAAGCGAAAAAAATATGTCATTAAAATTATAGCGGTCCCGGGCCGCCCTGGTAATATGGAAGTAAAAATTAGGCCTAGTTGATTTAAAATTCATTCTTTGTATTACCCGTAAAATTCATTTTACAGAGGTATGATTATTTTTTATGAAAATTAGTGGATAACCTTGATTTTTGCAATTTTTCTTATCATTTAAGTATTTGCTGATATAACACATTGGATTAGGAATAATCAGAGCTGTCCAAAATAATTGGGTTTTATAAGCCACTGTTTGTTTTTATTGATGTTAGCCCGCTGTTTTGGACGATCTGGAAAACAACCCCAAAAAAAGTTATCAAAAATAACTTGCCGCTATTTTCAGATAGCGGTATAAAAATAACCGGGAATTAGGGCTTTAGCCCAATTATAAACTTCCACTTTTGGTTGAAGCCCATTATAATGGAGCTTTCGTAATCCACGATCTAAAGGTTGTGGAACGCAATAATATTTATTTAGGACGGATGTGAGGAATAATAAACTATTCATACCGTATGAATAAAAAGAAATATTCAGCATGAAACCTATTTCTTGTTTTATCTATGTAATTATAGTTGTAACTTTACTCAATATTTAGTTAAAAAAGAGGTGGATTATGAAAAATATAATCGTATTCTTTCTTGCCTTTTTTACCAGTTCATCGCTCATCGCACATCCCGGTCAGGTTATAAATAAATTTGCTGCTCCGGGAAAATTTTGCACCGGAGTAGCATTTGACGGTAGTAAACTTTGGGTAGCCGACTATAAAGCCGACCTGCTTTTTGCTTTGGACCCGGTTACCGGTGAGACTAAATCTAAAATTCCATCGCCGGGATTCTGGCCTCAGGATCTGGCATGGGATGGTCGCTTTCTATGGAATATTGATCTTAAACAGAAAAAAATATTCCAGATTGATCCTGAAAATGGGCAAATATTAAAAACCCTGGATTCACCTACTGATAATCCGGGAGGACTGACATGGGATGGTAAAACACTTTGGGTCGGAGACTGTAAAAAAAGCAAAATCATGAAGATTGATATAAATGACGGTACAGCCGTTCAGACCATTGAAGGACCGGCTCTCTCAGTACAGGGTCTGACCTTTGATGGAAAATATTTGTGGAGTAGCGATCGGCTTAAAGATGAAATCTACATGATTGATCCCCAAAAAGGAGAAGTAATAACCATTCTAAAATCCCCGGGGAAATACGCCTACGGTATGGCCTGGGATGGCCAGTATTTATGGAATGTTGACCAACAATCTGATTCCGTCTACCAGATTGTCTGCCGTGATGATCAAAATTATATTATCAGCAATACCCGCTCAGCCATTATTACGATAACGCATGAAGTTAAAAGCAATGGTAAAGGCATGATCAAAGATTTAAACACTTATCTGGCGATTCCCTTTGACATGAATCAGCAAAAAATCAAATCCATTTCTTTTACGCCACATTATACCGCCGAGAAATCGGATAAATGGGATCAGAAAGTGGCGATGTTTTCCTATGAGAATATTCCGGCTGATTCCGTGGTTCGATCTATGATAATAACAGAAGCCGAAATATCAGATATTCATTATTTTATATTTCCGGATAGATGCGGTACTATTAACGACATACCTGAAAAAATAAAAAAAACATACACCGTAGACGGCTCTAAATACTTAATGAATGATCCTTACATTCAGAAATTATCCAAAGAAGTCGTTGGCGATGAACAAAATTCCTATTGGATAGCCCGCAAAATATTTAATTTCGTGCGTGATAATCTGGAATATGCTCTGGAGGGCGGCTGGAATGTCGCGCCTGTTGTTCTAAAGCGCGGTACCGGATCATGTTCAGAATATGCATTCAGTTTTATATCTTTAGCCCGCGCGGCTGGTTTACCGGCCCGTTATGTTGGCGCCGTTGTAGTCCGTGGCGATGATGCCAGCTTTGATGAAGTTTTTCATCGCTGGCCGGAAATATATTTGCCCAATTACGGCTGGATTCCCATCGATCCGCAGGGAGGCGATAAACCTTCTCCCGGCGATCAGGCCCGCGGCATTGGCCATTTAAGCAATCGCTTTTTGATAACAACTCAGGGTGGCGGTGATTCCGAATATCTGGGCTGGTATTATAATTATAACCAGGAATATAAAACCGATCCACAGGTGCAGGTAAATATCGAGACTTTTGGCGAATGGGAACCCCTAAAAAAATAAAAAATATGTTTATTAATATATTTTTTAAATTAAAGTGGAGTCATATATATAGCTCAGGCTTTTTAAAAAAGAAATAATAAAAAAACTATCAGCGTTTAAATAATTCCATTAAACATAATAATACATATCAGGAATTATATTAAAATGCATTCTCATAATCATACGGAGCATCAACACCACCACTATCATGTTGCGCCATGGCGTTTATTGGTAACAATCGTCTTAAATTTTATCATCACTATAGCCCAGATAATAGGCGGCATTTTATCCGGCAGTCTTTCTTTGATCTCGGATGCGCTGCATAATTTTAGCGATGGCATCGCTATCATCATTAGTTATATTGCTATCCGGTTAAATAAAAAGCCAAAGAATTTTAAATATACCTTCGGATACAAACGTGCCGAGATATTGGCCGCAGTTTTTAATGCGGCCGTGCTGATTGGCATAGGTTTTTATTTGTTAATTGAAGCCTATGAACGATTCAGGAATCCGGTTGTGATAGAAGGTAAATTAATGACAACCGTTGCAATTATCGGATTACTCGCCAATTTCCTGGGCATCATACTCTTAAAACCGGGCACATCCAACAACATGAATATCCGTTCGGCTTATTTGCACCTGATGAGTGATACATTTTCCAGTGTCGGTGTTGTTTTGGGAGGATTGGCGATATACTTCTTTAACATATACTGGATCGACCCGGTTCTTACCCTGATTATAAGTATTTACATAATTAAAGAAAGTTACAGTATCATAAAAGAATCCATCGACTTACTGATGATGGCCGCTCCGTCCAATATTTCGATACCGGAAATAGAAGAAAAACTGTCTCGTATAAATAACATCAATAATCTGCATCATGTGCATTTATGGCGCATCAACGATACAGACATTCATTTTGAAGCGCACGTGGAAACTGATGATATACCCATAAGCAAAACAGATGATATCCTTCGCCAGATAGAACAGGTTCTTAAAGAAAACTTTGGAATTTATCATGTAACAATACAATTCGAATGTCAGAAATGCGGTATTAAAAAACTAGTATAAGAACTGCCCGTTAATCGCCTTTTACTTATTGGAAATATATCACGCTTTCCATATTTTTCTGATTATCTTGCAAGGTGGTTAATAAGAACAACAAATTAATACGTTTTATAATCCGATTTACACTTTTACCGCAGGCTTGACCAATTCCGGATGAGTATGATCTCTTTTTAGGATATCTCTTATTTTTTCTGAAAGAAACATGGGTGTAAATGGCTTTTGGATATACTGAACCCCGGGTTGTAGGATTTTCTTCTGTAATATCTGATCATCCGTATAACCAGACATATACAATGTCTTTATGCCTGTGCGTTCCTGTTGAATTATTTCCGCCAGTTCCCGTCCGCTCATCCCCGGCATTACAATATCTGTTAATAACAGATGGATAATTCCCTGGTATTCTCTGCTTACTTTTAAAGCATTTAATCCGTCTGAACCGGTAATCACATTATAATTCCTCGAGGTAAGCATTTTAACAATCATTTTCTTGAGTCCCGGTTCATCTTCCACAACAAGAATAGTCTCACCCGAACCTTTGCGCGATTCCTTCTTTAATGAAGGTCTATCTTCTTCCAGCCTGATTTCTGTCTTAGGCAGATAAACAGAAAATTTCGAGCCTTTCCCAGGCGTGCTATCAGCAAAAATATAACCATTGCTCTGCTTAACGATGCCAAAAACTGTGGACAGGCCTAATCCCGTGCCTTCGCCTTTTTCTTTAGTGGTAAAAAACGGTTCAAATATTTTCTCTTTGATTTCAGCGGGTATACCGCAGCCGTTATCGGAGATTTCTAACAATACATAATTGCCTGAAGTTATATAAGGATATTGGGACTGCATATTCTTTTGCAATACCGAATTTCTTGTTCGGATTGATAATTTCCCGTTTCCGTTAATTGCATCTTTTGCATTAACAAACAAATTGATGATAACCTGTTCTATCTGTCCCGGATCAGCAAAAATTGTATTTAATTTTGGATCAAGATGTATCCACATTTCAATATTCTCAGGAATCAACCGGCTGAGCATTTTTTCCATATTCCTGATCAGTTCATTCAGATTCAATACCTGCGGTTCCAGCATTTGCCGCCGGCTGAAAGCCAGCAATTGCCTGACCAATATAGCGGCTCTTTCACCGGCTTTGTCAATTTCAAGTATGTTCTCATAGGCTTCTGTATCTTTTTCAATATCCGACATAATTAAATCACTGTAGCCGCGAATCACGGCAATAAGATTATTAAAATCATGCGCAATTCCACCGGCCAGTTTACCAATGGCTTCCATTTTCTGTGATTGTCTCAATTGCTCTTCCAGCTTCTTTTGCTCGGTCAGATCGGTGGCAATTCCTAAAATTAAATCTTTATTATTTTTCTCCGTTGCCAGCGGCTGAAAACTAAAGTGCAGACAATCCGGGAAATAATCACTGCATGAGTATAAATTAAATTCTACTCCCTTTCTTCTGGAGAACACTGTGTTTATGTGTCGACTAATAGTACCCATATCATAATTAGAATATAATACACTTATATTTTCACCGATAAGATCATAACGATTTTTATTCAGTCTTTCAGCAATAATATCGTTCACAAAGTATACTTTACCATCAATATCACAGGTAAAAATTTCCTGCTTGATACTGCTTACCAGGGTTCTGTATTTTTCCTCGCTTTCCCTGAGCATATTCTCCATTTTTTCGCGAATTGATATTTGCTCGGTCAGTTCTTTATTTATTTTTTCGAGCTTAATATTGCGTTTTTTTACCTGCTGTAATCTCAGATGATAAACCAAATATATAATAGCCATTGCAACGAACAAGCTTAAAACCCAGAACCATATGGTCTGCCAGAAAGGAGGACTAATCGAGATAATGATTTCAAATGGTTTTTCATTCCATAGGCCTTCATCATTAGCGCCCTGCACAGAAAAACGATAATTTTCGGGAGGTAAATTAACAAATGTTACCGAATTGTTATTCTCCAGATCATGCCAGGCATCATCGATGCCTTCCATCCTGTATCGATAGCGGTTTCGATAGGGATTAGTAAAATCCAGCGCCGAAAATTCAATATGAAAAATATTGTTTCTGTAATTATACTCATACGCGCAGGATGATAATAATGGATTTTTTAACTCATTTTCACCAATTATTACAGATTCTTTATAGGATTGATAATTTGTAATAACAAGCATTGGGGGTACGTTTCTTTTTTTAACTTTGTCAGGATCAATAACCGTAATTCCGCCCTGGCTTCCAAAGAATAACCATCCATTGTGATCAACAAAACAGGAATTCATGTAAAATCTTGTTTTATACAGACCATCTTTAATATCAAAATTAATAAAATACGATCTTTCGATATCAAATTTACTTATCCCGGTTCTGGTGCTAACCCAAATATTTCCGTTTAAATCCTCCAGAATACCCGATATCCTTATATCTGCCAGGCCATTTTCTTTATCATAATAACTGAATGTACTATCATCAGGATTCAGGATGTTCAACCCATTGTTTGTTCCAACATAGATTTTGCCATTTTTTGTCTTAAGCATACAGCTGACGGATTTGCCGCTAAGCGAGCCTTTTTTCTGATCCGGATAATATCTTTTCTCAAATGAATTTGTCTTTTTATTAAAACTGTAAATCCCGGACGCGGAACCGAACCAGATTATTCCGGGTTTTGGTTCCAGTATACAATAAGCAAAATTTATTGGAAACGGAATATAGCCAGACTGATTTGAATATACTAATGTTTTTCTTGTTTTTTTGTTATACCGGATGATACCTTTCGATGTTGTAGCAATCCATATTTCATCGTCAGAATCCGCTAAAATATCAAAAACGCCGTTTATTCTTTGCCATTCTTCCGAGGGTGAAAATAGTTCAATCCGGTCATTTTTTTCATTAATCTGCCAGATACCATGCCCAAAGGTTCCAAGCCACAAAACTCTTTCATGATCCCGTTCAATGACGCTGATACTGGATAAATCTTTTTTGTTAATTCTATGGTGTATATAAAAACCATTATTGACCGGATTTTTTCTTAAAATAAACAAACCATGCGTGCTTCCCAGATAAATGTCATCAGCAGCTCCCCGGGAAAAACTAAACACATGAGCAACGCCTGTGGATTCATATTCAAGCGCTACGGATTTCATATAATACTTGTAACTATATATACCCGATTGTCTTTTTTTAAACTGACTTATATAACCATCATCATAACCTATCCACATCAAGCCGGTTTTATCTTCAAAAATTTCATGAATACTGTTTGAATGAATGCTGCTCTGATGATTTGGCTCATAACGATGGTGTTCATATGAATCCTGAAACGGATCATATTCTATCAGTCCGTAATTTTCTGTTCCCAGCCAGACAATGCCTGTATTATCAACGTAAATTTTGATATCGTTTAGTTTATTCGGCTTGCTTTCCTCCGGAATCTTAAAATGAATGAATTTCTGTTCTCCTGTAATCAGATTAACTTTTACAAAGTTACCGCTTCCTGATCCCACCCAAAACAAGCCGGAGCTTTGATCCAGAAAAGTGCTGTTGCATCTAATATCATAACTCAGTTTAATAAACAGATTAAAAGCTTTGGATTGCTCGTTATATTGATAGATATGGCCTTTATAATTAACAATAAAAATATCATTCATGACCGGATGCTCAAAAATATCGACAATGGCCTTTATAGAATCCTGTGATCCAACCACTTTAACAGGCTGGTTGGTTTTTCCATCTAACAGATAAATGCTGTGATTGGATTGTTTAAACCATACTCTTTCATATTTATCTTTTATAATTTTAATGACACTTTTTATATCATAGGATTTAATTACCTTATTTTCTTTTATATCCGATTCGGTATTTACAGGCATCCAGTTAATTACATCCACTCTGTCAGAAAGCGCCAGCCAAATATGTGTCGGAATTTCAGGGTCTTCATATAAATACTCTACGCTTTCCGTTTTTTTATAATGGCTGATATCTTTTTCATAATATTTATTAAACGAGTAACCATCATACCGGTAAACACTACTTTTGGAAGCAACCCATAAAAAGCCAAACGAATCCTGCATAATTCTAATAATTGCATTTTTTTGCCCTGCTGATGAAATGGCATGATGCTGAAAATGAACGGGATTTGAAACCTGATCGATAACGACTTCGGATAAACCAGGATTAACGATGGCTAATATCAAATATAGTATAAAACATATCCGTTTTTTTTGCTGTTTCATTTCTTAACCCGCTTATGGGTTTATAGAAAAATTATTATAAGAACTAAATTTAAATAAAGATATGAATTTTATTTGTTCTTTCAAATACATTTTTATAAAAGGAAAATAGCGGCGGCCAAGGTCAATGGCAAAAGATAAAATGCCAGTCGCTTCAGATAACACCATTGACTTTAGCCGATATTCAACAAAGTAACGAAGAGACAAGGAAAACATGGCCAACCGCCGCCATTCGGCGAAAGAGCGCAGTAATTTCGACGAACTGCGCAATAAACTAACGAAAATAATAAATATTAATGAAGAGCGTTTATCATACACGCTTTTTAAAATAATAAAGGGTTTTATAATAACGTCCCATCCCTGAAATTCCAATATTTTTTAGCAATTTTTCACTTAAATTAATAACTTTTTCCAAGTGCAAGATAAGCAGGATTTAAATAAATAACGTTCGGAATACCTGTTTATTCACAGATATCAGAATGAAAGGAATAAATAGATTGAACTACCTGGCGCGAGTATTTTTAATTGCTTCCTTTTTTTTAATAACCTGCTGTTCCTCCGGCAGGTTTATTGTCAAAGATCATTATGATAAAAATGAATTTCAAATACCCATGCGGGATGGGAAAAAGCTCTATACCGCTGTTTATTCACCCAAAGACCGGTCGAAAAACTATCCTATTTTGCTAACCAGAACACCTTACGGCTCGGGACCTTACGGCCAGGATTTTAGAAAGCAAATCGGGCCTTCTGAATTATTTGCCAGGGACGGATATATTATCGTTTATCAGGATGTGCGCGGTAAATTTATGTCTGAGGGCGAATACATTAATATGAGGCCTCATCTGCCCGATAAAACCGATTCAACCATGATTGACGAAACAACCGATACTTATGATACCATAGACTGGCTCATAAAAAACATCCCCGAAAATAATGGCAATGCAGGCATGTGGGGTATTTCTTATCCCGGCTTTTATGCGGCTATGGGTCTGATAGACGCTCACCCTGCACTGAAAATATCATCGCCGCAGGCGCCGATAGCCGACTGGTTTATCGGAGACGATATGCATCATAACGGGGCCTTTAGTCTATTGCTAACTTTTAACTTTTTTTCCACATTCGGACAAGCCCGGCCTGAGCCGACAACCATCTGGCCGGAAAGTTTTAAACATGGCACACCGGACGGTTATGATTTCTTTCTGCGCATGGGCCCTTTACCCGAAGCGAATAATAAATACTTTCACAATGAAATTGAATTCTGGAATAAAATTATGCAACATGGTTCCTATGATAAATTCTGGCAAGCGCGTAATATTCTGCCTCATTTGAATCATATCAATCCGGCTGTGTTGATAGTGGGCGGCTGGTTTGACGCCGAAGATTTATATGGGACACTAAACACATATAAATCAATTGAATCCAAAAACCCGGATAATATCTCCCTGCTGGTAATGGGTCCGTGGCCGCATGGCGGCTGGTCACGCACAGACGGCGACCGCCTGGGTTATGTTAATTTCGGAAGCATGACTTCGAATTTTTACCAGGAAAAAATTGAACTGCCCCTTTTTAATCATTATCTGAAAGGCAAAGAAAAACCTGATTTGCCGGAGGCTTACTGTTTCGACAGCGGCTTGAACCGGTGGCATGAATTTTCTCATTGGCCACCGGAACAGGCTGAATCTTATACATTTTATCTAAATGAAAATAACAGTTTATCATATGAGTTCCCGGATATAAACTTTCAATTTGATAATTTTATCAGCGATCCGGATAAACCGGTACCATTTACGAACAACATTACTATCCATTGGGGCCGGGAGTTTATGTTAGAGGACCAACGGTTTGCCGCCCGCCGCCCCGATGTGCTGGTTTATGAAACACCGGTTTTGGAAGAATCCCTGACCGTCGCCGGGCCGGTAAACGCTGTTTTACAAGTTTCCACCACAGGAACGGATGCCGACTGGGTGGTAAAAATCATTGATGTTTACCCCGATACGATGTCCAACCCCGATCCCAATCCCTGCCGTATTCAAATGGGCGGTTACCAGCAGTTAGTGCGGGCGGAAATTATGAGGGCAAAATTCCGTAACAGCTTTGAAAATCCCATACCTGTGCCGCCCGATTCGGTGATTGAAATTAAAATCGGTCTGCAGGATATTTTTCATACATTTAAACCGGGACATAAACTGATGGTGCAGATCCAAAGCAGCTGGTTTCCGCTTTTTGACCGTAATCCGCAGAAATTTGTGGATATTTATAACGCCAAAGCAGAAGACTTCCAAAAAACAGAACACCGCGTATATTTTGGAAAGAAATATCCGACACGGATAGAATTCGGCAGGTTAAACCATCTAAATAACCAGTAAGTATTTGTTTTAAACTGACTACTTAATTCATCGATAGGCAACCTATCATCCTGATTTCTGTCCGGATTTTAAAACCGTTTTCACATTTCTTATAAAGTATTTATGTTTCGCCCTCAGCACAGGCGATCCGGCGAATTGCTTTTTAAAATCTTCTTCGCTCAACCGCGTCATTTCTTCTAAATCCGGGGCGATATGGGCCGGATCAGGATGATAGCGAATTTCATCGGTTGGAACAGCCTTCCGGTTCCAGGGACAGACTTCCTGACAGATATCGCAGCCGAAAATCCAGTTCTGTAGTTTATCCTGAAATTCAACCGGGATCTCATCATCTTTGTTTTCAATGGTCAGATACGAAATACACCGGCTGGCATCTATCGAATAGGGTCTGAGGGCGCCGGTCGGGCAGGCGTCGATGCAGGCATGGCATTTACCGCAGAAGTCCGTGGCCGGCTGATCATATTCCAGTTCAATGGTTAAAGCAAGACCTCCCAGGAATATCCATGATCCGTATGCTCTGCTAATGATATTGGTGTTCTTACCCAGCCAGCCGATACCGGCCTGCGCTGCCCAGAGTTTTTCCTGTACCGGCGCGGTATCCACGAATACTTTTCCTTCAATTCCAGGATACAGTTGTTTCATTTCCAGTAATATGATTTTCAACTTTTTCCGGATAATTTTATGATAGTCCCTGCCCCAGGCATAGCGGCTGATCTTGCCTTTGGAAGGATCCTCAGACTGGGTGTGATCCGTATAATAATTCTGGGCTGCCATGACCACGGACCGGGCTTCAGGCAAAAAACGCTTAATATCAAGACGGGCTTCAACGTGATTTTTCATCCAGCTCATGCTGCCATGCTTACCCGCTTTGAGCCAATTGACAAGCAACTCAGACTTATCTAATTTTTCGGCGGCGGCAATTCCAACCTGGTGAAATCCACCGGCCAGGATTTTCCCGCGGATTATTTTCGTTAATTCGCTTTTGTTAACTAAGGGAATATTCATTTTGTTATAAAAATCTTAAATTGCGTTTATCTTGCTGATAAAATGTAAAAAATTATTATGGAATTCCAGTAAAACTTTTTATAAAGGAAGAATTGAATGAAGGAAATACAAAAATTGCGGCCGGAAATCGGGGAGCAATATAAATGGAATCTCGGTGATATTTTTCCGGGAAATGATGCCTGGGAAAATGCTTTCCGTAAAGTACAAGATTCTTTGCCGGAACTGGAGAAATTCAAAGGCACACTGGATAAAAGCGCTCATCAACTAAGAATTTTTCTGGAAAAAGCAAATGAAACGGAAGAAATCCTTGGCAAACTGCACGCTTATGCCCATATGCATAACGACGAAGATAAAACCGTGCCCATCTACCAGGAACTGTATGACCGGGTTAACGGATTGCTGGTGGAATATCATCAGAAGGTATCTTTTTTCGAACCGGAAATTCTCCTCATTGATCAAAATAAAATCGAATCGTTTCTTCAGGAAGACGCGGATTTGCGGCTATACAGGCAGTTTTTGGATGATATTCTGAGGAAAAAAACGCATACCCTCACCGTTTCCGAAGAGAAACTGATGGCGCTTTCCGGTGAAGTGCGGCAGGCGCCTGTAGAAATTTTCAGCGTCTGGGACAGCGCCGATATTGTTTTCCCTTTTATAAAAGACGAAACCGGAAAGTCCGTTCAGCTTTCGAATGCGCTTTACGGCAAATACCAGCAGCGCAAGGACCGGAGGCTTAGAAAGGATTCCTATACGGGTTTATACAAACCCTTCATAGAGCACCGGAACACCCTGGCCCAGAGTTATTCATCCATTGTAAAAAGCCACATCTTTAACGCCCGGGCCCGCCATTATAAAAATACCCTGGAAGCGGCTCTTGACATCAATCATATTGACCCGGCTATTTATCACAATCTGATTCAATCGGCCCGTGCCAACCTGGCGCCCTTGCAACGTTATAATGCTTTAAGAAAGAAAATTCTGAATCTGAAAGACGGCGTACATGATTACGATCTGCGGGCTTCGTTATTTGAAACCAGAGCCAGGGAATACAGTTGGGAAGAAGCCAAAGACTTATGTATCCGCGGCATGCAGCCGTTGGGCGAAGAATATACATCAATTCTGAAGAAGGGTTTTACCGAAAGCTGGATCGATGTTTATGAAAACAAGGGCAAGCGCACCGGCGCCTATTCTTCCGGCGCTTATGGCGTTCATCCTTACGTGCTGATGAACTATAACGATACCTTAGGTGATGTTTTTACCCTGGCGCATGAAATGGGTCACGCTTTGCATACCTGGTATACCATTAACAATCAGCCTTATGTTTACGGAGATTATCCGATTTTTCTGGCCGAGGTGGCTTCCACCGTAAACGAAGCCCTGCTTCAGCAATATATGATCGATAACGCCGGTAACAAAGAAGAAAAGTTGGCCTATCTGAACGCCTATCTGGATAAATTCAGCCAGACTTTTTACCGCCAGGTTTTATTCGCCGAATTTGAATTACGCACCCACGAAATGGTGGAAAAAGGTCAGGCGTTAACCGCGGATAAATTAGACGACCTTTTCGGAGAGCTTTATCAGCAATATCATGGTGCGGATTTTGTTTTAATAAGAGAGAATAAGGCTTTGTGGAGCAGAATCCCTCATTTTTATTATGACTATTATGTTTTTCAGTACAGCACCAGTTTTACGGCTTCCATTGCGCTGGTGGATGATATTATGAAAAACGGCGAATCAGCATGCCGCAAATATCTTGCCTTTCTGAAGAGCGGCCGCAGTAAATATGCGATCGACACACTGATGGAAGCGGGCGTTGATATGCGTTCTCCGGAACCTGTAAACCGGGCATTAAAACTTATGGATGATCTGTTAGATGAAATTGAGCGCTTGTCAGATTAATGATATAGAGATTCTCTCAACTAAAACATACAGCCATCATTCATGTTTTTTTTCTAAGGCAGAATTAAATATTATTCCGAAAAGATTTGTTTTGGTATTCCCGTGAGCGTCTGATCTGCATCCCAGTCAAGAACCGGCGCCGGCAGACCACGGGATTGAGAGATTTTTAAAGCCTGGGATTTTACATAATTAACCATTTTTGAATCTTCGCCTTCGACAATGGTCATTACAATTTGTTCAAAAACATCATCCGGTTTGCTGAATATATTGGTAACCTGATATTTTTTTATTTCGCAGCGCGGCATTACTCTCGGATTTTTTTTCAGTTTTTGAATAATCCGATCCAGTTCCAGGGATTCGGCGCTGACTTTAATTAATTCATTCGCGGATTCAATATAATTTTCGATAACCGCTTTTGAATATTCCTGATTCAGCAAGTCGCTGCCGACCTCCAGGTAATATAGCCGTTCAATAAACTGGTCCTTTATTTCCCCGCGCAAAATAAAACCATGATGAGGCGCAATTAAAATAGGAGCGGGTTTCAATTCCTGTACCAATTGTATGGCGTTTCGTAAGGCTGCGCCGGAAGGAATATACAACTGGTGGAAGGCCCTCACACCGTTCCAGTCTTCTTCATCGGCATAAAGCTGCTTTTTCCGGGAAGATTCACAGATACCCGAGAACAGGTCGCCGCTGAATAAAATTCTCGCTTGCAGATCATAAACTATAAAGGCACCCTTTGAACGGCAATAAGGCACATGTATAAATTGCAGTTTATGGCCTGTGGCCAGGGTAACCATGCCGTCTTTAAATGAATTTATTAGTTTTACACTTTTCGGATTAATCTCATAATGGGAGATTAACTGCCAGTTTTCCTCGCTGGTAATACAGATAGAACGACTATTGGCATTGCGGATAAACAGGGCATTCGTACAAATATGCGGGTCAGGCAGGCAAAGACTGTATAGATGAATATTGGATATATTATTGATCACTGCGGAAATCTTTTTGGATATAACCGGAAAATCCAATGCCGATCCGGGATTAATTAAGTAGTTGATAATTTTGTCATTCCCCATGAATCGCCGTAAATACGGATTACCGGGTATCAACGAATCGCTGTCCCGGTTGCCTACCCACCATATATTATCTGCAATCTCTACCGGTTCGTCAAATCTATTGGACTCCTGCGGTGTTCTATCTATCCAGAAATCGGGCTGGGCCTTCATTCCGGTTAATTTGATTACAAATAAAGCGCCTTTCCAGGACATTAAAATATCAAGCGCGCTGTCATCTCTGTGATGTTTATAATAAGCGGCTACAATTTCTCCGGCTTTTAATTCTATTTTACCGATCTTTGT
This sequence comes from Calditrichota bacterium, assembly GCA_003854985.1. GTDB lineage: Bacteria > Calditrichota > Calditrichia > Calditrichales > Calditrichaceae > Zgenome-0002. The sequence continues at coordinate 15,476 of RQOG01000068.1, forward strand.
CCCGTTTTGCAGGAGCAATTCGCCGGTAATATTTTTTTCATGCGCCAGTTTTAAGACCTTATCCAGCCCGTCTTCGCCTAAACGTCCTTTAATCTGGCTGACCTGTTCTTCCGTGGTTTTTACCCGGCGGAACAACGCTTCGATTTTGGCCAGCACCTCATCCACACTGAATGGCTTGATGATAAAGTCATCCCCACCGGCTTTAATGCCTTCAACCATATAGTCTTTTTTAGCCGTTAAAAAGATAAACGGCGTATTTCTGGTCATGGGACTTTGACGGATTTTCCTGCAAAACTCAAGCCCGTCCATTTCCGGCATCAGAATATCGGAAATAATTAAATCGGGATTCTGATCGCGTAAAATTTTTAACGCCGCTTTAGCGCTGGCTGCCTTAAGCACTTCATATTCGCCGGAAAGCTCCAGAATACGCTGCAGCGAGAGAAGTATGGCTTCTTCATCGTCTACTAATATAATTGTCCGTTTAGCGGGCATTACCTATCCATTAAATTATTAAAACTTTGCAATTTTCTATTGTCGAAACATTTCCAAATAAAGTTTAATATTTTTTCTTATCACATTTTTTAATATTGATTTTAAACCCAATTTTTATCATCTTTATTTTAATTAAATTTTAAATTAATGGAGCGCTCATGAATGATTTAATTGACAAAATAAGAAAAACTCTGGAAGACAGTCTGGAAACGGCCAAGGAAAATGCCCAGAATCTTAAAGAAATCGCTGAAGAATATGGAAAAACCGCCCGGCTTAAATTTGAACTGTATCAGTTGCAATCTTCCCGAAAGAAAAAAATGGAATTATTAGGCGAAACCGTTTTCCCTTTTATTAATGAAAAGAATTACACCGATCTGAAAAAGCATGAAACCCTGCAGGTGATCATTGATAATATTAAAAGCCTGGATAATGATATCGAGTTAACCCGTAAGGCTTTGGAATTACAGCGTAATCCGGACAAAAAGCAAAGCAGGGAACTAAACAAGGAAGAACTCCAAAACCAGATCAACGAAGTTGAAAAAGAAATCGAATCCCGGATTAATGAATTACGCGCCGTTAAAGATGCGCTTAAGAAAAATAACAATAAGAAAAAGAGTTGACTGATATAATTTTTGACATGTTCTGATATTTAATTTATATTCAACGCGCTCGTTAGGGGTGTCCGCCATAAGCGGCGGACTGAGAAAAAACCCTTGGAACCTGATCTGGATAATACCAGCGAAGGAAAACGTGTAAACCAGCCTTTATTAAATACGCTTTCCTTTTCTGAATCCGGATTATAAGAATTTCACCTAAAAGGAGAGAAGTGTTATGTTTAACCGTCTTTGTCTGATTCTTATCATATTGTCTATTAATTTCTTACCAGCAAATACCAATTATACCATTCGGGGAACCGTTTTGTCCGCTGAAGACGGCGCCTTTCTGCCGGGCGCCAATGTTTATCTGCAGGGAACCACCATCGGCGCTACCAGCAACAAACATGGGCAGTTTTCATTTTCATCGCTGCCGGCCGGGGAATACCTGTTAATTGCTAATTTTATGGGATACAGTGAACAAAGAATTCCCATTTCATTGTCTAATGCCGACACTGTTTTAACCATTCGTCTTGACCGTAAACTTATCAGCGGTCCCATTATAGCGGTCGAAGCCTCCCGGATTCAAAGTCCTTTGCTGCCGGTTACATTCTCAAATATTGACAAACGTGAGTTTGAACCTATATATACCACGCAGGATATTCCGGAATTATTGTCCGATCTTCCTTCCACAATGTATTACTCTGATGCCGGCAATGGCATTGGGTATAATTACCTTAGTATTCGCGGATTCGATCAGCGCAGAATCTCGGTGCTCATCAACGGTATTCCCCAAAATGATCCGGAGGATCATAATGTTTACTGGGTGGATTTTCCCGATCTGCTGGCCAATACACAAAGTATCCAGGTACAGAGAGGCGGCGGTAATGTATTTTACGGTCCGGCGGCAATTGGGGGCTCTATTAATATTTTAACCAGTTACTTATCACCGGAAAGAAAACTAACCGCATCTTACGGATTTGGCAGTTTTAATACAGAAAAATACTCATTTTCATGTAATACCGGTTTGCTCGAAGATCATTTTGTGTTTTTCGGCAGAGTTTCCAGGTTAAAAAGCGACGGATACCGGGACCGGGCCTGGGTTAATTTCTGGAGCTATTTTCTGGGTGGCGCTTACTACGATAAAAAAAATAGTTTACGACTGCATTTTTACGGCGGACCGATTGAAGACGGACTGGTTTATAACGGATTGCCCAAAGAATATAACAGCAATACCATTTTGCGTAAAAAGAATTACAGTTGGTGGGAATATGGCGACAACGATACCCTTTATTATGCGGAAAGACGCACCGATGAAAATGAAAACTTTAATCAGCCCCACCTGGAATTGCTTCATGAATATCATATCAATTCAAACCTTAACCTTAATAACGCGCTGTTTTATGTGAACGGGTATGGTTTTTTTGATTATGACGGCAGCTGGGGATGGCCGGAATATTACAGGCTGACGCCCGAATACGGATATGATATAACCGAAATACCCGCGGACGCGCTTATCCGGGCTTATGTGGATAACAAACAATTTGGCTGGCTGCCAAAACTTATCTGGAGAACCGAAAAGAATGAAATAACTATCGGCGGAGAGGCCAGAATACACCGTTCATTTCACTGGGGCAGACTGCAAAAAGGAACGGGGCTGCCGGCAGAAGTTGTTGGCGAAAACGGACGGCATTTTTATGAATATAAAAGCGCCAAAGATGTTTTTTCCGTTTATTATCATCAGAGTTATGAAATGTATAAGAACTTAACTGCCCTAGGTAACCTGCAGTATTCTTATAAAAAATACAGTTTCTATGATGAAAAATATCTCGGTAATCGTTTTGAACTGGTCTACCAGTTCATCAATCCGCGGGTTGGTTTAAATTACGCTTTATCGAAAAATTCAAATATCTATATGAATGTTTCGCATACGGTACGGGAACCCCGGCTTAAAAATCTGTATCATGGCTCTGAAGCCAGCGGAGGTGAACTGCCGAAATTCGAATTTACCAGTCCCGTGGACTCTGCCTTTGATTTTAACAAACCATTGGTAAACCCGGAAGCGCTTACCGGTTTTGAGCTTGGTTACGGTTTTTCAACCAGCCTTTTCCGGCTGACACTAAACGGCTATTATATGAGTTTTACGGATGAAATCGTTAAAGACGGCGGTTTGGATCAGTTTGGCGATCCCACAACCGGAAACGCCGAGCATACCCGCCATATGGGCGTTGAAGCGGGTATTGACTGGCAGGTTCTGCCACAACTGGCCTTGGAAGCAAACGGCGTTTTAAGCGAAAATGAACTTATAGAACATACGGTTTACTATGAAAATGAAAACGACCTGGTCGTGCCGCTTTCCCTGGATGGCAATCAAATCGCCGGTTTCCCTAACAAACTCGGCAATATCTCATTAATTTATTCCTGGAAAGATTTGTTCATTAAAGGCAGTCTGAAATATGTCGGGAAGATGTATACCGACAATTCTCAAAGTGAAAAATATTCCGTTGATCCTTATAAAGTTATTAATTTACATTTAAATTATAATTTAAAAAATCTGAATTTACCCCAGGTTTCAATTCAGGGTAGAATCAGTAATTTGCTAAATTCCAAATACCTGGCCTATGGCACAGGAGTAGAATTTTTTCCTGCTGCCGAAAGGCACTGGTTTGTCGGATTTAAAATTGAGTATTAAATCTATGATCCATGAACTGATTTTAATTGCCAACGGCCGGATAATGAATCCGGCCGTTTATAACATGTTCGCCCCGGAAAACGCCAAAATCATTGCCATTGACGGGGGGGCTAATCAATGCATTAATCTTGGCGTCAAACCGGATTATCTTATCGGGGATTTTGATTCGATTGATCCTGGGATCAAAAGCAAATTTCCCGAAGCCGAAGTGGTTCACCGTCCGGAGCAGAATTTAACCGACATGGAAAAAGCCCTCGAACTGGCGGCTCAATTAAATCCGTCCAGAATAATCATCTTTTCCGCTTTCGGCGACAGGACGGATCATAGCGCCGGTAATCTGTTGATTTTTCAGAACCTGTCCGGAAATATACCGCTGGAAGTAATTGACAACTATGGCCGGTTAAGAATTTTGAAACCCGGAATAAATGTAATTAAGAATAAAACCGGAAAAACCGTTTCCATGTTTTCTTACAGACCGGTAAAAAATCTTAATATTACGGGATTTAAATACGGAATAAACATGGAATCCCACCGGGATTCTTTTATCGGCATCAGTAATGTTTATGAAAGCGAATCGTGTACGGTCACTTTTGATGAAGGAGTGCTTTTTATCTACGAATTGATTGAGCATGCATAATATAGCAATAGCAGATCTTATTCCGATTGTTCTTTACCTTGTTCTTTTGTTCTGGCTGGGTTTTAAATCCAGAAGAAACCATCCATCGCAGGAAGAATTCCTGCTTAGCGGCCGATCGCTTACCATTCCCGCCTTTGTTGCCACGCTTGTTACTACCTGGTATGGCGGCATTCTCGGCATCGGGGAATTTGTTCATAAATCCGGAATATCCGCCTGGCTGATGCTTGGTTTGCCATATTATATCTTTGCCATAATATACGCTTTGTGGCTGGCGCCAAGGATTAGAAATTCCGGCGCGGTTTCCATACCCGATATGCTGCAATCGGTTTATGGTAAAAAAGCCGGATTAATCGGGGGCGTTTTTTTAATTATAATGACTTCGCCTGCCCCTTATATTCTGATGTTAGGCGTGCTTTTACAAATGTTGTTCGGATTCGGATTTTATATCAGCATCATCGCCGGAACAGTTATATCGATAGTCTACGTGTACTGGGGAGGTTTTCGGTCGGTTGTTGCGACAGACAAACTGCAATTTGTTTTTATGTTTGGAGGATTCATTTTACTGCTGATATTTTTAATCGCCGATGTGTCTCCGGTTGAAATGATCGGACGCCTGGATGAAGGGCATACTTCATTAAGCGGCCATCTCACCTGGCAGGAAATTGTGGTCTGGTTTTTAATCGCCTGCTGGACTTTTATCGACCCCGGTTTTCATCAGCGCTGTGCCGCGGCCAAAACGCCTAAAACCGCGCAATACGGCATTTTGATTTCTGTCGGATTCTGGTTTGTTTTCGACACGCTTACCATAACCTGCGGATTGTATGCCTTTGTTTTATACCCGCAGATTGATCCGCTTACCGCTTATCCTTATCTTGCTTCGCTTTATCTTCCGGTATTTTTGAGAGGTATATTTTATACGGGACTAATGGCGATTATCATGTCCACCATCGATAGTTATACTTTTTTATCCGCTTTATCCTTCGGGAATGATATCATATTAAAACTTAAAAATAATCACGGCCATAAAGACGTTGTAAATACCTGGATTCGCATCGGACTGATATTCACAGGCTTAGTCTCTATCGGCCTGATTATCGCTATGCCATCCGTGATCAGTCTGTGGTACAATCTGGGCAGTTTATTCATACCACCGTTAATCATCCCTTTGGTAGCAGGTTTTTCGGAGAAGTTACGGCCTTCGCCTGTGGCAGTGATAATTATGATGTGCATTAGCTTTGGAATAAGTTTTGGCTGGTATTTGATCGGCCAGTTAAATAGTGTTAACGGCAGCGCCGTTTATCCTCTGGGCATGGAACCATTTTTCCCGGGGATGCTTTTTAGCATACTAAGCTATATAACAGACCTGTTATGCAAAGCGTTTATTCGTAACGTAACGCATTAATCGGGTCCATTCGGGCCGCACGTGAAGCAGGATACATTCCTGCGCCCAACCCCACAAACGAAGTTACCAGAATTGAACCGATTACAACCCATACCGGCACAGTGAAAGGAATACTGAGTGCTAAGCCGGCCAGGGCCGCAAAGCCCAAACCAAACAACAATCCCAGGATACCTCCGGCAATACTCAGTAGAACCGATTCGCTCAAAAACTGGGTCAGTATTACGTTCTTTTTTGCGCCTATCGCTTTACGGATACCGATTTCTCTCGTACGTTCCGTAACGGTAACCAGCATGATATTCATTACGCCGATACTTCCCACGAGCAGCGAAACCAATCCCAGCAGCATGGCCACCAGTTGGACTTTTTCGGCAATATTATTGAATGAATCAATCAATGTATCGTTGGTAAAAATAGCAAAATCATTATCTTCCCCGGGACGGACTTTTCGTTCCTTGCGCAAAACACCAATAACCTGGTTCTGAGCCGCCGTCATGTCTACGCCTTCTTTTACGCGAATTGTAAGATTCACCGACCGGTTGCTTCCCCATAATTCTTCAAATGTAGTGATAGGCAGGCAATTGGTATTATCCTTACTCTGGCCGAAAGCGCTGTTGCCCATTTTTTCGAGAATGCCGATTACCTGGAATTTTGTACCTAGAATTTTAATATATTTTCCTATCGGATCTTCAAAAGGGAACAGGATGTCAATCGCATCGTAACCCAAAACAATAACCCGGCGTTTCAGTTTGATGTCTTCATCGGTCAGAACACGTCCCCGGTCCAGGTAATAGCCGTTATTAATAAAGAATTCAGGCTCACCGCCGGCAACCCACAGGTTGGGATTTGTTTTCTTGTCTTTATAAACCATCATACCGTCGTATATCCAGACTTCGGCGCCAGCGGCTTCCACCAGGTCACAATTTTGCCGAATAGCCTGGGCAAGTTCCCTTTTTAAATCTTTCCGGTATTTTTCCACATTACCATGTCCCACCTGCACACCGGTGTTAACATCCCGTTTTTGAACCTGGAAAACATTAGCGCCTAAAACATTCAATTCATCGGTTATGGATTTATTATATCCTTCTAAAACCGCTACGATAAAAATAACGGTCGCTATTCCTATGGTAATACCTGTTGTAGTCAGGAAAGAGCGCATTTTGCCGCTTTTAAGCTGTGTCAGCGCAATATCGAGATTTTCCCGAATTATCATGATCACAATCCTATTCGTAACGTAAAGAGTCTATGGGATTTAGTTTTGCAGCTTTTAAAGCAGGATAAAAACCTGCCAGAACGCCTACCAGCGTTGAGAAACCAAAACCAATCAAAATCGCAGTGATGCCCACGCCTGTGGTTAATTCCATCTGCGATAAAACGGCAAGACCGGCCAGATAACCAAAAACAATACCCAGGCCTCCTCCAACCGAGGAAACAGCCACGGATTCTATTAAAAACTGACTTAATATATTTCGGCTTTTGGCGCCGATAGCTTTTCGCACCCCGATTTCCCGCGTTCGTTCGGTAACACTGACCAGCATGATATTCATAATCCCGATACCGCCTACCAGAAGAGAAATACCGCCGATAATGAAAACAATGGCAAACAAGGTCGCTGTTAATTGCTTATATAAATCCTGCAGCATATCCTGTTGATTAATGGCAAAATCATCTTCCATTGCCGGGGAGGTTTTTCGCACCCGGCGCATAATGCCACGTAATTCATCCTTAAGCGCTTCCACTTTGTTAATGTCATCGGTTTGTACCGCAATTCTGATGCCCCGTTGTCCTCCATAAATCCGGCGAAACGAACTTATAGGCACAACCACATAATTATCCTGGCTCTCGCCAAAAAACTGCCCTGTTTTTCAAGAACACCGATGACCCGGTATTTATCATCGCCGATTTTCACTCTTTTTCCGAGCGGCGAGTCTTCCCTAAATAAGTTTTCTGCAAGTTCGCTGCCCAGGACACAAACAAATTGTTTGTTTTGTACATCGGTTTCCGTGATGAACCGCCCGGACTGAGGATATATATTTGAGGTGATCATATATTCATGATTTGTGCCCATTACTATAATCTGGTCATATTTCTCACTTCTGTACGAAACCGTCTTCATCGAAAAAACTTCCGGGGAAATATGTGTTGCGTATACGCTGTGCTTTTTTATTTCCTCATATTCTTTCATGGTGACTTCTTTACGGTTCCGGTATTTCCAGAAATCACCCTTTATAACCCAGGGCCATTTTTGAACATATACCGTGGCGGAACCGATATTAGACAATTGCCCGTAGACATATTGATTCAATCCCTGGATGGTCGTCCAGATCGTAATGATAGTGGTTACGCCAATCAAAATCCCCAGAGTGGTGAGAACAGATCTTAACTTATGGGCTTTCAGAGCATCCCACGCCATTAGTATATATTCATTGATCCGGGAGAATGCATACATTTTATTTAATTTCTTTCGTCTTCAATGATTTTTCCGTCTAAAAGCTTTATAACCCGCTTACTGTGTTTGGCAATATGTTCTTCATGAGTTACAAGAATAATTGTGTTTCCCGCCTCATTAAGCTCATTAAAAATCTGCATAATTTCTTCTCCCGTTTTGGAATCCAGGTTTCCGGTCGGTTCATCGGCCAGAATAATCGACGGATTATTGATAAGAGCCCGGGCAATGGCTACACGCTGACGCTGGCCGCCGGAAAGTTCGTTCGGCTTATGAAGCGCCCGGTCGCCTAAACCCACCCGTTCCAGCGCTTTTAAAGCTAATTCTTTACGTTGATTTCTCGGCGTGCCGTTATAAATAAGCGGCAGTTCAACGTTATGAAGGGAATTGGCCCTGGGAAGCAAATTAAAAGTCTGAAAAGCGAATCCTATTTCTTTATTACGGATTTCGGCAAGCTGATCATCTGTCAGTTTGCTGACATCATTATCATTAAGAACATATTGACCGTCCGTGAGCACATCCAGACAACCGACGATATTCATTAACGTCGATTTTCCCGAGCCGCTGGGTCCCATAATCGCCACATATTCATTTTTATGGATGATAAGATTAACGCGGTCAAGCGCCCGGACATTAATATCGCCTAATTGATATATTTTTGTGACGTCATTAATTTGTATTAACATAATTTTGGCCTTTTTTTATGTTTTTGACCTCTACCAGATCACCGTCATTTAAGGTTTTATTCAGTCCTTCAAAAGGACCTGTAATTACTTCGTCCCCTTCTTCGATGCCGCTTAAAATGGCGTAATGAGTATCATCGCTGATAGACAATTCAACGGGTTTGGCAATCGCCCTGTTCTCCTTAACAATAAAAACGACTTCCTGCTTTTTATCACTTTTCTCATCCGTTATATTGGGATTTTTTTCAACAGGATCGA
>RQOG01000069.1 GCA_003854985.1 Calditrichota bacterium
CTGCTTTACTTCTAAAAAACCCTAAACTCTGGTGGCCTAACGGATACGGAGCGCCGCATTTACATGATGTAAAAATCGAATTTATTACTTCCGCCGGAGTTGTTTCCGATACCAAATCCTTTAAGACAGGCATCCGGGAAATGGCTTATGCGGAAGAAAATGGCATACTCAGAATATGGATCAATGGCAGACGCTTTATAGGCCGCGGCGGCAACTGGGGTTTCCCGGAATCAACGCTTCGCTACCGCAGCCGTGAGTATGATATTGCCGTACGTTATCATAAGGATATGAATTTTACCATGATCCGCAACTGGGTGGGACAAACGGGTGATGAAGAATTTTTTGAAGCCTGCGACCGGCACGGCATCATGGTCTGGCAGGATTTCTGGCTGGCGAATCCGGTAGACGGTCCCAATCCCTTTGATAATGATTTATTCATGTCCAATGCCAGAGATTTTGTTCTTAAAATCCGTAACCATCCTTCAATTGCCCTGTATTGCGGACGCAACGAAGGCGATCCGCCGGATGTTCTGGATAACGCCATCCGTGAGGTATTACCGCGGATTCATCCCGGTATCCATTATATCTCCAACTCCGCCTGGGGCGTAGTCAGCGGCGGCGGACCTTACCGCGCTATGCCCCCGGAATATTATTTTAAAGAGAGGGCGACGGAAAAAATGCACAGCGAGATGGGTATGCCCAATATCGTTACCCGGGAAAGCTTAAATTTAATGATGCCTGATTCATCTTTCTGGCCGCAGGAACGGATGTGGGGCATCCATGATTTTTGCCTGGGCGGCGCCATGCGCGCTTCATCTTATAACGAAATGATGGATAAAGCCTTCGGCGCTATCGATAACGCCAGGGATTGGGTATCGCTCGCTCAATGGATAAATTACCAGGGCTACCGGGCTATGTTCGAAGCCCAGGGTAAAAACCGCATGGGGCTGTTACTCTGGATGAGCCACCCGGCCTGGCCTTCAATGGTCTGGCAAACCTATGACTATTACTTTGAACCGACCGCCGCTTATTTCGGCTGCAAAAAGGCCAACGAACCCTTACACATCCAATGGAATCCGCTAACCGACAGCGTGGAAGTGATTAATTATCATGCCGGCGACTATATCAATCTAACCGCCAGCGCTGAGCTGCTGAATATGGACGGAAGCCTGCAACGGGATGATGATGAAACGCTTGACAGTCCCGGCGACAGCAGAACGCTTTGTTTTAAATTAAAGCGTCCCAAAAAGCTCAGCGAGGTATATTCTTTGAGATTAAAACTAAAAAGCAAGGACAGCGTTTTATCGGAAAATTTCTACTGGCTGGGCAAGGAAGAAGGTAATTTCCAGGCCTTGCATCAGCTTCCGAAGGTAAAACCGGAGATTAAGACAGAAGCTGTTCCAAAAAACGGACAATGGTTTTTAACAGTGGAAATATCGAATCCGTCAGCCAGCCCGCTGTTGATGCTGCGCCTGAAAGTTGTGCGTGAAAACAGCGGCGATCGCATTTTACCGGTTATTTACAGCGATAATTATATCAACCTGATGCCCGGGGAAAAGCGCATTATAAAAATGGAATTAAAGAATGCCGATACGCGCGGTGAAAAACCGGCGCTAATTGTGGAAGGATTTAATTGCGCCTATTAGAAGTTTTTATTAATTACAGGGCGCAATAATAAATTGCGTCCTTTGTTTAATCCTATGAATAAAGGTTACTCAGAGAATGACTCAGATTTGTTATAAGCCGATCGGCATCATCCATTCGCCTTTTAAATCAATCGCCGGCGTACCCATTCAGCCATCCGCCGCAAATGGAATTAAAGGTCATATTGTTATTGATGAAGAATATACCGAAGGACTGGCTGATCTTGACGGTTTTTCGCACATCTATCTTCTTTACCATTTTCATCTTTCCAAATCTTATAACTTAAAAGTAGTTCCTTTTCTGGATGATAAGAAACGCGGCGTTTTTTCCACACGCGCACCCAAAAGACCCAATTCCATCGGCCTTTCCATTGTCAGGCTCACCGCGGTAAAATCCAATATTCTTGAAATTGAAAACATCGACATCATTGACGGCACGCCTCTGCTGGACATCAAACCCTACGTTAGGGAAATGGAAGGCCTTTCGGATTACAAAATAGGCTGGTTAACGGAATATAAAGATGGAATGAAAACAAAGAATTCAGATCACCGGTTTAAATAATATGCCGCTTTTTGTTACAAACCTGAATAATTAGGCCCGTCCAATCAGGATTATTGTTTATTCTTCCCGAAATTAATTTTGTAAAATGGATGCTCATTCCAATCATTAGCTCATGACGCCAATAGCTTTCAACATCAGGTAATGCACAAACGAAAGTAACCCATGATTTCAATCATGGGAGGCTGGTGAAGAACCGTAATATTCTCAATCGTTTCAACGATTTTAATATGCATTAGACTCTGTTCCTTCGGTAAAAAAACCGGTCATAAAAAGATGACTCGGATAAATTTAATAAGGTTATTTATGATCTAATACCATGTTTTTCGGAATACCACCATAGCAAAACTGCAATAACAGGATTAATAAGAAAATAAAAATTTAAAAAATGTATGTTTTTCTGAAAAAAGACTTATATTAAAGTCAGTAAATTTTAAACAAATTATTTAATAGAATGGATTATATGAAATCACTTAAAAATTTTGCCAAATTAGGCTTATCCGCTGATATGTTAAAAACGCTGCAGGAAAAAGGATTTGAAGAACCGACGCCAGTGCAGGAAAAAATTATCCCGCTCATTCTGAATACAGACCAGGATTTGATTGGTCAGGCTAAAACCGGCACAGGTAAAACCGCAGCCTTCGGCATCCCTATCATTGAACGGATCACTGAAAACTGTGGACACATACAAGCGCTCGTTTTAACGCCGACTCGCGAACTGGCTATTCAGGTCGCCGAAGAAATTAATTCCTTTAAAGGAAAGAAAAAACTGCATATTCTTCCTGTTTACGGCGGGCAGTCCATTGAGCAGCAGTTGAAACGGCTGAAAAAAGGCGTCGATATTGTTGTTGGAACACCCGGACGGATTCAGGATCATATCAAAAGAAAAACAGTAAACTTCTCAAAAATATCTTACCTGGTTTTGGACGAAGCGGATGAAATGCTGAATATGGGATTTTTGGAGGAAGTAAAAAATATTATATCAACCACCAATACCGGGCGTACAACGCTGCTCTTTTCGGCCACCATGCCCAAAGAAATTGCGGCAATCGCCAAAAATTATATGAAAGATCACATTAAGGTAAAAATTGAACCGGAGGAAAATAGCGCCCCCCTTACCGATCATATTTATTTTGAAGTAAGCGCCGGCGATAAGTTCGAGGCTCTGTGCCGTATCATCGATTTTGAAAATGAATTTTACGGATTGGTATTTTGCCGCACCAAAGTTGATGTGAACAATATTGCCTCCCATTTAAAAGATCGCGGATATGATGCCGAAGGCCTTCATGGAGATATTTCCCAATCTCAGCGCCTGACAATATTGAACAGTTTTAAAAAGAAACGAATTAATATTTTAGTGGCAACAGATGTAGCCGCACGCGGCATCGATATTCAGAACCTGACCCATGTCATCAACTATGCCATTCCACAGGATTCCGATTCTTATGTTCACCGTATCGGACGCACCGGAAGAGCGGGAAAAGAAGGCACAGCCATCACTTTTATTACTCCGGAAGAATACCGTAAACTGATGTATATTAAAAAGACGGCCCGGACGGAGATCCGCAAGGAAAAACTCCCTGAGATACAACAAATAATAGCAGCCAAACGCACCCGAATAATGGACGAGTTGGATAGTATAATCCGATCTGAAACAGATGATAGCTTTTTAAAGATGGCCATGGATTTAATTGAGAGGCATAGACCGGAAAAGACACTGGCAGCCTTATTGAAATATACTTTTCATGATAAACTTGATCCGGCCGGTTATAATGAAATTCGCGATGTCTATCCGCAAATAAGCGGTAAAACACGTCTGTTTGTCGCCAAGGGAAAGAAAGATAAAATGTCAAAACGCTCTTTGGTCGATTTTATCATAAAAAAAACCAATGTGGACGGCCGCAAAATTGACGATGTGCAGGTATTAGACAGCTATTCATTTATCACGGTCCCTTTTAAGGAAGCAGAGCGGATATTAACCTCTTTTAAAAAGGCCGATAAAGGCAAACGGGCGATGGTTGAAGTCTCGCAGAAAATAAAATCCAGGCGCAGATAACGCGGCTGTCTTTTTTGCTTAAATATACTTTGCAATTTTCCTATGCAGGACACAATTGCCTGTTAAGATAAAACAGTACCAGATTTAACGCTAAATTGTATGCGCTGCAATAAATCTTTTTTCATTTATGTTATAGCTTTTATTACAGAATGTCATACAAACAAAAGGAGCAAATCATGGTATCCGTTTTATCCTTATGGCTGCCCATTTTAGTTTCAGCCGTTTTTGTGTTTTTTGTCAGTTTTATTCTGCATACCATTTTCACTTATCATAACTCGGATTTTAAAGCCCTGCCGGAGGAAGACAGGGTGTTCAATGCGCTTGACGGCATAAAAATCCCTCCCGGTGATTATATTATGCCTCATGCGCCGGATAATAAAACGCGCCAGACGCAGGAATTTAAAAACAAAGTGGAAAAAGGCCCGGTGGCGCTTTTAACGGTTATGGAAAATAAAATGCCCGGTATGGGGAAAACCCTGACCCAATGGTTTGTTTATTGTATCATTATCAGCGTATTTGCCGCCTATATTGCCGGACGCGCTCTTGGTCCGGATGCCGATTACCTGGCGGTATTCCGTTTTACCGGCGCTACGGCTTTTATCGCCTATACGGCAGCCTTATGGCAGGACAGCATCTGGTATAGCCGTAAATGGTCCTCGACAATCAAAAGCACCATCGACGGGCTTATTTTTGCTTTATTAACCGGCGGTGTATTTGGCTGGTTATGGGCATAAAACTCTAAAGGTTATTTATAAATTATCAAGGGGTCGTTTTTTTATTGAAAATATGTCTTCAGAGAACGACCCCTTTTGTATTGAAATATTTATTTTATCTTATCGATGAGGATTCGTATTTTCTATAAAACAAACAGCATTAATTACAGGAATATCAATGGCTCAAAAAAGGAGTAACTCAAAAATGCTTATCCCGACTATCATCATGGGTGTTTTAGCCCTGGCGCTGTTAATCATTGGGTATAGCCGCGGAAACAATGATCATATTACCGGCTTAAAATCGGCTATGAACATGACTGTTGAAATTTTACCGTTACTTATTTTTGCCTTTATCGTAGCCGGAATGATTCAAATGCTTATTCCGCATGAAATGTTATCTAAATGGGTCGGAACGGAATCGGGATGGCGGGGAATTCTTTTCGGATCGCTTGCCGGAGGACTGGCGCCGGGCGGGCCTTATGTTAGTCTGCCGCTGGCGGCCGCTCTGCTGAAATCCGGCGCCGGCGCAGGAACTATGGTAGCATTTTTAACCGGCTGGTCGTTATGGGCTTTTAACCGCCTGCCAATGGAAATCGGCATTTTAGGCTGGAAATTCGCCGTTATCCGCCTGGCTGCTGTTTTTATCTTTCCGCCCATCGCCGGTTTAATCGCGCATCTTTTTTTCTCCAATGCAAAGCTTTGATGAATTATTATCAGAGACAGATAAAAAATCATTCTCCCGCGTGGGTTGATCCTTCTTGTGACTGGAATCGATTTGCCTGAATTATTTCAATTTATTAATTCATTCAATTTTTATTCGAAATTCTTAATTCTTAATTCGTAATTACAAATTAATATTTTTTTCTTTTGTAACCTTCCTTAGCATATCTTAAATTACAGTCATCATCAACGACAATTCATTTTCTAATTTGGAGACCGCCTATGTTTGGATTAGAAATTCTGGCCAAGCTTTTTAAAATTCTCCGCTCCGAAGCTTCGCCTAACCAGATTGCCGTCGGATTGGTGATCGGTATGATCATCGGTCTGACGCCTTTTTTTACCTTCCATAATGTTGTGCTCTTCATCATTCTGATTATTTTCAAAATCAATATCGGGATGGCTTTGTTCAGCATGGCTATCTTTGCCGGTATCGCTTATTTGTTTGACCCGATATTTCACAGTTTCGGCTATTATCTTTTGGTCGATGCCGAAAGCATCAGAAGTTTCTGGATATTTGTTATGGATATTCCATTCCTGGCGCTCAGCCGGTATAACAACACCGTTGTTACCGGCAGCCTCACTATAGCGATAATACTGATTATTCCTGTGTTCTTTTTTGGAAAGTATTTTGTCATTTATTACCGTAAACATCTGGATCCCAAACTTCAGAAATTGAAGATTTTCCAGATTGTTAAGAGTTCCAAGTTTTACAAGCTATATGAAAAAATCAAAGGGATAGGAGGTTAAAATGATACGCTGGGCAGGAGTAATAACTATTGTCGTTTTAGCCGCCATAATTTTTGTTCTGGGCTTAATCTTCACCGATGAATGGCTGGAAGGAAAATTAGAGGATATGGGCTCTTCAATCGTCGGCGCCAAGGTCGAAATTGACGACCTGGAGATCGGTTTGCTGGAGCTTAAATTCCAGTGGCAGAGAATTCAGGTCACCGATCCGAAACATACAATGAAAAATATGTTCGAAACGGGAGTCAGTACTTTTGACCTGGAGTTCTGGCCGTTATTCACGTCCAAATATATCATCGAAAGTTTTGATATCACCAATTTCCGCACCTTCACCGACCGTGAAACCGACGGTAAAATCGAGAAAGAACCGGAACCGCCTTCCGAACCGGGATTTATATCCAAAACCATAGATAATCTTTCGAGCCAGGTATCCGAAAATGTAAACCTGAATCTTGATGAAATGCGCCAGTCATTCAGCAACGTCGATAATATTATGGCCACCCTGGATATCCGTTCCGGCAAAAAAATCGATTCGCTTAAAAATGTCATAGAATCTGGTTACAAAGAATGGGATACAAAATTTAAGAACCTGACCATTGAACAGGACATAAAATCCATTGAAGCCAAAGCCAAAACCATCAAGCTGGATAAAGGCCAGAATTTGGCCCAGATTCAACAATCGCTGGCAACGGCCAACGAAATAGTCAAAGATGTTGAAAAACTGAATAATCAGGTCAAAGATATCCGGACCAACCTGACCGACGATATCAAAGGCGTTCAGCAATCCGTTAAACAAGTGGACGACTGGATTAAGGAAGATTATGCGCGCGCCAAAGATAAAGCCAAACTACCGGATTTCTCCGTGCAAAACATAGGCAAGCTATTGTTTGGCCCCAATATTGTCGGCCGGGTAAACCAGGCTCTCGGCTATGCCGCAAAAGCCCGTTATTACGCTTCTAAAATGAAATCCGATAAACCAGAGAAGAAACCGGATCCGCCCAGGTTTAAGGGTCAGGATATTTATTTTCCTTCTCCTCTGAACCGACCCAAATTCTGGATACGTTCACTTTCACTCACGGGCGCCACCAATGATGGATTGCAATTGGAAGGCAAGGCCGCCGATATCGTTTCCAATCAGAAAATGATAGGCCGGCCAACTACAATAGACCTTAATGGCGGCAGAGAAGGCGGAACTTCGATTAAATTTACCAGCGAATTGAATTACCTGGAAGAAACGCCAAAAGAAACATTTAATCTCGATTATAACCGTATTTCCCTGAATCATACAAAATTATCGGATTCGCCTGTTTTTCCGACCGAGCTGGAAAAAGGGGTCGGTAATGTTCAGGCCGGACTGGCGCTTGTTGGCGAAACGATTGACGGCAAAATTAATTTTACCGGCAGCGATGTGGTTTATAGTTTTAAGGAACCCAAATCCGGCAATGACCTGTACCGCTTAATCCGCGATGCCATCAAAAATATCAATCGTATAGAAATAAACGCCCTGATCAGCGGACAGCGCGATCAGTTAAAATTCAGGTTGAACTCCAACCTGGATAAGGCTATTGCAGATAACGTTAAAGCCGTGATCGGCGCCGAAGTTGAAAAAGTTAAACGTCAGGTTGAAGAAAGAATCCGTAAGGAAGTTGATAAATACAAGAGCCAGCTTGATTCTATGATTAAGGAAAAAGAGGCGAAGCTCAGGGCTGAAGTCGCCAAATATGAAGAAATGGTAAACAAGGAAAAAGAAAAAATAGAGGCTAAGAAAAAAGAAATAGAAAAGAAAATAGAAGACGAAAAGAAGAAACTGGAAAAAGGCGTATCCGATAAAATCAAAGGTATTTTTAAATAAATAGCAGTTCGGGTTCGTTTTGAAATACATTTAATCGTTACAAAGAATTCCGATAAAGGATTCTTTGACGCTGTTATAAATGCTAACGGAAATAACATAACAGCGTTGGTAATTGTTTCTGCAATGACAGGAGGTTTTCCGAAGCAGATCGACGGAACCTGTTAATTAGTTTATCAGGTTCTTGCATATATGTGCTGTGTTTACTATTTTTCGGATTGTTAATTCGAAAACTCAACGGCTTCCGGTATAATAGAAAGAATAATGGACAGAATAAAGAACGCGTATTTAATCATTGTTTTTATCCCATTGGTTCTGTTTTCGCAGTCTGCCG
Organism: Calditrichota bacterium; assembly: GCA_003854985.1. GTDB lineage: Bacteria > Calditrichota > Calditrichia > Calditrichales > Calditrichaceae > Zgenome-0002. The sequence continues at coordinate 8,619 of RQOG01000069.1, forward strand.
AAGTGGAAGATAACTGGCAGCCATTCCGGTATTTTTTGGGTAAATGGCAGGGCAGTGAAACTTCTCCCTCAGGCGATGGGCAATGTGAAAGAGAATATAGTCTCATTCTGAACAATCAGTATTTATATATCTCCAGCAAAACGGTTTTTCTGCCCCAGGAAAAGAATCCGGAAGGTGAAATCCATGAACACTGGACCGTTTACAGTTATGACCGGAATAAAAAAGTGTATATCGCCCGCCAGTTTAACAGCGAAGGTTTCGTCAATGTGCTGACCATAAATTCCGGTTCGGCCAATACCGATACCCTTATCTTTCTTTCTGAAAAACTGGAGAATCTACCGGATGGATTTAAGGCGCGCTTAACCATAATCAAGACCAGTCAAAATGAATTTAAAGAGATTTTCGAAATTGCCCCACCCAATCAGGACTATACACAATTCTCAACCAACACCTGGAAACGCGTCAGTTAAAAAATAGCCGGGAAATACAGCCTGGAAAATCCACATGGAGTAATCGAATGAATAAATTGAGAATCACCAGAATAAAATATGCAGCCTATATATTCTGCATTTTTGCGGTTTTACCGCTGTTTTCGGCCTTCGGACAGGTCAGACTTCCAAAACTGATCGGCGACGGAATGATACTGCAGCGCAATACGGAAGTAAAAATCTGGGGCTGGGCGTCAGTCACTGAGCAGATAACCATTCATTTTAATGATTCCACGTATCAGACCACTGCAGACGCTAACGGAGCATGGCAGATAATTTTACCGCCTATGGATGCAGGCGGACCATACACGATGCAAATTAACGGAGCCAATCAACTGACCATCAGGGATATCATGGCGGGCGATGTCTGGCTGTGTTCCGGGCAGTCGAATATGGAACTGCCTATGCGCCGGGTCAGCTGGGTTTATGAGGAAGAGATTCAAAACTCCGAAAATGAATATATCCGGCATTTTTTAGTGCCGGACATTTATAACTTTAAAGAACCGCAACAGGATTTACAGGACGGAAGCTGGAAAAAAGCCGATCCGCAAAATGTATTGAACTTTTCCGCAGTGGGTTATTTTTTCGCAAAGGAATTATATGACCAATATAAAATCCCAATCGGTTTAATCAATGCCAGTCTGGGCGGTTCGCCGGCAGAAGCATGGATGAGCCCGGAAGCGCTTAAAGCATTTCCCGAACATTACAATGAAGCTCAGCGATTTAAGGACGACCGGCTGATTACTCAAATTGAAAACGATGACCGGGTCAGAATCACCGCCTGGTATAAACTATTGGGGCAAAAAGACAAAGGTTATCAGGATAGGGAAAATACCTGGCATAAACCGGATTTGAATACGGAAAACTGGCCGGTTATGGAGGTTCCCGGTTACTGGGCGGACACAGACCTTGGTCCTGCTAACGGAGCGGTTTGGTTTCGGAAAAAAATAACGGTTCCCGCTTCCATGGCCGGTAAACCTGCCAAATTAATTTTGGGCCGTATCGTTGACGCCGATTCCGTCTTTATCAACGGCATATTTGCGGGAACAACCGGTTACCAGTATCCCCCGCGCCGCTATGATATTCCGGCCGGTATACTCACGGAAGGCGAAAACACCATCGTCGTCCGGGTTGTCAGCAATTCAGGTCAGGGCGGATTTGTTCTGGATAAATCGTATGAAATTGTCGCCGGAGAAGAAAAAATCGATCTGGCAGGGCCCTGGCAATACCAGTCTGGCGCCGTGATGGAACCTCTTGCAGGTCAGACATTTGTGCGCTGGAAACCGACCGGTTTATTCAATGCCATGATCGCCCCGTTACTAAATTATAAACTGAAAGGCGTTATCTGGTATCAGGGTGAATCCAATGCGGAAAGACCCGAAGAACACCGGACCTTGTTCCCCGCTTTAATCAGTGACTGGCGAAAACACTGGCAGCAGGGCGACTTCCCTTTCCTGTATGTACAATTACCGAATTTTATGGAAGCCAAAAGCGAACCCGGCGAAAGCCAATGGGCATTGTTCAGGGAATCCCAGCTACAGGCATTATCCACGCCGAATACGGCAATGGCTGTGGCAATTGATATTGGCGAATGGAATGATATTCATCCTTTGAATAAAAAGGATGTCGGGTATCGGCTGGCATTGGGTGCGCGAAAAATTGCTTATGGCGACCGGCAAGTGGTTCACTCCGGTCCGGTATTCGAAGCCATGCACATCAAAAATGGTAAAATTATTGTATCTTTTTCCAATATTGGCAGCGGACTGGTTGCCAAAGATCAAAAGGAATTAAAACACTTTGCCATAGCCGGAAAGGATAAAAAATTCGTCCAGGCTTTCGCAAAAATCGAAAAGGATAAGGTTATCGTTTGGAGCGATGCGGTTCCCGAACCGGTTGCGGTCCGGTATGCCTGGGCGGATAACCCGCAAGGCGCTAATTTATATAATAAAGAAGGTCTGCCGGCTTCACCCTTCAAAACCGACGACTGGACGCTGAAAGAAAATAACGAAGATCAATTCAATCAGGAATGATCTTTTACAAACTTTTCAACCAGATCGTCTTCGGCAAGATAAGGCAGGGTGATTTGTCCTTCGCCGGAATGTTTGTTGTTCCATTTTTCTGCCGTTTCAATGGCCGGTTTGTTTCTGGCCCAGCTGCGCCGGGCGATTCCGCCCATCACATCCCAGGATAATCCCATTTTAAGCACCGTATCGATGCGTTCGCTGCCGTCAAGAACAATGCCGTTGCCGCCGTTGCTGGCTCTGCCGATACCCACGCCGCCGCCATTGGACAGAACAACCAGAGTCATTCCCCGGGCTATATTGCCTGCAAAACACTGTACGGACATATCGGCCGTCGTTCGGCTGCCGTCATAAATATTGGCCGTTTCCCTGAAAGGCGAATCCGTACCCGAAACATCATGATGATCACGGCCGATAATTACCGGTCCGATCTCGCCGTTTCGGATCATCTGGTTGAATTTAAGCGCAATATTAATCCGCCCTTCTTCATCGGCATAAAGAATCCGGGCTTTGGTGCCAACGACCAGTTGATTATGTTCGGCCATTTTGATCCACCGATAGTTATCACGGTGCAGCGAACTTAAACGGGGATCGATGCAGTCCATCGCCGCCTGGTCGGTGCGGCGTAAATCCTCTTCCCTGCCGCTCAGGCATATCCAGCGAAAAGGTCCGAATCCCCGGTCAAAACAAACCGGTCCCATAATATCTTCCACATAGGAAGGCCAGATAAAACCTTCCGATGTATCCCGGCCGTTCCTAACGATTTCTTTTTCGCCGGCTTCAAAAACCGAAGCCATAAAACTGTTGCCATAATCCCAGAAATGCGCGCCTTTTGCCGTCAGCTTTTTAATCACCCGATAGTGCCTTTTCAAGGATTCATCAACAAGCCGCTTAAACTCATCCGGGGCTTTCCTGATTAATTGACGGCCTTCCTCAAAACCTATTCCGGCCGGCGTATAGCCGCCTTCATAAACGGCATGACACGAAGTCTGATCGGATATTAATTCGACGGAAATATTATTCTTATCAATATATTCCAAAAGGTCTACAATATTGCCATGATAAGCGATAGACACCGGTTTTTTCATCCTGCGATATTCGGACATCCATTGGGCAATTTCATCAGGATCAGCAGATATTTTTTTAACCCAGCCCTGTTCATAACGGGTCTGAATACGGCTGTAATCCACTTCCGCAATAACGCCGATACCGCCGGCGATTTCCACCGCTTTAGCCTGCGCCCCGGACATACCGCCCAGTCCCGAAGTTATAAAATACGCGCAGCTCAGGTCCTTATTGTCCGGAATACTCAAATACAAACGTCCGGCATTAAGCAGCGTAATATACGTGCCGTGCACAATACCCTGCGGGCCGATATACATCCATCCTCCGGCGGTCATCTGGCCGTAATTGGTAACGCCTAAAGCGGCCAGCCGCTGAAACTCCTGAGGATGATCCCACTGCCCCACCAAAAGAGCGTTGGTGGAAATTACCCGCGGCGCATTACGATGCGAAGGGAAAAGTCCCATGGGATGCCCTGAACTTACTACCAGGGTTTGTTCTTCGGTCATTGCTTCCAGATATTGTTTGATCAGCAGATACTGCATCCAGTTTTGGCATACCTGCCCTGTTTCGCCATAGGTAACCAGTTCGTAGGGATACAACGCAAGATCAAAATCGAGGTTATTATCAATATTTACCTGCAGGGCGCGGGCTTCCAGAATACCTTTATAGTCATCCACCGGTTTGCCATAAATACGGCCTTCGGGACGAAAACGATACCCGTAAATCCGCCCCATCGTTTTTAATTCTTCGTAAAACTCCGGAATCAATATCCGATGTAATTCCACGGGCACATAACGCAAAGCGTTCTTAAGGGCGGTTATCGTTTCATTTTCCGTCAGGGTAAATCCCCGGCTGGGCGTCCGGCGGATTCCGCTCTTAAAATCTTTTTTGGCGGGAAGTTCGGATGATAATTTTATCGTCATGGCATTTGCCGTATTAAAGTTATTCATCATACTCTCCAACTGATATGGCTGTATGGGAATTTACAAAATGAAGTGAAAAAGATACAATGAAATATTTTTAGTTTAATATAACAGATTGGCATGATCATCTGAAAAAAAATTCCCATCATTGAAATCATGGGTTACCCCATCGCACCCGTTACCCGTTATCGTGATCGGTTGTCCTTATCCATAAAAAAGCTTTCACCAATCGGCGTCTGCATTGGGAATTCATATAAAATCTGATACGAGTTGTAAGACGCACTCGTCCACTACCAGATTTTGGTGCAACGGTATTTTTTGTCATACAACTCAGTAAAGGTTTAAATGATGACCTGCATAGTATTTATCATTTTTCCATTTCAATGGATTTTCAATAATGTATTGTCTTATTCGGTTTAATTCCAGTTCATTGCGAATTATATGTTCGTAATAATTGCGCTGCCAGATTTTTAATCCAGGTGTGTTTTGTAAACGGTTAATTTGTTTTGTGGTTGTGGATTTAAATAATTTAATAATTGTTGGGATTGAATTTTGGGTTGATTTACCAAATTGTTCGGTTTGCCGTTGGGGCATATTACGTTGTTGTAGGGGCACATAGCCATGTGCCCCTACAATATCCGGCATTTCTATAATTTGGATTATTCCATGCATATGATTTGGCATAATGACATAATAATCAATATTGATATTTTCACGGATTGAATCCGTTTTTATCCATTCATTCTTAACAAGTTCACCGGCATCATTTAGAATTATTTTCCCATCAACCATATCCCCAAACAGCATTTCCCGGTTTTGTACGCAGATGGTAATAAAATACCACCCCGGTTGAGAATAATCATATCCCTTTAAACGGATGGAGCGGCGATGATGTTTATCCAGATTATATTTCAAAAATTCACACCCCCTTTTATAATCCTTATTTCTTCAATCTTATCCATACCCTTTAGATTTTGGGCTACCGGGTGATTGGGATTTCTTAATTCATTATAAATTTGGGTGATAACATGCATTTTCTGCTCATTGCTCATGTCTTAGGTGATGGGATGAGATTGGATATCCCCGGCCGGGCGCCCGGCGAATACCTTTTAGAAACTGTTTTTCTGCCGGAAGCTCCGCGGATAATCCAATGGTCAAAACGTTCGCTGCATTTATATTGTTCATAGTATTCTCCTCAATGATAGCCGTATGGGAATTTACAAAATGATGTGAAAAAGATACAATGAAATATTTTTTACTTTTATACAATGAGCGTTGTAATAATCGGGGGAAAATATAACTTTCAAAATTTATAAATCGTTAAAACGATTTAAGATTTTCTCGTGGTTTATGGAGCCCCATGATTAAAATCATTGGTTATCCATCGTTAAGCATTGCTCGTTCTCGTCATCGTTATCGTTATCGTTATCGTTATCATAATTGGTATCGGCAAATAATGCTTCATTTAACAGGTGACTATACAATCCCGAATTGCCAAAAGACAACGATTTCTCCCCTGCCCTAAGAATTAGGGAAGGGGATCAAGGGATAGGGTAATTTCTCGCCAGGATAGCCTGGCTATCAATAAATAGCTTATTAATAAAAAAGCCCCGGCAAAGCGGGGCTTAACGACCATAATCATTTTTAACGATTAAAAAAATCTTTGATAATAGCGTTAAAATCCTTATCCTTAAGCGATTCCAGTTCGCCCAAATACAGATGCCCGTCCGCCGGAACGCTGTTTTCATCTTCCGTTGCCGTCACATGTTTTTTAACATAATCATGCAGTTTGGAAATATCTTCATTAAAGAAATCCACCGCGGCCTGGCCGATTTTCAGATCCTTCAATTCATTATCAAGATCAAACGCTTCGATCGTACATATCCTGTTTCTATCATAAGCGGAGTATTCCAGTTGTTCAAGATCATCCGTCAGCGATTTGTTGACGGCAACCACCCGGCCGCTTAAGGGAGAATTGAAAGGTATCGAATGCGTTTTTTGAATTATGCTGAACAAAAGCTGCCCCTTCTTAACTTCCATGCCCAGATTCGGAAAATCAATATCTTTAATTTTACCGATAATTTTTTTCGCAAAATCATCGATCCCGATATTCACCGATCCATCCTGATCCACCATAGCCCAGCAGTGCCCGCGGGAAACAAAAACTCCTCCCGGTATGGAAAAGGCAATGGCATCCTGCGTTTCTTCATCCACGGAATGGGTGATATGCACTTTGGATTTAAGTTGTTTGGCAATCCGGTCGTTTCTTTTATGCAGAAATTTATTCACCATGGCGATCAATTCGTCTTCGGTAAAAGGTTTCTGCACATAATCCATGGCTCCGTACTTCATGGTTTCCACCGCCGTGTCCACCGAGGCATAACCGGTAATGATAATAACATCAATATCCGGCCGCAGATGTTTTACGCTTTTGCAGACATCAACGCCGTCCATTTCAGGCATTTTAAGATCCGTGAATACAAAATCATAATGCCGTTTCTGAATCAGGCCAAGCGCTTCCTGGCCGGTTTCCACGGTGTCTACGGAATAGCCATCCAGGACGAGTATCTTTCTGAAACTATCGAGAATAATTTCTTCATCATCCACCGCCAAAATTTTTGCTTTGGGATTATCAACCTCAACGCGTTTAAGGGTTTTTGCTTCATGACTGTAATCAAGATTAAGATTGACTTTCAAAGCTTCCTGCCGCTCTTTACGCGTGCGTTTTTCCTGATTTTTGCGGATAATGGCCCGGATAATAATATCGGCTATAATGAATAACACCACAGCGATAATTAATAATAAAATACCCATTTAACTCTCCCTCTTTTTGTTTAAAGGCCTATCCATTTTTCTCATTGATTGACCTGATTTTATCTATTTTTTTTTTGTTTTTAAAATTTAAATTCCTTACAAACGATCCGAACTGCAGGAGACCAGATTCTCCGATTCCTGTTCCGGATTACCCGGTATAATGGTATAAAGCCAGCCTTTAAAATACGGATCTTTCTCCGCCAGAGATATCTCTTTTTCCACATCCTTATTACAATCAACAATTATACCGCTCAACGGTGATAAAATGCTGTGCGTCAACTGGTCTTCCGTTTCAATCTGAATACATACATTACCCTGAACAACTTCATCATTAAGTTTCATAAATTCTATACCTGTTATCGATTCTATCGTATGCAAAAAAATATCCGTTATGCCTATTTTACAGGCACCTTCATTCTCCGGATAAGTCCACGAATAATATCCCAGTCGTTTATAACCGGAAGGACAGGGTGCAAAAACAACCGAGCCGGTGCCGGCATCGGTATCCGATAACGACTGATCGGTCAGCTTTAATATTTCTCCGAGCTTCAACCCTCTACTGAGGCAGCTAATCAATTCCTCGTACGTAAACGGCTTGGGCAGATAATCCACAGCGCCGGTTTTCAGTGATTTTACGGCATTTTCAACGGTTGTAAAACCCGTGGTGATGATAACCGGTGATTTAATGGAATTTTTCTGTATATAATTCAAAATTTCAAATCCATCGGTATCGGGAAGCATGATATCGCTGATAACCAGATCGTAGGAATGGGCGGATAGTTTTTTAAGCGCCGCGTCACCGTCAATGGCGTCGTCGACCTGCCACCCTTCCCCGCCGCATAATTTAATAATCGAATCCAGTATCACGCGCTCATCATCTATAGCTAATATATGAGGCTTTTTCATTTTTCACCGTTCATATAATTCACTAATAACTCTCCGTATCCTTTTCTACGGGCAGACGAATTGTAAACGTTGAACCTTGTCCCTGTTTACTGTCCACGGTAATCCGGCCGTCATGTTTATCGATGATGCCCCAGATAACGGCAAGTCCCAATCCGGTGCCGCGCTGGCCCTTGGTGGTAAAAAACGGCTCGAAAATCTTGCTCAGATTTTCCTGTGGTATACCGCAGCCTTCATCCGTAACCTTTATTACGATAAATTTCTTTTTCCCTTCTTTATCGATTTCCGGCCAGCTTTGCCATTCTCCTCCGCTTTGGGCGCAGCCTTCAAAACGCCCTTTGCCCGGAATCTCATAAAAATAAACGGCGCCCCCGCATTTCGGACACTTTTTGGTTTTATCCAGTAATGAAGTATCGCATTTAGGACAGGTTAGGTCATATTTGGAATCTGCATCGATTTTTATGCCAAAATTATTCCGGTTCAAACCGTATACCGGATCCAGATTAACAAATCCGGATTTGCCTTCCGTGCGCACTTTTACCCTGATCGTTGGCATACCGTTAATTTTTACCGTCTGATCCATTAAACTATGTCCCTTGGGACAAACGGCATTTTTTACCTGGTATACGCCATAAGGATCCATCGTCATCAGGCTGGTGGAAACGGTTATTTTTGAACCTTCCTCTTCGCTGGCCTGTATCGCGTTAACAATCAGATTAATGAATACCTGTTCCAACTGGTTGGCATCCACAACAACCTGCGGAAGGTTTTCATCAAATTCCCTGATCAGATCAATCTCAGCGGCTTTAATCTGATTATCAATCACTGCAACAGCCTTGTTGATAATGGCATTAATATCCGCTTTGTTTTTTTTGGGAACCGACTGCCGGGCAAAATCCAGCAGACCTTTTACAATTTCCCGGCTACGTTTGGTTTCGTTCACAATCACTTCCAGATCGGACTGGATTTCCTTATTGTCTTTGGTGCGCTTAAGAAGATAACAGGAATAAGTCAGAATACCGGTCAGGGGATTATTGATTTCGTGGGCAACGCCGGCCGCCAGCCGCCCCAGCGATGACATTTTATCGGCCTGAAATAACTGAAAACGGGCTTAGGCAAGCTTTTTGGTCATGTTATTAAAGGAACGGGCAAGCGTGCCCAACTCATCTTCGGTGTGAATATTTATTACATAATTAAGATCGCCCGATGCCACCGTCTGCGTGGCTTCAACTAATTTATGCACAGGCTTATCAATCCAGATTCGCATAAAATAAAGTAAAACCGCGCTGATAGCGGCAATCGCAATCAGGGCAAAAATAATCATTTTCAGTTTGGCGCCCGCTATCTCCTGATCCGTCGCCGATAATCCAACCGTTATATCCAATACGCCCAGTACGGTTTGGTCTGCCGAATGCGCATGACAATCGGCCAGGTAACAGGAAGGTTCGTTGTAAATGGGATTAATCGTACCCATTATCCGCTCATCAGCGCCTTCAAATATTCTTGTCCGTTCCGTTATGGAAAGCCGCTCAAGAGGTTTATCCGAAGCATGGCAATTATAACAGGCTTCTGCTTTTTTATCAACCATCATGCCGATATGGGAAGAATCCGATGAATAAATCACCTCGCCGTTTTTATTAAAAACGCGCACTTCTTCCACGCAGGACTGCTCCCCGATGGTATTGATGATATTATGAACATGGTTTCGTTCGTTAAGCAGCATACCGAACCTGGTGCTGCTTTTTACGGTTTCGCTCTGCTGGATTACATGGCGCTGAAGTTCGTCCAGCAACGCTTTACTCTGCGATTGTACATTCAGATAGGCAAATACACCGATAATCACAATAATGGACAGGCTGACGGCGACAATCAGTTTTAGGGCTATCTTCTTCAGCATATCACCTGACCCGGAAATTACCCGTATAAATAAAGCCAGATTCCCCTGACTTATTAATCAAATAAAACCGTTTCATTTTTTAAGCCTGCCGGGTTTCATCTTCGGGTATTTATAATTGTCATGACAGTCATCGCAGGAAGCGGGTTTGCTGAAATTATTACCGGCATGACAATCCGAACATTCCAGTTCCGAATGAAAATCATCCAATATCAGACCGGTCACTTCATGTTTAAAAGAACCGGGTTTAAACTCACGATGACAGGAAGTGCAATTTTTATTAAGCCTGGTGAATTTACCCGTTGTATGACAGGCAACACAGGATAAATCCTGATGATATTTGTTCAAAGGCCAACCGACACTGGCATGATCAAAACCGGGTTTTTCTTTTACGTCATGGCATTTTTCGCAATTATTTTCAATTTCGCTTTCATGGCACTGCATACAGTTATCATGCGGTTCCTTTTTCTCCAAACCCGGCTTTTTCATCGTATCATGGCATCGGGAACAACTTTCATCCTGGTGACAGTCCTGACATTTATAGCCATATTGCTTGGTATGCGCTTCATGATGGAACGTTACTACGGGCTTTTCTTCATATTCCGTCTGCATCACCAGTTTCTTTGGGGTTTCCACTTTGGTATGGCTGACACCTAAAAATCTGGATTTATCGGATTCCTGCCCTTTACCCTTTTGGGCATGACATACGGTGCAGTTGGTCTGATGACTCCATTCGCGATGACAGGTCTGACATTGCTGATGGTAAGCGCCCACCAGGCTCGGTTTACTGAGGTCCTGTCGCTGCTTGGAAGGTTCATGGCACTCGACACATTTTAAAATTTTGCCGGGAGGATTATGATGGTGGCAATAGGAACACCCGCCGGCCATTTCCGCCATTTCCGCATGCAGTTTATGGGTGAAAATACTGGGTTCATATAGGTTAGCCAGGGTATCGATAATAATAAGTTCCGGCACTTCGGAAGCCGAAGCCTGGAGCGTTATGCCTTCCCTTCTGAAATCCGGCAGTATTTTAAGACAGGGATTTTTATAGGTAGGCTTAGCGCATTCGTGACACTCGGTACAATTGATCGGCGCCTGGTAATGATATTTATATTCGGTGGTCTGGGGCCATAACACGCCTGCGAAAACCAATATTATGATAAGCAATCGTTTCATCGTATTACCCCCTTTAAGGCAATCTTTGTTTTAGCGGTGATTGATTTTGTCGGCTGACTGATAACGGGAAAATTCATTACAATTAATCGGTAAAACAGAATTTCAAGTGAAACAAAGCCTACGGTCACAGCAATTTCACCAATACTCGGCCAGTATGTTTTTTCCGCATAAAGAGGCGTATAAGCCACCAGATAATTATTAATCCGATTCAGCAGAACACCTAATATTACCAGAAGCGAAGCGGTGAAAATAAGCGGCGGGGATTTTAAAACCTTATCCCAAAAGAACATCCTCAAGGGAATAATCACACCGAAAACCACTTCAATCATCCACATAATACTGGCGGTGTTTATTTCATTCAGATATACAAAAGTCTCCCGGATGGCCATATCGCCTAATTTAAAAGCCAGGTAAACGGCCAGCAGTGGCCCGATATAACGTCCCAGTTTGGCCAGTAAATCCATTTCGGATTTTAAACCAAATGAACGGGAAGAAACCA
>RQOG01000070.1 GCA_003854985.1 Calditrichota bacterium
TTCGAACCACTCGGTAATTTCTGCAAGCTGGTCTTCCGGAGAAAGAGTGTCTATCCAGGCCGGCTGCTGGGCGCCCCAAATTAAAACGTGAAAATGAAACGGGAATTCATTATCCTTTGCAAGAGCATAGGCGGCGTCTAATCCGCTCCAACTCGGATTGTCACGTACTCCTTCAACACTGCCCCATTTGCCTGCGTTTTCCGGCGTAACCTGATTCCAGTAAGCTTCAAAATTCTGGATCTGAGCCGCGCTGTAAATATTGCCGACAAATTTAGGCTGTTCGGAAGCTAAAGGCGGACCTTCCCACACCGGACCAGGCTCTTCCGTTGAACCGGGTTCAACATTATCTAAATTTTTTACGGTATAAAACAAATTCGATTTACCAAAGGCAAACTTATCGATATCCAGACCGTCTTCACGACCGCCGATTTGAAATGTCTGCGTTAAACTATCTTCCGGCACTGTAAACGTAGTAGAATATCCGCTTGAAAAACCGTTGCGAGAAACATTGACCCATTTCCATACATTTGAACCAAGTCCTCCCGCCTCGCGGACAATATCATCAGGATCTGAAAACCCGGCGGCAGCCATGCCATTCATAGTCACCCAGAGCGAATCGGTTAAACTGTCTTTAACGCCAAATCCATCGCCATAAAACCAACTGTCATCATCATATGTGCTCGGACCGGAGCGTAAACGCACAAACAAGTCATAAATTCCGGTATCGGCAAAAGTAACCTGATAGGTTATCATCCGCGCCGTGGTGCCAGGATTAAAAGCCGTTCTGTTGGTTTGTATTGAAACGTAATCTATGGTGTCATCCTGCAGAATACTAAACTCCGATCCGACCTCGCCTGATTCCGCCTCTACGATAACAGGTTTCAGCGCTTCCAACGCGTCATTAACATTATAAATTTTAAGATTATCGATATAAATGCTGTCACCGGTATTAGCGCTTATGCTAAAGTGCAGCGGAGCGCGGATATATTCAACCGCATCAGTAACGGTAAACTCAAAGGTGTATTCCTGCCATTCGGTGGTCACGTTGGGAGCGGACGGACGAATTACATTGGCATATTCAGAATAAGAATAATTTCCAACGGTAAAGTTAACCTGGGAACTTGCGCTTGACTTAGCCCATACGGAATAATGGTAGGTTTCTCCCTGCTGGGCGGGAATACTATCGCCGACCAATTGAATATTCCAGGCATCAGAACCAATCGTATTTACTGTTAACTTTAATGCCTTTGAGCCATGAAACACCGTGTCGTCTACAATTTCGAATACGGCGTCGGCGCCGCCGCCCATTTCAATCAACCAGCCTTCAATGTCTTTGCCGGTTACGGTATCAACTTCGGAGCTCTCAAAACTGCCATTCGTATTAAGATCGGCGGCATTGGTAAGTGAAAAAATGAAAAACATTGATAGCAGACAATTAAAAATAATACGTTTTAACTGTACTATTTTTCTCATAATTTTTTCCTCCTTTTTTTATTTAATTTAATAAAGTTATAAGAAGACGCCAACCTAAAATTTATTTAACTACCATAAGTTTTTTTACGCTTTTAAAATCACCAGCGCTTAAAGCATAAAAATAAATGCCCGATGAAAGCTGTGATGCGTTAAAACTAACTTTATGATTACCCGCGCCATATTTACCGTTCGCCAATTCTGCGACAGTATTGCCCAGTAAATCATAGACAATCAGATCTATTTCCCTTGCCTCCGGCAAAGAAAACTCAATGGTGGTAACCGGATTGAAAGGATTGGGATAATTCTGACCAAGAATAAAGTTTTCAACTATAGCGGTTTTATTTGACGTATAAATACCTGAGATATTCAGATTATCAATTGCAGATTGCAAAGTATCTCTGGCTTCGCCCAGTTCATCCGCGGCCGATACCAAATATGAATAATTACTGCTCATGGCCGATTGCGCCGCCGAATGAGCAGTTTCAAATTCAGCCCAGGATTCTGACGTATATTCACTTTCTTCCAGGGAATCGGCAACGGCAAGCAATGAATCCAATGAATAATAATTCTCCACTAACTCCACAACTTCGTAATAAGCAGGTTTGCACTGATTGTCTTCATCCCAAAGCGAAGCTTTTTTAACAAAGGCCCAATTATCATTTAAACCATCTTTGGAAACATTTATTATTTTACCCCGGCCGGATTGGTAACTACGGTCAAGAAAACATTTAACAAGCATGGCATATTGATTGGCCTGAGTCGTAAGAACGGATGGCGTCAGATTATCGCTGCTTGGTTTTACATCGAATTCGGTTACCGCCATTTCATCACAAATGGGGTAAAATTTATCATAAGAGGCAATCCATTGCTGGGCGGTTGGTGAATTATATTGATCATGATCCTGCATGCCGATGCCGTCCAAATAGCCAGCGTCGTAAATGGGCTGGCAAATCCGCACAATACCGTCCGCTTTGGCGGAAAGATGCGTATTGTAATCATTATAATAAAGCTTCATCTGTGTTTCGCCATACAATTCCGTGTAGTATCGCGTAAATTCAAAGGCCTTCATTACAAAACTAATATCGCCGAATGTAGTATACCATTCATTATTCGCCGTGCGGTCCGTTCCATCATCATTCACCGCTTCATTTACAACATCCATAGCGGTTAGTAATCCCGGCCAGCCTTCATGAATTATGCGTATGACTTCTTTTATAAAATTCTTCATACGTTCGGTCATTTGTTCCTTAGTCAGGCGGGTTCCACCGGTTGTATATCCCGAACGGAAAAAGGCTGTACCCGGATTTTGATTATGCCAGACTAAAGTATGCCCACGAAAAACAAAGCCTTGTCTTTGGGCCCAGTTAAGCTGAGCAATGATATTTCCGTTAAAGGTAACGATGGGATGCACATCGATAGAATCTCTTTCTTCCTGCGTAGACGCTGCGCTATAAGCCGTGGCGCTGCCGCTGATATCTACAATATAAGTCGATTTCATCCAGTTGCCCGGACTCATGGAATTCATGTGATGCTTTATCAGATAACCGCCATCCGGATCAACGACCGATGACTGCCCCGGAACAGGCGGATCGGTTGGAAAACCGATATGGGCATAGGATAATAAACAGCCAAATTTGAAATCATTGGCAAAAACATCTTTTAAAGCAGGCACATCAGTTTGAACCTGCGCGTTTCCATTGACAGTAAAAATAAAAACAATCGTAACAGATAGTAATAATCCTCTAATAAATTTAAACATAAAAACTACTCCTTTAGTTTATGGTTCAAAAACTAACGTTGCGATACTGGACGCCTCCATATTAAATATGAATTGATTATCAATGATGGTAATTTCCCCCCCCCTGCACAACATCTTTGTCTTCTGAAGTTGTATAGACAGTAAATGCGCTCCATACGCTGTTTTGCAAATTAAAAGCGACTTCTTTTCCGGATGAACCGTCATTAATGGCCACAATAACCGCCCTGGAAGACTCAGTGTCTTTATAGGCGGTAACATATAAATTCGACATAACAGGCGGATAAACGGCGCTCTGAACCCTGTAATCTCCGGGACGAATGAATTTTGAAAATTGAGACATGGCAAAACCTTTTTTGGTTACATCGCCTTTACTGCCGCTGTTATTTGTACCATCGCTTATGGGGCCATAATAACGTACAATATACCACCACACATAAGCGCTCATATCGGCTTGCATAGCGTTACTGATACTTTTTGCCGCATCTAATGCCCAATACAGCGTTTGGGTGTTCTCTGTATCGGTCTCGCCGCTTAAATATTCTGTCATCCAGACTTCTTTTCCTTTTTGTTCCGCTAAGGGATAAGAAGCCAAACCGCCGCCGTATATATGCCCGCAAATAATATCGGTATTGGCGCAGGCAGTAGAATCGTTTAAAATAGGATCGGAATAGGAGCGATCGAAATGAAACGATTCCGGCGCCATTACCCTTGTTCCGGTAATAGCATGAGCGTTTTCTTTCATAAAGGTAAATATTTCATCAGATGTCCAGCTAGTCCACTGGTCTGTAATGTCCGGTTCATTTTGAACGGAAAGGCCATAAAGAGGCACACTGTTATTGGCCATATAGGTATTAAAAGAATCAAGATGCGCGGCATATTCATCATACTTATCATATTTAACCCGGCTTACACCACCTACTGTTTCAACCATATCATCAGGCGCATGCCAGGGCGAAGCGATTATGGTAGCGCCCATATCAAGCGCTTTCTTTGCTGCAGGTACGTATAAGTTCCAGCGGTTTTTATCCTTTTCAACCATCAGCCGTAAAATCGTAAAGCCGATTTGACCATCTTCATTCCCAAAAGCCGTCTCAATTTCGGAATCGGTCATATCCGGCCGCCATAGAATTATATTCGATGCGCCGAATCCTCTAATAATCTGGTGCAGACTGTCAAAATCAATAGTGGCTGTGGGTATATATTCCACGCTGAAATTAATCGTTGTATCATCTTCCACTGTGATGTTTTCAATCTGTTTTGCAATGATCATTGGAGAGGTATTATCCGTATTATCTATCCTTACCGTATAACTTCCTGTCTCGGATAGTTTGCTTAGTTTGGAATTATTGTTTATTACTTCCGGTATATTTATCTGAGGCAGTGATACTAAGTCTTTCCCGCCTGTCATTGATATCATTTTTTTTATCCGGGATTTGCCGCCTGCCTGCAATTTATAAAAATAGATGCCGCTGGTTATTCTTTGACCCAAATTATTTAAACCGTCCCAGACAATATGATGAAAACCTGTGGTCTGATAGCCAACTGAGAATCTTCGCACTTCTCTGCCAAGTAAATCGTATATGGTTATCTTTATATCCGATTGTTTGTTTATGCTGTAAGCTATGGCCGTTGACGAAGAAAATGGATTCGGATAATTCTGAGCCAGCTCAAAATCATCAGGAAGATTATTTTTGTTTGATCTTACTGACGTCGGCAGACCAATTTGGTAATTCCCCGAATTATCTGTGGTCGCTGAGAATTTTTTGGTGGTATCGATTTCATCCACAAAAGTAACCAAAGCTTGTTTTATGGCAAGCCTTGATGATGTTACTTTTCCCTGGACGGATAAGGATTGCGCATATATTTGATCATTAAAAACTATCGTAAAAAATAATAAAAATAAAAAATTTTTAAGCATTATAAATGCTCCTGTTTTTTAAAACAGAATTGCATCTTAAAAATTGAAAATCATTCAAGTAAACAGACTATTTTTCATATGACTGCCTTCTGAATATAATACTATTCTGTACTATTTCAATACCATTAGTTTTTTTGAAACAATATAGTTTTCGGCTTTCAGTTGATAGAAATAAATTCCACTTGACAGTTTTCGGCCATCCATTGTTACGGTGTATGTCCCCGGCTGCCGGATTCCCTCGAATAATGTCATAACTTCTTCACCTAAAATATTATATACCTTAAGCGTTATATATTTGCTTATAGGAACTGAATATTTGATACGGGTAACCGGATTAAAAGGATTTGGATAGTTTTGATGTAACTCATATGAACAAATTCCAATTCGGGTATTTTGATTATTGTTAATCGATGTGGGAATATAACTCGTCCCGGTAAATTTAAACCAGTCAATTCTGAAAAGATTGCCCGCGCCCGTGAATTTTAAATAGACATCATGCATTCCATATACAGAATCTATCTGTGATTTGAACAATTGAAAATTATCCCATCCCCCGGTGTTTTCGATTGTACATTCTCCTATCTTCTGTCCCGTATCAATAGAGTCCAGCCATACTTCGATTACGCCGCCGGAAGAACCGCTGGCCGCTGAAATTATTATGGAATCCGGTTTTATATAATAATTCTTACCGCCGAATTCCACACCGGCATATAAGGCCCAATCATTATGATGAATGCTGTCCAGATAGGCCGGCGCTGTTCCGCCAACAACTCGTAATGTTCCGTATTGATTTGCCGCCGGCTGTGCCATAATCGGAGAATAAGCATCGCGGTAAATATATAGATCAAAATAAGCCGCTTTACCCTGCACATACAAACCTTGCTGATTGCCAATCCAGCCATTATAATTGGGCTGATTTTTATCCATATCCGATACATCAATGGCTTCGCCAACCTGAATCCAGTTTATTCCATCGGAACTATAATATCCGCTCAGGAGATGATTATCCCGATACATTTTAAGCCATAAAGTATCACCTATTGTATTTTCAGCCTCATAATTAGAGCCGCCTGTAAAGCTGAAACTGATTACTGTTTTTCCCGAATCATTCATTGTGCTGTTCAACTTTGCATAAAGCGTTTCCAGCCCGTTAAATATCCATAATCCCACTTCGTGAGCATTGGATTCCGGTTCAAAGTCAAATTTTGTAATTAAAGAATAATTATGTTCGCCATCGTTTTTAACAATCGTGTTCGGTTTTCCTCTGGGCGATAATTTAAACCACCCCGGACGTTCGGTAAGGGAATGCGTATTATCCGGCGTATATCCCGAAAACGACCATTCGGGATTCAGTTTATCAGAACTAAAATAATCGGAATGAGGCACCATCCATGGAATTCCGCTGCTGG
Source organism: Calditrichota bacterium (assembly GCA_003854985.1). GTDB lineage: Bacteria > Calditrichota > Calditrichia > Calditrichales > Calditrichaceae > Zgenome-0002. The sequence goes on from RQOG01000070.1 coordinate 6,560, forward strand.
GAAGAGCGGGCGCTAGCACGGCATCATTGGAGGTATAATCTGCTAAAACATTCCCTTCCATATCATAATTGACCTTATGAAGAAGCCCCTGGCGGCCCTGACCATGCCATTCCAACGTTCCCTGGGAATAAGCCTGGCTTAATACCCAGCTCGTGCCATCATCAAGCATGATAACCGGAGAGCAGTGATTCGGTCCTTTGAATAATATTTCATTTGCATTCGGCACCGATTCAAAAAAGTCGGTTATGGCCCACCAGTAGTCCTTATCGCCGGTTAATTCTTCGCTTCTCATGACATATTGCCCGCCGGCGACATTCCTGGCAAACGAGTAATAATAATAGCCACCGTGTTTCCACATTACCGGACCTTCCGCCCAGCTATAAGGATATTCGGGAGCAGGATTTATCCATGTCAGATCGTGATAATTACCGGTTGGCTGACCGTTATCGCCCAATTCTACAATCCAATTCCCGGACTGGCCGTTTTTAGCTAATAAATACCATTTGTTATCATCGTCAATAAAAATTGAATTATCCCTTCCGAGACCTGGAATACCCGCAGGTACACTAAGTGTAATCGGATTGCTCCATGGACCTTCAGGAGCATCTGCTTTCACATAGTACATGTTGCTGCCGCGCCCGAAGAAATGCCAGTATGAATCATTATATAAAACCATATGGCCGCCCCAAATACCCCCGGCAGGTTCATCGCCATATAAACTCCAGGAAGCCTTTACCGGCTGGGCAATGACTTGCCAGTGAACGAGATCAGTCGAATGATATATTTTGGGGGTGATATTAAACGAAGAACCGGTGGTATAAAAGTCATCACCGATTTTTGTCAGCGTCGCATCAGGATGGTCCCCCGGAATTACCGGATTCATATAAGTTTGAAATGAAGCAGACTGACCATACACTTCGAAACTGAATATTAATAAAAAAAACAGGCTTATGGTTATGCATCTCATAGCGGTAACCTTTTTTTATTTCTCATTGGCCTCTCTAAATAATCACCAGTAAGATTATTTCAGCAAAATAAACTTCTTTGTTTCAACGAACGCATCGGTCTTTAACTGATATAAATACACGCCGCTGGCTAATCCGCTGCCATTGAATTTAACTATATGTCCGCCGGCTTTCTGGTTGCCTTCATAGATTGTTCTAACCGCCTGACCAAGCAAATTATATACTTTTAGCGAAATAAATCCATTTTTAGGTATGGAATATTCTATTGTCGTAGAGGGATTAAACGGATTCGGATAATTATTGGCAAGATAGAATTCCATTCTCTTTTCACCAGGTTCTTTAATTGAAACCGACACATCTACCGTATCCAGATAGGTCCTTAACCATTCCAGAGCCGGCCTTTCGGTGCCGTTATTTTCAATTAAATATGCCGTTTCCCTCCAAAGACCTGGTCTCCAGCCCCATAAAGTGATACCCATTACTCCCGGATGTTCATATAGCGCCGGGAATATCCTTTTATAATCATTTAATTGTATTTGATCTGTCGAGCCGTCAATATCCAGTTCCGTAACCTGGATGGACAGACCGGTAGTGGCCAGAGAATCAAGGCATCTTTTCATGGTAACAGTCGGCGCCGTAGTAGTGAAGGCATGTCCCTGCACGCCAATGATATCAATTAAATCCTCAGCCTGAAGCCGTCTTATGATATTAAGATATTGAGCTGTACTATTTGTACTGCTGATAATGCCGTAATCATTGATCATAAGTTGGGTTCCTTCCGGAAATATATCCCGGGCCATCTGAAAGGCATTAATCACCCAATCGAAGCCTGTTTCGCCATTTCCGCCTAAGGCTTCTTTATAATTAGCCCGACCATTCAAACCATCCGGAGGATTGTGTCCGGTCAACGATTCATTAACCACTTCCAGATAATCTATCTGAGGATAACGTTCGGCGACAGCTTCGAACCACTCGGTAATTTCTGCAAGCTGGTCTTCCGGAGAA
>RQOG01000071.1 GCA_003854985.1 Calditrichota bacterium
ACATAAACAAAAATGGGCCATCAGAAACCTTAAATAAACCAACCCTTCTTCTGCAGATGATGATACACTGATCCTGAAAAAGCAAAGCTATCCGGAAATACTATTTGATGAATACAAATTTTCTTGCTATATCCACTTTTTCCGACTGCAGCCGGTAGAAGTAGAGGCTGTTTTTGGGCAAATCAATAATAATCGTCATTTCAGAGGCATTATGCTGCGTGGTCTGGAAAAAGTACTATAGAGTTTGGACTTATCGCCATGGCTCATAATTTGATAAAGTGACAGGCAAAACGGACTGATATTGCTCATGTGAACGCTGATTTTTGCTTAAAAACTTGGCGCATCGGTAAAGGCCTTGAGAAGCAAACAAAACGGGTTGAAAGGCAATTATAAAATCTGTTGCAAATAGCATAAAAATAAAGGCTGCCCCATATGCTTTTGAGACAGCCTTCATTTTTTATTTTTGATATTTTATTTTAATAGAAGTCTTCTATCTTCTCAAGGTATTACCTTTGAATTCCGGAGTAGTTGTCATTGTGCAAACCGCATTGTTTGTATCGGCATCAAACACCATAAACTCAGGATGCGCATCAGAATAAGGAGTCCAGATACCTTTCTCTGCGCCATTCGGATCGCCGAAATTGGCAAAATTGGTCCAATAATCAACAATTTTATTGCTCAACGCCTCATCGCCTTTGGTAAAAGGCCGCCAGCTATGAGAAAATGAATGGAATACATACCACAAATCTGAGGAATGGAAAGCGCCGCTTTCGTCACCCGGTAATTGGCGCGCAAACAGATAGGCAAAAGCAGGTTTGCTACTTGTTTTTGCACGAAGAGAGCAGAAGTCTCCTACAGCTTTTGTCATATCAAATAAGTCGTTGGCGGTAAATCCAATCGTATAGGGAATATCAGCAATATTTCCAGCCAGGGCCTCACTGCTGAAAGTACCATTTAATACATACCCATCAATAATAGGCCACCACGAAACATGTTTCTTGGTAGCTTCCATGTATTTTTTTGACATTTCCAGAAGTTCTTCGAAAGAAAGTGCGCGCATTTCATCCAAGGTAACCTTATTAAAATAATCCATGAAACTTTTATTAATAACCTGGGCAGTATCGAGTTTGACGCCAGGCCTTATGTTGCTCAGACCACCGCCGCTCATTATTATTGCTTTACTGATCAAAGTTTTTGAAAGCGGGGAAGCACATAATGATTGAACGCTTCCTGCACCGGCGCTTTGTCCGAATATGGTGATGTTGTCTGGATCGCCGCCAAACTGTTCGATATTTTTATAAATCCATTTTATCGCTGCAATCTGGTCAAGTAATCCATAATTTCCCGATACGTCATTAGAACTCTCCTCCGATAAAAGTGGGTGTGAGAAGAAGCCCATCACTCCAAGACGATAAGTTACGGTAACTAAAATTACGCCCCGCGAAGCCCAATCTTCGCCTCCGTCCATTTCTGGTTCAAAAGCGAAGCCTTCACGATATCCACCTCCATGTATCCACATGGCAACAGGAAGTTTTTTATCTGTTTGACCCGCAGCAGGAGTCCAAACATTCAAATAAAGACAATCTTCACTAAATGGCACAGATCCGCTAGCCCGCAATTCCTTTCCATAAAAACTTTCGGGATCCCAGGTAACCTGCGCGGCCGCATCACCATATTTATCTGCGACCTTCACTCCTTCCCAAGGCACAACAGGCTTCGGCTCTTTCCAACGTAAGTCACCAATCGGAGGTGCTGCAAATGGAATCCCTTTATAGGCTATAATCCCATTTGTCATGGTCTTCACTCCTTTTATCTGACCGCCTTCAATGGTTAATGTGGGATTTGAATCACTGCAGGAGACCAATACTAAAAATAAGCATGTTAAAATAAAGAAATATATTTTTTTCATAGCAGATCCTTTTTTTAGTTTTTATTAAATGAACTCTCAAATTACGCAAATATAACAAGAAAATTTATAATTACAAACAACACATTACATCATACTAAATATAAACTTTGGTGTTTTCAAAAAAGATTGCAGACTCACAATTTAGGTAGCCCAATACAAGTTGTTACAGAAAATGCGCAACGAATCAAAGTAAAGGATGTTTAGAGAATATCCGATTTCGATACTTGGAGGCAGGTAGGTTGTACAAGTTAATGATACTGGATAATTTTTATGTACCATGTATATACAACAGGAAATATATTGTCAGAAAACTAGATGCAAAATCTACGGGAGAACATTTACTTTATGCGGTTTGCAGGCGGCAATTGTCCGGATTTTCGCAGGATTAATAGCTAAAGACTCCAAATGGTTATAGGAGCAACCATGATGTGTACCAGGCTGAAGGTTGTTCGGGTTGTTTATTGCGGCCATTATGTCATCAAAGTAAATATAACCGGCGTATAGAAGTCAGTCACCATTTTAATGCTTACCGTAAAAAAGCGCGGGAACTTTTAGATTCGGAGCAGGGACAGATTCAGCGTTCCAGAAGGCCGGTAAAAGTAGAGACCGTTTTTGGGCAAATCAAAAATAATCGTCATTTCTAACGCTTTATGCTGCTTGGTCTGAATAAAGTAACGATAGAGTTTGGTCTTATCGCCATGGCTCATAATTTGATAAAGTAGCAGACAAAACGGACTGATATTGCTTATACTTACGCTAATTTTGTCTTAAAAATTTTGTGTGTATTTATGTATTTGGTAAAGGCATTGAAAAGCAAACAAAACGGGTTGAAGGATAATTATAAAATTTGTTTGCAAATAGCGTAAAAAAGAAGGCTGCCTTATATGTTTTTGAAACAGTCTCACAAAACGATAGCTAAAATTATTTATAATCGTTTTAACGATTTTGATACAGCGTAAGCTAAATTCTTCCGATTAAAATGCTGATCAGATATAACATTGATTTATGAATTTCTTAATATTCCTGGTCCTAACAACCCGGATTAAAAGTCTATTTTTTC
>RQOG01000072.1 GCA_003854985.1 Calditrichota bacterium
AAAAAAAAAACCCCGGGGGGGGTTATAATGGATATGAAAATTATATTTTATTTTGGAAAATAATTATAAATATCTTTTCTATGCAGACAACGTATAAATTCGACAGTATCTCCGCTTACAAGAATTCCAAGACGATAATCACCTAATCGGATTCTGTATATGTTGTGAAAAGCTTTTAATTTCTTAAAATTTTTTATTTCTGTAAGTTTTTTGGCTTTTTTAACATCTTCTATGCAATCCGCTATTTTATTTAATAGCGTTTTATTAGTGATTTTATTGGTATCTTTTTCAAAACTCTTATCAATTCTAATATTCATTTACGCAACTTTTTTATAAAAGAATCGGCATCAACGCTCTGGCCTGTTCTGCCTTCTTTAATGGCATAATATAGTCCGATATCTTCCACTTCTGTTTCAGATAAAATTTTGGCTTTAATTCCCATTTTTTTGGCTAGTTCAATTAATAATTTCAGATCGTTATTTGAACTGCTCTTTAATATAGCTGTTTGCATTAAATTAACCTGTTATTTTTATAGCAATTTAAGCAGGCTGTATTGTTATATCAAGTTTTGATTTGACAGAAAATAGATTTCCGTATAAACTTTTTGCTTTGAGACATTTATGTTGGACATAAAAAGAAAACCACGAAGTACACGAAGAACACGAAGAAAAACTTGCACAAGAAAATCCTTCCCTTTTGATTAAGGGAAGGTGTCAGCCGGCATACTGACGGATGGTCTAGACAATCCCAACTACAACACGATACAAGCACTTTAACCAGGAAAATAGATTTGTAAAAAACCGCCGGATGATAAGAAGAATAAAACACAGGCTAACTATAAGGAACCTATTTTGAAGACTACATACAACGGGCTACGATTCTGAATTCTAAAATTAAAATTCCATATTCAAAATGGCAGGCGGATATGAACCGAAAAAATGTTTTGTACCTGTCCCTTTTGGGAAAAGGGGTAAAGAGCTTTTGCATCTCATACGGACTTGTGCAAACAAAAATGCCATTAAAAACATGGACTTTAATATGAACTTAATAAAGTCATTTTTTAGTTAACATAATCTCGCCGACACACAAATCATTATACTTACTTCCCTTATAGACAGATAATATTCTAATTGTTATGTCTGAAGTGGTTTTTTCAATCGGAATTGAAACAGGTACAAATACATCATCAATTATTACATTTGATTGTATGCCATTAATCATAATTTCAATTTCCTTTAGTCTATTATTTTCAAAAAATAATTTTTCATTTTTAGAATGTCCTGGAAACAAAATCAAGTTTTTAATGTATACCTTCTTTTCAAGATTAATTTTTAGCATTTCGCCCGAGCCATCTCCTTCAACTCCTTCTGCCCAAATGGAATTTAGATCATAATCTAGCAAGTTTGAAGAATCATATTTTTTTCCGAGTACCGAACTGGCAATAATTTTAATCTTTGAATTAGAAATATTAACTAAATTAGCATTAGGATTATGTATAATTTGACTAATCGCATCTAAATCGTATGTTATATTTTTAATTTCTAATATACTAGCATCATTAAATCTCATATCTAAAAAGAATAAAAAATCTATCCAGGATTGGTTAAGATCCTGTTCAGCTTTAGGAAAATAATTCTTTAAATTGTTTCTAAACAATAATAAGTACTCTTGATATGCATCCAAATAAATTGGAAACCAAGTCATGTATTCTGAATCATAATATTTAGTAATAAAATCTATTGCGTCATCATTTAGATCATATAATACTTGAAAATGGGCTATAAAAGATTTTTTTCTATAATCATCAGTACTCAGTACATCATTTAAAACACCTTTAAAAGTAGAATAATTAGAAGCATTTTCATCTAAATAATTACTAATAGAATGAGCGTCTTGTGATATCAATATTAGTGTTTTTAAGTTTCTTTCATCAGCCTTTATTAAATCAATAATAGATTTTTTATTATAATAATCTATTGCTTTCCTTAAATCTTCCAATAGACTTTTTTGATTATTCCCATATAATTTTAAACCATAGTTTAATTGGTAGTAATTTTTTGTAGAATCAAATAAAACATATTGCGCATATGAATATGAAGATATAAAAATTACAAAATTGAATAAAATTATGAATTTAATTTTCATATGTCATTCCTCTTCATCTTTAACATACTCCCAACGGCGTCTTTCTTCATTGTATGTTGCTTGTCTATTATTTATTTGTATGTATACCTTTTGACCATTTTTCATTGCTTTTAAAACAATATCTCTAAGTTGAGAAAATTGACTCCTTGACATTGTAAGACATCCCGTTGCATAATTTGAGTTTCCAGGATGAATTGAAATGCCTGTTCTAGTAACTCCATTTTCTGTTTTTAATACCCCATATGTTTGGCCTGGATCATTTACTCCCAACCATCCACCTTTTTTACCAGCAGTAGATGCCGATTCTTGCGATCTATCTGTTGCTTCGTAAAAACCACCAGGTGTTTCATTATAACTACCAAATTGATCATCTCCAGAATGGTTAAACTCATTATGCCATGCATTTCTAGCAACCTCAAATTCACTATGTTCGGATGTCCACTCTGATGCAGGCATCGGTTCACCACTTCCGATATAAGATTCATCTCCGTAATCATATACATCCATTTTATATGTGGCAAAATGGGTTGAAGATCCCTTATCCCTACCTTGATCCCACTGCGATGCCCAATTATAATTTGTTACAACTCTATTCACTTCACCACTTACAACAATTAATACATCTTCACCTTGTTCATCTATTGCTATAATAGGATTATTTAAAACATAGTTATATGGCGAATGTGATGGATATTTGTGAGTTAGTGGATCCATTGAACGCCAGACACATATCTCCGGATCGTAGTACCTTGCGCCAAAGTAATACCAGTCTAAATTGCCGCCGGCCATAACCTCCTGGTCTAACTCTTTGCCGGAATACTTGTATAAATCCCACGGGTTGGCCGTGTTGCTTGAACCCCGGGAGAATACTTTTGTCACAGATCGTTTTTTTGTAAATATAACCAACGCCGTATTAAAGATAAAGCCCGGGGATTTTAAACCGCCTGCCGCGGCATTTCTGTTTTACATACTAATGAAACCACAAAAGACACGAAGAGCACGAAGAAAAAACTTGCACAAGAAAATCCTTCCCTTTTGATTAAGGGAAGGTGGCAGTCGGTAGACTGACGGATGGGTCAGACAATCCCGGTTACAACCCGATACGCGCATGTTAACCAGGAAAACAGAGTTGTGGCAAAGCGCCGGATATGAAAAAGAATTAAAAACTAAATAATATAAGGAGCCTTTCTGGCGGGCGTCATTTATTTACTGGTAGGAAACTGATTTCTTTATACACAAGCGCAAACAAAGAAGCCCCTGAAAACAGGGGCTAAAAGGTTATTTATCTAAATTAATTAAAGATAAATATTCTAATAATCACAAACACCCCAATAAATATTAACCAAATTATAATAACTTGTCTAAAAGTAATGTTCTTTGAATTTAAACGTGCTACAGAAAAAATTGCTGCAAAAAACAATACGATCGTTGCAATACCAATGTCTTTTAGTATTTCAAACATATTTATAATAGGTCTTAAATATAAAATCTATAATAGTCATTGGCTTATTATACTGATTTTTAAAAAATATCGTCGTATTTAAACTTATAAATAATAAGAGAATTACTATTAAGTCAATTAAACTTGAGTAACTCATAATAATTAGTAAAAAATAAAAGCAAAAAACTACATTCCTTAGAAATATATAACTTGATTTAATTTCATTACTGTTAATTCTATCAATCTGAATCCTGACTATTTTTTCTCCAAACGTTCTTTTCATTATAAAAATAAAAACACTAGTATGTATTATAAGAAGCAATAGAGACATATATGAAAGATAAATCAAATTATAGTTTGTTTTTAAATTCAAAATTAAACAAGGAATAATTGAAATTGTTAAATCAATTATTGTAGCCAATATTCTTTTCATAATCATTTATATGTTTTCCTTTTTCTTTTTCTCTTCTTCTTTTATTTTTTCTTCCTGTTCTTTCCTTTCTTCTTCCTGTTTTATATATTCTTCTATCATTTCTTTGACATCATCTGTAACTGCTTCTGTATCAAGTAATATTTGTAATTCGTTAACGTTGTCCCTGTTTTAGAAAGTGCAGTATGTACGTTTCCTAACAGAGTGATCATATCATATAATAAGTTAACGGTTAAAGCAGTTTGTCTATCCATACCTGTTCCCATCAGAACAGGGATTAGTATCCCGTCTTGTAAAGCTGATGTCTTATCCTGTAATCCTGATATCATATCTATAAGTCCTAAATTCATTGTAGTAAGACTCGTCACTAAGACAAATCCACCGCTGAGGGCACCACCGACTCGTACCGTTTGAATGCAATAATATCCGGCACCTATTGTACCAGCTAAATCACAGCTGAATTTTGCTGTACCTTTCCAAAATGTAGGCCAGTCGACAAAACCATCTGGATCAAATCTGTTTAATGGGTTGTTCCTAACATATGCATATGGAGAAAGATTGTATAGTTTATGGCTCATTATCCTGCTTGGACTCCATTTTGTAAGTGCTGGATCTGGGATATACCACCTTCCAATCTCCGGGTCACGCCGACAGGCCAGTCTGGCAAGGCGCAGCCTGACAGGCGTCCCTTTCGGGATAGTACCTGGTGCCAAAGTAGTACCCCCAAAAGGGGCAGGTTCCCAAGGGATAAATCCCAACAAGGGACAGGCACTACAAATTCTTACCATTCGCCATAACTTCCTGGTCAAGTTCCTTGCCGGAATACTTGTATAAATCCCCCGGGTTGGCCGTGTTGCTGCTGCGCCCGGTAATTTTCAGGGGTTTTATTTCCAATTTAGTTGCTTTTATCAAAGACCTTATTTTTCTTCCAAAAAAATAATTTTGCCAAAAGACCGGTTGTAAATACGCTTATTCTTTTAATAAACGACTGAGCTCTGCGGCTGATGGTTCTTTTCCCTGCTTAGTCTTGCTTAAAAACCTGCCGAAATCAGAAATAAGTTCCTTCGTATCTTTATTCTTCAATCTGTTATCCATCCACTCCAATGTTTCTTCTCTGGTGACAGCAATTTGCAGCCAGTGATTAACAAAGGCATTGAAGGACATCTCGTTTTTGCGCGCTAAACGGGAAGCTTTCTTTTTAAGAGCGTCGGGAACTCTTATTGATAAAGTACTCATATTATTTATCCTCTAAATAGTGTTTACAGAATTCGTCAGGAGTCATTATGATTAATTCCGGGAATTTTAATTCACCTGATACAAAATCTTTCAGATTTTTTGTAACTAAAATTGCAGATGTGGATATTGCCGCTTCCAGTATAAAATTATCCGCTTCATCTTTGAGATTAGGCCGCCACATATAGTAAGGTTCCGATTCGCGGGCAATAGCCAGCAGGGCATCCAGTATCATTTTTATTTCTTCAGGCGTTGCTTTTATTAATTGTTGTATTTCTTCTCTGCAAAGAACCGATTCATATTCTAAAAAAAGTTTCTGATTTAAAGCCAGAGGCGTTATACCTTCCTGTACGCTTTTTAAAATTCTGTAAGAAGGAGAATTTTTATAGCGGCATAATCCCGATATCAGTACATTGGTATCCATTACAATAAGCGGTATATGCAATTGAGTATTAACTTTTTTCATTCTGTTCTATTCTATTAACACTACCGTATATAATACCAAAGACTTTTAATGAAATCAAGAATGAAATATGAAATTGATTCATATAAATATGCTAAGGAAACCAAAACAGACACGAAGGGCGCGAAGAAAAAACTTGCACAAGAAAACCCTTCTCTTTTGGTTAAGGGAAGGTGTCAGTCGGCTGACTGAACGGATGGGTTAAACAACTACAACCCGATACACGCACATATTAGCAAGGAAAACAGAGTTATGGAAAACCGCCGGTTAAAAGATAGAGCCCAGGGAATTTATTCCAATTAGCAGCGGCCTGTAACTTTAAAACAAATGCATGGCTGGTAGCGCTCCTTGATGTATAATTGTTGAAATCAAAGCCTTATGAAATTTATTTATATAAACCAGCGAAATTTTTTAAATCTATACACTGCTGAAGTCCTAAAACTGTTATTTTATGATCAATGGGATACACATTCTTTCCCGGATAAATCACCCAAATACGTTCCAAATTCAATTCGGCAATCGCAGAATACATCGATTTTGTGGGTACGGGACTTTCATTGTACTTTACTTCAATGCCCCAAAGCTTTCCATTTTTCCTGAAAACCAAATCCAGTTCAGCTCCGGTATGTACCGCCCAGAAGTATACTTCTTCTTCTTTTAAATCCAGTCGCAGGATAACCTGTTCCAGGGCAAATCCTTCCCAGGAGGCCCCTAATTTCGGATTCCCCAGCAGTTGATCTAAGGAATTCACGCCAATGAATGAATGAAATAATCCTGAATCTCTGAAAAATATTTTCGGACGTTTAATTAATCGCTTTTTTGTATTATAAAACCAGGGCTGTAACTGACGTATTACAAACGTGCCGGACAGGATATCCAAATATCTCTTAACCGTAGTATCGGCTAAATTCAGACTACGTCCTATTTCCGATGCATTAAATATATTTCCATGGTAATGAGATAACATCGTCCAGAATCTTCGTAACTGCAATGCCGGAATCTGTATACCCAGGTTTGGAATATCCCGTTCCAGAAAGGTTCTGATAAAACTTTCCCGCCACTGCACCGAAACCTGATTATTTTCCGCCAGAAAGGACCTTGGGAATCCTCCTCTGATCCATAATTTCTGCATATTGTCATTATTGATTTCCGATAAGCTAAATCCGCACAATTCCAGGTATTGTATCCGCCCGGCCAATGTTTCCGAACTTTGAGCTATTAAATCTCTTGAAGCGCTGCCCGTAATTAAAAACCGTAGACTTTTATTATTATCGACCAGAACCCGAAGAGCCGCAAATAAATCAGGCCGCCGTTGGATTTCGTCGATGATTACAAGGCCGGTAAAATCTTCCAGTAAAAGCATTGGATTCTGAAGCTTTGATAAATCACGCGGATCTTCACAATCAAAAAAAAGCGTCTTTGGCGCCTCATAATGATTCAGGAACTGTTTGGCAAGCGTTGTTTTACCGCACTGCCTGGGCCCCAAAAGGCCGACCACCGGATTATTTTTAAAAAAAGATGATAAGGCTGATATTTTGTCGGTTCGAATTATTTCCATGGCAAAATATACCATGAAATTTCGGCAGGCGCAACCGAATTTTCATGTTTATAGTTATAAACCTTATAAATATGCCCTTTATGCTCTCATAGAGATAAGTAATACCGGTATGCGAGTTAAAACTGGCCGCCGTATTTTTGTTTGATATGCCAAGGAAACCACGAAGGACACGAAGGGCGCGAAGAAAAAATTTGTACAAGAAAATCTTTCCCTTTTGATTAAGGGAAGGCAATGGCGGATGGGCGCAACAGCCTGCTTTTGTTTACAGAACTCCGGTTGTTGCTTGATTTTGGATTGGTGGGCAATGGATAGATTTTCGATGCTCCCGTATTCAAGGCAAGACCGGCCTATGGCCTTTATATAATGTGCCGTTATATAAGCACCCAATTTATTATTATGACTATTAAGGTGTTGCGTGTTATATAACAACATTATGCAAACTTGCCATTAGCAATGGATAATACAAAGCCCCTGAAATCAGGGGTTTATAAGTTGGAATGGGAATTTGATTCAATCAGAGTATGAGAATCGGCCAATAAACTGGTTTAAACTCTTTACAATACTTTACTATAATATTTTTTGTTATAGGTTCAATCCAGCCAAATGAAGATGATTGAAATCCTTCCTTATTTTGATCAAGTACAATTCCAGATTTGAATATAGCTTTTCCATTTTTATAAAATACAATATAACTTTCTACCGTTGCTACATCACCTTCTGTATATTTCATCTTCCATTCTTGTTTCATTCTATTCATTAGATCTTTATCTTCCAGTTTAAGGCAATTTCGTTTAGGTAATAAATTATTAAGATTTGTATAATCACTTCTGCTTAAAACTAAATATGCGCACCAATCTCCTTCATTAAAATTAAATTTTCCAAGGATGTCTAATGTATCACCCTTTTTAAAATTTTCAACATTTTTTTCAGGTTCATCAACTGAAAGAACTATAGTAGTTCCGGTAAACATCATTATTAGAATAACTAATAAAATTGTAAAAAATATAATTATATAAATTTTATTCATAACCTTATTTATTTCACCCCTTAATTATTATCACTGAACCATTATTATGTTTTACGAGTTGCTTATCTGAAACTCGACCGCCTGGATACCAAACCCTTACATCGGATGCTTTTACTTGTCCACCTACTTTATCTGCCATTTGTTCAGCAACACTCCTTTCAAAAGGCAAATTCCCAATTACAGCAGTTCTACAACCACCCACTAAATTGGCATTTGAATTTTTAGAAAATGCACTCGCATCAAAATCACCTATATCTAATGTTTCGTTTGTAAGCATATTCTAAGTGCCATGATCCACAAAACCGATATCAAGATCGCCAGGAGTAGCATGTCCGAAATATACAAAATCTGATACCAAATCTTTTGATCTTGAATCACCACCTGTTTTATCATTCACATAATCTACAATTTCATCTGCACTAGATACTACTTTAACATCCACACCAGCCTCTCCAGCTTGTTCTGTATATTTATCAATCACTTCTTGAGAGAATCCTCCTTCTTCACCAGAATTGTAGATAATCCAAGTCGCTTTTTCTCCTTTGCCTTCCTTGGCATATTTTTTATTAAGTTCTTTTGCTCTATCAAGACCATTTACTAAAAAGTGCTCTTCATTTTCATGGTCTCCAGGTTGGCCAGAGACTACAATTCCTTCTAATCCTTCAAGGTCGATTACTCGAATTGGACTATTTGAACAGTAAACATATGGACTTAGTGAAGGATACTTATCAGCCAACGGATCAACAACATGCCACCTGGCTATCTCCGGGTCACGCCGACAGGCGTCCCTTTCGGGATAGTACCTGGCGCCGAAATAATACCCCAAAAATGGGCAGGTCCCCAAGGGATAAATCCCAACAAGGGACAGGCACTCCAAATTGCCGCCGGCCATAACTTCCTGGTCTAATTCCTTGCCGCTCCAAAAGGAGTCCTTGTGGAGAGTATTTTTATAAATCCCCCGGGTTGGCCGTGTTGCTGGAGCATCTGTAAAATACTTATGTCAAAGACCGGGAAAAATAATAATTACTAGTATTTCCTATATAAACTCGCTGATAATCTCTTTCCGCGGCGATGGGATAACCACCTTTTCCACTAAAAGTCCTTTCTTCTCAATAACTGCCGCGCCCGCTTCCACCGCCGCCTGCACATCGGCCACTTCGCCGGTAAAACTGACAAAGCCCTTGCCCCCGATAGCCATGGCCAGGTGAATGGAAATCAGTTTAACATTGGCCGCCTTAACCGCCGCGTCCGCCGCTTCAATAATGGACGCCACGGAAAAACTTTCGATAACGCCCAGGGCTTTTCATTCCGGTAATTGGGCGACGCCGCTGATGGCCGGAAACACCTCGGGATGTACATTCGGAATAATAAAATGATCCACCACCGTATGCGCTCCCACAACAATACCCGTTTCGATAGCCGCGCTGACCGCATCCACATCGCCGCCGATCAAAACCATATATTTACCGGGACATATGGTGCGGTTAACCACGATTTCCACTCTGGCCCGTTTTAATACGGCGTCGGCTACTTCAAAACCTTTAGCAATGCTTGATGTTTCAATAATTCCAATAGCTGAATTCATTTTTTATACCTGAATGATGTCAATTGGCCTTGATTTGAATCTCCCGTTCGTCAATCCGCGTCACCGCGCCGTCTATACTGGCATGAACCGGACAGCCTAACTGATCCTCCGGAACTATTCCTATTACCCGGCCTTTTTTTACGCGGTCACCCGTTTTTACCACAGGCACGGCCGGCGTTCCGACATGGTAATTTAAGGAAATATTTACCTGTTCCGGCATAAAATGGTTTTCCACAAACGGGGCATGACGATCGTAGGCTTTTAGTCCCAGCCGCTGGTAAACTGTGGCGATCGGCACTTCGCGGGCCTGACGCGACGGATGAACCGGATGGAAAAGTGATTCAAGTTCTTCCTCTGTGCGGGATAAATTATTTTCCTTAAGTAATTTTTTCGCATCCACACAGATACTTTTGGGATCGAGCCCTTCGGGACAGGCGATAAACGTACAAATGTTGCATTCACAACAATACTGCGCCCAAAGGCTCACTCTTTCTTTAGCTTTTCCGGTCATCTGCAGAGAGCGCATTACCTTATGCGGTTCGATCGGATAACCTAAAAGATAACGCGGACAAAGTTCCGTGCACATAGAACACTGATCGCACTGCCCATGGCCGATCCTCGCATAGGTTTCCTGCGGCGCAGTCTTTTTCTTAACCAGGTAATGATCATCCGGCAGAATGATAAGTCCGCCGGTCGTTTTGGTTATGGGCAAAGACAAGTCAAATTCCACCCCGCCCATCATGGCGCCGCCGGTTAAAACTGCGGGATGTTCCGTAGTCAATCCGCCGGCAATCTGGATACAATCATCGAAACTGATGCCAACGGGCACAATAGTGGTCAGCGGATTTTTTACCGCGCCGGTAATGGTGATAAATTTTGCGGTAACCGGTATATCCTTTACCGCCCGGGCGATATTGACGATGGTTTCCGTGTTGTTAACCACACAGCCGACTTGCAGCGGAATCCCTCCGGGAGGTATTCTCTTCCCGGTAATTTCATAAACTAAAACATATTCATCCCCGGCAGGATAGACGTCTCTATTTATAAATGTATTGAATCCATATCGGGTAATAAACTCATTAAATCCCTTAACTACATCGCGGTTTTTTTCCTTAAGGGCAATGGTAACCTGCTTGGCTCCGGTGATGTTTTGCATAATCTCCAGACCCGCAAATAATTCTTCTTTAGCCTGAATCATGGTTTCCCGGTCTTTGTATAGAAGCGGTTCGCATTCGGCGCCGTTGGCGATAATATGATCCACCCGGGCGTCCAGCTTTTTATAGGCGGGAAAACCGGCGCCCCCGGCGCCAATAACGCCTGCATCGCGAATTTTTTTAAGTAACTGGTTTTTATCCATAATTATAATTTATGCCCGTTAGGCCGCATTTGGAAAAACTAAGTCCTCTTTAAACAATCCGGAAATGATCAACTAATACGCAGCGTCTTAACCTGACAAATGATGCGGCCGAAGTAACGCCTTCTCCCGTAGGCGTGGTGATGGTCATGGAAGTCCAGCCCTCGCCGCCGAATCCCAGCCCGGCCAGACATGGACCATTTTTAACAAATATGCTGGTATTGATTTCATTGGCCATTCTATGCAGGTGATCAATATTTTTTGAATGCATGGCGGCCGTATGATGCAAACCTCTTTCCAGTTTAATGGCAGCGTCAATCGCCTTATCCGCATCAGATACACGGATAACCGGAATCACCGGCATCATTAACTCTATCAGAGCAAAAGGATGGGTATCCGCCGCTTCCGTAAACAGCAAGCGGGTGTCAGCGGGAATATTCAAGCCGATTTCCTTAGCTAAGGCAGCGGCGTTTTTGCCAACCCATTTACGGTTTATTTTTGGATTTGCGCCGGGATAATCTTCAAGAATGATTTTAGCCAGAGACTCCGCCTGTTGAGGATTTAATTCAACGGCATTATTACCGGCCATCTCCTTTTTAAGCTGATCGGCCACGGAATCAACGACAATAATTTCTTTTTCGTCACTGCAAATAATGTTGTTATCGAACGAGGCGCCCCAAACGATGTCTTTGGCGGCTTTGGGAACATCGGCGGTTTCATCTACCACAACCGGCGGATTGCCTGCGCCGGCGGCCATCAGCCTTTTATTGGTCGTTTTCCGGGCGGCTTCCACAACCGCTTCGCCGCCTGTAACAACCAATAAATCTATCCCCGGATACCTGAATAATTCCTGGGCAGTGTCAATGGACGGTTCGGCAACGGTTGTAAAAAGCGCAGGAGGTCCACCTACGGAAATGACGGCTTCATTAAGTAAGGCAATGGTTTTCTGGGATGTTTTTTTAGCGGCCGGATGAGGAGCGAATACCACCGCATTGCCTGCCGCGATCATGCTGATGGCATTATTAATGACCGTCGCCACAGGATTTGTGGAAGGCGTTACCGAAGCGATGACGCCCCAGGCGGCTTTTTCGGTAATTGTTAAGCCATGATCTCCGGAAAGCGCTTCAGGTTTTAAGTCTTCGATGCCGGGCGTTTTTTCCGCCTGAGAAATATTTTTGATGATTTTATCTTCCACCCGGCCCATACCGGTCTCGATTACGGCCATTTCCGCTAATTCACGGGCATGCTTGACTCCGGCATTTCGCATGGCCTGAATAATTTTTGCCCGGAATTCGAGGTTGCCAATTTTCTTCTGCGATCGGGAAGCCGCGTCAACCGCTTCATCAAGAGATTTAAAAATCCCCGTCTGCAAAGAACCGGAATCAGCCGAACCCGTGGCGTTTTTATTCAAACGCGCTAATACGGTTTCTACAATCCGGTCAACATCCTGATCATTAAAACGCATAGACGGCTGCCTCTTTTTTATTACGGCTAAAGATATTCTTACGCCGATGCCGTTTTAGTAAAAATCGCCGGCAAAAATTATTCAACTTTTCCTTTTAATTTAATGGGAAAAATTTCTTCGAGATCGCTGTGAGGACGCGGAATAACATGTACGGAAACCAACTCTCCCACACGTTCCGCGGCCGCCGCGCCGGCATCCGTCGCCGCTTTACAGGCCGCCACATCGCCGCGAACCAGAGCCGTCACATAGCCGCCGCCGATCTGCTGCCAGGCTACTAATTTTACCCGGGCCGCTTTGACCATGGCGTCGGAGGCTTCGATCAGTCCTACCAGCCCTTTGGTCTCAATCATACCTAATGCTTCCATTTATTCTCCCTTCAAATAAAGTTTGGATAATATTCATTATTTAACTTTTATCGGAAATACCGATTCCAAATCGTCGTGAGGACGCGGAATAACATGTACGGAAACCAATTCCCCCACACGTTCCGCAGCCGCCGCGCCGGCATCCGTTGCCGCTTTACAGGCCGCCACATCGCCACGAACCAGAGCCGTCACATAACCGCTGCCGATCTGCTGCCAGGCTACTAATTTCACCCGGGCCGCCTTGACCATGGCGTCGGAGGCTTCGATCAGCCCTACCAGCCCTTTGGTCTCAATCATACCCAATGCTTCCATCCTAATTCTCCCAATAAAGTTTTATATCAAATTTTCATTCTGAATTAATCTCAGAATCTACAGCCATAGGTTCTGAAATTAATTCGGGATAATCCTTTCATTTTTTCTCATTACCGCGCCGATTAAAATGGTTTCATACATCTCTTCCTCAGTCATATCAAATGAAAAACAATGCGCCGCGCCTGTCCTGCCCTGAATAAAGGGTCCCAGCGCTTTACATCCGCAGAGATATCTGGCGATTTTAAGCGCCGTATACCCGGCGTTTAAAGAGGGAAATATGAATATATTAGCCGGCTCTTTCAACAAGCTTTGCGGATTTTTTTTAAGGCCGATTTCCGGTAACCATGCCGCGTCAAACTGTATTTCGCCTTCTACGCATAGTTCGGGATTCATAGCCTTTATCAACACCTTCGCCTTTTGAATTGTATCGACCAAAGGATGCTGCGCGCTGCCGGCCGTGGAAAAAGACAACAGGGATACGCGCGGCTCTTCATCTATACCGGCTTTGAAACTTTCTACGGTATCAATAGCAATTTTCGCCAGCTGTTCTGCGTCAGGGCGGGGAATAACCGCACAATCGGAAAAAAATACCGGCCGCCCGTTCTCCCGATCAAAGACTACGGATAATCCGGATATTATTCCCGCTTTTTTCATAAACCTTCCGCTTTGCAAAAGTTTATCGATCATCTCTTCCTGTGTTGACAAATTGCCTGCAAAACAAATATCCCTTTGTGAAGTTTCCGCCATTAAAATTCCAAATGACAACGGATCATTGAGCTTATCTTCCACCGTCAGGATCATTTTCCTATCATAATTTAACGCCGGTTTCAGTTTCTCCATTATTTTTTCACGCTCATAACGCCTGCCGGGCGGCACAATTTGAATACGCCGGGTCGATACCCGGTTTCTTTCGGCTAAACCGGTAATCAATGTCTGGTTGCCAATAATAACCGGAAAACCGAGATTTTCATCGGCGATTCTGCGCGCTGTACGGAGTACCCGGACATCCATACCGTCTGCAAAAATGATTTTCCGCGGGTGTTTCCGGCATTCATGCTGGCATCGGTTCAGAAAAGTCAATTCCAACCCCGCTTAGCTTATATAATCATTTAATATTTCAAGGACCGTTTTCTTTATTTCAGCGGATCTGAGATGCGCATCCGGCAGACGTTCATAAATTCTATTTACAATTTTCCGGATCAGCGCTTCATCAATATTTTGTCTGTCAATTTTTGATGATTCTCCTTTTTTATCGCTGATAATTTTGATA
This sequence comes from Calditrichota bacterium, assembly GCA_003854985.1. Classification (GTDB taxonomy): domain Bacteria; phylum Calditrichota; class Calditrichia; order Calditrichales; family Calditrichaceae; genus Zgenome-0002. The sequence continues at coordinate 14,649 of RQOG01000072.1, forward strand.
TTTAATTCTTTGGCCAGGCTTCGCGCTTCCGGCGTTATAATATAGTCTGGCGCCGGGGCGACAATTTCCTTAAGTCCGTTTTTTTGCGCTTCCTTAATTTTCTGTGCGAAAATAACTTTCTTCATGTTCGTCCGGCCGGATGTATTATTTATTAACCGTCAGCCTTTTTGATTCTCTTATGGATTTCTTTTGTCAACTGTTTATACTCTTTCGATCCTCTGGCCGATGCGCTATACAGCATAATCGGTTTCTGCGCATGATAAGCCTCTATCAGTTTGCTGTTCACGCCGATTACGGTATCAAAAACCAGACTGCCGAATTTATCCTGCAGGATTTGGTATACTTCTTTCGCCACATTGGTGCGCCGGTCATAATGAGTGCCGAAAACGCCCAATATTTTTAGCTGATTATTCAGATGGCGCTGCGCTTTATCGATCAGCTTAAGCGTCAGTTCCAGACCGCTTAAAGCCAGGTATTGTGTTTGTACGGGAATCAAAACATAGTCCGCAATGGCTAATGCATTCATGGCTAAGTTGCCCATGTTGGGCGGACTGTCAAAAATAACAAACCGGTAACCGGCAGGTATCTTTTTTTTATCCAGAAAAAATTCTGCTTCGGTTTCCTGCTGCATGTCATCATAAAACTCGCCGAGCGCCGGTTCGGAAGGCAGGCAATCCAGCTTATCTATGATTGAAGGATAAATATAAGACGTCAGATCGCTGCCGCCGTTTATTATAAAATCACATAATGTCTGATGATTATTTTTCACTTTCTCGAATCCCAGATGGATGGAAGCGCTGGCCGAAGGATCGAGATCGACTAACAGCGTTTTTTCGCCCATTTTAGCCAGCCAGGCTGCAATATTTACCGCGCTGGTTGTCTTGCCCACTCCGCCTTTGTTATTGATCATAACAATCAGCTTCATTTTTTGCCGCCCTTAGAAATCAAAAAATATCTCTGTTGGATTTTTTCCACGCGATTAAAATCCATTAACTTTTTAATTATAATACGCAGTTCCGCCTGCTCGCGGTTTAACAGCTCAGCCAACCGGGATAAACTCAATCCGGCCGGATTGGCAGCCAAAGCATTCAGTAAATCTTCTTCAGAATTGGCTTTAACCGATTTTTGTCCGGCTTTATTTTTCTTTCTCTGTGGTTTGCCTGATGATTCCGGTTTTTTTTCAACAGGAGGTTGAGGTCTTTTGCGCTTAGTATGTTCAATGAAATCGCCAATATCGTCTTCCGGACGCGGTATAACATGGGCGGATACCAGTTCCCCGATTTTTTCCGCAGTCATTTTACCGGCCTGAACCGCCGCCTGACAGGCGTCTAAAGGGCCTTCGACAATAACCGTAACCAGGCCGGAACCGACATGGCGGAACCGGATAAGCTGAACATTAGCCGCCTTGACCATGGCGTCCGCCGCTTCAATAGCGGCTACAAATCCGCGGGTTTCGATAAAACCGTAAGAGGTATCCATGAATGTTAAATTAAACAAATATATAAATCACAATCAAGAAATAAAATGGATATGTAAAAGGATTGAAAACAGGGTTATCTTAATTGTTTCACCAATTCAGTAATAGCATTTCTGAAATTAAAAGCATTGTCTGGTAAAAACCTGACATGTTTAATCGTTTGGTTTAGATCAGTTGCAGAACCAATCCGATTTATCCGGCATACTTCTTCCCGCCTTATTATTCTTTATCTTAACTTGTATAAACAGGTTATAAAAAATTTTTCCTTGACATTGTCCTGACGGTTGGTTATCCTTTATCCGTTAGAACACCTGACCAGATTTTCCAAAACGAGTCTGAAGTTTATCCGTTGACAATAAAAAAAGCCGTGACGGTGAAAATGGAGACAATTAATACCGTTGTAGTTATGTTTAAACCGAAAGCTCTTTAACAGGACAAGCGTTATGAAAAAACCAATCTTTCTTTTCTTTGTAATTTTGCTCCAGTTTTTATTCCTATTCTCATGTAAAAAAAGCACAGAGCCTATCACAAATAATACAGGACCTGACACCACCAGCCATGAATATAATTGGAAAGTGGATACCTTGCAGGGATATCCAGATGCGATGCAAGTGCTAATCTCTGATATTTGGGGCACTGATGAAAATAATGTATGGGCAGTCGGCCATAGCGATGATGTTGATTACCAGATTTGGCGATGGGATGGAGCAAATTGGATATCTTTTTTCCCGGAAATAACAGGACAAAGACATAGTCCATCGTTTAGTGCAATTTATGGTTTCTCTGAAAACGATTTTTGGATTGTTGGCGCAGGATTATATTATAAGGATGACACAAGTAATGAATTGAACAGTATAGATTATATCCTTCGTTATAATTCAGGCGAATGGAAACGTATTCGTGAAATCAATGCGCCTGCCTGTTATTCAATTTGGGGAACATCAAGCAATAATCTCTATATTGGCTGCGACAGTGGAATTGTAATTCATAAGGATCAAAATGTATGGACCAGACAGCAAACACCACATAAGTCTCAGATCATAAAGATTAGCGGTGTCAGTGAACAGGAAGTATATGCAACAGGAGTCTTACTCTATTTTGTAACAGGAGTCTTAAATTATAAGTACTACCTGTATAAATACTATAATGAAAATTGGATGACCATCGATTCGATTGATACCTCCTTGCCTAAAGACCAATGGCCTTTTGGTCAGGTTATTTGGGGAATGGATAATGGATATTTATATTCTGCAGGAGGAAATGGCATTTATGTTTACTCAAACAATATTTGGGTAAAATTATTAGGGGGACATCCTTTTGGCGCTGTTTACGGCAACTCTCCCAATAATATATTTGCTGCGGCGCTTTTCGGAGTTTTATATCATTATAATGGCAATACATGGAAAAAGGATGAATTCTTTGATAAATATTATTTTGATGCTATCGGTGATATTTGGTGTAACGAGAATTATGTGTTTTTGGCAGTAGAAAATTTATATATATCTTATATATTCAGAGGAGAGAAAAGAGTATTGGAAAGGCGGTGATGCGCATGAATGCGTTAAAAAATACCCGGAGAAGGTAACGGCCCGCTCCGGGTATATCCGATGATCGTAATCAAAAAACAGAGTGGGAAAAAATACAATCATTTTTTAGAGATTAAAAAGAGATTTAACAAAAATTTTCATACATTATAAAATAAAGCTGTTCATTAATACCCATTAAATAAAAGTCGATGTTTAAATTTAAAAAAGGAGCTTTTCACATGAAATTAATAATTTCTTTTTTATTTTTTCTCTTAATCTTTTCATCAGGTCTTGCACAAAAGGCAAATATGGTATCCAGGCCATTGGCAAAGACTGTTAATTTAAATGAATTGCCGGATAAATTAATCAATGGTTCAGAAATAATAACAGTTTCAAAATCTAATAAAGCTATCATAAGGGATAAATCAGGCAATTCACCTGGATTTCAGTTAATTGATATGAATACTAGACAGGCAATATCAGCAATAAATTTAGATAATCCAGATATTAAAAGTGTCAATTTCAGCAAAGATGGCCGCTTTTTAATAATAAAGAAAGATACAAATAGTAAAGAATATATAGAAGTTTTTGATCTGGAAAATAATGAACTTTTAAGAATAGAAAATCCTGAATATGATATAGCCTATTTTGACCTATATGATTTTAATAAATATGTATACTGGGTTAAGCCTAAGACTGACAGATTTAAATTGTATCTAACAAACAAAACATCCGGTATTGAAAATGTAATAAATGGAATGAAAGGTCAATGGGCTCCAAATGGCAGATATTTTTTAATTGATGCCTATGACAAAGAGGAATTAATCCTACGTGAAAAAATAGAATATAAAAAAATTAGTAAAGAAGAATATGAAAATGAAATAAAAAATGGTGGAACTATTTTAGAAAAAATACCCTGGGTTTATTGCATTTACTCTGAAGAAGGAAAACAGCTATTTAAATTTGATCAATTTGACGACTATTTGGATTGGATAAAATGGTCATTTGATTCAAAAAAAATTGTTGCACGAAAACGCGGTGATACCGGATTTCATATAATATTCCTTGATATCATTTCTGATGAATTAAAAATATTGAATACGATCTACTTTGAGGGCGCTATGCCTGACAAAAATGCCACTTATGTTTGTATAAATCCAAAGTGGTCTAATGATAGTGAAAAACTTTTATTCAAACTGAATGCTGAAAGAGATGAGAATATAGTTGATCAGGATTTATGGATATTGAATTTGAGTGATAATACATATTATAAAATAATTGATTTAAATAATGCTAATATTAAAAGATTCACCTGGTCGGGTTTGGATCATGTTATAGTTACTTATTCAGAATATGGGAATTCAAATGAGATAACTCTCAAATTAGAATTACAATAATACTGAAACATGCGAGGATAATGAAATGAAAATATTACTTCAGATAAAATTTTTATATCACCTATTGTTGGTTTTGTTTTTTATACTGCCATTATCTTTAAATGCCCAGGTAAATCAATTATCTGTTTAAAATGGTAATAAAGAAGTGATGAATTTTCAAAATAATGGTGATATAATAGACGCCTTCCGGGCTGGTGAACAAACTGTAATACATTCAAAAGATGATCCTGAAAATCATTACGAACAGACTATAAAAATATTGGATTCCAAAGGTAAACAAGTATTCTCACGAAATTATAAGGGAATCACTAACCTGTCTGTATCTGACGATGGCAATAGAATTCTTATACCTCATAATAGGGCTAGTCAGGAAAACAGACCTTTTTATGAGGTTATTTATGATTCAGACATTATAGATTCAACCGGTAATACAATTTCAGTGATTAAACAATACTCTACACCATATTTAAAAATGTCTGAAAACGGGAAATACGCTATAACTACTGAGGTAGGTGGCGCAGAGGATGAAGGACACTTTCAATTGTTTAATATAAATAATAATAAAGAGTTGACTATAGGAATAGATATTGAATATCAGTTTTTTTTAGCAGATTTTTTAGGAGATGATGAAATAGTAATTATTTTACAACCTTTCCCGAAAATCATTAGAGATACTGAAACAAACAAAATCATTGACCAAATTCAAAATGCTGCAATCCTTTACATATACAACATACCAAATAATAAGATTGTTATTAAAAAAGAACTCACATCAAACAGAGGCAATGTTGTCTGGTTTTCTTTTTATAATGGCTTACTTAAAACATCTGAAAATGGCAATTATATTGCTCTGGCGGCAAATGATTTACCTGTAAAACAAAAAAATGCCTCTAATCCTTATTGTCTGATTGTAATGGAGAAAAATGGTGATATTATTTCACAGGTATTTTATGAAAAGGAAGGTAACGATTCAGAGGGAATATTATCCTGTAATTTTGTTCAAGATATTTATTTATTGCTTGAAAAATATGGATTAAAGGAAAGTGAAATATATCTGTATGAAATGTCCGATTTTAGTTTAAAATGGATACAAAAAATTGGTTCAAGGAAACAGATAAAAATACAGAGTGCGAATATATTTGATAATAAACTAGGCATTAGCTCTTTAAATCAAGTTATGGAACTTTCTATAGATAATGGAGACATTTTTTATTTAATGCCAGAAGTAAAAAAAATAAAACAAAAAAATACATCAAAAATATTGATTATAAATAAAAATAATTCTGTTCAATATTTTGAAAATTAAAGTGGATGCCAAAGCAGTAAATACAACGTATGTTTACCCAATGTATGATAGAGAACTATTAAATGCCCAAGATAATTGGGTATAATCTACTGATTATTCAGCCGGTTTTATATACTTACTTTCAGGCGGCCCCAAATAACTCTGTTTTAACCCGCCGGCATTGATGACAAATTTCTGAAAAACAACGCCGGGATCCACCATCCAGATTTTCAATGTATGCTGCCCCGGATTACTAATTTTGTGAGCGGTTTCCTTAATTTTAATATGATCGGTTACCGATACATTCCACCATTGCGGATATTCCCAGTCCGGTTGAGTTTCGCCTTCGTGCATATTGACGATCTGCGGCTCTTCATCATCAATGGCAATGGCATATTTCAGACCTTCATTCTTTTTATAATTCAGGGTTGGAGACAGATAAGCGCCCACTTTTACTCGGCCTGTATCAAATAGGGTAAATGTATATTCCAGCGACGGCGCATTTTCACCGGGCGCTTGTCTTTCGGCGTTGGCGGGTTCCATAGTCACCGCCGACCCCGTGCGCCCCATATTGGGTAAGGTTATCCATTGTATTCCATTGTTATCAATGGCGCGATCAAAGCGGGCGGCTTCAATCGATACAACGCCGTTATTTTCTATGAAACCGGCGCAGGAAGGCAAATCAGGCCGGATTGACACTTCAAGGGTATAATCTCTGCCCGCGCCGGAAATGATGAATGTTCCCGCGGCCTGGTTTTTAGGCGCTTTTTGCCAGTCGACGCTGACATAAATCTTTTCTTCGTACTGAATAGCGCCTTGGGTAGATGATAGTTTAATCCAGTCATCTTTAACTTTAATAGAGTAATTGAGCGTTTCGCTTCCCGTATTAAAAATTTCCACATAATACCGCTGGTCATTAACCGGGTCGAATTGCGGCAGTCAGCGGTTAAAGAAATTCTGGTTATTTTCAATGACATAACCTAGACCTGCTGGAGTAGGCGTATGCACCCAGGACACCGCCGGCATCTTGTTTACCGGCGGATTATTCCAATAAGTATAGCCAATATGCGTCTGCGACATCATGTGATTCCATTTGCCTCCCGCTAATTCCTCATGGTAATAACGCGTCAGTTCCGCGTCATTTATAAACAGCTCTTTTACTTTTTCCGCATAATAATTGGCTGAGGCTCTGCCCTGTATGCCATAAAAATTGTTTTTGCCTGCCGCGACGTACATTTCATTTATATTACTGCAAATTTCAACCGGGAAGTGTACCAGTTGATAAAAAGCCGCCCGATGGCTTTCCGGCAGAGCATCATATATTTTCTTTGATTTTTCGGCCAACTTTTTATAATCGTCAACAATGGTGTCGGCTTCCCTGTAGTTTATAAGACTGTAGGTATCCGGTTTAAGCATTTCCGGGGTACGCCGGGCATTGTATTTGGTGTATAACGAAAGAATCTCCGCTATCTCTTTCGCGTGATCATTGCCAAACTGCTGTTCTGCCCAATCAATATAATACTGCGGCAGATCACCGGCCTTAATAGCTTCCGGATTCCAGGCAAAATCAAGAAAAAAACTGATCGGTAGTTCCATAGGCTTGATGTCGCCTACATTGACCAGCCAGATTTGTTTCACTCCCCACTGATAGGCGAGATTCATCTGTTCCCAGACTCTCTCGATCTGCGTAACATTCAGCCAGCGGTAACTGACCGGCCCGCCGACGAAATCGAAATGATAATAAATGCCGAAACCGCCCTTACGTTTCAAATCTTCTTTTTTGGGCAGAATCCGGATATTACCCCAATTATCGTCGCATAGTAGAACTGTGATATCATCCGGAACGCGCATGCCTTTATCATAGTAATCCTGGACTTCTTTATAGATAGCCCATACCTGGGGCGTTTCTTCCGCAGGTTTTCCGGTAACATCGGCAATAATCTTACGCTGATCGGCAATGATTGTTTTCAGCAGATCGACGGCCGTATTTTCCGACATGGCTTCGTCTCCGTCGCCGCGCATGCCCACGGTTACCACGCTTTCATAATTGCCCATGCGTTCCATTCCCCCGCGCCAGAATTTTTGCAGAGTCTCTTTATTGGTTTCGTAATTCCATTCCCCGTCGCGCTCCCTGTTCCATTCTGCATGAGAACGCATCAACGGTTCATGGTGACTGGTGGCCATAACCACGCCCAATTCATCGGCCAGGCGGGCGTTTTCCGGATCATCAGCCCAAAATGCGCTGGGAGGCCACATGGCCGGCCAAAGATAATTGCCTTTATTACGCAGAATCAATTCAAATACTTTTTCATAAAACTTGTGATTGAAACCGCCGAAGGTTTCTTTAGCCCAGTTGGTTAGCGCCGGCGCTTCATCATTAATAAGAATACCGCGATATTTAACCTTTGGCTCTCCCGGCGAATAAAAACCCGGCTTGACATAAATTGTCTTTCGCTGTTTGGCGGGCACATCCGCCCACCAGTGCCAGGGCGATACGCCAATCTGAGCGGATAAATCATACATCCCGTAAATAGTTCCCCGTTTATTGGCGCCAAAAATCACCAGCGCCTGGCTGATACCCGGTAGAGGCTCATCAACTGTTTGCAGGGCATAGGTATCCCAGCGATTAATAATTTTATCCGCATCAATTTTCTGTTCCTTAATCAACTGATCAATAACAGGACTTTTCCCGATGGTGCCGATAATAACCAGCGCATTTTCCTTTGGAATTTTATCCATGATGAGTTCAGGCATTGTTCCGGACACGCGGTTGATATCCGTTTGCAGGTGCGCCGCGACTTTCAGCACACCCGGATAATCCTGCGAACTTAGAAACAGAGTGGCAGACTTCCCCTTATCGAGCAAAGGGAAATAACCGGGTCCGTCTTCAGAAGAAATATAAGATTCCGAAGCCGATACAATGGATATGCTAAAAGTAAATAACGCCAGAAAAATTATAATGACATAAATGATGCCTTTTCTATAAAGAGGAAATGGATTACCCATATTTTTACCTCCCCGGTAAAGTAATTACACGAATCACAATAAAAGACTGGTAAAAAGATATGAATAACAACGATTCCGAACAACTCCAATTACTGTGAATTACCAAATCTTTTAATCGCCATCAGTAAATGTAACAAACAGGGTAAAGGAAAATCACCTCATAAGTTATAAGCGTTATAATAATTTGGCGCAGGAACTATCAAGAATTAATTCCAGATAATTGACGCTTTATATCATCGGTATAATAATAGCTTGGGTAAAAAGTGATCCTTTTTTTTAAATTTTCCCCGCTAATCCTTAATACACCTCACGGAAAGTGCGTCTGATTTCGAATAATGGTTGCCGTAAATATCCGATGTATTATAATGTAAACCTATGTTCCAAAGCTCTGTGGTATCCAATTCATATTCCGTTGTCGACCAGATTCCCGTAAACAGGCGCAATGCATCAAAAACGCCGTTTGCATTCCTGATGCCAGCCGGCAAAGCGTCAAATCCTACTGAATATGTCGCTCCTGTGTTAGGATCTTCCCAGTGAACCGTCCCCATTTCCTTCAGCGGATTTACGCCTACTTTTGAATCCAAAGCTGCAACTACCAGAATGTTCAGTTCCTCGTAACTTGGAATATGCCAGCCTTCGGGACAGATATTCCGGCTGTCCAGCACCGCATGCCCGGTATATAATCTACCGTAGATATTAACATTTTCTTCATCGCCATAATAAGACCATTGATAGGTTGGCGAAGTCTGACTTGTAATATCCAGATCGGCAGGATTGGTTGTTCCGATGGCATCCCCGTTACGATAATGAGTAACGCTTAAATTTTCTGCCATCCAGTATTGGTCGCCGATCTTTACAACTTTATAAACATTGCCGTCCGTGTCGGTCACCGTGTTGGTATCCTCGGTTACGGATATCTGCCGTGTGGCGGTATGCGTGAGGTTTCCCGAATCTTTTACTTCGAGCCGGACGGTATAATAACCCTGAGCATTAAACTTATAAGTTATTTGCTTCACTGAAGAATACTCCGTATCCCATGTATCATCGGATTCCCAATCCCAGCGCACCGATAAAGAAGACAGCTCATCTTCCGTATCGCTGCAGCCGGAGGCGTCAAATTCAAAAAGCGTTGTCGTACTGCCGGAATCCGGGGTAATCGTAAAAGAGGCTACAGGCGCCGTATTTCCGTTATCGCTGTTTGTACCGCTGTCGCTGCAGTGAATACAAAACAAACACAGGGTAAACAGGATACTAAATGTTAACTTTGTCATTAATAATCTCCTTAAAAAACTGTACATAAGCCATGCGCTTTATTCATCTAACCCGCGCGATGTATTCATTATCGAAATAAAAAACCGAATCCTTAAAACCGTTGGACTAAATGCTTCACCTATTTATCCTAAAAGGCCATAAATAAACTGGTTTATATACTTAATTCTTTGTGCATAGGAAAAAATGAAAAAAGTCAGGTCTTTTGTGCCGTTAAACAAATCCGTAATTATTCAAAGAATTTTTGCATTCAATAAAATACTTTCAGATTTTTAATAAACTTTTATTGAATAAAAGAGTACATTACCTGTAAAACAATTTCCATGTAAAACTATGAGGGTATTTTAATAAATGGGTTTTTGGGGAAAAGCCATCGGCATAGGATTCGGATTTATGGTCGGCGGGCCATTAGGCGCGATTATCGGCGGATTATTAGGGCATTCATTTGATGTAAGCGCGGATGAATTTACCGGAAAACGATTATTTAACGCCTGTCCCGGCTGCGGCAGTCAGGCACAGCCAACGGCTGATGGCAAGTGTCCTGACTGCGGTTATAATTATGGATATGCCCGCCCGCAGCAGGCTTATGACCGGCAGTTTTTGTTTTATGTCAGCCTTACCTCCCTGGCGGCAAAAATGGCCAAGGCTGACGGTGTTGTTACCGAAGATGAAGTCAGGGCATTTGATCGCTTTGTTGTTCAGGAATTGCGCGTACCAGTCTCCGAGCGAAAAGTAATAGCCGGCTTGTTCAATAAAGCAAAAAATTCACCCGACAGCGCCGTGGATATTGCCCGCCAGTTCAGGCAATTGATAGGATTTCAACCCGAAGTTTTGCAGACCATGATCCAACTGCTTTTCAGAATATCCATGGCCGACGGTAAATTTCATCCGGCGGAAGACCGGTTTATCCGGCAGGTTGCAAACGCTTTTGGCATGTCTTCGGCGCAGTATGACCAGATTAAAGCCCTGTTTGTAAAATCAAATGATAAAGCCTACCAGATTCTCGGCATCAGTTCAGACGCTTCGGATGCGGAGATAAAGTCGGCTTATAAAAAACTGGTCATGGAATACCATCCGGATCGTTTGATGGCCAAAGGCGTGCCTGAGGACTTTATAAAGATCGCTAATGAAAAAATGGCCGCCATCAACAGCGCTTATGATCAAATACAAAAAGAACGGGGATTTTAACTGGAAATTGTACCAAACCTTTTATATAATGGAACTGTAATATGATCCTTTAGAAATTTAAGAGGAGAAATAATAATGGAAGAGCTGCCGGAACAAAAACATTTAGATTTTTACAAAAAAATACGCAAGCAAATTACCGATTATGTCGAAAGGAAAAACTTTAAATACGCCGATGTGCTTTTATTAGCACCCGATTTTTTTCACCTGCTTATAAAATTATCCTTAGACAAACGTGTATCTGGCGATAAAAAGCTAAAACTTCTGGGTTGTATCGCTTATTATATTAGTCCCATCGATGTAATTCCTGAAGTTATCTTCGGTCCTCTGGGTTACATGGATGATATTGCCCTGGCCGCTTATGTGCGCAATGATTTTATAAATCACGGCGATTCGGATATCCTTTATGAACACTGGGCGGGTAAAGGCGATATTCTCGCTTCTGTTCAGAATGTTTTAACCGTTGCCGATAAATATCTGGGGGAAGGATTGTGGCAGCAACTTAAGCGTATTTACCGCAGGTGGACAAAATAAAAGCGCGTCACAAGACTAATGATACTCATCCCAGTGCAGGGCATGCAGATCGTCAGCCGTTTTGCGGGAAAGCGCTTCCACCATGCGCATGGCTAACTGACGGTTGGTAATCAGCATAACATTAAAATCCACAGTAGCCCGCCGTATAAGATAACCATTAGTCAGCTCATCTTTCTGATAGTTTTTGGGAATATTTATGACCAGGTCAATTTTACCCCCGCGGATATAATCGATAACATTGGGCTTCTTTTCTTCCAGCGGCCAGTGCAGCATTTTAACGTTAACTTTGTTTTGTTTTAAAAATCTGGCTGTACCTTCCGTAGCATAAAAATTCATGCCCATTTCCGAAAGCACCCGGATTGGTTCCAGCAATTCGGCTTTGGATTCAATGGCGCCTGTGGAAAGCAGAATATTTTTAAAGGGAAACCGGTAACCCACCGCAATCAATGATTTCAAATACGCTTCATCAAAATCATCCCCGATACAGGCGACTTCGCCGGTAGAAGCCATTTCCACACCGAGGATAGGATCAGCGCCGGCTAACCGTGTGAAAGAAAACTGTGGCGCTTTAACGCCTACATAGTTGATTTCGAATAAAGAACGGGCTGGTTTCTCTACGTTTTCTCCCATAATTACCCGCGTTGCCAGATCAATAAAATTTATTTTTAGAATCTTGGAAACAAAGGGGAAGCTGCGTGACGCCCGCAGGTTGCATTCGATCACCTTAACTTCATTTTTCTTGGCAATAAACTGGATGTTAAACGGGCCGTTTATATTCAAAGACCCGGCTATTTTAGTTGTGATCTGCCTGATTCGGCGAATCGTTTCAAAATATATCCGCTGCGGGGGAAAGACCAAAGTGGCATCGCCGGAATGCACTCCGGCATTTTCAACATGTTCAGAGATTGCATAAGCAATTAATTCTCCGTTACGGGCCACCGCATCCATTTCAATTTCTTTGGCATTATCCATAAACTTGCTGATCACCGTCGGATGTTCGGGAGAAATATTAACCGCTTTTTCCAGATATTTCTGAAGTTCTTCGTCATTGGAAGCAACCGCCATCGCGGCGCCGCTTAACACATAGGATGGCCTGACAAGAACAGGATAGCCCACTTCATTAGCAAATGCCAGGGCTTCTTTATAGGATTTTAACTCTTTCCATACCGGCTGATCCACGCCGATACTATCTAAGAGAGAAGAAAACTTATGGCGGTTTTCGGCGGTATCAATGCTCTTTGCAGAGGTGCCTAAAACAGGGATACCGGCTTTATCCAGTTTCACAACCAGGTTATTGGGTATCTGGCCGCCCATGGAAATCACTACGCCAATAGGTTTTAATTTGGCAAATATTTCAATCACCGATTCCAGGTTAATCTCGTCAAATATCAGGATATCCGACTGATCATAATCCGTGCTTACGGTCTCCGGATTATAATTCAGCATAATCGTTTTATAACCTAATTTCTGCAACGACTGGGCCGTGCTTGCACAACACCAGTCAAATTCAACCGAACTGCCGATGCGGTAGGCTCCGGAACCAAGCACCAGAACGGTTTTTTGATCCGGAGGTTGAATATCGTCTTCAATGCCATTATAAGTCAGATAAAGATAATTGGTCTGGGCCGGGTATTCCGCCGCCATCGTATCGATTTGCCGGATTACAGGCAGGATATTGGCGGCAGCGCGCCATTTTCTTACTTTTAACTCATCGGCACCGCAAAGGATAGCGATCTGTTTATCCGAAAAGCCGGCATTTTTAGCTGTCTGTAAAATAGATACGGCAGGTTTTCGATCTTTGAATAAAGTCAGTTTACCGGAAATTTCCACTACTTTCTGAATCTTATGCAAAAACCATTTATCGATATACGTTAATTCATGAATTTCATCTATCGTAAATCCCTGCTCAAAAGCCTGAACAATTGCAAATATGCGTTCCTCTGTGGGTTCTTTAAGTTCTATGGTAATATCATTAAACCTGAAATTTGAATTTCCGGTGAGACCGTTAGCGCCAATTTCCAGCATACGCAGTCCCTTTTGAAGAGCTTCTTCAAAATGGCGGCCAATGGCCATAATTTCGCCAACCGATTTCATTCCGGAACCAATCTTGCGCGAAACAAGACGGAACTTCTTCAAATCCCAGCGGGGAATTTTTACCACTACATAATCAAGCGCCGGTTCAAAGAAAGCGGATGTTGTTTTAGTAATGCTGTTTTTTAATTCCGGCAAAGTGAAGCCGAGCGCTAATTTTGCCGCCACAAACGCCAGCGGATATCCTGTTGCTTTTGAGGCCAGAGCCGAACTTCTTGATAAACGGGCATTTACTTCAATAACCCTGTAATCTTCCGATACCGGATCGAGCGCATATTGAATATTACATTCGCCAATAATTCCCAAATGACGGATCACCCGGATAGCAATTTCCCGCAACATATGATATTCACGATTTGTCAGGGTCTGGCTCGGAGCCACCACAATACTTTCACCGGTATGAATGCCCATCGGATCAAAATTTTCCATATTACAAACTGTAATACAATTATCAGCCCGGTCACGTACCACTTCATATTCAATTTCTTTCCAACCGGATAGATATTCCTCAACCAAAATCTGGGGCGCCAGCGCCAGGGCCTGCTCTGCCCTGGATTTTAGTTCCTGCATGTTCCTGCATACGCCGGAGCCGAGACCGCCAAGCGCATAAGCCACCCGCACCATAACAGGAAAACCGATATTTTTACCGGCTTTAACCGCCTGCTCAACGGATACGGCGATGGCACTGCGGGCTGTTTTAACATTTATTTCATTTAACCGATGAACAAAGAATTCCCTGTCTTCGGTATCGATAATAGCCTTAATCGGCGTGCCTAAAATATCGATATTATATTTTTTAAGGATGCCTTTTTTATATAATTCCAGACCAGTATTAAGAGCCGTCTGGCCGCCAAAGCTTAACAGGATACCCTGCGGTTTTTCTTTCTGAATTATTTTTTCGATGAATTCAACGGTAACCGGTAAAAAATAGACTCTGTCGGCCAGGTCATTTGATGTCTGGATAGTGGCAATATTCGGATTAACCAGAATGATAAAAACGCCTTCTTCTTTCAGCGCTTTAATCGCCTGACTGCCGGAGTAATCAAACTCTCCCGCTTCGCCTATTTTTAAGGCGGCGCTTCCTAAAACTAAAACGCGCTGATATTTTGGATTCATTTAATAATCTCGATAAACTGATCAAATAAAAACGTTGTATCTACCGGACCCGGAGCCGCTTCCGGATGAAACTGCGTACTAAAAAATCTTCCGGATTTATGAATCAAACCTTCGGAAGTCTGATCATTGAGATTCAGAAAAAGGTTTGACCAATCATCGGGCAAGGTATTTGTTTCTACCATATAGCCATGATTTTGTGTCGTTATATAGCAATGGTTGGTCTGGGAATGAATTACAGGCTGGTTCTGACTCCTATGACCGTATTTCATTTTTGCAGTATCTGCATCTATGGCCAGAGACATTATCTGATGACCCAGACAAATACCAAAAGTAGGAATGCCTTTATTAAGCGCTATACGGGTATTTTCTATGGTCGCGATGCACATTTTAGGATCACCCGGACCACTCGATATTAAAACGCCGTCAAAGGATTCATCGCCAAAAGGATAATCCCACGGCACGCGCAAAATTTCAAGTTCACGGTTCAATAAACTGTGTAAAATACTGTGTTTACAACCGCAGTCTACCAAAACCACCTTTTTCCCGCTGCCTTTATAATGCACAGGATCTTTAATACTCACTTCAGCGACGAGATTGGTTTCATTCGGGTTGAAAAAATCAATATCCTTATCATTGATAACCACTTTACCAAGCATCGTCCCTTTTTCACGTAATTTTTTCGTAAGCGCCCGGGTATCAATACCACTAATCGCCGGAACATGTTGATTATAAAGCCATTGCGCCAGTCCGCTTTCCGAATTCCAGTGACTGTATGCGGAGGAATAATCGGCAACAATTAATCCTAAAATTCTTGCTTTATCCGATTCATAATTAATCGAGCAGTTCTTATTGTTGTCCAGTTCCGGCATGCCATAATTGCCGATAAGCGGATAGGTTAAAGTTAAAATTTGACCCTGATAAGAAGGATCGGTGAGGGATTCCGGGTATCCTACCATTCCCGTACTAAAAACAACTTCACCGGCAACAGACTTTGGATATCCGAAGGAAACGCCATAAAAAATACTTCCATCTTCGAGGATGAGCTTTGCAGATTTAGCCTCTATTTTTTCCTCCTGAATACACTCGGTTTCCCCTTCATTCTTGCCGGGCAGATATTATAAAATAAATGCCTTTTTTGCAAATATTTAAAGGTATATTTTTGATAAATTTTGAAAGAATATTCACAACACAATCATTGATCTGCTCTATGGTATGATTACAGTTTCCGGCTGCGATATAACTCAGGTTTTATTGCCTGGCACGCCTCTTCCTCCTGCAAAGATAAATTCAGGAACCGGTTAATTCGTTTAATTTCAGCTAAGGCATTATTAAGCAGGTCATGATATGATACGGTTATATATTGCAGAAATTTCTGCTCATTCATCCACAGAAATACTTTATTCAGATGCGTATTAAAACTATGCTTCAGGTTTTCATCACTCATTTTCCCGGTATTATTTTTAAGCATGCGGTTCTGTGACAGAATAATTTCATCCGGATTCCGAAGCATAAAAATTACTTTAACAGGCAGACCCGCAGGAATATAAGGTAAGGCATAAGAGATAATTTTTATGGCTTTACCTTTTTCTGATTTCAGCCAGGCATTCTCCTTATCCAGACTCTTTACGCGGTTATCTTCAAAGTAACCAGCCGGATTGAATTCGTCCTCCGTGCGCAATCCATCGTTGACGACATCAATACCGCCAGCCTTCAGGATTTGCATCATCAATGACGTTCCGGATCGCGGTAATCCGGATACAATAATCAGTTCATTAATCATATCGAATTTCTTTTATTGTTTGTTTTCAATATATAAAAAACCGGGATAAAATAAAAAAGCGCCTTCAATTTGAAAGCGCTCTTCTTTGGGAGGGATTGGGATTCCAAGACTATTATAATTCTTTTGAAATCACATTCAAATTTTATAACGATTAACTTCTAAGAAGAGTTCCGCAAATTTTAAAATTTATTTTAATTATCTTTAAGTTCCGGATATTTAATAAAACTTAAAATAAGTTTATTTATTAACGACTTAAATGTTTAAAGAAATAGATATTTCTGTATTTTTATACAATCTTACCATAAAAAAGTATGTGTCTGCTCTATTTTTGAAATACGGTTATAGAATAAAAACATAACAATTAAGAATTATCCGTATTTTTCCCGGATATTCTTTGTCTTAATACCTCATAGAGTACGATTCCAGCCGCGACCGAAGCGTTTAATGAATTTACTTTGCCCTTCTGAGGAATAACCGCCCGGTGTGTGCAATATGGCCATAAGTTTTTACGCACACCTTCTCCTTCACTGCCAATTATAACTGCAACACCTTTCAGAAAATTCATTTCATATAACTGTTGTCCTCTATTGGGTAAAGTCGCAATCGTGGATATTCCGTTCATCTGGAATTTTTCCAATAAACCGGGCAGATTACCGGTCATCATTAATCTTAAATAAAAAACAGCCCCGGCAGATGTCTTGACAACCGTTGCATTAATCGGGGCGCTTCCTTTTACGGGCATAATAATTAAATCCACACCGCAGGCTTCCGCAGAACGTAGGATGGCGCCGAGATTGTGCGGATCCTGTATTTGATCCAATACCAATATAAAAGGCGCAGGGATGTATTGCAGCGTTTTGTCTATCTCTTTTTCATCGATTATAGAAACCGGTTCCAATCTGGCCGCTACACCCTGATGGACAACAGAACCTGTCCATTTCTGGAGCTCATTTTTTTCTTTTCGGTTAAGTTTTATCTGGTGAGTTTTACAAAGATTTTCAATTGTTTTAACGGCAGAGCCCTGACTGTCTTTTCCCAGCCATACTTCAAATATTTTATGCCCTGATCTTATGGCTTCGATAACCGGCTGTCGGCCATATATGTATAATTTCTCTTTTTTATCCGCTTCCGTCATATACTACTTTTTATAACGCACAATTTGAACTTGTTCAACCGTCATTAATACACCTTTACCGCATTCATCTAAAATTTCTTCAAATTTTTCTATGGCTTTTTCTATTTTTGCCTGTTGATCAACTATCTCAATTAAAACCGGAAGTTTATCAGATAAACGTAAAATACTGGACTTATGAATCATCCTGGAGGCTATACCAAATCCTTCAATACCTCTAAAAATCGTGCAGCCGGCCAGCTCCATTTCTTTGGCTTTATTAATAATCGCCTCATACAGGAGAACTCCTCTGTGACGATCTTTTTCCCCTAAATATATTCGCAGTAAAGCTCCGGGACCTTTTAATTCCATCTGTTATCCTTTCCGGAATTATCCCATAATCCTTGCCGTTACCATTCCAAACCATACGGCAATGATGCTGATGATAACATTCAAAAGAATGTAAAACAACGCCTTCATATACAATTGATCCTGTATCAGGTTTACAGCTTCATAGGAAAACGTAGAAAATGTGGTAAATGCGCCTAAAATTCCAATCGCTACAAAATTTCGCAGCGCAGGTGATAAAGTTAAACGGGTCATTTCAAAAACAAGGAAAAATCCAAGTATAAAACTTCCCGCAACATTTACAACCAGAGTACCCCAAGGCAACGAGGTGCCGGCCAAACGGTAAATCCAGCCCGTAAACAAATAACGTAAAACCGCTCCTATAAATCCGCCAATTCCGATAGCAAATATATTTATCATTCCCGTAAAACCTGATTAAATCTTATTGGAATGATAATAAAAAAAAATACTCATAAAACAAAATAAACTATATTAAAATCAATCCGTTTTTGATAAAAAATTTTTTTTATTTAAATTGGTGAGCATGATATTATCCGGTTCCGGCGAAATAGTAATTATTCTATTGAATGAATTAAGTCATATGTCAGATAAGCGACTTTAAAATATACATAATCAAATGATTTAATATTATTAAAAAGGAAAGCTTATTGTTAACTAATATTACTTTAATAAAATGGAGAATTTATGGAAATTGGCATTGTTGGATTACCTTATTCCGGTAAATCAACTATTTTTTCTACGCTTTTGACACATAAAAGTCACGAGCAGACAGGAGGCAAACAAACTGCGGAAAGAGGCGTTGTAAAGGTCCCGGATTCCAGGCTGGACAAGCTTACGGCCATGTTTAATCCAAAAAAACAAGTCAATGCAATCATTGAATATGTTAAGGTAGCCGGTTTAGAGGAAGAAAGCGAGCAAACAACGGGTTTGTCTTCCAAATTTCTAACCAATCTTAAGAATGTTGACGCACTGATGATTATTATCCGTAACTTTGAAAATGAATTTTATCCGCACCCCTTTAACAGAATTGATCCCTCAGCGGATATTGAATATATCAATGGTGAGTTCTTAATAAGCGATTTGATGGTTGTTGAAAAGAGAGTGGAAAAGCTGGAAAAGCTTGTTCAGAAAACGCAAAATGAGCAGGAAAAAAGAGAGTTAACGCTGATGAATCGTCTAAAAGAACAATTAGATCAGGAAAAACCTTTACGAGAATTAGACTTTTCTGAAAATGAATTGTTAATTCTTAGAGGTTATCAGTTTATTACTTTAAAACCTGCGCTCTATGTGATTAATATATCGGAAGATCAGATTCCGCAAGCCGCCGAAATTGAAAAAAGTCTGGTTCAATTTAAAACACCTTTTTGTTCTATTGTTACATTAAGCGCGGAAACAGAAAAAGAAATATCGGAGTTAAGTGAAGAAGACCGGAAGGCCTTTATGGATGAGCTTGGCATTAAGGAGCCTGCCCTGGATAAATTGATCAAATCGTCTTATGATTTGATGGGGTTAATATCATTTTTTACGGTTGGAGAAGATGAATGCCGCTCCTGGACTATTCGCCGGGGAACTATGGCTCAAAAAGCGGCAGGCGTCATTCATAGTGATCTTGAAAAAGGATTTATTCGCGCGGAAACCGTTCACTATGATCATTTGATGGAATACGGCTCCATGGCTGCCTGCAAAGAAAAAGGATTGTTAAGATTAGAAGGAAAGGAATATCCGGTTAAAGACGGTGATATTCTTAACATCCGGTTTAATGTATAAAACGGCGCTTAAAATTTAACAAAAGGTACACTATGCAAAATATCAGGGGTTTGGATTTATTAAAGCAACAGGATGAACGTGAAGTGTATATACTCGATACCAACGTTCTGCTTCATGATCCTTCGGCTATATT
Organism: Calditrichota bacterium; assembly: GCA_003854985.1. Lineage (GTDB taxonomy): Bacteria > Calditrichota > Calditrichia > Calditrichales > Calditrichaceae > Zgenome-0002. Next base: position 34,695 of record RQOG01000072.1, read on the forward strand.
CCGTTTTCATGAACATTTTGTCGTAATTCCTCTTTTTGTTCTCGATGAAATTGATAATATTAAAAAAGATCCCATGATCGGAGCAAACTCCAGGGAAATCAGTAAAAAATTAGAGCAACTGATTCAACGCAGCGATAATCCCGGTGATGCGATTATAATACCCAATGGTTGCGATGGTATTTTGCTTTTTCCAAGAGGACACCTGTCGCAAAAATTTCCCGCCGAGTTATCGCTAAGTTATAAGGATAATGCGATTCTATCCCAGACAATCGGTCTGCAGGAAGTCTATCCGCATCGTAAATTTATACTGGTTACCAAAGACCGCAACCTGCGTATTAAAGCCAGCGCTCTGGACATAAATAACGTGGATTATTTGCATGATAAAATTTCCGAGGAATATCTGGCTAGTTTTTTCCAACCGGTTCAGCAGATCGTATTGGAGGAAACGGAAATCAATAATTTATTTAAGTCTAAAACTTCTGAAAGCTGGGAAATCCCCTATCGGAAAAAATGGCATCTCAAAGAGAATGAAGGCATCGCGCTGTTTGATCCTAACAATAGTTTTTTCGGGATGGCCCTGCGAAAAGGCGATCGCCTGAAATATTTCGATTATCATTCAACCAAAGTTCTGGACATGCCTCCTAAAGTATTGGATGAAACTATCGCTCAGCACAATTTTGAGCAGGCTGTCTGTATGCATCAGGCCCTTGATGATGACATTAAAATTCAAATTATTATCGGCAAGGCAGGCACAGGCAAAACGCATATCGCCATGGCCGCCGCGATTGAAAAAGTATTTAAAGAACGTAAATACGATTCCATTAAACTTATTAAACCTGTGGTTACCAAAAGCCGTTTAGGTGAAGATGTCGGATTTTTGCCTGGCTCGTTAAAAAGAAAACTGATTCCCAAAATGAGACCTTTTGTAGAAAAACTACGCAAATTCACCACCGATATTGAAACAGAAGAGGGCTATAAAAAACTGCTTGATTCCGGTATTATCGAGTTATTGAACCTGGCGGATATCCGGGGCGCCGATCTGGCCAATTCCTTTGTAATATTCGATGAAGCGCAGAATGCCAATCCGTTCCAGATGCGTACACTTGGCACAAGACTGGGGGAGGATTCCAAGCTGATTGTGCTGGGTGATCCCACCCAAATTGACAGTATTTATCTGGACAAATACAGCAATGCCCTGATTAATCTGTATGAGAATGCTATGAATAATGCCACCGTTTTTACGGCACAAATCTGTCTGATTCAGATGGTAAGATCGCATACATCAAAATGGTTTGAATCCACGATTCAGGGTAGATAGTGCCAGGCATTGCAGATAAAACCGATATAACCGTTGAAATAAACTTCGATGTTGCCGCTTTTCGCTCCGGTCTGCTTGAATGGTTTGATAAAAATGCCCGCCGGCTTCCCTGGCGCAGTGAGAAAAACTGGTATGTAGTGCTGCTCTCCGAATTTATGTTACAACAAACCCAGGTGGAACAGGCTTTGCCCTATTATAAAAAATTCATTGCCCAATACCCCGATATAAACAAATTAGCCCGGGCGGATGAACAGGATATTCTGAGGCTCTGGGCAGGTCTTGGTTATTACAGCCGCGCCAGGAATTTACTTAAAACTGCAAAAATACTGAAAGATCAGTATAACAGCCGTTTCCCCGGGGATTATAACCAAGTAATCAAGCTGCCGGGAATAGGAAAATATACGGCTTCTGCTATTTTATCGATTGCTTTTCAAAAACCGCTACCGGTCGTTGATGGAAATGTAATCCGGGTGCTGACCCGATTATTTGCAATTGATAAGGATATCAGAAACAATAAAGTAATAAACTCTTTAACCGGTCTTGCTCAACAGTTGCTGGACAACCGACAGCCCGGCAATCATAACGAAGCGATGATGGAAATTGGCGCGCTTATTTGCAAAGTGAAAAATCCAGTCTGTAATATCTGCCCTCTCTTTGATTTTTGTGCGGCCGGGAAAGGCAATAATTGGTACAATTTTCCATTCAAATCATCACCGGTTTCCAAAAGGATACTCCGGGAATTAGCATATATTTTTTCAGATAATAATCACCTCGTATTAGCTCAGCGGCCGGCAAAAGGCTTATTGGCTTCCATGTGGGAATGCCCTTCGGTTATCCTTGCGGATGAAGAAACGATTGAGGGAAAGTTAAAAAAATTGTTTTTGGCTGACACGCCTGATGATAACTATGTTATTTCACCGTTATTCAGACATAGTTATTCTCATATCCTATTGCATTATCAGGCCATACATATTAATTCTGCTATTGAAAATTATTGCAGTAAAGACCATTGGCAGAGAGATTATCAAAAATTAGAAAATATACCATTCGGAGAAATCAGTAATTATCCTATTCATACGGCGCATATGAAACTTATCAACTGGTTTTTAAAAACTAAATCCCAGAGATAAATAAAGCATTTCATCATTGCGGGTTGTTCTTCCCCATGCCAAATAAAGCGGTCCCAAAAAAGTGCTGGCGGCCAAATAAGCGCCATATCCCGCAAAAAAATCATCCCGTTTAAAAACCAATTGCGGTTCATTCCATAGTCCGCCTAAATCATAACGTATTCCCAGAAACAAATCATCAAATAACATAGTCGACTTGCCAGGATTGCCCGGCAGACAAAACCGGTATCCCAGGCTGCTAATAAATAATTGCTTTCCATAATACTGATTTTCTCTAAGACCAAAAAAATCATGAAGACCGCCCAGCCGGAAATACTCGGAGAATGGCACTGATTTATCACCCAAACCAACATTTACTCTGAATTGAAGCGTATGCCTGTTCAACCAGGTTTGGTAACCCTTAATATTTATATAAGCTTTGGAATAAGATTCCTGGCTGTTTAAAAGCAACTGGTTCCCGCTTTCCCATGCCCAGTGAGTGTATATGCCCTTCGTGGTAAAGTCAATTTTATCGCGCCGATCCGTAACCGACCGGATAGCAAAAGTCCGAAGCTCAATATTCTGGTCAACCTTTACAGTCTCATCCTCTGCAAAATTATTAACATTTTCCAGCCGGATTTCTCCGGACATTTGCCCCAGCGACTGCATTTGATATCCAATACGAAGAGAAACGCCGGTTCGGTCTTCATAATAATCACCGATTATATTATTATCAATCGTATATGGATTAATTTTCCTGCTTGTATAACCTTTAAGTATTAAAGTAAAAAAGGTCGTAAAAATACGGTCGTCGCGTAAATCAACCCCAAGATAAGTATCTTTCATTCCTATTCGCCCGATACCTAAAGCCTTGATACCGGTACCTAAAATATTTTCATCTCCGACTTCTAAATACAACTGGGATTTGCGGTCATTATCAACCTTACCGCCGAGTCGGAGTAAAAAAGACGATTTTTCTTTTACTTTAATCTTTAAAAAATTCTTATTATCATTCTGGACAATATGCACCCCGACCCTGTCGAATAACTGTGTGGCATAAGCTTTATCAATAGCATTTTGAACCGGTGACCAATTGAATACATTTTTGCTCAAAGCATTGAAATCACGCAGAATCACATAATCCAGTGTTTTTTTATTATCTTCCACTAAAATGCTATCGATTATCCCTTCATTAAGGGTTACAGAAAATTGGCCCAGTCCATCCGTTATGATTGTATCTATGCGGGCCAGGGAATACCCGGCGCTGCGATATTGATTAATTACAAATTCAAGCCATTCATTGAATACTAAATAATTAAATAAATCATTGTTTTTTAAACCGAGTTGTGAAATTAAAGTGTCCGGATTAAATAAAGATATTCCTTTTAATTCCAGGCCGGAAAAACGGGGAAAAGCGGACAGGTTATAAACAAGGTTGAACGAATCTGCAAGAACGGCTATCGAATTTATATAGCCGGTTGATATAATGCTGTTTAAATCATTTTCGATAATATCTTCCGTAATCAACTTTCCTTTTTTATTAACTATGGAGTCGCAATTAATCATTTTTTTTAACACTTCCGGCTCGTTACAAATAATATTAACCGAATCGCTGATAATAAAAAGCAGACTATCTGAAGCTGCCGATTTACTTTTTGTCCTGATAATCCCGATATTTTCAATCGTGGTTTGATATCCGATTTGAATCAGTGTGTCCACATCAGTGAAATTACTGTTCATAAATTCATGCAGATCCGGCCTGATCACTACGTCTGCATTTTGACTTTGCAACTTATTTGACAGATCAGCCATTATAGTCGTAGCCTGATCTACGATTTGCCATGGAACACTTATCTCTTCTTTGGACCGAAGCTGTGCAGTAATATCAACGGCAATAATAAAATCAGCACCTTCGTTTACCGCTACATTTACAGGAAGATTTGAGCGCAAACCTCCATCAACCAATAGAAAGGAATCTACCTCTATGGGAGAAAATAATAACGGCACAGCCATTGATCCGTGAATACACTCGGCAATATTACCATGATCGAGTACAATCTGACGGCCCGAAATCAAATCGGTTGCTACAGCCCGGAATTTTATTTTCAAATCATCAAAACTATCATGAGGATGATAAGGCGCTTTCAACAATATTTCTGATAATACATTTAAAACCTTTTGACCCGGCGAAAAGGCTGACGGAATATATGGATTTAAACCTTCAAAACGTATGGTTACCAAATACCGGTCATCTTTACCTTTTTGGCCCATAAGCATCGATGTCCGCTGAGCCTGATCCCGGTATATTGTATCCCAGTCTATTCCTTTGAATATTAATTCGATTTCACTGATTGAATAGCCAGAGGCATAAAGCCCGCCGATTACACTTCCGATACTTGTCCCTACAATCATATTTATTGGAATGTTTTCTTCTTCCAGGGCTTTAATAACGCCGATATGCGCCAGACCTCTGGCTCCGCCGCCGCTGAGCACCAGGACAGTTCCCGCAGAGCGTTTGTTCTGAATGCTGCGCTTTTCTTTAAATCCTTTAGAAGACAAATTTACTTCTTTTGTGAAAACATTGTCCGCCAGACAGAAAGAGCTAAAGACTAAAATAAATAAAAAAATGTATTTATAAGCCGCCATTTTCATTTTGATCAATTATACTAATTCTTGTTTCCTAAACTTAAAAAATTACAGAGATATAACAATAAAAATATTAAGGAGCAATACTATTTTGTGTATCCTGTATCAGGGATTTAAAATAGATTTCAATCAATTTCTGATAATCATGATTGTAACCTTCGTTTTGGGCCCGTTTTAAAGCCTCTTGCAATGCTTCCTTTCTTTCATCAGAAGTTTTTCCCAAAATTTTCGGATCGATCGTTGAATAAGCTTTTGCCTTTTCCGCTTCTCTTTTCTTCGATTCTTTTCTTTCTGTCATTGACTTCTGCGAATCCAGCATTCTTGAGAGTATTTGTTGCTGCCTTTCTATGGTTTTTCTTTATAATTTGTCATTAAGAAGATCATTGATCACTTCATCCATCTGATTCGCAATCTGATTAAGACGGCCGGCAACATCCCCACGATCGCCCATCTGTTGATGCATTTCTTCCATAGCTTCGCGTAAAGCGTTTTGTTCCGCGGCTATCCGCCTGCGTGCAGCCTGCGCTTCCATAGACATACTTCCTTCATTTCCTTCTCCGGGCATTAATCCGAGCGTCTATTCGTTAAGCTGCCCCTGCATGCCTGCCATTTTTTTCATATCCTCTAAAAACTTCTCCATACCCAGCCCCGATTGCGATTGCAGCAATTGTTGAAGAGCATTCTGCATTTTTTGAGCGCTCAGGTTCAGATTTTTCAAAGCCTCCCTTTGGCTGTTCGCGGCACTATGCATACTCCGCTCAGAAAGCTGATCCAGGCTTTCCATCATCTTCTTTTGAGTATTGCCCAAAGATTGTCCGACGGACCTGTCAATAAAGAACGTTTCCCTGGATAATTCCACTACCTCCGCAATCATACGTTGAAAATTATTCATTAACTGTCCCTGACTTCTGGTAATATCCTTTAATTCATCACTCAATGGCGATGTGTTCTGAGTGCTTATCTGGAGTTTTTCCTGCTCGTGAGATAGTGAAAGTATTTTTTCCAGTGTATGTTTCATTTTACGTTCGATTTGATCCCGGCTCTGCTGTAACATATCGGTTTGCGCCTGGCTCAAACTCGAATTTATTTTTTCAAGATTTTCCTCCAGCTTTTGCGAACCGCTGATAGAATTCGAACGACGCTGATTTTTCAGATGTTGTTGAGTTTCTTTAAAAAGAGATTGCAAGGCCGGGTCCGACATCAAAGCTGAAGCATTTTTCAGATTATTCTGACTTTTATCATATTCAGCCATCATAGACTCATTCATAAACTTATCAACCTGTTTTTCCAGTTTTTCCAGTTTTTGTTGAATCTTTTCTTCTTCTGAGGCCAGCCTGTTTTTTAATTCCTCTGATTTTGTTTTATCCGATTGCAGTTCCCGGGTTATTTTATGCTGTTGCTCTTTTAATTCCCTGGCCTGCTGTACAAGCTGATCCATTTTTTGTTCAAGCTGGGCTTTCTTAAGCAGTTCATACGTCCGGTCAAGCTGTTTTTGGAAAGCCTCCTGATTAATCCGGAAATTCTCAAATGCTTTGCTCAGCTTTGCCGGATTATTTTCTTCCATAGCTTTCTGCAATTCTTTTATTGCTTCTCTCAATTCGGGTGTAGCAATTTCGTTGAACAGCTCCTGAATCTTTGTATATTTATCCAGTATTTCTTCACTAATAGCTTTATTCTGTTCTAACTTTTGAACCATTTCATCCAGGCTTTTTTGAATTTCTTTAAGCTTTTCTTCCAGCTTTTCCTGCTTATTAATTGCTTCCTGGATTTCCTGTTTTTTTTCCCATTCGATATTTTTCTTTTGTTTTAGCTCTCTGCTTAGTTCCTGCAAAGTATTTTTAAGTTGTTTCGATTCCCTTGATATGTCTTCCAATTCATTATTTTGTTCTTCCTGATTTTCATCTACAGAGTTAAAAATTTCATCCAGTGACGGGAATCTGATACTATAGGTCCTGCTGCGCCCGACGCCGGGATTATTTATGCGGTTATCCTGAACATAGGCATAATATTCAATACCGTCATCAAATGCTACCGGAAGCAGATTAAAATCCCAGTTATAGGTATAATCCCGTTGTTTATTATTACCGGTGAATCCTGCAAATTTGGTGCGTGTCCAGTTGGTATCGCTCATTAAATCGGATTTCCTTATATATCTGTAAACAAGAAATGCCTTGTCAATTCCATAATCGTCATAGGTCGATGCTGTTATTTCCAATGTTGCATCCAATGGAGATTCTAGATCTTCTCCCGGTTTAATAATCTCTATAACAGGTGAAGCATCATCCAATAAAGAAATATAATATTCAATCGGATCTTTATTTTGCAAACCGGATGTATCCGATAAAACAATATGATATGTATCATTACGGTTAACCGAAAAACGGGCCTGATATTTTTTATCTTTACCGCTCATGGGTATTTCCAGTCCGGATCCAAAAGTAATTAATGCACCGGATAAAACTTTGTCCGATTCTATTTTAAGTTGCACGTTTGTTCCGGAGAGCGCCGTGAAATCGCCAATGTTTCTTTCCAGATGATATGCAGACAACTCTGTATAAACCGGCGGGTGTATGCTGATATCCAGATTCTGGATTTCCGGCAGCGATTTTACTTTAACTTCATATAATTCCGACCATATTCTGTTTTCAAGCTGGGGATTGTAAAGCGGCTCGCCTTTTATTCTATATTGAAAAGATGCTTTTATATCCATGATTTCTACTGTTAAAGTATCTGAGATACCTTTCATCAGATAGATATTTTCAATTTTATTTTCAGCCGGATTTATCAAATATAAATAGGCATTTTTTAAAACAGGGCCCTGATAAGTCGATTTGATTTTTAATTCATCCCCTTTGATTACTGCAATAGAACCGGGAATTACATCAAATTGAAAGACCGGCGGAATTGCATATTCATTTGAAGGATTTAAAAGTCTAAGCGTAGAATGAATTATTCCTTTCGGAAAAAGTATAAGAAGGAATAATGAAACAAATAAAACGCCAAAAATCAGCAAGACATCAGGAATAAATTTTTTTAGCTTTAATTCTCTGTTAAAATCTTCTTTATAATAAAGATCGGATAAACTCTTTATTGCTGCTTCTTTTAATACTTCAGAAGTACCCGCGCTATGATCTCTTACAATCAATTGATAAAGGTTTACAAGTTTATCTTTTCCCTGATAGCGGTCTCCTATTTCAGCAGCAAAGGGTGAAAGATCATCATTTGCCTTGGTTTTCAGGTATTGGCGGAAGGGTATAATGATTAATTTATATAACATCCATAGGAAAACCGCCAGATTTATAATCCAAAGTCCCCACCTGGTAGATTCCGAAAAGAAAAAAAAGTGATCTGTTATAGAAAGACTTATCCACAGGACAAGCACTATCAGAAAAAAAATTACCGATTGCCCTGTTAAATAATAAAGCTGCTTTTTCTTTGCATAAAAGAAAATTTTTTCAAGTATGATATTTACCGGATTCATAGCCTAATTTAACAATGCATAAATTAAAATGTTCACCGCCATTTGAAGCGCTTTTTCGCGTATCGCGGGCGGATCATTATGGATATTCTGATCCTCACAGCCATCGCTTATATCCGTATTAAAACTATAAAAACAAATCAGCCGACCTTTATAGATTAAACCAAATCCTTTTGGCGATCCGCCGTCGTGTTCATGTACCTTTGGTAATCCGGCATCAAATTTATAAAACGTATTATAGATCGGATGGGCGAACGGTAACTCAACAAATTCCAGTTCCGGAAACACTTTTTTCATTTCTCTTCTAAAGGATTTATCCATGCCATAATCATCATCGGCAAACAAGAATCCCCCGGAAATAAGATATTGTCTTAAAACTTCCACTTCCTGTTCCGAAAAGGCTATATTGCCATGACCCGCAATATAGGCAATCGGATATTGCTTAAATTCTGTATCTGTAATTTTAAGAGAAATCTCCCGTTCTGCTGTATTAATGCCTCCTTCTGCACGGGCTTTTTTTAATATATTGCTCCAGGTTGTTTTATTCCCGTACCAGTCGCCGCCGCCATCATAGTGAATACGTACAGGCTGAACAGGCTGTGCTTTCAAAAAACTAAATAATATTAATACAATAAATACATATTTAAACATAAAAAAACCCGTAATGATGTTTTATCAATACGGGTTAAAATAAATTATTTATTGAAAAAGAACAAATTAAACCATTTTATCAAATACCATAATCGCCATTGTTACCGAACCGATAACCTTAATGGATAATCCGCCTATTTTGCCGAGAAAAGCGCCCAATCCGGATAATAAGCCGGCCTTCAAATCGGATTGCGCATAGAATTCCAACAAAAAAGCGCCTAAAAACACGCCTGCAAATGAACCGACTATTGCACCAACCACAGGTGTTACAAACGCGCCGCTGATTGCGCCGATTATGCCGCCGATAATAGCGCCGCTGATTCCCCATTTGGAAGAACCATATTTTTTCGCGGTTACAGAAATAAGAATAAATTCAATAAGTTCTAAAACCAGGACAATCCCAAAAAGTAAAATGGCAAAGGTAAAACTATAATGTTCAAACCCCGTTGAAATTCCGTGAAAAAGGCTGCTGAAAGCAATAACAATACTGCCCGGAACGCCATAAAAATTAGATATTACCGAAACGGCTACCACGATGAGTAAAAGAATATCAAATACTGTGTTCATAAAGTTCTTTATCCCTTTTATGCCGATGTTGCATACTCATAACGCTTAGCCCGGCTATTAAGTTTCATCATAGATAATTGTGACCTGATCTCAAACCAGCCGGCTTTTATATAACCATATTTCGCCGTATTTAATTCCTTCTTTATTTTTATCGCACCGTATGATGGATTTTCTTTCACAATTGCTTTGATTTTTTCCGTCATCGACATATCGGCAATGCTGATTACTTTAGTCGCTTCCTGCGATTGCGCAGCTGGCTGAGCTGCAGCAGAACGCACAGTGCCAGGTTGTGGCTCAGCAGGTGCAGCAGGTTTTGCTTCTTCCGGTTTTGGCAGGGATATTTCTTTCGCTACAGGTTTTCCAGCCGCTTCCAGCATTTCAAATTTATTAATTGCCTCATCAACTGTATCATATACATCCAAAATATGATGGAATTCAAGCAATTCAAATATTTCATAAACATCTGGAACCATCCGCACCAACTTCAAGTCGCCGCCATTTTCTCTGATAGACTTAATCTCACTGATGAAAATACCCCATCCGGCGCTGCTGATATAATCCACATTCCCAAGGTCAACTATTATTAAAAACCGTCCCTGTTTTAAAAGCGCATCCAAAGCCCTTTCCAGTTCTGAAGAGGTAGTGGTATCAATATATCCCCCTACCTTAATTATAGAAAGCTGATTTCGGCTACCGGCAATCTCAGTAGAGACTTGAATTCCTTCCATCAAATCCTCCTTCAAAGGAATTTTTATTACATAACATCATTTCAATTCTTATCTGGATCCAGCAGTTTTTTCCTGTACTAATGCCTGTAATAATTTCTTATTCTGAATAAAATTTTTACGCGTCAGTTTTTGACGTGCAATTTCAATTTCGTTATTATCCGTTTTTTCTTCTGCATTTATACTGTTTTGTAAACGACGTAAAACCAATCCAATTCTATTTACATTTTCAAAATATCTGTCATAATCCTGAAATTTATTGTCTTTTTCCAAATAAAACAACAAATCTTTCAAATTGTCTGTAACATCGTTTTTATCAAGTTGTTCAAAATTATCAAAACAAAACTGCGTTATCTGCTGCACATTTTCGAATACCCTTCGCACATCGTCTAATTCTTTCAATGATGGATGTTTCAGCATAATACGCATAACCATGTTCATCTTTTTAACATCACTTTTTAGTGATTCACTTAAAGATAAACCTTTGGCTAAAGTTTCGATCGCTTTCAAATCATCTTCGACATTATTATAAAAAATATTTAATTGTTTTTCATCTGCTTTAATTAATACGTTATCTTTTATTTCTAATCTTTCACCGGTCGGTTCGGTTTCCGGGATACTTTGTTCCTGTTCCGGAATAACTATAGGTTTCTTGACAGATGGTTCCGGCTTAACCTCGACTTTAACTTTTGGGATCGCTTTTTTTTCTTTTGTTTTTGGAGCGGTTTTGCTTTTGACTTTTGTTTTCCTGCTCAATTTTGCTTTATCAATATCTTTTGCTACTTCTGCAGGAGATATTATTTTTTTATGTGATTCCGGTGTAATAGCAGGCTTATGTAAAATTTTACCACGGGCGGCGGCTTCTTCTTTTTCCCGTTGCGAAATTGTTGATAATGTCCGGACTGTTTGTTTTATTTCCTGCCCCTGCGTACCCGCATCGTTCAAACCCGGCAATGGAGTGGGTGTCTCAATGCCCCTTCTCTTAGCGATCTCTTTTTCCGCAGATTCATAATCCATAATAACGCTTCCATCCAGAGTGAGAAGAGGAGTCCCGGGCTGTTTTAACCTCTTACGGCCGCCCTTTTCAAGATAACGCTCTCTTAACTCCTGGGTATTCAATCTCAGTTTTTTAAGTTCTTTGTATAAAAGTCCGGAATCAATGCGGATTTTCCCATATTCTTCTGTTCTTAATTCTGTGGTTATCCGGTTGACGCCGTAATCCGGGTGCTTTTTAATAATATCAAATACTTTAGTTTTTATCTCAATTGAAAGGTGTTTACTCTCAATATAATCCTTCGCATGAAGAAAATCCTTTAAACCTTTCAATCCTTTGCGGTCAATAATATCTTTATATTTATAATAATGATGCGGAGAAACCCTTAATTGCTCCAAAGCATCCTTTACTTTTATACCGTTATCAATAAGTTCCATTAGCTGCGTCTGAATATTATAAATAATATCCGCCTGCATTAATTTTTCTTTAATCGCCACAAAGGTTATATCATCATTTTGCGGAGCTCCACCCGTAAAATTTTTAATTTCCGCGTTGATGCTCTTTACAAATTCTCCCACATCCATGTGTGAATTGCGCCGGATACTATCCAAAAATCTTTCTTCTCTAAATAATTCCCTTTGTTGATTCATCGCTTCAGTGATTCCATCCGTATAAAGCACTAAAATATCATCTTCCAGTAGCCTTATAGCGTCTGTTTCTATTTTTTTATCGAATAATGTCAGATCGGGAAGTTGAATACCCACAGGAAATCCGGACGGATTTAGATAATAGGTCTGTTTTGAAGAACCTCTGTAAAGAATCATAGGATTATGACCGGCGCTGGCATAATGTATAATCCTGTTGCGGGAATCCAGAACAAGGTAAAACATGGTAACAAACATACCGCGTTTCATATCATCTGCGACGAAACGGTTAACTTTTGCCAATACCTCTGCCGGATTTTTATTACCCCTGGATTCCAGACGCAGCGCTGTTCGAATCATCGTCATAATTAGTGAACCAGGCACGCCTTTTCCGTAAACGTCTGCAACGCAGACGCCTATAGTATCTTCATCAACCTCAACGAAATCAAATAAATCCCCGCCTACTTCTTTCGCCGCTTCGTAATAGGAACCTATATCATATCCATCCACTTTCGGGAAGTCGCTCGGTAATAGCATCTGTTGAATTTCCTGAGCAACCTGTAATTCTTTCTGCAGCTTCTGTTGTTCCATGAGGTTAACCTGCGCCTCACGGAATTTATTGGTCATTTCGTTAAATGCCTGGGCAATTTCACCCAATTCATCCGAAGCGTCTATATCAATTTCATCCTGGTCAACCTTACCCTGAACAACCTGGCGCACCCAGTCTGCCAGACTGTTGAAAGAAAACAGGATTTTGCGGATCAGGAAAAACAACAATACAGACCCTAGTATCAAAATGATAGAAAATATAATGATAATGTTTATTTTTCTGCTTTCGGCCAAATTATGTATGGAACTATCATTGATCCAGGCATGCACTTTGCCGAGCCGTGTATTCTCTCCAAGAAGAATATCCGAAGTTATTTCAAAAACTGTGAGAGAATCGCTGACTTTTGTATAAGCTATTCTTACATTATTAAGCGTATCTATTGCGGCATCCTGGCTAATCGGTTTATAGATTCCCGGATTGGTTTTAACATTCAAATCTCCCCAGGCCAGAATGTTATTGTCGTTATCTATCACAAAGACATCTTCTACAACATCACTATAATTATTTTTATAGATATGCGCTTTCTCGAATAATGCAATATTATTATCATTTAAAACATCTTCTACCAGATTATCCGCAAGACTTTTACAGGCAGCAGAAGTGGAATTTAACACATCGGAGCGGACATTCTCGTCAACGCTGGAAATCATGGGCAGCATAACCAGCAATACAATAACTGTAAACAGTGTAACGGCGCCGATAGAGTATTTTGTGCGCAGATTTAACTCGTGCCACCATTGGACGATTTTGGCCTCATGGCTTTGTTCGCGGAATTTGGTCAGGCGGAATTCATTACCGCGCTCGGTGACGGCATACTGAAGATCATCCATCAGTTTACGCATCATCATTATGCCCAAGCCGCCCTTCTTACCGATATCAACATACTTGGCAAGATCGGGTGTTTGCGCCTGCCGCGGATCGTATGTTTTTCCCTGATCAATTATAACAATGGTTAAACTTAAACGACGAATAATGGCTTTAAGTGTAATTTCCCCGTTTTTTATATCACGATAGCCATGTCTGATTACATTGGTGCAGGCTTCATCGATCACTAATTTGAAAGAATTTACCACCTTGTCATCAAAACGATATTTTTTGCCGATATGTTCGATGAAATCCCGTATCTGGATGAGATAGCTCATCTGTGCGGGAATAGTAATTTCTTCCTTTTTTACATTTTTAAACATGTGTTTTTAATCCGCTATTGATTTTCTTTTTTCATCCTGTCGCGTGCGCCTTTTATCGCCGTTAGAACTTTTTTATTATAAGGATGTGCCTTAAGAATTTCATCCCAAACCTGTATGGCTTGTCTGTATCTTCCCTTTACATATAAATCGACGCCTTCCATATATTTTCGCTCGGTTTCCGGATCCATTTTTTCCTGAGCACCGATAGTCTCTATTTTTGCCTTATCATAATACTGGCGTACAAGATGGTCTTCCGGATCTATTCTTAAAGCTTCTTCAAAAATGATCAAGGCCTGATCATATTCTCCAATCTCAAAAAGTCCCAGACCATTCTGAATATTTTGTTGTAATTTAATTCTGGCCGCCAATGGTTCTATTTCAGCCTGAATCTGGGCATCCTCTCCACCGAGTAATCGAGCGTCCGCTAATAATCTTAAGGCTTCGCTGTAGTTTTCACTGTCAAATTCCCGTCTTGCCTGCCGGATCAGGCTGCCTGTTTCCTCAATAATCCTTCTGTTGGTGGTCGTGATACCCGTTCGAATCGTTTCGTTTGTCGGATCCCGCTCCAGAGCAATATTAAATTCAATAATCGCTTCGGTATATTTCTTCTGATCTAACAACATCCTGCCTTTTTCAAAATGCTCATTAACATATTCTCGGTCTCTTTCGGCCCGATCTTTATCTAAAGCGTTCTGAACTGCCCGGGATTGTTCCTGTGCAAAATTATTCTGGAGCATGGTATTGGCCGAATCCAGCATCATATTGGCTCTTTGGTTAAAAGGATCCTGGCCGATTATCTGCTGATATTCAACAACGGCATTAAAATATTCGCCTTTTTGAAAATACTCTTCCGCAACTTTCATATGCTCGGCAACAAATTTCTGGCGGTCAGATTCGCGCATTTCGGCAATAATTCTTTCCTCTTCCGCCTTCCGTTCCGCTTCTGCGATGGCATATAATTCATCCCGGTTCTTACCGAAATTAAAAGATATTGAAATCCTGTGGGCAGGCTCAAAATAATCAGAATATTCTGCGCTGCCATAAGAATAATCCACCTGCATAAAATTATATATGATCCCGGCGCCAAAACTTAAGCTACCGGCATCATATCCCAGGCGGATCATACCCAAATCCCTGAAACGGTATTCGCTGCCCATATGAATAAACACATCCCGGTTGGCAGAATGATCCAAATCCATCACAATATTGATATGATCGCCCCCTCCTCCTGAAAAATAGATTTTTCGCAACAATCCTAATCTTATGGAAAGAGGATAATCGTCAATTTCATCGCCGACATTTAATTTGGGAGCAAATAAATTTTTAAAATTAAGTCCAAAGGACCAGTCTCTTAAAAGAATATTTGTTGAATATTCAGGCTGATACATAAAGCCCAGATCCATGCCGACGCCGGTATCATTCAAATCTCCTGCCCATTGCATTGAGCCCCATTGCTCACGCAGTACTTTAACGCTGAATCCGGCCGTAATATTATAAGGCAGTTTTTTAGCATAAGCTACATAAGCCTGGTAAAACTCCCAGGCGAAAGTTGATCCGGGGTTTTTTTCAGTATCTCTTTCAACGATATCACCGGTGCTCATGCGGGCGATACCTACGGCAAATGTACCCAGTCTTAAAGTAGGAAATGAATAACCCAGGAAATCATAGAGAGTACCCTCAATAGCCGTCATATGGAACAGGGTAAGATTCTGCTGATAGATAAATTCCAGACCCGCCGGATTCCAAAATACCGCGGTAGGATCATCGGCAAGCGCCGTATAGGCCTGACCCATGCCCATCGCCCGGGCTCCAAATCCGAAATGAAAATTGCTTTCTGTTCCGCCCTGCCCATCCTGCGCATATAGTAGGAATGGAAATAAAAGCGAAAATAGAATTATATTAAGTTTCATTATATGTTTTTTCATAACGGACTCTCTTCTACTTAATATAGGCTATTTTAGTTACAAATCTCTGCCCGGTGGCTTTTATATCAATAAAGCACAGATAAACGCCATTGAGCACTCTCTTGCCCCGGTCATTGGTTCCACCCCACCGGACGCGGCGATCGTGTAAACCTTGTGGCAGACCCGTAAGCTGGTAGGTTTTGACCAGCTCTCCAAGCAGCGTAAATATTCTTATATCCACATCGGATGCCTGTTCAATCCGGAAAGCGATAAACGCTTCCTGGTTCTGGCCTCTGCCAAAAGGATTCGGATAAGCCATGAAATCATCTTCCACTGTGCCGCTGTAATGGGTAACCGGATTGGAAACTAAAAGCTCACTTTGATCAATGGACATTAAATCCCGGTCAACTATATCAAGATAAATGCTATCAGACTGATCCCACGCCCAGACATCTAAAAGTTTACTTCGGAATTCACGGCTGGGCGTCCCTTCTTTAAAAGTGCCTCTCAGATTAAAAACAGTATTTGTACCGGGGCCGATGGCATGATCTGTGGCAAACATAACAGACAACGGGACCGAAGCCGTATCCGGGTCAATGGTCAGGATCTGCACCGGCGTTGCTGCGCCCTGATTAACTTTTTCTACATTCAGAATATTAAAAGTATTTCTAAAAGTCTGCTCGGCAAAAACATCGTCGCCTTCGGGACCATTGAGAAAAGTCAGATCAAATCCGCTGATGTATAGCGGTTCATTAAATTCATCGTTAAATACTTTAAAAGAAAGCAGGGTATCCGAACCGCTGGCCAATAATTCAACTTTTATTTTCTTTTTCCTGACCACGGCCGGTTCCGAAACCGTACTGGAATCGGGTGACAACGCTACGGTTAAATTGGTATTCTCATCTTTCGGCAGAGTGCCAAATTTAAAACTAATGGCGCTGGATTTTACCTCAACGTTTGTAAGTCGTCTGGCTCTTAATGCCCAGGACAAAGGTTCATTCAGATTTGTAAAACTCTTCTGCAATGGCTCACTTGTATTGACCAGAAAGAAAACCGCAGGATCTATAATCATGGTTATTGCGCCCGATTCCTTGACGCCGGCGTAATTGAGATTGCCGTCATAATTCTGATATTTGGGCGTTACAAAAATTCTGAATTCCTGACCCTCAGAAAGCTCGCCGTTCCATGTGCGATCGTCCGGCTCGCCTTCAGTAGTAAAGAATACGCTCGGTTTGGATAGAGCAAGAACTGCATTTTTTTCAATAACTATTGTTGTATCCACCGTCTCCGATGATATGGTATAACCACTGTTCATATCCATTCCGGTTAATCGAATATTTATGTTGCCCGGTGAAGAAACTGCATCGTTAGGCACCTGTATTTGAATTCTTACACTACCTGCCGCGCTCATCGATATCGGATCATATTCCTGGCCGAGAAACGTAAAATGAATCTGTGGATTCAATACGTTCTTGATTAGATTGGCATGTACTGCCATTTCAAATATCTGACCTGTGGAAACGGTATCGGGATATTCAACGGAAGCAATTCCTATTTCCGCCGGGTTTTCCACATGCACGAATATGCTGTCTGTTCGGTTGGCCATACTGGCCGGTATACCGGTGTTCCCGTCATTAGGCAAATCCAGGGCCATTATTTTAATAAAATTATCACCCATTTTCTGAACGGCATCCGGCCCTTCAATATTTAATCCAAACGCCGATGAATTGTATACGTCAATCTGGCTTGTATTTCTTTTCCTGGATATTTTCGGAACGGCAATAACAAGGGGAATTTCCGTCGCATTTTCATCTATTTGTAATGCCTTATTCAGATAGGCCTCCATCATTTCAACTGATGCTTCATCCTGATTCGCTCTTAACCACCACATGACAGGAACAGTTGGTGTTGAAATTACAAATGATTTCGTTGCATTTGCAGGAATTCCGGCGGTATCCAACATGGTAAACCCATCCGGTAATGATAAAGTCAGTTGTCCCGAATTACTTGCCAACCAGCTTCCTTCATGCAAAACAAGGGCTTCCAGTTTAAAAGCCTGCCCGGCGGAAATCGTGTCATCCCTGGCGCCGGCCGGTTCAGATATTTTTAGTGATAATCGTAGTTTAGCCCGCTCTTCAACCGTAAGCTGGATAATATTTGTTTCGGCTGAATCAATGGGTAAACCGGAATTTTTATCAATACCGTAAAATACAATCCGGATCTGATCAGTTGAAGAGACTGCTTCCGGGGCTACCAGATTCCAATCTGCTGATGTATCTTCCGGAGCCAGATTTCTTGTAGCCTCTCCGGCAATTGCATAAAGCGGATTATTGGTTACAATCCTTGCCTGCCTGCCTGTATTGGCTACGGCTTCATTATATTTAAATATACTCCTAAGCGTAAACGACTGACCTGTAGATATAATTCTGTCCAGAGCGCCAGCAGGACTGATTACAGCAAGTGTCGGTGTTACAATGCTTCCTTCTTCCAGAACCTGTACCGAAATAATTTCCTGAGACTTACTCATTAAAGCAGGCTGACCTGTATTCAGATCAATGGGCACATTTTTAACAACTACGGTTAATAGCGCGGTACTTATAAGATTCTGGGGAATAACATTCCAGCTCACCGTGCCTGTAGTGTCTACCACATTGCGGATACTATCTGCGGGATTTTCCGTAATAATAAATCCATTGCCGGCAGGCAGACGCAATGCCAGTTGGACCGAATTATATTTCGCTTGTCCGTTGTTTGTTACATTGGCGCTTATAGTAATTGTCTGATTACGGGATAATATACCATCGGTAGCGCCAGCCGGCTCTGTGATGGAAGCTGCCAATGACAAATGTACAGGATTTTGGATAACAATCAGTTCCTGATTGTCTACCGATTGCTCAATGATAACCGGCTGATCACTTCTGTCAAATACGGAATCAACCTGCACTCGATAGGTATAATTACCCGGAGTGGAGGGCGCGCTGATTGTCCTTTGCAGCATGGTATCCACCTCAGAGCCCATATCCGTTATTTGTATATGCATGCCGCCGGGATCCGGCTGATTATTTCTAAAAACGCTCAGATAAGCCCGGCTAATTTTGTCATCGCCATTGTTTATTAGCTTTAGCCGTAAACCAAACGGCTGACCTAAATTCACTTGAGGCGTATTAAAAGAAACGGCTATCAGACTATCCACACGAATTGTAGCCGGCTTGACGACCACGACAGAGTCACCCTGAACTGATTGGTTGGATGTTATATGAGGAGTCCGCACATCCGAGTATATTATTCTTGGTTGAGAATTAACCATACCGGGAACTGCGGCTACAGCAAGGGTAAATTCAGGATTATAAATTCTTTGCGCTCCGGGATTTATTGTATCCGCATAAACAGGCGCATTCTGTAGTAACCATTGTTCTGTTACATCCTGGCCGCCCTGATTAAACTGGTACTGGATGTTCTTAATTACAGCAGGTGACTGCCCATTATTCCGAATGGTAACATGCATAGGTATATCGATTTGACCGTTTCGTACCGTATCGGGTTCAATGGTTACATCAGTAAATGCAGGAAGCGCCGGTAAAATCACCCTTAATCCATTGATTATATCACCGGAAAACTCACTATATAGTCCGTTACTCAGCGTACCTTCTGCATTCCAGTGTATATCATGCAGGCCTTCGCTTAAACCATTAACGGTAAAGGTGTTGAAGGTAACATTTGTATTGGCCATTCCCTGTAAGATATATCGCCCTGCTAAATAAATCCGTGGTTGTCCGGCAATCTGGATATAAGTTGAATCCTGATTTAAGGTAAAATCCGATGAACCCGTATCGGCAAAAGCCATAGTGAATGATACAATCTGGTTATTGACTACAGAATCCGGTTGTAAACTGTTTTCCACATATACGGCATTTCCCGCCGACTGGACATTAAATAACACGGAATCATTCTTCGTAGTCAGAACGAGAATGCCTCCGTCCAGGCTTACCCGGCCCGTAATTTTTGAAGCGCCGGTGGGATAATCAGCTGCAAGATCAAATTTGAATTCCACGATTTGCGGAACGCCGCTCGTTATCAGTGTATCCAGATTATCAGTGCGTCTTAAACTATTAATATAGGGTCTTGTATTAATACTACTGGATAAATGTTCAAATAACAACGTTGTCATATTAATATTATTATCAATAGGCATCGCTGTTCCAGAGTTAATTAAAGTCATCCTTACCGTAATGCCGGTATCGCCCTGCAAATGCGTCGTAGTTCCAATCATATCAATCGATATTATTGAAGTTAATGTATCGCCCACAAAGAATTTTCCGGCTGATAAGGATTGTGTATATATATCATCATTGCTTAATCCAAAAATATTCAGCGTCACCGGATATTCGCCATCGGGCAAGCCGGTGATCGGAGTTTCCTGAAAAGTCAGATGCACCGGATTATTATCACCGGGTATAAAAGTATTGGAAGCCGGATCAAGATAAATTTTATAAGTACTTCCACCCAGAATCATATTTGTAGAGTCGGCATTTAATAAAACCGAAGCTTCTCCGCTATTTTGAATATCCATCGTGAAACTAAATGTTGAATCATTCTGAATTACATAAGGCTCCAGTGAATTATTGACATAATGAATATCCGCCGGAGATTGAATATAAAATGCTCTTGGCTCAGTTCTCTCATTAAACAGATTATTACCGGTGTTAACATCATTCCCGGCAATGGAAACATAGACATCAACGCCGCCTGTATCCGCAATGACCGGAACTTCGAAATCAAAAATCAGGGTATCCGTTTGCCCGCCTGCTAAAGGATATGGCGTGACCCTGTTTATCAACGCCTGATTAAAATCAAGATTAACTAAGTTTGCAATAATATCAATCATTATAGTGTTAACCACGGCGCCGGCTTGCCCGGTATTCTGAATTAAAGCATATACCAGAGGATTTTCTTGTCCCTTGCTTACTGTATCCGGTTCAACCCAAATTTGATTTATACTTAAATCAGCTGTGGATTGAACTGTCAGATTACCTGACGCTTCCGGTGTATTTACAATCTGCCGTTGACCATCATTAGCATCATAGTTTTCCACAACCGCACTGCCGGTATAAACACCCGTGATGGCATCTGTATTGACATCGAGGTTAAAATCGAAACGACTGCTGTTTCCCGCCGGTAACGCCAGGGGCAGAGATGGCGCGGATTGCCTGGTAATTGTAAACTGATTACTGTAATCGGTACCGGAATAGAGCATCTGCAATTGAACCGAATCAATAAAAGCATCAGCTCTGTAAACGCCGCTTTCATTTGACACAAAAACAGATCCCACAAGACCGGTTTGACCGGTAGAGGCTGTTACCGGGTTTATACTAACATTATTTATATGAACATTAGGTCTTTGAAGCACAATCCATGAATCATCCACGCCAGGATCAAATTCTACCATACTTTCATATTCTCTGAGTTCCGTGAAATAAACCGTGACATGCATTGTATCCGGACCGGCATACAAAGCACCAATATCCACCGGTATCACAAAAACCAGTTCTTCGTCCTGTTCCATACCTACCGGCAGATAAATTCCCTGATTCCTGACATAAATATCACTCTGTTGATAGGAATAATTACTGTTGTTATTAAAATTTAACCTAAGAGAATCTACCCGAACGCTGTCATCACCGCTGGCAAGTAAACGTACCTCAATCCTGGCATCCAGCTGACCCTGTGAAACCATAGTCGGAATGGCATTTACCCGGACAATCGATATTTTAGGAATATTCGATCCGATGGTAATATCGAGCACATCGGATACGTTTGATATAGAACTTTTATAACTGAATTGATTGGTAAATTGGATCTCGCCTGTAATCTGTTCTACGCCAACGGCCGAATTATTCATTACCGTTAAGGTGTAAGGTATTGTAACGCTGTCATTAGCAGAAACCGTGAATCCGAATGCAGGCGGAAAATAATTATATAAACCTATCTGTGGATGCAGGATAACATTGTCTACCGTGACCGGGGAACCTCCGTCATTCCTGATGGTGATGTTCAAATTGAATGTTTCGCCCTGATCGACAAATTGTTCATCCGAAATAATTCTGCTGATTGAAATAACCGCATCTTCATAGACATTCCATGTATCGGTATTCGTTGCCGAGGTTCTTTGTCCGCTGTTAATATCTGTACCGGTAGCTCTGGCCTGCAAAGTGATAAGACCGGTAGAAGCATCCGCAGGTACATGAACCGTTGTTTCAAAAGAAGTCGAAGGTCCACTGTTGATTCTGTAAGGCAAATCGGGTATGATATGTACCGGCTGGCCATAAGGCGATACCGTAATGGTATCAACATTAACCCCTGCCTGGCCTGTATTTCTCACATAAACAAAAACAGTGGTATCGACTCCTCTGGAAATATTTACGCCGTCGGCCACAACCGATTCTATTAACAGATTGCCCGGTAATTGAACAACCAGGGGTTCACCGTATTGAATGGTCGTATCGAATACCGCCTGGTTCTCAATACCGTATAAGAATAATTCTAAATTAAAATCGCCTGAAAAGCCGGAAGGTACTGATTTTTCATTGAAACTAAGCGCAATAGTCGATTCACCATTTAAATAGGATGGTTGTGCCGCAAAACGATGTTCGAAAACATCCGTACCGGAAGTAAACCTGATAAAACTCTGGGAAGTATCTATTTCTACCCGCGCTTCACCTTCGTTTCTTATCGACAAGACAGGGCTAAAACCCTGACCTGCCGAAACGGTATCCGGAGAAACTGATACGATTGAAACCACAGCATTTTGCTGGACAAACCAGCTGTCGGTTGTATCGGCGCTGTTATCCGTAAGCGTTAAACCGGTATATAGATCCAAACCGGATATCTGTGCATTTAAAGAAGCCGGTCCGCTTAAAGCGCTTTCATTTACCGACACATTAAACATGAATGTATCTGCCTGAGCGGGCAACAGTGTTTTTAAATTATTATTAACAAGAGTTGCCGCTATATATTGGTTTGGTGTAATGCTTAATTGAACCGTATTTATTCGTACAGGATTGGTGCCGTTATTCCGGACTCTTACAGTTACCGGAATTCCGGTTTGTCCTGTGCTTACCTGGTTAAATTCAGAACCAACCGAATAAATCTGTAAACTTCCATTTCCTACGATTTCCCAATAATCATACTGATTTGAATAAGGATCCGATATATCCAAACCGCTGTTTAATTCCCGATAAACGACTTCATCAACAAATATCGAATCCGGTCCGATTTGTGCGTCGTTCCTGACCTGGATAGTCCATTGTAACGATTGGGTAGTATTCCCGGGAATCGTGTAGGGATAAATTTGTACAGGCGTTAATATGTTATAATTAACGCCGCTGTCGTTATATCTGAGTTTAATCGAATCGGGATGCTGAATTACCACCGGACCCTGACCGGTATTCTGAAATTCAAGTGTAATGTTTAAGCCCGCATCACCCTGACTGACAGTATCCGCCGACAAGGTAGTAGAAATCAGGTTTAAGTTTCCCGGCGTCTGGACAATAAGCAGACTATCCGCAGTGGGCATTTCATAAGTATAAAGTGTATCGAGGGTCGGGCTGCCATTCTCGGTACCCTGAATATATAGAATTCCCGAATACGAACCGCTGGACAGAGTAAGCGCAACCGGACTGAAACTAATATCTGAAATATCAAGACCGGCTATGGCCTGGTTGGAAACCGGCTGGAAAGATTGTGATCCAAAAACAAAAAGCGTATTATTCCGATCCAATAAAAAATCATATTGCCCCAGGTTTTCTATACGGACCGTAAAGTTCACCGTCTGATTTTCCGCAACATGCGTTGGCGTGAAACTGATCAGATTGAATTCAGCGGCTTCGACGATTTCAAAATAATCTGTTGCGTCGGCCGAGTTATCTGTCAGCATAGCACCGGTCTGGGTACAGGTACAGCGGAAAAATCCGTCCATATTGATTGTTTCCGGAAATACATAAGCCGCCCGTGGTTGAATTTCAACACTGAACCGTAATCGTTTTTCCTCTCCGGCGTTGATAACAGTGCCCGTGTCGGTTCTGGTCTGGACAAGTTCAGGATAATCCGGGTTAAACGTCAGATAAGCATTGCCGATCGAAACAGGATAACTTCCCCTGTTAACAACGATCATTTCTACATTTGCAATGTCGCCGACTTTGTACCTTTTGGTAGCAATAGTCTGAATACTCTTGATATATACCGGCTCAATTACCAATTCGCCCTGAGAAGTTTGTAGTGTGCCGTTTAATCCTTCATAGATTCCCGAACCTCTAAAACTGATTTTTGGCGTAAATGATCCTGCGCCAATCCCTGAAGTAATGGAATTCTGATTAAATTTTATACTGTTTAAACCGGGATTCAGCGTCAAAGGTGAATCCACATCTGCACTGAATTGATCATTGGCAAAAGAAAAAATTGTCTGGTTTACATCCAACGGAATAACATCCGAACCCGGGTTGGTAACGTCAATGTAAAATGCGATGACTGTATCGACCGGGACCACTTTGGGACGCAATGAATTATCCACATAACGCACATGATAAGTGGTAAAGGATACCGTGCCAACACCCGAAACCGTTGCATTCACAACGGTAGAATTCTGATTGCCGGGATTCGTATAAATTGTTGAGGCCAATCCGGATGCATCTGTCTGGACAACAGATTGTGAAACATATCCTCCGGCCGCAAGCGGTTGAAATGTAACACTAACATTCTGAATCCCGTTTCCATACTGATCTTCCACCCGGGCTCTCAGGATCATATTGCCGCCGGCAATACTACTTCTATTTTGCCCTGAATCTGCAAAAACTGCAAATGCAGGGGCAGGTAATGCCTGCGCAGTAAAATTAATATCCGCAAGACCTGCGCTTGAGGCGATTAATGTATCGGAACCAGCGGCTTGTCTTAACGTCCATGATGCTTCGGCAATACCCAGAGCATTTGAAACCGATGAAGGTGGATCCACGCTGCCTGCAGATGTAGCCGTCCAATTAACAGTCGTTCCGCTTATAGCATTTTCATATTGGTCAACAACTCTGATTCTTACAGGATTTGTTAACGACTGTCCGGCAATACCGCTCTGCTGGTTACCGGAAACAATCTGTAATTCTGCCGGACTATCCGGAGAAGCGGTCACGCTGAAAAATGTTTTGCCTGAATTAAGAAGAGTATTATTTAATGCGGTTATGGCATAAATTCCAACTTTATCACCGATAGTAAAATCTGTTGTAATTAATCCTGAACCATTGGTTAACCCGCTGGCCGGACTAAATGAATACACAGTACTCGGCGGTATACCATTAACAGCAAAAGTAATTGACACGCCAGACACCGGATTGCCGAACTCATCAACAACCTGCACGGTTAATCCGCTGATAGTCTGACCCGCGACGCCTGTTCTGGCGCTATCGCTTGTTGCATATCTTAATATTCGATTTGCGGTTGCAGGAAGAACAGTAGCTAAAAACTTAACAGTAGACGGAATAGCGCTTACAACTGCATAGGCAGAATCTAATCCGAGCGTTGATTTTAAACGCCAACTTGTCGTAGTAATTCCCGAAACATTTGTAACCGATTGAAGCGGTGTAAGCAAACCGTCAGAATTAGTTGACCAGTCAACTGTCACGCCGGGAACGGGATTTCCGGAAGCGTCCAATACTAAAACATGAAGAGGATTAACTAACTCCTGGCCAGCCAGTCCGGATACAGTATCTGATGGACTGCCTGTTACCGTTACTGGGTTTCCCGGATTTACGGTAATTGTACCGGTAGCATCGCCAAAAACGCCTGCCCCGGCCGTCGCCGTGATCGTCCCGCTGGTAGTAGCCGTCGACGGACTGAATACATAACTCACCCCGCTTGATGATACCGCATCCAAACTACCCGTACTGCCCCACGTTACCGATGACGCTCCCAGATAATTATCATAACGGTCATAGCCTTCCGCATACAAGGTAACCGTCTCACCCGCCGTCATCGTATGCGTCGTAAACTCCACCCCGGAACCCGATACATCTCCCGGCGTCGATTGAATTAATATATAATTTAATGGATTAGCGGTTACACTTAATCCATAACCGGCATCTGTAGCCTGGAATGTTGGGCTCTGATCAAGAACCGCATTATACCGGCCAATATAATTATTTCCTGATGAAGGTATTGATGGAATTGGTTGATTAAAATTAACCTGCAATGTGGATATAGCATCAAAATCCGATAATTGGATAAGGATAGAATCCGTGGCGTTAATATAACTCCATGTGGCATAACCGGCAGCGACTGGTTTATTCAAAGATTCCTGGATGTAAGCGCTGGATCCATTAATCAGAATACCGGTAACAACCGGTTCATAAACATCACCAAACGGATTAAAGATTGTAAAACGATCTGCTTTCCCGAGACTGGCAGGCACAGAGGCAAGACCGCCAAACAAATAAGTAAATTGCTCAATGCTGCCTGCTGTTGCAGAATTCGGACTTAAATTAGCAGTGGCTCCGGAATTTAATATTCTGTTATGAAAAAGTATTGCCGAATTATTAGAAATTGAAGCAGTATTAAAAGAGTATTCAATTCCATCGGAGGTATTCTGCTTAATGCCTACTGTGGCGCCAACGCCTCCGGCTATTGCTCCGGTTGAGTAATTATACTGCATTTTTATCAGATGGCTGTGTTGGTATAATACCAACTGGACTTTAATTTCCGCTAAAGGTGAGTAACGATAACCTTCCCATTGAATGATAAATTTTTGATTTGGAAATACTCCCGAATTATTGTAATAAACGCCCGGTAGATTAGCGATTCCGGTTAAAACAGACAAATCATCCCAGAATACTGCAATCATATTGTCAGGTCCTGCACCGGTTGGAATCGTTACATTGGTAGGATCAGAATCTGTTCCCGGATAGGTAAAACTTACCCAGCCATTGGAAGAGATGTAAAGCGAATCATAGGCGGAACCGTAAAAATAAAAGGTAAACGGTAATTCAGCTCCGGCCACTGTTCCGGGATTAAAAGCATTTATCAGTCGCGTGCCATTTTTGGCGTCAATCCATTCATAATCCACACTCACAGCGCCGGCGCTGTTCGTCCACATATAACCAAAACTATCGCTGCCACCCTGATCAGCGTATACGGGACTCAGGGAAAACAGAACGCTATATAAACCAAAAATTATCTTTATAAATTTGGTTCTCATCTTTTCTAACCTTTATTTTATTCTGAAACCGGTTTTGTAATTAACTGACTAGTGACTATTTCACCAGGAAATACCTGACGCCGCTCATCAATGTTTAAGTTTCTTATTACGATTTGCAGACTGTCCTGTATTAAAAACACCGGCTGCGGCATAAAAATTATGGCAATCTGATCATTGGCAGATTTATCGTCAAAAGGGAATCTAAAAATTAAACCATCGTTTTCAGCAAACCAATGGATAACATTTTTTTCTTTTGGTTCGTCTGAATTGTTTTTTAGCCATAGACTGGTATCATTAACCGTAATTTTGACCGGGGCCAGTTTCATAATTTCAGCGCCTTCCACCTTGAGACCTTCCTTTAACGCATCTGTCAGACTAACCGTAATATTCAACTCAAATAAAGAAGGATTTTGATCCTGCGGAAGATATGAAATATCAACATCAGGAGCTTGGGCAAATACAATTCCGGATAAGATTAAAATGATAAAAAATAAACGACCTGTTGCTTTCATGTTTTTCACTCCTCAAAGAGGTAGATATTACGCTTTTAATCGACAGTCGTATCACATTCTTGAATCACTGACCATCCCGTTGCCAACTGTATCACATTTTATACATATTTTCTGAATTTGGCAGGATTCTCCCATAAACTCGTGACTAGGCGCACATATAAACAGGCGAAAAAAATTCAGTTTTTATACCGATGCATTTCCTGATTCGAAGCGAGCTCTTCAAGAAAGAGCTTAACCATGGCCGGATCAAATTGAGAACCTGCATAATAATGTAAATACTCTTTTGCTGTTGCCGGATGTAAGGCCTTTCGATGAGGCCTGTCGGATACCATTGCATCAAAAGCGTTGCAAACAGATAAAATCCGACTTCCCACAGTCAGATCATTTTCGCCTATTTTATGGGGAAAACCCTTGCCATTATAAAATTCATGATGATGTAAAGCCATATCCACGATGGTTTCATTAAAGCCTGCGGATGATAATATTTTCGAACCTTCAACAGCATGTTGTAATATTTTTTCCTTTAATCCGGTATCAAGTCCGGAAAACTTTGTGCTGTTAAGCAGATATTCGTCTTTAACTGCAATCTTGCCTATATCATGCAGCAATGCTCCATAAGTCATGTCTTTAATTTCCTGCTCATTTAGTCCCATCTTTCTGGCCAGATGATGGACATAATTGGCCGTTCTTATTTTATGACCCTTCGCATAGGCATATTTTGCTTCCAGAGAATGCAGCATAGCCCGGATGGTCTTGGAATAAAAATCCTGATAGTCATGGGTTATCTGCGTTTGTTCAAGGACAAATGATACCTGGTTTGCCACAATGGCAATGAGATTCATATCCGCTTCATTAAAACTTTTACCCGCAATTTTATGGCCGACGACAAAAACGCCCGCCAAATTTCCCTTAAGAAAAATAGGGCAAATCAGATCCTTGCGAAACAGTTCCAGTAAATGCACTTCGTCTGTATACAATCCGTCTGTCGGAATCTGGTTAACATGGATCGGTTCCCTGACAGAATTCAATATCTGGATCAGGTTGCTATGAAAATAGATGCGCAGATTGGAAAGATCCTGTCCTCGTAAACCTTTTTGTATATATACCTGGATATAGTTATGATCACGGCTCTGGCGGGTAAGAATGGCTGCATAAGAACTGCCAATCTGACCAATGACGGTAAGCAGGAATGAAGTAAGCACTTTTTTGGAATCTGACCGAAAATTCAATTGACCGCTTAAATTCAGTATATTTTTTATTTCAATATCCTTTTTACGGACATTGCGGTTTAAGTGATCAATCTGTTCTTTATTGGCCGCATATTCCTGCTCTAATTGTCTATATCTTTTTTTAAGTTCCTCTCTGTCGCCTTTTAAGGAAAGATAGTGTTTTTCCAAATCCCGGATTGCATTCAATGATATATAAGAAATAAAAACAAATACTCCCATTATCAACAGATTGGCAGAATAAACCAATTCTGGCTTTTGAATCAATCCCTGGTAACTATAAATACCGCTGGCTATTGTGAATAAAATAAAAACCACTATTAAAATATTTCTGGAAGACTCAGCGGTCAGTAAAAAAACAATACTAACAATTAAAACAGCGGGAAGTATAAGGAAAAAGGGCATCTGATAAACTGCAGGATAAACCAGGAAAAAAATCAAAAACGTATCAATAAGGATATGGATGATTGCCGCCCTGGCATCGAAATTTCTGTTTGTAAAAAAAGCGCCCCAAACTACTGTTCCGCTGAGATTAACAATGGCCGCAATCAGTAAAAATTTATATTCTAAAGCAGATCGATCCTGTAAAAAACCGGCGAAGAGCAGAAGCAGAATCAGATTACCGGCTAATTTGGCATATAAATAAAATTTCTGTTTTTGATATCGTAAAAAATAATAAATCTGACTCATTGATTAAAAACCATAAATCTCATTATTTTAAAATTGCTCTTAATAAAATCAGGAATTCTTTACCATCATTTTCTACAAGTTTTTTATTCTTTAATGCTTTTTCAAATGATGGATTAATTTCCAAAGCTTTATCAAATTCGGTTAAGGCCTGCAAAAACAGATTACGGCATTGAATCAGATGCACAATGCCTAAATTATTCCATAAATCCGCATAATCCGGGTTTTCTTCCACCGCTTCAAGCAAGCGCTTTTCAAATTTTTGAGTAATTTCCCTGTTTAATCCCTTGCCGCCATACATAAATTTTAGATAGAAATCCATCCCGATGAGACTAAGGATTTCAACAGGAAAAATATTATCCCTGCTTTCTACCAGAATCTTTGCAGCTTTCTCTATTTCCTGATTTTCAACGGCTTTTTCCACCTTACCTGCAATTGACGTAAAAGCCTTAATTTCAGCTTGTTTCAGCTTATTAAGCTGCTGCTGGGCACGTTCCAGGCGAATTGAAGGGGGAGGCAGGGTTTCATCGCCTCTGTCGATAAGTACGCTTTCCATATACATGATTGCCAGATTATAATGCGCCTGCAGATAATTAGGATTAATGCGTAAAGCCTGTTGTAAATTTTTTAAGGCTAAGGCATATTGCTTTTCATTGAGGTAAGCTAATCCAAGATTGTGATAGATATCTGCAAATTTGCTTCCTAAATCAAGCGCTTTGGATAAAAGCTGGATCGCTTTTTTGTTATTATTTAATTTGATATTGGCAATGGCTAAACCGTTTATCGCATCTGTAGATTTAGGATCGATTTGTATGGCCATTTCAAATTGTTCAATTGAATCTTTAATCAGATTATTATGTAAAAAAATCATTCCTAATTTTACATTAGAAGGCGCATGTTTTAGTTTCTTTATCTTTTGGGATATCTGGAACATGATTTCAATTTCCTGAATTGTATCCTTGTGTAAATCGGATACAATATCCCGAACCCGTTGTTCCATTAG
The DNA here is from genome assembly GCA_003854985.1 of Calditrichota bacterium. GTDB lineage: Bacteria > Calditrichota > Calditrichia > Calditrichales > Calditrichaceae > Zgenome-0002. The sequence continues at coordinate 65,186 of RQOG01000072.1, forward strand.
CTCATTACGGCTTATGCGTCTTCGTTCAAATTCAATTTCATGCGTACTAATAACCTGACCGGCCTCAAAAACTTCACATCTGGCTAAACCTTTACCAATATTACTGGCGGTCTGAATATGAAATTTCCTGTTTGCTACCTGAACATTATCATTATAACCTATATCGGCCATTTTATCTCCCAATGCCAATAACAAAATTCAATTTAAATAAAAAAATTCAGATTTTTGTGATTAATCTGAACATTTTTATTCTTAAAACTTAAACATAATAAAAATCTAATGGTTATGCCATTTTCTTTTTTGCCACAATCGTCAGCTTGAAGTGGATTTTTCTTTTGATTTTATTTTTGCTTCAGTGTAGAGTATAAACTTATTTCTGCCTTCCCCTTTGGCTTTGTATAAAGCTTTATCCGCTTTTGAAATTAATGAATCGAAGGTATCCGCATCATCGGGAAATGTGGCGGCGCCAAGACTTATGGTTATTTTGCCTTGCGGTTGCACATGTTCTTTATAAAAAGGATGTTCCTCAACTTTTTCCCGGATTCTTTCCGCTAAAATTTGAATGCTTTTTTTCTCCATGCCCGGCAGGATAATACTGAACTCTTCACCGCCATACCTGTTAACAATATCATCATCCCTGACCGTGCTTTTCAGAATCCAGGCCAGCATTCGCAGCGCTTCATCGCCGGCCTGATGACCTAGTGTATCGTTGTAGTTTTTAAAATGATCAATATCCAGCATGATTAATGACAAGCTTGACTTATTTCTTTTTGCACGGTTTAATTCCTCCTTCAGACGATCTTCAAAATAGCGGTAATTATTAAGCCCGGTCATACCATCGGTAAATGACATCTGTTTAACTTCTTCATAGATCTGCGCATTGCTCAGTGATACGGATAATATGTTTACCAATATAGTAAAAATCTGGATATCAGAATCATCTAATTCCTGCCCGTATAGTTTTTCGCCGCAACCTATAATGCCTTTAAGCCTGTCCGAATGAATGATAGGAGAAAGTAATTCTATACCGGCCGGTTTTAACTGTTGTGCAATTTCTTTAAGGTTTTTTATTTTAAGCAACTGAACAACTTTGATTGGCTGCTGCTTATCCAAAAAAAATCTGACAACGGGATGATCTACCTCAATATCTATCTTCTGTAAATCTTCTTTGGCGATACCTTTCATAGTTACATTGGAATAACTGTTGGTCGAAGTATCATAAATTAAAGCTATGGACTTTTGGCAGCGGATCTGGCCGATAATTGTTAAAAGAGCGATATTGATTAACCGTTTTAAGTTCAATTCTGAATATAATTCATTGCTTATTTCTAAAAGATTATTAATTTCATAAACTCTTTTCTTTAAGGATCGCTCTGTTTGTTTCAGGGTTAATTGATTTTCATTTAAACGCTGTTCAAGTGTTTCAATCTGAAATTTTTGCAGATCGTTTTTATTCATGAGCTGAAATTTTAGATCTAACTGCGATATAACAAATTGGATGATATTAAAAAATTTAATTATATCATCGCTCAGCCGGGATGTTATTATTAAATAGTTGACCAAATTTTGTAGAGTGAATATGATACCATATTTATATTTTCTGGAAGGCTTCAGACTATTTAGTTCGGTTATCAGCGGATGATCGCCTGAAAGTTTTACAAATGTATTTCCATCCAGAGCGGCAGAGATTCTGCTGTCAAAATGGGACGAAATGACCAAATTATTATTCTCAGTAATCCATTTATTCTCATTTGTTCTGTCTTTATAGAAAAAATCAAAATCAATATTAAGTTTTCCATTGATATTTTTAAAGCTTTCAATAATACTTTCATGTATTCGTTTAACTACATGACTGCTACTTTTTTTACTATCAGCAATCGCAATTAAGGAGTAAAATGGCTCAAAATGACTATAAATACGTGAAAGGCTTTTATTAAAGCATTTATAATAAAAGTTACGCAAAAAAGTAATTGTAGTATTTAAAAATTTATCCATATACAATTAAAGACATTTATCTGCCGATGAATATAAGATATTTTGGATTTGAATGAAACTAATACAGGGTTTGTTTTAACTAAATAATTTAAAGAAGCTTCCGCAGGGTTTTTACATCAATCCCCAGCATTTTCGCTGTTTTAAGTTTGTTCTTTTTATTTAATTTATATAAATAACCGGCATAATCTTTTTTCATCTGTTCCAGCGAATGCTGATGTGCGGCAGATTTTAATAAAACTGATTCGGCTGAACCAATCAGCCATAAAGGTAAATCGCCGACTGATAAATTGTTCGGTTTCGGATAAAGCAGAGTTTGTACCAGATTATGAAGCTGACGGATATTTCCCGGCCATGAAAAACCTTTCAGAATTTCATAGATTTCCGGTTCAACATCAGGCACAGGAATATTTAATATCTGAGCCTGAAGATTTAAAAAATGCCTGAAAAGAACAGGTATATCTTCAATTCTCTCTCTGAGGGGCGGAATATGAATTTCAATAGTGTTCAAACGATAATAGAGGTCCTGCCGGAAACGTCTTTCTTCCACGGCTTTATTAAGATTTTGATTCGTTGCCGCTATTATTCGCGCTTTGACCTCTACAGGCCTGTTGTCACCAAGAGGAAATAAAGATTTCTCATCAAGGACTTTTAATAACTTCGCTTGCAGGAATGAAGATATTTCGCCAATTTCATCCAGTAAAATTGTACCGTCCTCTGCGGCTAAAAATTTGCCGATATAATTATTATCCGCGCCTGTAAAGGCTCCCTTTTTGTAACCGAATAATTCCGATTCCAATAAATTTTCAGGAATTGAGGCACAATTGATATGCATGAATGGTTTCATCGATCTGGAAGATTGATTATGTATAAACCGGGCTAATTCCGTTTTTCCGGTTCCTGTTTCGCCGGTTAAAAGAATGTGTACATCCATATCCGCAATTGTACAGGCCTGTTTTAATATGGATTTGAAATTATCGCATTCACCAAATAATTGGCTTCCTGTATTTCTATTTGGCGCAAGGGAAGGAAACTGGTTTAAAAGTAATTTTAAACCGTTTATCCCCTGATCGTTATATTCCAGGATAGCGTAAAATGAATTCGACAGGTTTTTTAACCGATAAACATTACCTAAACCAATTATTAAAAAATCGGAAGCTGGTGGAAAAAGGAATTTGCCGGGAAAAGGATAATCAAGATCAATTACAACGAGATTAGGTTTAACTTTAGCAATCTGTGCATGAATTTCGGGAACATCCTGGATAAAAAATATATGCTCCTGATTAAAAACCCGCTTAAGTTTTTTTCTTCGCTCTTTGTTTGGTTCGATAAATACTACAGACATCAGACTGTCGGAATATTTTTTTCAGGAAAGGTCACGGACTTCAATATTTATTGTTTTTCTCATTTCCTGTATCCAATTCCTGTATTCTTTTTCCATTTTATAGTTCAAAGCCATTTGTTCTATTTGCTGCCAGTCATTTTCAAGATCCAATGGCCGCGGCTTATTTCTGGCTTTTAATAATACAATATGATAGCCGTACTCTGTCCTAAAAGGATCGCTGACTTCCCCGGGTTTCAATTGATCCACTATTTCCTTAAACTGCGGTATTGCCATCCGGTTAGTCTCAAAAACTCCCAGGTTTCCTTTATCCTGACTGACATTTTCATCATCGGAGTTTTTAACTACCAGTTCGGAAAAATCACCGCCCTCCAGATACTGCTTCCTTATTTCTTTTAACTCCTCAATCGTTCGGTTCTCATCATCTTCATTTGGCATCGTCTGAATCAATATGTGTTGCGTATGTACTTTTTCTCCTCGTCGTTCAATCATTTTAATTATATGATAACCAAACTGCGTCTGAACAATACCTGAAATTTGTCCATCTTCCAACTGAAAAGCAGCCGCTTCGAATTCAGGCACAAAATCACCTCTGCTCATTAATCCGAGATCGCCTCCGCGTTTGGCCGATGCCTGATCATCAGAATGCTCCATCGCTAATTCAGCGAAGTCCGCACCGGCATTAATTTGCTGCAAAACACTCTCAGCCTCCTGATAGGCTTTTGCCTGGGCTTCAGCAGAAGGCTTAATTAATTTGAGTATATGAGCAATTTCAACGCTTTCGTTTCTAACCGGCAGACTATCCTGGTACATTTCATAAAATTCCTCAACTTCACGTCTGGAAATTTTCATTGCCCTAAACTGCTCTGAACGAACCTTTTCAACCAGCATTTGTTCTTTAAGTATTTTTCGCGTATCCTTTCTGATTTTTTTCATTGAGCTGCCAAAAAGTGATTCCAGTTTATCCTCGGAACCCACCTGGTCAATCATGTAACGGATACGTTGATCGACCTGGCTGTCAAGCATTTCTTCTTCGATGGTAATCGTATCTTCTTCCGCCTTTACCAGCATAAGTTTTTGATCAATCAGGTGTTCAATGGTTTGTTTTCGTAATTTTTCAACAATTTCCGGATTTTTTTGTGCATCGATTTTATTTTGCAGAATATAACTTTGCAGATACTGGTCAACTTCAGTTTTTAGAATAACCTCATTCCCCACAACAACCAGCACGCCCTCCACAAGCTGCTGTGAATAAGATATATTTAATAAAAAAGTTAAAACGATTATATAACTAAAAAACCTCTTCATGCTTCGTGATACCTATCTTAAATTTATTTTATTTTACTCAAATATGTTTGAATTTGAGCCTTTTGTTTTAATCCTTCCAGAAAACGCTCTAATTCCGTATTACGGCGATCCGCCTGCAGCCTTCTTGTAATTTCATTTTTCACCTGTTCGATGCCTTTTTGAGTCCCTTCTTTCTGCCAGTCAATTAATTGAATAAAATGATATCCATCATTCGTCTTAATCGGTTGAGAAACTGAACCGGTTTTTTGCCGGGTGAGCATTCGCATAATAATTTCAGGTAACCGGTTAGCTGCAATATAGCCGAGATCGCCGTTTGGTAATTCCTTTGTTGATTTTTCATTAAAGTAATATTTACGGATAATCTGCATTAAATCACCGGTTTCTGCAATTTCAGAAAAAATAGCCCGGTCAGACTGCTCGGTGAATAAATGAATAATATGGACTTCATCCGTATTGCGTATAAATTCGCGCTTATGTTCCCGGTAATACTCATTAATGTCTTTTTGAGAAATCGCATAATCACGGTCCAGTTTCTGATTAAGATAGATTTGTATCAGCAGCGATTTCTTATAGCTATTGATTAAGTATTGTTCTTTGCTACCGAGTGAAAACCCTTCATTAAGAGCCGATTGATATATTATCTCGTTTTCCACCCAGGAATTAATAAGTTCTTTCTTAAGCGCGAAAACAAGATCATCATCCAATCCTTCGGGTATACTGTACTGTAATTGTTCATTAAGCAAATATTGATCATTTACCTGGGCAACAAAATCGTTTGGCTGCTCAGTTTCCGAAGTGCATGAAGAAATTATAATATATAGAAAAAATATTTTCCATATATTTTTAAACACTTTGATCATTAGATGGTATCCCATACTTTTTGATTAATGACCAGAGGATATTCCTCTTCCAATTCTTTTTCCCACTGTTCTCTACGTTCTTTGTTTTTAACAGCGGCCAGTTTGGATTGAACCTGCGACTGAGCTTCTTCGTAAGCTTTATATTCTTTTTCAGTTAAGGCGCCCGTTTTGAAAACAACCCAGTTATTTCTGTATTTTACCGGACCGCCAACCGAATTCGGACCAACATTAAAGGCTTCTCTGCTTACCGTACCTCTGTGCGTTTTTTCTTTGTAACCAACATAGCCGCCTTTATCTTTATAGCCTTTATCGGTAGAATATTTTTTAGCTAACTGTTCAAAATTTCTTCCGGATTTTGCCCAGCCTGCAATTTTTTTCGCTAACGATTCATCTTTAACATGTATTTCCCAAATTTCAATTTTCGGATTTCGGACAAATTCTTCTTTGTGCTCTTCGTAATAGGCTATCTTTTCTTCTTCTGAAACTTCAACTTTATCATTAACCTGAACCTTTTGCACCTTTACCAGCATCTGCCTTTCTTGCACTTTATCCAATTCTTCAACGATATCCTTTTCCCGGTCATATCCGCGTTTTAACGCCAGATCTATAGCCGCAAAAAAGACACCCCGGTTATCAACTACCTGCTTAAGCTGGTCCAAGTTTGAAATGCGCTGTTTAAATTGCGAAGCGATATTACCGAATTCATTGGCCAGCTTCCCCAACGTATATTCACCGTTGTTCCAGCGGACTAATACTAAATTTCTTTCTTCTTCACTGAAAGCATCTTCTGTTATCGCTCCGGATGTTACAGATAGTTGATTGACGATCTCGGGAACCTGGTTAACATTAACCTCAACCACTTCAAAACCAATGGCATTCTTCAGTGAATCCGAATGCTTTTGCCATAACTTGCTGGCTTCCTGAGCTACAGAACGGTACATGGTTCGTTTAATATTCATATATTCTTTTTCAAATGAACTGTTAGCCATTCGGGGATCGTCTCTTTTTTCTTCAAGCCTGATAATATGATATCCGTATTGCGTTTCAACCGGTTCGGAAATCGCGCCGACTTCCATTGAAAACACAGCCTGGTCAAATTCAGGAACCATTCTTCCTTTGGAAAAATATCCGAGATCGCCTTTGTTGGCATCTTTCGATCTATCGTCCGAGTATTCTAAAACTAATTTAGTGAAATCCTCACCATTCTTTACTTTTTCATAAATCTGCGAAGCCAGTTTCAGCGCTTCTTCTTTAGAACGCTTCGCTTCTTTATTTGATGAGCCTTCGTAAGATATCAAAATATGGCTGGCTTTTACCTGTTCTTTTTGATTATCGTAGTATTTTCTGATTTCCTCATCGGGTAATAACCGGTCTACGATTTCCCTTTCAAAATATTTGCTGTATAAAAAATTCTCTCTCTGTCTGGCAACTTCCTTTTGAATTTCTTCATCATCATCCAGATCAAGCGCATAAGCGTCGTTTAGTTTTTGTTTATTAAGAACAATAGGTTTAAGCGTATTCATTTTAGTCGCAGAGTCTATAGTTGTTGTGGATAATCTATTCTGAAATCTTTTCTGTAATTCCTCCATAAATACATCTTTGGATATTTCGAATTTCCCTACTTTACCGATCGCATCATCCGACATACCGCAACTGTTCCATAATATAGCATTAATTAATAAAGAAATAATTACAAGCAGCTTTTTCATCTTTTCCTCCAGATTTGTTTTTTTAAAAGTCGAAAGTTAGTGATCATTCACTATGGTTTGCAATAATTTTTTACTAAACGATAATTGTTCGGTTAATGATTCACCTTTGATAGTTATTTCAACACCAAGCCTATCCTGATTTAAAAACTTAACCTGAGTCAAATTTTGCTTCATTAGCTTAGGAATATAAGAGCTAAAAAAATCGTCATCTTGCTGAGCCTGTTCGCTAAAAATCATTTTCAACCTGTTCCCTTTTTTAATAAATCTTTCCGAATACAGCCTTCCCGCCAGAACTTTTAATTCAATTGTCATTAAAAAGTTGATTACCTGATCCGGGATTTTACCGTACCTGTCCGAAAGTTCTTCTTTCAATTCCTCAATCTGCTCAATTTCCGAGAAATTAACTAAACGATGATAAATGGAAATTCGTTCCAAATCATTTGGTATATATTCTTCAGGAATCAGCAAATCATAATCGGTATCAATTTTCGGATCCGTATAGGACTTACTTTTAAACTCGGGATCACCGATGCTCTGTCCCTGTTTTATTTCCTTTACCGCTTCGTTAAGAATTTTACAATAAAGCTCAAAACCTACGCTTTGCACAAATCCGCTTTGTTCTTTGCCTAAAAGATTACCCGCACCTCTTATTTCCAGATCACGCAGCGCGACTTTATATCCAGAGCCTAACTCCGTAAAATCAAGAATGGCTCTTAATCGTTTACGGGCCACTTCTGTTATTTTTTCGAGCGGAGGCGCTAACAAATAGGCATAAGCCTGGAGATTTGCTCTTCCAACCCTGCCCCGTAGCTGATATAGCTGCGAAAGACCAAATTTATCAGCTCTGTTAATGATTATCGTATTAACATTAGGTATATCAAGACCATTTTCAATAATCATACTGGCTACCAGGACGTCATATTTTTTGTGCATAAAATCAAACATTACTTTTTCCAGACGTCTTTCGGGTAACTGACCATGTCCCGTAACTATTCTTGCTTCCGGCACAATTTGTTGAATAGTTTCCCGCATTGTTTCGATGGTTTCAACTCGGTTATGAACAAAATAAACCTGACCTTCACGGTCTAATTCACGACGGATGATTTCCCGTAACTTGTCCTGATTCCAATAAATAATTTCCGTATGGACGGGAAGCCTGTTTCGCGGCGGCGTATCAATGTGAGACAGATCCCTGGCGCCCATCAGAGCCATATGCAGAGTGCGTGGAATCGGGGTTGCGGTCATGGATAAAATATCAACCGATAAACGATATTTTTTTAATTTTTCCTTATGCTTTACACCAAAACGCTGTTCCTCATCGATAATCAGCAATCCCAGGTCTTTGAATTTTACATCATCGGATAAAAGCCGGTGCGTTCCGATAATGATATCAACTTTACCTTGTTCCAGATTTTCCAGAATTTGTTTTTGTTCCTTTTGTGAACGAAAACGATTCAACAGCTCAATCTGAACCGGGAATTCTTTAACCCTTTCACGGAAAGTCTCCAAGTGCTGAAAGGCTAAAATAGTTGTCGGAACCAGAACGGCCGCCTGTTTTCCATCCATGACCGCCTTAAAAGCAGCCCGGATTGCCACTTCGGTTTTCCCAAATCCGACATCGCCGCAAAGCAGTCTGTCCATTGGTTCGCTTTTTTGCATATCGGCCTTAACCTGACTGACTGACCTGAGCTGATCTTCAGTTTCTTCAAAAATAAAAGACGCTTCTAATTCCTTCTGCCAATGATTATCATCGGAAAATTCAAATCCGCCCGTTGCTTTTCTTCCGGCATAAATATTGATTAACTCCGAAGCGATTTTTTTCAGTGATTCCTTCGTCTTCTTTTTATTTCTTTCCCATTCAGTCCCGCCCAGTTTGGTAAGCTTCGGCAGACCACTGGCTTCCGTACTGTATTTCTGAACCCGGTTCAGCCTGTCAACTGTCACATAAAGGATATCATTATCCTGATAGATAATCTTTATGCACTCTTTTTTTACATCGCCGTATTGCACTGTCTCCATTCCGTGATATTGCCCGATTCCATAATCAATATGCACCACATAATCATATAACTTTAAGCCGGATAAAGATCTTATATATTCGCCATTCTTAAACCTTTTTAAGGTTTTTCGTTGTTTGAACCGTTTGAATATTTCGTGATCCGTTAATATCTGAATTCCGAGATCAGGAATTAAAAAACCGCCATGTAAAGACGGAACAATAAATTTCCCGTTAAATGCCAGTTCTTCCTCGTCTAAGATTTCTTTTAGTCGTTCAGACTGGGTTTGATTGGTAAAAAGGATATAATAATGATTATGGTTAATTCCCGGTTTGTTTTTATTTATATACTGAATAAAATTTTTCAGACTGCCACTGAATTCCGGATGCGGCTGACTTTTAAAATCAACTGCCTGACCGGAATCAGCGGTAATTAAATTTGTATCGAGCTGATGAAAATTTTTAAAAACCGTACGGGCTTTATCTAACTTAAGATATCTAAGCTCCGGTTCATCTTCCTCGATATTGCTGTTCTTCAACAATTGGTATTTATCATAAGCCTGCACAAGCCATTTTTCGCTTTTTTCTTCAAACACCTGCCTGTCTTCAAAAAAGACAATAGTATCCTTTGGTAAATAGGAATCAATAAACGTTTTGGCTCTATCGCCCGCAATATTTGGCAATAGCGTTATTTCAGCTATATGGGTTTTAGATCTCTGGCTGAACACATCAAAATATCTCATGGATTCAATTTTATCCGCATAAAACTCAACCCTGACAGGTTCTTCATAATTCCATGAATAGATATCAATGATACCGCCGCGAATGCTAAAATCACCGGGTTTTTCAACGATATCAGTTCGTTTACAGCCTATATTATTCAGGTGTTCAATTAAAACATTAAACTTATATTCATTCCCCGTTTTAAGATAAATCTGATGGTCGACAAAGTCTTCGCAGGAAGGCAAAGCGCTGATAATTCCTTCGCAGGTTGAAACAGCGGCCCAAATCGGCCCGGATAACATAACCTGAACCGCTTCCATGCGCAGGCCAATTAACGCCGGATTCGATTCCATTGGATCGTACGGTTCAAATTCAAGGGCAGGAAGATAACAAACGTTCTGTCCGCCGATTATTATTTCGAGGTCATCACGCATGCATTCTGCTGATTCCAGATCGCTGGCAATATATAACACCGGTCTTTTCAATACTTCGGTAATATAAGCGGCAATAAACGCCCGAAATGAACCTTTGACTCCCCTTAAATGCAGGGAGCTATTCTTTTGCAGTTGTTTTTCAATTTCAGCCAGTGCATTGAATTGAAAAATTTTCCTGATAAGGTTGAACATCAAAATACGAAAATATTAATTTTTGGACTTGTTTTTAACTGACAGCAATTTTTTAATTTCGCCGGTATATTTTCCATCAGGATATTTCTTTGTTAATTCCAGGGCATATTGGGTAAATACATCGTCCCGGCCCAGATAATGAAATGATGTCGCTACCATAAAACCAACGGTTTCTAAATCAAAAAATTCATTGTCATAGGCAATTACGGTTTCGCACAGATTTATTGTTTTAAGATAGTCTTTTTTGTCAAAAGTTAAAAACGCCAGACCAAATAAAGCGCCTGCCTGCCTCTTTTTATCTTCTGTGTTTTCAAGAAGCTCTTCAAAGGTTTTTTCGCTGTCGGTAAAATCTTTAAGATAATATTGCGCAAATCCCTTATAAAACAACAATGTTAGCCAATACTCTTTTTTATTCTGATAAAAATACCCTTCCACTTCTTTAAATACCTCAAGAGATTGCTGATATTTACAATTCTTAAAGTAAATCTTACCCAGTTCAAAAATAGAAATTTGCTGTTTCTCGGATGAACGTTCTATTTCCAGTGATTTTAACAGAAATTTTTCTGCCAGTTCCAGCTCATTCAAAGCAATATAACTGAATGCTTTAATACGATAAATTTCTTCCTTATTTTTAAATTCCGAATCCGTTTGCAGAACCGCATTTATACAGACAATTGCCTGTTCATATTTGCCCCATTTATAATAAGCCCAGGCCATCTCCAGGTAAAAAATTGCCTTTGTTTTGCTGTCTTCCGTTTCGTTAACCAGATGATTATAAATATTTATGGCTTGTTCATAGTTACCGGAATCGTGTAATTCTCTTGCTTTTTCGATGGTCATAATTTTCCCAAAAAATATATTTTATAAAAGTTAAATATTATATTTAATAAAACAAAATGGCAAATTTACTTTAGCAAAAAAGGCACATCGTAAACCGATATGCCTCCGAATCAGGTAAGAAAATTCTATTTGAAAGCCAAAGACATAAGATCGCTGATTTCATTTACATAAAGGAACGACATATTTTCAATATTCTTTTTGGGAATTTCATTAAGATCATTCTTATTTTTTTCGGGCAGAATAACCGTATTAACACCCGCTCTTTTTGCAGCAATTACCTTTTCTCTTATGCCCCCGACGGGCAGAACCATTCCCCGCAAAGTTATTTCTCCTGTCATAGCTAAGTTATCTTTTAATTTTCTGCCTGTATAAAGTGAATACAAAGCGCAAAACATTGTAATTCCTGCGCTTGGACCATCTTTAGGGATAGCTCCGGCCGGGACATGGATATGCGTATCAAATTTTTCATAGAATTTTTCATCAATTCCATATTCCTTTGCATGCGTCCTGAGATAACTCAACGCGGCGGTAGCGGATTCTTTCATCACGTCCCCTACTTTTCCCGTAAGGGATAAATTACCTTTACCCGGCATACTGGTAGCTTCAATAAACAAAATATCTCCGCCAACCGGAGTCCAGGCCAACCCCGTCGCCACTCCGGGACGGGATACCCGTTCTGCAACTTCAGAATAAAACCGTTCCGGGCCTAAATACCGGTGAATTGATTTAGGCGTTATTTTTCGGCTTGTAACTTTTCTATCTACAATTTCTCTTGCAACGCCGCGAATCACGGAAGCTATTTCCCTTTCAAGATTTCTAACGCCGGCTTCCCGTGTATATTTATTTACAATTGTATGTAATGCGCCTTTTGTGAACGAGAGCTGTTCGTTGGTTAAACCGTGATATTCCAATTGCTTAGGCACAAGGTATCGCTCGGCAATAGCCAGTTTTTCTTCTTCGATATAACCGTTAATTTCAATAATCTCCATCCTGTCTTTAAGCGCCGGAGGTATAGGATCGATGATATTGGCTGTGGCAATAAACATTGTTTTGGATAAATCGAAAGGCACTTCGAGATAATGATCGGTAAATGTATTATTCTGCTCCGGATCAAGCACTTCCAAAAGCGCGGATGAAGGGTCGCCGCGGAAATCCATTCCTAATTTATCAATCTCGTCCAGCATAACCACAGGATTGTTCGAGCCTACCTTTTTTATTTCCTGTATAATCCGGCCGGGTAAGGCGCCGACATAGGTCCGGCGATGCCCGCGTATTTCCGCCTCATCCCGGACGCCGCCCAATGAGAGACGTGAAAACTTACGATTAAGGGCTCTGGCAATTGATTTTCCAAGACTGGTTTTACCAACTCCCGGTGGCCCCACAAAGCATAAAATCGGACCTTTCATTTTGGATCTAAGCTGACGCACTGCCAGATATTCCAGAATACGCTTCTTAACTTTTTCCAGACCATAATAATCGGTGTCTAAAATTTCTTCGGCCTTGGATACATCCAGACGATCTTTAGTCGATTTTAACCAGGGCATATCCAGCAGCCAGTCCAGATATGTACGGGCAACCGTATATTCGCTGGCCATCGGCGACATGCGCGATAATCTGTTCAATTCTTTTTCCGCCACCTGATGTACCGCAGAAGGCATTTTAATACTATTCAGTTTTTCCCTGAGTTCTTCGATTTCACTACCTTCATCTTCGAATTCGCCTAATTCCTTTTTTATGGCTTTTAACTGTTCACGCAAATAATACTGGCGCTGGGTTTTGTTCAGCTCGCCCTGAACGTCACTTTGTATTTTTGATCCAAGCTCAAGAATCTGTAATTCTTTATTCAGCAGATAATTTACTTTTTTAAGCCTGTCAATAAGGGAAACCAATTCGAGAACCTGCTGTTTTTCTTCCACGCTGAAATTTATATGCGAGGCGACTAAATCCGATAATTTAGAAGGTTCATCCGTATTTAGAATCATCAGCCTGTGTTCATTGGTTAGATAAGGAGTATGATCAACTATTTTTTGAAACACCATTCGGATATTGTTAACCAGGGCTTCAACTTCAACGCCTTGCACCTCTTCATCGTTAATTTGCGTAATTGAACCGATAAAATATGGCTCCGTCTGGCTGAAGTTTAGCACTTTAAAGCGATATAAACCCTGTACAATCAGTTGTTCGCTACCATCCGGCATTTTAAATTTTTTTAATATCATTGCCGCCGTACCCCAGGTGTAGAGATCATCGACGCTCGGCTCTTCAATTCTTCCGTCACGCTGGGCAATGAGGCCGATCAACTTCATATTCTCGTTGAGCCCTTGCAGCAAATTCAATGATTTTTCACGTCCCACAGCCAGCGGTATAACCTGATGTGGAAATACCACGGTATTCCTCAATGGTATAATTGGCAACAATTCATTCGAAGGTACAGATGCATTTTCTGTCACGTTTATACTCCTCTTCTCAGTAAATTTAGTTCAAATATGTGCAAAGCATGTACCAATGTTAATTATAATGGATTTATAGATATTTATCAACATATCATTTAATATTTCTGAATATATGTCATAATTATCTGCCCTGTTTAATATCTTTGTCACATTAAAATCCATGCTTTTAATTATCAGAACGATGCTATTGTGATTTAAGTTACTTCTGTTGTAATTTTGTACTATAATTTCATTTGCAGGAAACAAGATGATTTATTATTTTTATTTTCCATGTTAGTAACAAATTATTGAGTTACGTAAGTATTAGAATTGAGGAAGAACATGACTGAGAGATTTAACCTGCCGGAAAATTTAAAACCTCTGGAAGATTTAGCTATGAATCTGTGGTTTAGCTGGAATCCCGATACACGCGATATTTTTAGGGAAATTGACCAGGAGTTATGGAGATCCGTCGGAAGAAATCCGGTGATTTTTTTAAAGTCGGTATCAAAACAAAAATTGAAAAAAATTGCTGATAATCAGGCGTATCTGGCAAAAATGAAAGCAGCCCATCAAAGATTTTTAGACTATATGAATCCTAAGTCTACACGTTTCGAAGAAAACTACCCAAATTTAAAAGATCAGGTAATCGCTTATTTTTCCGCGGAATATGGTATCCATGAATCACTTCCCAACTATGCAGGCGGTTTAGGCGTATTATCGGGCGATCATTGTAAAACGGCCAGCGATCTGGGTTTGCCATTCGTGGCTGTAGGATTAATGTATAAGCATGCCTATTTTTCGCAGTTTGTTGACGCGGAAGGAAACCAACAGGAAGAATACCAGATTTTAGATCATACCAATCTCCCCATATCCCTTATAAAAGATGATCATGACCAGCCTCTCTTGGTCAGTGTACCAATTATTGATCAAACAATCTATATAAAAATCTGGGAAGCAAAGATCGGCAGGATTTCCTTGTATTTATTGGATACAACCGTTGATAAAAACTTGGATGAAGATAAAGAAATCATTCATTCCCTGTATGGCGGTACCAGAGAGACACGAATGAGGCAGGAAATTATTCTTGGCATCGGGGGATTGAGAGCTCTCAGGAAAATGGGCATCAATCCCGCCATATTCCATATGAATGAGGGCCATTCAGCATTTCTTGGATTGGAACGGCTTTACGAACTGATGAATGAAGGTATGAGTTTCAAAATGGCGCTTGAGTTTGTACGCAGCACGACTTTATTTACAACGCATACGCCTGTTCCCGCGGGCAATGAGGCTTTTGAATTTGACATGATGGATCGGTATTTCAATAATTTTTGGCCCGAGCTGGAAATTTCCAATGATTATTTCTTTGACCTTGGACGTAACATCAATATACATCAGCACGAAAATTTTTCGCTAACCATACTTGCTTTAAATTTATCTTATATGGCCAACGGAGTAAGCGAATTACACGGAGAAACTTCCCGGGATATGTGGCAAAAAGTCTTTCCCGGAATCCCCACGCATGAAATTCCGATCGGACATGTTACCAACGGTATACACACCGAATCCTGGCTGCACAGGGACATGATAAAACTTTTCAATGAATACCTGGGCGAGGACTGGCGTCATCATATCCATGATGAACAGTATTGGGACAAAGTTTTTGATATCCCCGATGACGTCTTCTGGAAAACCATGCTTAAAATGAAAAAGGATATGACGGATCACCTGAGACGGCGTTATAAAGAGCGACTTGAAAGATTTAACGGGCAACATTCATATCCTGCACCGAATGAAATTTTAGATGAAAAGTGTTTGACCATAGGATTTGCCCGACGTTTTTCTCCCTATAAAAGAGCAACACTGATGTTCAGGGATATCGAAAGATTAAAAAAGATTTTGAATAATAGTGAGCGGCCCGTACAGGTTTTATTTTCAGGGAAGGCCCACCCTCATAATGACGCGGGAAAATCGCTTATTAAACAGATTAATGAGTATGCCCGTCAGGAAGGCTTACGGGGAAAAATTATTTTTATCGAAGATTATAGTATAAATGTATCCCGGTCTCTTGTTTCCGGAGTAGATGTCTGGCTGAACACCCCACGGCGTCCTCTGGAAGCCAGCGGTACCAGCGGCCAGAAAGTACCCATAAACGGTGGTATTAATTTCTCGGTTCTCGATGGCTGGTGGCCCGAAGGGTATAACGGTCAAAACGGCTGGGCGATTGGTTCAGAGCAAAGTTATACAGATCATAATTTACAGGATGAAGAAGACAGTAAATCCTTTTATGATATTTTAGAAAATAAAATCATTCCCCTTTATTATGATCAGGATAAAAAAGGTATTCCTCATGGATGGGTAAAGATGGCAAAAGAGTCTTTAAGGTCTACGCTTTCCCGCTTTAGCACCCATACCATGGTATGGAATTACGCCCAGAAATATTATTTACCGGGTATTAAACGCTATATAAAATATACGGAAAATGATTATGCCGGTCTTTTCAGATTTTATCGCTGGAATAACCGTATTAAACGCCATTGGAAAAATCTATCTGTTTCTCTGAATAATTCCAATGAAATCATGGATGATAACCGTGTTTTCACTTCAGGCGAATCCAAGGATATCACCGTTTTTATTAAAATGATCGGAATCGATCCGGAAGATATTACCGTTGAACTGACCTTAGAACGCCGATTTGCCCTGAAGGGAAATCAGCATATGGTAAAAAAGCCTATGGGATATGTGGGAGAAGCGGGTGAGAATATTTATGAATACCGGGGACGAATCAAATGCGAAAATGGCGCATCTTATCAGTTTAATTGCCGGGTAGTACCTAAACATGAAGATTTTTATAATCCTCATGAAATCCGGCTGATTAAATGGCTTGATTAAAAATCCTGTTTGTATAAAGATTTTTTGGATTGTCGAAGATTTCATTCCAGAAAATTTATATAATTCTCAGGAATGACTTTATGAAAGCTTTATCGCCTGACCCGAACCGTTAAAGTAAGAAAAATTTTAGGTCTGCCAGGATCATTCGAATAAACTCCGATTGATTTGGCAAATTTTCCTATTCGCCCACGGGTATTAAGACTTACCTTAATTTCACCGGTCTGCCCTGATAATATTTCTCCTGAACTCAGGAGGGCTGCTGCGCAGCCTCAGCCGGGTTTGACTTTATGAATTATTAAGGTGTCATCTCCTACATTCTTAAATGTAAAAATGTAGGTAATTATTGTGTCGCCGAATACCGTCCCTAAATCTACCAACTCATCTCCAAATTCTATCAAAGGCGCTTTATCGCTTTTTGACTGGGCATTTGCCAGAGAGAACAAGAAGGATAAAAATAGGACTATATAAAATATCTTTTTCATTGTATTTCCTGTTTTTCGGGAAAGTAAAATGAAATTTTATTTTATGCAAGTGTGGTTGGAAAAGCATTATTCTGATCCGGAATTTTTCTTTTCCAAAGTCCAGCTGAAAAAAGAATAGCGTTAATAAAACCCTTAAGAAAGGTTGATAACGCGATTGCCCACCAGACGCCGTTTATACCCCAGTCCAGGTGAACCGATAAATACCAGGCCAAAGGAATTCTGGCTGCGGAAAGCGGAACATTTACCAGCATTACCGGCAGGGTGTAACCTGCCCCGCTGAAAGCGCCTTCCATAATTACTTCAAATCCAAGAAAAATTTCAAAAATGGCAACAATGCGTAAATATTCAACACCGTATGCCCGGACAATCTGATCATTGGTAAAGATTCCCATTAATTCCGCCGGAAACACATAAAATATGATAGATACAATCAAAAGAACAATAACTCCATATCCGTTTACCCACCAGGCCGCTCTTTGCGCTTCTTTAATTCTGCCAGCGCCGACATTCTGGCCCACTAAAGTTGCAGCCGCTACGGAAAATCCCACGCAGGCAAACCAGGCCACACCTTCAATACGATGACCAATCCCTATAGCTGCAACCGCGGGCATACCAAATTTGGAAATAATATTAGTCAGAAATATATAGATAAAACTAAAAATAAATCCGCCTGTCGCAATAGGAAGACCAATACTTAAAATTCGCCTGATAATAGGCCATTCAATCCGTAGCTTAAAATCCGGATTAAAATGCTTTTTTCGCAGAAAATAGAGACAAATCAAAACGGCAACGCCATGAGACAAAACCGTAGCCAGCGCTGCACCGCCAATTTTTAATTCCGGCAGCCCAAACCAGCCGAATATAAAAACCGGGTCAAGAATAGCATTTAGAACAAGCGTTATGGCGATAATTAACGTAGGCGTAAAGGTATCTCCCAGACCCCGGAAGACAGCTTCCAGCCCGGTGAATCCAAAGAGCAGGAATAGTCCGGCAGAAATTATACTCAGGTATTGACGGGCATCATCAGATACTGAGTCTGAAAAACCCATTGCAGCAAATAACGTATCCTGGAATAAAAAGACAATTACGGAAAGTGCAATGGCAATACCTGTATTAAGTATTAAGCCATGACCAGCGGACAATCTGGCCGCGTTTATTTTCAGCCCGCCGATATTTTGTGCGACCAGGGTCGTTATACCATTTGCGCTCATTGCCGTGAGTGAAATCAGCGCCCATATGACAAAGGCACTACCGCTTATGGCGGCAAGGGCAACCGTTCCTAATTTTCCAATCCAGTAAGCATCCACCAGTTGAAACATCGTCATAAGAACAGAAGAGATCATTCCCGGAACCGAAAGCTCAAATATCGTTGAATGCAGATTTCTATTTATAAGCAGATGCACTTCTGATTCCAAACTAATTCTACCCCGAATATCATCAACACCTTATCATTATATATAAAACAAAAACCGTTTTTGATGAAACAAAAACGGTTATGATATTAAAGATATTTTTATAAATCAGCAACTTCGCAATAACTGATTTAATTCATTGCCAAATCCTATAAATTTTCCACAATTGCCCGGGCAAATTCCGAGGTTTTTAATAATTGGGCATCTTCCATCTGGCGGTGAAAATCATAAGTAACCCTTTTCTGGCCAATGGTTTTCTCAATACCGCTAATAATGGCATTCGCAACTTCCTGCCAGCCGAGATGCTCAAACATCAGTACACCTGATAAAATTACCGATCCCGGATTGACCTGATCCAGGTTTGCATATTTGGGAGCGGTACCATGCGTCGCTTCAAAAATTGCATGCCCGGTTAAATAATTGATATTGGCGCCGGGAGCGATACCAATACCACCGACCTGAGCGGCAAGAGCATCGGATATATAATCTCCGTTCAGGTTCATGGTTGCCACAACATCAAATTCATTGGCTCTGGTTAAAACCTGCTGCAGGGTGATATCTGCAATAGCGTCTTTGATCATTAATTTTTGTTTATACTGGCCGTTGCCATGCGTGGGCATCAGCTTTAAAGCTTCTTCAATTTCTTTCCGGATTTTGGCTTTTTGCTCATCATTCACCAGATCATATCCAGGCTCAACCATGCGGGCATTTTCTTCTATGCTGAGATCAGGATTATGATCCTTATTACCAATAATCCAGCTTTCTCTCTGGGTAACGGTCTGATTCCTGAATTCCTTAACGGCAACTTCATACCCCCAGCTTTTAAAAGCCCCTTCGGTAAATTTCATAATATTGCCTTTATGAACGAAGGTTACAGACTTACGCTCATGCGCCAAAGCATATTCAATTGCCGCTTTTGCCAAGCGTTTGGAACCTTCTTCGGAAACTGGTTTAATGCCAATACCGGAAGATTTCGGGAATCTTATTTTTGTAACACCCATTTCCTTTTCAAGAAATTTAATCACTTTTTTTACTTCTTCGGTGCCATTGGCCCATTCGATTCCGGCATAAATATCTTCGGTGTTTTCACGGAAAATAACTATGTCTACTTTCTCTGGATGTTTTACGGGAGAAGGCACACCTTTAAAATAACGCACCGGCCTCAGGCATACATAAAGATCGAGCATTTGCCGCAAAGCGACATTAAGCGAACGAAAACCGCCACCGATCGGGGTTGTAAGAGGTCCTTTAATACCGACTAAATATTCCTGAAATGCTTTTACCGTATCATCAGGCAGCCAGTTATTAAATTTTTTAAAAGCTTTTTCTCCGGCATAAACTTCCAGCCAGGCGATTTTTTTCTTGCCGTTATATACTTTCTTTACCGCTTCATCGAAAACATATTGTGAAGCTTTCCATATATCAGGTCCTGTTCCATCGCCTTCAATAAAGGGAATTATTGGTTGATCAGGCACGTTTAAACTATTATCTTTCAGGGTGATTTTTTCACCATTTTTAGGCGGGATGATATGTTGAAAATTCAAAGGACGATCCTCCTGTTTTAATGACAGAAGAAAATACAAAATAGGTTTGTAAAATACAATTTATGCCAGAATATAAACAGATAAAAAAATTCTTTGTTGACACCGGGATAGACACCCTGTAAATTTATATCCGAGGTTAGTGAAAAGTGGCAGAACAAAGAAAAAAAATATATATATCGGCCCGCGAGTTTATTGACTCCTGGGAAAAAGAGGTTTATCAGCTTTCCAACTTAGATTTATTTACCTTCCAATTAATCAATGAGCTGGCTTTGGCTATTGAAGGCAATTACTTTAAAAACAAAAATGCGGCAGAAGATAACTTCTATTTATACTCGGAAGAAATCGGTTCTTTATGCTTTGATATGGCGGATAGCCTGCAGCTTTTTTTCGAGAAAAACTGCTTTGGCTCCTGTAAACTGAACTGCCCGGTCGAGCTTAATAAAAAAATTACCAAATCTGACTGGACGCCGCCGTCTAATTTTTTGCAGTTTTCTATTGTACCATCATCCAATTTCAGCAAAGAGCAATGTTTATACTACGACATGCTCAATTATGTTATCCTGGATTCATTGATTGATTTTTATCATTATGAAATGGACATTGTTTTGACAGAAGATGATGAACGGATTATACATTTTGCTGAATTCATTGCCAAAGTAATTCTTAATTTTATCAAGAATAAAGGACAGGCTTTTCTTAATAATCCATGGGAAAATGCTACTCAGACATTTAACGAACTCCTGCAGACCGATGATAGTGAATGGCATGATATGGCTTTTACCGATGATATGGAAGAAGATGACACCGAAATCTGGAAAATAAACCGGGATAATATTGAATTGGTCTTAGATGAATTCCTTGCCAGCTATCAGGCCAGCCATGACCATGAAACAGACCTGATGATAATTAGTAAACTGAAAGATTATTTTTTGAATTTTCTGGAAATAGATAAAATTGAAGAAATAAGCTTAGAAGATCTTGGCGAATTTTTAACCGTTGTTTTTCCCAATGATATGATATTCCAAAATACTTATGAGATACAGGAAGCGCATCAGATTCTCCTTAAATATATTGAATTTCTGGAATATAATTATCCATCGGAGTTGACACAGAAATTTCTTGAATACGATCGTCTTGTTTTTGAAGACGTTATCCGGACAATAGGCGTTGTGCAAAAATACAATAAAAACCATTCTTACATATGTCATTTACTCACCGCCAACAAAAATGAAGAATCGCTGGCCGAAGGATTTATGCGAATCATAAGTTCAGACCATCATCTCTATGAACTGGAAGATATTCATCTTAACACCCGTTTTGAAAATATCGAATTAACAGGTTTGGATACCAATTCACTTTCAGAGGGCGATATTCTGCATATTCAGCTTTCATTGAATGATAATGCATGGCAGCTGAGTCATTTGGAAATGGTTTACAGCGCTTATGCCAGTTACTATTTATTTTAACCTGCTTACTAATTTATAAAACCTAAACTAACCTGAAAAACTCATTCACGCAAAGCTCGATAGCAAAAGCCGCGCACTTTGGCACAAAGACGCAAATGCTCTTTCTCAAATTTTTGATATAGAACTTTGTTGTGGCTATCTATTAGATCAGAGCTGCTTTAAACAATAATCTAAAGATCGCGGCCAGCAAGAATATATATTTAGGACAGATGTGCTATTAGATTTATCTTATTGTTTTTTTGCCTTAAGCCCCGGATTTTATCTTGGCTTAGGCGAATGGGATCATTTTATTTTCGGAATCACATTTGCCCCAATTCCCCTGGGCCTTTGCGCGGGCAGTGGTCATTAATTTAAAGTATATCTGTTTTTCATCTATATGCATTCGATTATACCATGCTTTCCTGCTTGCCACACGGCGTTTTATTCCTTAAACTTCACACTTTAATTTATTGATTTTTAAAGTGATATTAGTTTTATGACAGATAATAATATAAAAATTGTAGCCAGTAATCGTAAAGCGCGTCATGATTATGAGATTATAAATTCCATGGAAGCCGGCATGGTTTTACAGGGAACCGAAGTTAAAGCCGTGCGCGAGGGACGCGTCAACTTAACCGATTCTTACGCAAGGTTTCGCAAAGGCGAACTTTGGCTGATCGGGCTGCACATTTCACCCTATACCAAATCGGCGGTTCAGAATCATGATCCGTTGCGGGATCGGAAATTACTTCTGCATAAGCAGGAATTAAAGAAACTATTCCGTCAGGTTGAGGAAAAAGGCGTTACCCTCATTCCGTTAAAAGTATACCTGAAACGCCATCTTGTGAAAATTGAAATAGGGCTGGGACGCGGTAAACGTAAATATGATAAACGGGCGGCTATTGCTGAACGGGATTCCAAACGGGATTTGGAGAGACTGAAAAAGATAAAATTTTAAACGGGAGATTGTATGGCATTTCCTTCTATAAACAAACAAATGGACCTGATCAAACGGGGAACGATTGAAGTTCTGCCGGAAGAAGAATTAGTAAAAAAACTTGAAAAATCAATAAAAAAAATACACCCCTGATTGTAAAGCAGGGCTTCGATCCCACAGCGCCTGACATTCATCTGGGTCACACGGTCGGCTTACGCAAATTACGCCATTTCCAGGAACTGGGACACCAGATCGTGGTTATTATTGGTGATTATACCGCTATGGTGGGCGATCCCAGCGAAAAGAATACCACCCGTCCAAGGCTTACCCACAATGAAGTGATGGAACATGCCAAAACCTATCAGGAACAGTTTCTTAAGATTCTTGATAAAAAAAAGACGCAGATGAGGTTTAACGGTGAGTGGTTCGGCAAGATGACCTTCGCCGAAATTATGGAACTGGCTTCCAAATTTACCGTCGCCCGGATGCTGGAACGCGATGATTTTGCCAAACGCTATGCCGGCAATCTGCCGATCAGTATCCATGAATTCTTTTATCCTTTGATGCAGGGATATGATTCCGTGGCTATTAAAGCGGATGTGGAATTAGGCGCCACCGAGCAAAAATTTAACCTTGTAATCGGCCGCAGCATTCAAAAAGAATTTAACATGGAACCCCAGGTCATACTTACACTTCCGGTTTTGGAAGGTTTAGACGGCAAACAGCGCATGAGTAAATCCCTGGGTAATTATATCGGTATCGATGAACCGCCCAAGGAAATATATGGAAAAACCATGTCCATACCGGATGATTGTATTTACCGCTATTTCGAATTAGTTACCGACGTTGACGGTAAAGAGCTAAAAAATATCCATCAACAGCTCCATGACGAAAAGATCAATCCGCGTGATATAAAAAAATACCTGGGCAGAACGCTCGTACGCATGTATCATGGCACCGATGCCGCCCTGACTGCTGAAAAGGAATTTGAAAACATTTTTGTTAAAAAAAATCTGCCGGACGAAATTCCGGAGTTTAAAGTGAATCAAACGGAAATCCGTATCGATGATCTTATAGTCAATTCAAAAACAGCGGAATCCAAAGGTCAGGCCCGGCGGCTGGTGGAAGGCGGCGGCGTCAGCATCGACGGCAATAAGATATCCGACCCGTTTTACATGGTGGCCGTCACTGATGGGATGATCTTAAAGGTTGGAAAAAGAAAGTTTGTAAAATTGTTAAGATAATCCATAAAACTGACAAGAAATCAAAATAAATTATTTAAACATAATACATAATCTATTTTTTAAAAAAATGAGCCAGTCGGATTCTATCACTGGCTGACCCGGTTAATGATTACCGGCTTAATCCACCCGGATATACATCGCACCTTTAACATTACAAATCGGGCATTTTTCGGGCGGGGCGCCGATTTCAACATGTCCGCAAACCGGACAGAGATAGATCTGCGCGGAATCCAGGTCTTTACCCTGTTTTACCAGTGCCAGCGCTTTGGCATAGAGTCCGGCATGCACCTGCTCGGCGTCCACGGCATATTTAAACATGCGTTTAGCCTTATGGCCTTCTTCATCGGCTTCGGCTAACATAGGGGGATACATTTTGGTAAATTCATACGTTTCGCCGTCAATTGCGGTCTGCAGATTTTCAATTGTGGAACCGATGCCTTCCATGGCTGCCAGATGTCCTTCGGCGTGAATCCGTTCCGCTTCGGCGGTAGTGCGGAATAATCGGGCTATATTGGGGAACCCGTCTTTTTCGGCTTTTTTAGCAAAAGCGCGGTATTTCTGGTTAGCCTGGCTTTCGCCGGCAAAGGCTTCCTTAAGGTTCTTAATCGTTTTTGTAATTTTATTCTTTCTATTGTTAATATATATTGCCCTTTAAAAAATTTTTCATTATTCAAATTTTCCTAAAACATTTAGTCTTTAATCGTCTTAACCTTCTCCTTAAACGCAATGCCTGCTTCGGCCAATTCTTTTAAAACCGGTTTATAAATATCGGGGTGGGTCGGAATATGACAGCCGGTTAAGGGCAGGTTCCGGGTTAATAAAAGCTTGGCTACCAGCGCCGCGGGCAAACCCACCGACTTAGCCATGGATGAAAAACCGGCCTTTTCGCCGTAATTCACCATGGTAGATGTGATTTCTTCTTCCCGGTTATTTTCTTCGGGATACCGGACCAATAGTCTGTGCAGTAAAATGACCATGTCCCGCATATCCGGCATTAATTTAAGTTTTTCGCTGATCAGGTCGGTAAGGACTTCGGCTGACGTATTCAACGGCTTTCCTGTTTTTTCATCGGAAAAAAGTCCTAGCCAGCGCATTTTTTCCATAATGCTTCCCGTAGGGCTGATATCCAGATAACCGGCTACCCGTTTTTCCAAACTGTTCCCGGATACATTCAGCGGCAAAAACATCTCCGTCACTTCGGCATAAGTTCTGTTTTCCAGATCGGGGATTCTTAGTGTTTCATTCGGCCAGCCCAGGCGCATAATATGAAACCAGGTTTCACTCCAGCCGGGATAACGAATGGTTCCCCTGACCACGGTTTCCGCTTCGCTGAATCCGTATCGTTCACGGTAATTCAGGGAATCGCGGTTGGGATAGGCTTCCATGAGTCCCAGTCCCTCAATTTCCAGGTTCCAGGTGCGGCGAAAAACATTATGCCAGGGAATGATTTTTATTTGTCCTTTTTCCAGGTACTGGGCGCCGTTCTCGCCGGCCATCACCACATTCCTGGGATTCCAGCTTATTACATATTTAAAAGGATTGCTTATGCTGTCCGGTGCGGGCAGGCCGCCGCCATAGGATTCAAAGCTTTTAATAATCCCGCCTTTTTGCTTAATGCGTTCAATAAGTTCCGCCGCGGCCATATGATCAATACCCGGATCAAGACCGATTTCCGTGAGAATGAGAACACCTTTTCGATTAGCATCTTCTTCGATGTCGCGGATTCGTAAGTCTTCATACGATACCGAAATCATGTGCCGGCCGAAACGCACGCAGGATAGAGCAACGACATGCTGAAATCGGGGCGCCAGAATGTTAAGAACGACATCCGCTTTTTTAATCTGGGCGGACCGCTGATCGGAATTATTAACATCAAATTGTATGGCTTCTCCTCTCGGATGCGAACCGACTCTGGATTTTGCCAGTTCCAGATCATAATCGGCAACCGTAACAAACCAATCGTATTCTTTAGCCCGTTCCAATAGATAAGTTATTAAATACGGACTGCTTTTGCCTGCGCCCAGCACCAATAAGCGTTTCATAAAGGCCTCATTTGCTCTATTGTTTATTACAATCTTTTTTTTATCAATTCAACAGCTGTTCGAACGGAATTGATCAGAAAATTTAACACTTTATTCCTTCATATCAAATGATAATTTGTAATTTATACCGAGTTTTATCCATCTTCCCGGCATATTAACAGCGGAGAAATAGTGATACGTCTGGTTAAAAAGATTAGTCGCTTCCAGAAATACCTGAAACGGCTTACAATCATAGTTTATTTTAGCATCGGCCAGCCAGTATTTCCCGCTGTTTAAACGGTCTTCGTAGCGGATCTGCCAATTAGCATTCAGGTGATTTAGCGCCAGAGTGTGATTAATGCCCGCAATAAACTGATGCTTCAAATAATTCAATACATACTTGGACTGATAACCGGCCAGTGACTGACCGGCCTGCAGGTAATTATAGGATAACCGGATTTCCCGCAACATTCCGGATAAGGCTTTTCCGGATGGTGAAACATGGGTGGCCAGTTCGAAGCCTTTCATATCCATTTTGGTAATATTCATTGCCGTCCACTTATCCTGTTCCGTTAATCGCACCCAGTCGATCAGGTTTTTACTGTTTCTTTTAAAGATGCAGGCGCTGAAATTCAGGCGCTCCTTTACAAAAATAAAACCCGATTCAATCTCCATACTTTCTTCCGGTTTTAAACGGAGGTTACCCTGATCAGCCGGACTGTTGTAGTATAATTCAGTAAACGTAGGCGGGCGGAAGGCTTTGTTTGCAGAGCCATAGATACGAAGGGCATGGTTAATCCTGTAACTCACATCCATTCCGGGCCAGGCTTTCCACCCCCAGCCGCTGTAATAAAAACCCGCAACGCCCAAAGTCAGATTTATTCTTTCTAAATTCAGCATCTGTTGCTCGAGAAAAAGACCTGTTTTATCACGCTCATGTTTTCCGAGACCGGAACTGTTTATCTTTTCCCGGCTGTATTCGATGCCAACGCCCGTGACACCTATGGACGAAATGTATTCCGCCTGCACGTCCGCTCCGTAGATATCCGTCTGATGATTATTCTGATAAAAATCCGGATTCCCGCGCTCCAGCAAAAATTTATCCTTATTCATTCTCCAGAATACCCGCGGCTGAAGATTCAGATTTCTTATTTTAAATCCGTATTCATTCTGCATAAAGATTGTTTTGGTATGTTCCCATTGATCCGGAAAATTTGAAGCATAAAATCCGCCCGCCCCAAACTGTTTATCCATATAGGATAAAGTAAACGAAGAATGATGATTTTCCGACCCACACCGCGCCGAATACATGGCAGACCAGTTATTAAAATCCGTTCCCTGCCGGTAACCGTTGCTTCCGGATTTTTGTATGGCCAGACTATGAAAAACTTTTGCCGCCGAAAAACCCGAAGAAAACTCCGTATCGTAAAGGCCAAAATCGCCTGCCAGCGCAGAAACGAAAACGGAAGGTTCTTTTTGTCGCGTTGTTATTATGTTGATCACTCCGCCCAGGGCGTTCGGGCCATAAAAACGTGATCCGGGACCTTTCAGTATTTCGATCCTGGAAACATTACTCATCGGAACCGGAATATTCAGATTATGGTGACCGGTTTGCGGGTCATTTACCCTCACGCCGTCAATCAACACCAGGGTTTGTTCAAATGAACTGCCGCGGATACCAATATCCGCCTGAACGCCTGCCGGACCGCGCTGCTTCAGGTCTACGCCGGGACAATACTGTATTATTTCCTGAATACTGTTTACAGGCAATGCGGATATTTCAGTTTCATTGATAATGGAAATACTGCGCGCTACATTTTTAAAGGCGGTCGGATACCTTCCGGCCGTAACAACAATTTCTTCCTCCAGATCATAGGTAAGCGTTGTATCCTGGGCCATCAAGCCGGCATTTATAATTACAAAAACCGCTATAACAAGATATTTAAATCGGAATGAAAATATTTTATGATGATTGTTTCTTGTCTTATCCATGTTTTATACCAATAGTATTTTAAGGCATGGAATGTAAAGTTTCGCAGTCCGGAAAACAACTATTGCTTTTAACGGGGGATATGGATACTTTCAGGCCTTCTGATATGATTACGTTGAATAATCAATACAAAAATTCAGGGCTTTGATTTGATTTATCTTGTTATCGCTTCTGTTATCTGGGCCTTTTCTTTCGGTTTAATTAAAACGCAATTGACTTCATTGGATTCGGATATGGTTGCCTTTATCCGGCTGCTGATATCGCTGCTTATCTTCCTGCCTTTCATAAAAATAAGAAATCTGCCGGCTAAACTTATCCTGAAACTGATCGGTACCGGTCTGATTCAATATGGTCTCATGTATATGACCTACATTGCTTCATTTAAATATCTTCCGGCGTATCAGGTCGCCTTATTTACGATCTTCACGCCGCTTTATGTCTGCATTATTTATGATCTTTTGGAAAAAAAATTTAACCGCCGGTTCCTGTTTGCCGCTGTTTTAGCCGTGGTCGGCACAGCGATTCTTGTTTATAAAGATCTAAATATCAGCGCGGCTCTGGCAGGCATAGGACTGCTGCAAATTTCCAACCTGAGCTTTGCTTTTGGCCAGGTATATTACACGAGAATTATGAAAAATGAAAAACAACCGGCCGATCATCAAGTATTCGGTTTACTGTATTTAGGCGCCGTGTTGATTACCGGAATTTCATCCGGGATCACCGTAAACTGGTCCGGAATCTCAATATCGCAGAATCAATGGCTGGCGCTGATTTACCTTGGCGTACTGCCATCCGGAATTTGTTTCTTCCTTTGGAACGCCGGCGCCCGAATAACTTCTGCGGGTAATCTCGCCGTCATGAATAATGCCAAGATACCTCTGGCCGTTTTTGTATCCATTATCTTTTTTAGCGAATCCGTCGCATGGCCTAAATTAATTATAGGAATTCTCATATTCATGGCAGCATTGTACATCGCCCATACTTATACATTAAAACCTGATGGTAAAAATGCGCAAAGCTGATAAGTATTTCACCCTGATATTTTTACTCATTCCATCCACATGGGCCGGATCATTTATTGCAGCCAAATATGTTGTACTGGAAATGAGTGCGGTGGACAGCGTCGTATACCGGTTTTTGATTTCTGCGGTTTTTATGTTTCCGGGACTGATTCTTTTTTACCGGTCGCGTCATCCTGTATTCCGGGACAAGGGTTTCCTATGGCATCTGCTGATCGTTGTGGTTATCGGCGGCATCGCCTACCATTTGTTATTCTTTAAAGGGATGGAAACCACTTCTCCGACCAACGCGGCACTTATCATCGCTCTTAATCCGTTCTTTACCGCTTTCGGAGAAATTATATTTCTAAAAACAAAACGGCCCGGGAGATTTTACCTTGGATTTATATTGGCTTTTTCCGGGGCGGTCTGGGTAAATATTGCCAGGGGCGGGGAAATTGATTTTAAGCATCTCGGATACGGTGAATTCTATTGTTTCCTGGCTGCGCTTTGCTGGTCCGCATTTACCCTGAGCGCCAGAATTACCAAAAAACCGCATTGGGATGCCATGTGGATCAACGCCTATAATTATTTATTTACCGGAGTTTTTTTACTTCCGTTTATGACCGATTTTAACACCATATTTGATCCTCTTTCGGTTTCCGGCTCAGCCTGGCTGGGACTTCTATACATGGGCTTTTTCCCCACCGCCATCGGCTATACGCTTTTTTATATAGGCATCCAGAAAAAAGGCCCGGCCTGGGCGTCTACGTTTATTTACCTGGTACCCTCTTTTACTGCCGTTTTTGACCGGCTTGTCTTCAGTAATCCATTTACGACGGCTATGATCACCGGTACAACGTTTGTCATCGGCGGATTGTTCTTAGGCAATATAGGTCAAAAACACCTTGATTGGCTTAAGGAAAAAATGGGAATGAAATCGTAAAATATGTTATATTTAGTTTTCAATTGTTAATGGAGAATATACAATGAAAAAAATAATAGGAATAATTATGATTGTGTCTTTATCTCTTTCAGCTCAGGATAAGCGGGCTATTACTTTTGAAGATTTTTTCTCCATGAAGCGGCTGGGTAATCTTGCTGCATGCCCGGACGGCAAATGGATTGCCTATGATCTTAAAACCGCCAATATTGATGAAAATAGCTTTAAAACCGATCTGTGGCTTTTTAATACTGAAACCAGAGAGAATTTTCAACTTACCGCAGCAGAAAAATCCTCATCGGGCCCCGTTTGGTCGCCGGACGGAAAAGCCCTTTATTTCAACCGGGATAACCAGATATGGAAAATAATTATTGCAGACAAATCCGAGCTAAAAGTTAGTGACGTTCCCACGGGCGCTTCAGGCGTTGTTTTAAACGCAACTGGTAAACAAATGCTATTTAGCAGTGAAGTCTATCCTGATTGCCCGGATATGGAATGCAATAAACAAAAACTCGATGAAGCGGAGTCCGGCAAGGTAAAAGCCAGAATTATTGATAAACTTTTATACCGGCACTGGAACCGCTGGCTGGAAGGAAAACGCAGCCATGTATTTCTCGCAGAAACCGACGGCAAAATAATCCGTGATGTAACGCCCGGCGATTATGATACCCCGCCGCTTGATTTAGGCAGTTCACATGATTATACCTTTTCGCCGGATGGTAAGGAAATTTGTTTTGTCCGTAATATAGAAGATATGCCCGCCGCGAGTACCAATAACGATTTGTTCACCACAGTAATTGATGATCCTGCAATAAAAAAAATAACCGAAAATAAAGGCAACGACAATCATCCGCTTTATTCGCCTGATGGTAAATATATCGCTTATCGATCCATGGGAAGAGCCGGCTTCGAAGCTGACCGATACCGGATCATGCTGTATGACAGAGAACGTAAAACAGTCAAAGAATTAACAAAAGGCTTTGATTTTTCTGCTGCAAATATCATCTGGCATCCTGAGGGCAAAGACATTTATTTTAGCGCTCAGGTACAGGATAATTTTAATATCTACAGGGTGAATATTGCCAACCCGATTCCCGAAGCGGTATTAAAAGGTCATTATATCAGCGACATGCAGTTTCTTACGCCGGAGATTCTTGTTTTTGCAAAGCAAACCGCTTCAATGCCCAAAGAAATATTCAGTTACAATCTGTGGGATGAAAAGTTAACCCAATTGACAAACTTTAACGGCGAATTATTAAGTCGGTTGGAATTGCCCGCTTATGAAGAATTTTGGTTCGAAGGCGCCAATAACGATAAAGTGCACGGGCTGCTGTTTAAACCTCCGCTTTTTGATCCTGCCAAAAAATATCCGGCTATCGAGTTAATTCACGGTGGTCCGCAGGGCGTTTGGGGCAATGATTTTCATTACCGCTGGAATTACCAGATGTTCGCCGCGCAGGGTTATGTGGTTTTTATGATTAATTTCCACGGTAGCACCGGCTACGGGCAAAAATTTACCGACGCGGTTTCCAAAGACTGGGGCGGCGCGCCTTTTGAAGATATCATCAAAGGTACGGAATATGTAATCAATCATTTTGATTTTATCGACAAAGAACG
Organism: Calditrichota bacterium; assembly: GCA_003854985.1. Taxonomy (GTDB): domain Bacteria; phylum Calditrichota; class Calditrichia; order Calditrichales; family Calditrichaceae; genus Zgenome-0002. The sequence continues at coordinate 96,539 of RQOG01000072.1, forward strand.
CATCGGTGCGGCCGGCGCATCCTATGGCGGATTTATGATCAACTGGATTGCGGGCGCAGGAAATGAACATCCTTTTAAATGCCTTGTTTCCCATGACGGGGTTTACGAGCAGGTCAGTATGTACGGGGCTACGGAAGAATTGTGGTTTCCGGAATGGGAATTTAACGGCGCACCCTGGCAGGAAGGTTCATTGTATCAGAAATGGAATCCGGCGAACCGGGCGGGTAATTTTAAAACGCCGACGCTGGTCATTCATGGCGAAAACGATTTCCGTGTGCCGTATACCCAGGGATTGCAGATGTTTACCGCATTACAAAGACAGGGTGTACCTTCCCGATTACTGTTTTTCCCCGATGAAGATCATTTTGTGCAGAAGCCGCAGAATGCCAGATTATGGTGGAAAACGGTTCATGCCTGGTTTGAAAAATATTTAAAATAACGATATATCAAATAGCCGTAATTTAACAAACTGCGGCTATTTTTTATCAAATTTAGGAAAATCTTTAATTAGTCGTCTGTCTTCTTTCGGTTCTTTCCTTTTCTTCGCTCTGCATAACTTTAGAGCGCAGGTTAACCAGATTTTTCAGAGCATTAAACCAAAACGGCGCACCTAAACTCAACAAAATTATACTGATCAGAATACCAAAATATTTGGACAGAAGCCATTCATTCATATTCCAGCCATATTTCATCGTGAAAAGTTCCGGCATGGTATTCAACAATTTAGCTCTTAATGAAGACAACTGTTCATCCAGATATATTAATCGTTCCCTGTTAATGGAAGCGCTCAGATTATTAAACCTGACAAGAAGCGAATCTGCATTTTTACCGCTGATCTGCAACTGGGTTATTAACCAGGACTCAGCGGAAGCTTTGGATGAAAATACAGGTATCGGCGAATAATATTCCATATCCATTTCCTTGCCGAGAGAATCCAGCGAAACCTGGTACAGGTTCCACTGCTCCGTTAACCCGGACTGGTTTTCCAGCAAAGATTCTGCCTGGATAATTAAGGCGTTTTTTAATTCCTGATCTTTTAAAATGCTTTTAAAGATGTAAATGGAATCCATTTGAAATGAAATGGCCAAAATTGCAGCGACACCAATAGTGATATACCTGGAATAGAGTGCAAACCGCTCGCTCATCCTGTCGCCGGCATTATCAAACCAGTCGGTTATTTCCTTTTTGATCAGAACGAGACTTTTGAAGTATTTCAGTTCTTTTTCTGTTATCTGATCTGATACCGCCAGTTTGGAAAATTTTACAATCAGTTTATTGAGCTCTTCTAATCGTATTACGGGCGCCAGGCGGTATTTTGTTTTGCTGATCAGGGGATATTTTAAAATTTTATTAACCGCAAGATCTATCGTCGCCGAAACTTCCGGTTTAATTTCGTTAAAAAGTAATTTTAATCCCCATTTAAGATTCCGGCCTCTTAGATTAAAAAGGCTTATAATCATCTGATTCACGGTAGTAATGATCAGGCTGACTAGAAGAATAATGCCGCAAAAGGCAATCAGGGTTTCGATGTAATTCATAATGCACCCCAAAATATAATATCAGAATTGTCGATTATTAAGTAATAATCCTGTAAAATAAAAAAGCCGGGAATCCTCACCTGATTACCCGGCTATTTAATTACTTTAGAAACTAAGGTTGTTTTTTATGGCTTTGGCTATTTTCTTTGACATATTAAACATCATCATTTTTTCAGGAGTGTTAAGAATTTTCTTTAATTCTGCGGAAATTTCCCGTTCAGGTAGTTCGATCGGATTTTTATAAGTATCGCCTCCCAGCGCAGTCAGCTCTAATTCCGATTTTTCAATATTAATATTTATGGTCATCGAGATTCCTGAAAAAGACATAGTCATATTAAGAGGACCGGTAATATCCTGCTTAACAATGCCTGTGTCAGGAACCATATGATATACCGCAGCCATTTGGGCAGTAATATTCATATCTACTGTTGCACCTTCGTTAGAAATTTTCCCGGTCATATTAATATCGCTGATCTGCTCTAAACGCATGGCATTAAAATCACCCATAGGCACGGAAACATTTTCATGACCTACCACAAAAAATTTGGCTTTAGCGGTTAAAGTAATATCCGTTTGGGGACCATCGGCTTCGGATTCTGCGGCAAGTAATTTGGTCATATCCATGCGTGGCGCCGTTTCCCATGAATCGCCGACTACCAGATTCTTTTTTATAAAAACGGGATTTTCCACTTCCATGTAACTGCCGTCGCTTAACTTAATCGCTTTTACATAAACCGCTTCCTCATCGCTGGTAAAGAAACGGCTGGTATCGTAAATAGCGCCTCCACCAGTCATACTATAATCCACCACCGGATAAAGTGAAATTGTACCGCTTGGCAATGGAATATTTCGGGCAGCAAGCACCTTTAGCATGCCGATAGCCGGGGCGTCTGTGGGTTCAGTTTCTGTATTACCCATAAAAGTAACGGTTGTGGTCATTTTTACCGAGCCGGAATAGCTGCAGGTGTAACCTTCTTCGATTGGAAAATAATCACCCGTATAACTGTTACCTTGTTCTTCGGTAAGATTTACCTTATACCCGTCGTACCAGGATACCGGATCTTTACCATCATCCCCGCATCCTGTCAGGAAAAAAGAACAAAGAAGCGTTAAAGTAAAAAACAGTTTAATAAAATTTTTCATAAAACCTCCGGATTTAATTCCAGTTATATTCAATTAGTCTTCCCTGAGTGTTTTATTGAAATATCCGTATAAATGAAAAAAATCGGTTTTCTTCGTTATGGCAGAAAATATAATTCATTTCCGAAATTCTTCAAACAAAATTTTCAAAAATGTATGCCTACCGGATCAATATCATTTTCCGTGATGCCGAAAATCCATCGGCATTCAACCGGCAGAAATACACGCCGCTGGGCATGTCATTCGCCCGCCATTGATATTCATAACTTCCCGCCGCTTGTGTTTCCGATACCAGCGTATCAAGCCTTTGACCCAACAGATTATAAATGCTCAGTTCAACCCGGCTTGCCTTCGGAAGTTCATAACTGATTTTAGTAGCGGGATTGAACGGATTGGGATAGACCTTATTCAGGCGAAATGATTTCAGCTTTTGATTCTTTTTATCCGGTGCAGATATTTTTGAATAGGTTTTCCTGACTTTATAAACGGCCGGGCCCGCAGTTATATATAGGGTTTTCCCGTCTTCATCGCCCCAGTTGCAATTGGATGGCGTTGAAGTTCCCGGAATTTTTATGGTATCTATGGGTGTCCCATCGGGTTCAAAAACCACGACGCCTAATGGACCGCTTGAAAATAACCTGCCATCACTATCGACTTTCATACCATCCAGATAACCGTATTGAGTTATATATGCAAATTGTCGTTTATTGGCAATAATTAAATCATCCACAACATCATATACATAAATCTTACGAATCATAGGATTCGACTCAGCCACGTAAAGCAGGGATTCATCCGGCGAAAAACACAGACCGTTAGGTGAACTGAGCGTTGAATCCAGTAAATAAACTTTCCCTGCCGGGCTGACCCGGAAAACTCCGCAATAATCCAATTCCGGAGTTCCGCCGATATCATTCAGTCCATAAAGCGGATCCGTGAAGAAAATGGAACTATCGGATTTGACCACAATATCATTGGGACTGTTGAATTTGCTGCCCTTATAATGGGTGGCCAGAATAGTCAACGAATCCTTATTTTCCAGTCTGGCGATATGCCTGGCGCTATGTCCGGCAATAACTACCCGCCCCTGCAAATCGAGGGTTAAACCATTCGAACGACCGGATGGATCACGATAAACCGTTGTACCGGAATCCGGCGACCAGCGGTATATTTTATTCCCCTGAATGTCGCTGAATAATAAAGCGCCGTCTTTCCAGACCGGACCTTCCGTGAATTGAAACCCATCATCAACTTTTTCCACTTCTTGCGCGGAAAGCAGTTGAGGCAGAAAAGCAATACACAAAAGAATAACAAGAATTTTTAAATATTTCACGATTAATCTCCTATTTTGTAAATGAATAGATTTATGTTTTTAATGTCATGTTTGATTTTTGCAATACAAAGGCTATCCCCGATAAAATTAATAATACGCCGCCGAATGCATAATAATTCCAGCGGTAATCCTCAAATATAGTTGAAAAGATCATAGCGATAACCGGAATTACCAGCGTAACATAGCCCGCCCTGTGTGCGCCTATCCGGCCAATTAATGTTAAATAAGCGCCAAAACCAATCATCGAACCAAAAATAACCAGGTACAATAAAGATCCGGTATAAGCAAAAGAACTATCAAAATCTATTGTATTCCCTGTTATCAACCCTACGATCAACATGGATACGGAACCATAAAGCATGCCATAAGCCGTTCCGGGAATGACAGGAATCTTTTTTGCCTGACTGTAAGCAGAAGTAATATTACCCAGTGAAGCGGATACAGCGCCCAATAACGCCAAAGCAAATGCCCATGAAGTATCACTGGCTGGAGAAAATCCCAGCAGATCATCCTTAAACACCAAAGTAACTCCCGTGAATCCCAGAATTGCGCCCAGAATAACACGGATGGTAATTTTGGTTTTTAAAAATAATCCGGTGAAGAAAATATTAAAAAAGATGATTGTGGAAAATACCACGGCCACCAGTCCGCTTGTAAGCCGCATTTCTGCTATATATACCAGCCAGTAATTGATTCCAAATAATAAAAGACCGAGCACAACCAGAATCAGGTGCTGTTTAAAGGAATATTTTAAATTCATGCCTTTCATTTTTCCAAAAATCAAAAGAATAACCGAGGCAAGGAAGAATCGGTAAAAGATCGAAATCAGCGGATCAACCACGCCAAGCTGGAATTTAATAACCAGCCAGGTTGAGCCCCAGATCAGAGCCGGGATTATAAATAAAGTTACATTTTGCATGTCATGCCTAATGTTTATTTTATCATCCTATTCTTGGATGATTCCATGTTAATATAGTATTTCTAACAATCTTTTCCAAAAGTATGACATAATTTTTTTTTATAAAAAAAGACTTGACATATTTGGATTATTATTATACTTTGTATTTCAAAGTTATTTGATTTTAAATTTAATTTATGAAAGGAATTATCATGGATCAGACTCAGGCCCAGAAAAATCTGCAAATCGTTAAAGACATGATTGAGAAGACCAAAAAAGAAACGGCTGAATCGGGATATTTTTTTATCTTTATCGGCATCTTTGCGATGATTATGACTTATGTCATTAGTTTATTATCAAGATTTCATCTGCCTCATCTCATCCTGCCGGCAATGATTTTCATGCTTATCGGAGGCGGAATTATCGGATATTTAACCGTGAACAAAAAAGAAAAAAAAGACGAGATTAAATCCTATCCGAAAACAATTAGTTATAGTGTCTGGTTCGTCTGTTCGGCGTCGATAATATTAACAACCTTCGTTTTTCCTTTTATTAATCTGTATCCATTTGATTTGGTACCGGTTTTTGCATCGCTATTTATAGGAGTCGCCGTATTTTCTACCGGCGTCATATTTGAATTCAGGGCTATTATTCTATGCAGCATTTCCTGGTGGGCAGGAGCTGTTATCATGGCGTATGTTAACGCGTCCTGGGAAGTATATATTATGCTGGCTGTTATCTTTTTAGGCTGGATATTACCGGGATTGATATTAAACAAAAAATACAGAAGCCGGGAGATTGTTCATGAAGCCTGAACAAATTCTTGAATTGGATGCTGTCGTTCACACGCCAATCCGGCTGGCAATCCTATCAATTTTGACCGGTGTGGAAAGCGCAGATTTTACCTTCCTCAAAAAAACAATTAATACTACCGATGGAAATCTGAGTACTCATCTGAGCAAACTGGAAGAAGCCGGATATATAACTATCACCAAGTCTTTTAAAGGCAAGCGACCTTTGACCACCTGTTCAATTTCAGAAACCGGCCGAAAAGCTTTTTTACTGTATATAAATCAGCTTGAACAAATTATAAAGATGCAAAAGTCCTGATACTCTTTATGGTAAGTTTTTAGTTTTCTTCCTAACTGATAATATAAAAACCGTCGGCCTGTGGGGAATTTATACTTACGTGTTATACAATTACTAATGAAACCACGAAGTACACGAAGAATAACCTTGTACAACAAAGTCCTTCCCTTTTGATTAAGGGAAGGTGTCAGTCGATAGACTGACGGATGGGTCAGATAATCTCGGCTACAACCCGATATACACATTTTTCAATTAATCGTCTTGATAAGTACCAAATTATTGGGTATATTTTAACCATGATTTATGAAATAAAAATAAAGCGGAAATTGGAAAAAAATCTGAATAAACTTCCATTGATGGTACAAAAGAAATTTTTCAGACTTGTTTTGGATTTAAGAGATAAAGGCCCGGAACAGCCAAACTGGCCGAATTACAGTAAACTGAGTCCTAATGAATATCATTGTCATCTAAGATATTCATGGGTAGCCTGCTGGAAACATGAAAAAAAATCAATTTTAATAGAGGTGTATTATGTTGGCAGTCGTGAAAAAGCGCCGTACTAATAAACGGCTCTTTGAAATTAAAGGAGATATTCCTGAAAATATCGTTGATTATTTTAAAGCGCAATACGGAACTGATTTCGAAATACTATCGGAAGCTGACGAACTAATTGACATTTTTGAAACCGAATGGTTTAAGAAAACCAGTAAGACGGTAACACCAGGAGAAAATATTAAGATATACAGACAGAATCTCGGATTAACCCAGGCGCAACTGGGCAAACGTTTAGGTAATTTTTCTAAACAGAATATTTCGGATATGGAAAATGGCAGAAGAGGGATAAGTAAGGAAATAGCAAAAAAACTCAGCCTTATTTTTGAAATGTCAATTGAAAGGTTTCTATAAATTTATAAGATATTAAATGGCGTATAAAGTTTTCTTATCTTTATGAATACTTTACGTAAACCAATGTGTTTTATCTGTATCAAAAGATGAATTTACCCACTGCCGGCGTAAAGATAACACCCGGTTTTTTTAAACAAGCTACCGAAGGGAAAAATTAACTTAAATTTTACATAAGGCTTCCTTAAAAAGTCTTAACCTATTGAAAACATTTGAATTAAGATGATAAGATTTGTATATTTGTGCATAAAAAACGAAGGCTACCACCAAAAAACCTTGCACATGATATGATTAAATACACCAGTTCAAAACAAGTATCCATCGATGATTATCTGATTCCCCATGGGAAAAAGCTTAATCCTGAAAACCGATGGATAAAA
>RQOG01000073.1 GCA_003854985.1 Calditrichota bacterium
GATCGCCATGGAGAAAGAGCTGCGATTTGCCATTCGTGAAGGCGGTCGTACGGTTGGCGCCGGCGTTGTTGCGGAAATTATTGAATAACTAATAAGCAGGTATTTCAGGTGAGAGATAATATTATACTCGAATGCACAGAATGCAAAGAACGCAACTATACTACGACTAAAAATAAACGTAAACATACGGGTCGGGTAGAGTTTAAAAAATATTGCCCGCGCTGTAATGCGCGCACAACGCATAAAGAGACTAAATAAAAAATACAGCTAGGCGTGTAGCTCAATTGGCTAGAGCACTGGTCTCCAAAACCAGGGGTTGGGGGTTCGAGTCCCTCCACGCCTGCTGATTTTTAAATAAACCTGTTGATAATGGAAAGAAAATGATAAAAAGAATTCAGCAGTTCATCAAAGACGTTAAAGTAGAAATGGGTAAAGTGGCATGGCCTACCCATCACGAACTGGTTAACTCAACCCTTATCGTTGTTGTGGTTAGTCTTTTATTTACGGCGTACATTTTTCTTGCAGATCTGATCATTGCTCAGGCTGTAAAGTTGTTTTATTAATCTTACTGAAGATCGGGGTATTAGAAAGTGAGCGAAAAAAAATGGTATGCCCTTAGGGTTTATTCCGGTAAGGAAGCCCGTGTAAAAGCGCATATCGAAAATGAAGTCAAGCTTCAGGACATCGAAAAGAAAATAGGAAACATTATCATTCCTTCCGAAAACATCATCGAGATGAAAGACGGGAAAAAAAGAGTTAAGAACAGAACTTTTTTCCCGGGATATATGATCATCGAAATGGAGCTTGATAACCAGACCATGCATGTAATTTCCAATGCGCCTGGTGTGGTTAGCTTTGTAGGGCCGAAAAATGAACCGACGCCATTAAGACCGGGAGAAGTAAAAAGCATTCTGGGCAAAATTGAAAAAAGTCGTGAGACGGAAGTAAAAGGAAAGATATCGATTCCTTTTAAAGTCGGCGATCCGATTCGTGTTGTTGACGGTCCTTTTAACGATTTCACTGGTTTTGTGGAAGAGATTAATGAAGAGAAAAACAAAGTGAAGGTCAATATCAGTATATTTGGCCGGCCTACTCCGGTTGAACTCGATTTTTTACAAATAGAACTTGAAAAATAACAGATTATTTTTAAAGAAGGTCAAATCAAAATGGCAAAAAAGGAAATAGGTAAAATAAAGCTGCAAATCCCTGCAGCGCAGGCAAAACCTTCACCGCCCGTCGGTCCCGCCTTAGGGCAGCATGGTGTGAATATTATGGAATTTTGCAAAGCCTTTAATGCGCAAACCCAGGATAAAGCCGGATTTATTATTCCTGTGGAGATTACGGTTTATGCCGACCGGTCGTTTTCTTTTATATTGAAAACTCCTCCGGCTTCTGATTTGCTTTTAAAAGAAGCGAAATTAGAAAAAGGTTCCGGCGAACCCAATGTAAACAAAGTGGGTAAGATAACCAAAGATCAGGTACGAAAGATTGCGGAAATGAAAATGCCTGATCTGAATGCTGCGAATATAGATTCTGCAATGCGTATTATCGAAGGCACTGCGCGCAGTATGGGAATTGTTGTTGAATAGTGTTTAAATGGATGAGGTGAGAATGAAGCGAAGTAAGCGTTATCTTCAACTCGTTGAGAAGATCAATCATCGTCAGGAATACATCGTTGAAGAAGCGGTCAAGCTTTTAAAATCGACATCATCGGCAAAATTTGATGAGACGGTTGAAATAGCGATGCGTTTGGGAGTGAATCCCAAACATGCGGACCAGATGGTACGTGGAACCGTCGTGCTTCCGCACGGAACAGGCAAAACCCTTCGCGTACTTGTATTTACCAAGGGCGACAAAGTTGAACAGGCTTTAAAGGCCGGTGCTGATTATGCCGGACTGGAAGAGTATGTGGAAAAGATTCAGAAAGAAAACTGGCTTGAGTTCGATGTGGCCGTAGCATCACCCGATGTGATGGGTATCGTCGGTCGTTTAGGCAAAATACTTGGTACAAGGGGATTGATGCCAAACCCCAAAAGCGGTACGGTAACCATGGAAGTCTCAAATGCCGTGTCCGAAATTAAAGCAGGTAAGATTGATTTCCGGGTTGATAAAGCAGGTATTATACATACCGGTATCGGGAAGGTTTCTTTTGAAGAAGGCAAGATTGTTGATAACATCAAAACTTTTGTCAATGCAATCATCAAACTGAAACCGGTTTCTGCAAAAGGAATTTATTTGCGTTCTATTGCGATATCCAGCACAATGGGTCCGGGTATCTTTCTCGATAGAACCGCTTCGAGTTATACATCATAGTTAAAGATGAGGTTACGAAGATGGCAACACCAGAAAAAATCGCAATAGTAGAACAATATACTAAAAAATTCAAGCAGGCCAAAAGCGTTTATCTGACCGACTTCACCGGTATGGATGTCGCCACGGTGAGTGAATTGCGCGCTAAATTCAGAAATGCTGATATCGAATATAAAGTGCTCAAGAACCGGTTGGCAAAGCGGTCGCTTAATCAGGCAGGCATAAATGAACTGGATCAATATCTAAAAGGCGTCACTTCCTTTATTATCGGATATGACGATCCTGTTGCTCCGGCCCGCATCATAAAAGAATTCAACAGTAAAAAGGAACGCCTTTTATTAAAGGTGGTTTTTTTCGAAGGTAAAGTTTTTGAAGCGGATATGGCGTCCAAATTAGCCGATCTGCCTACCAGAGAAGAATTGATAGCTAAATTCTTAGGTACTTTACAGGCGCCGATGACAAAATTAGCCGGCACCTTACAGGCTACTATGCAAAAATTAGTGGGAACACTTAATTCATTAAAAGACAGTAAACAATAGAAATACAATTTATTGGAATTTGGAGGATTACAATGGCTGATATTAAAAAAGAAGATGTGCTCGCTTATCTGGAAAAAGCGACCATGTTGGAAATTTCCGAACTGATTAAGGATATCGAAGACAAGTTCGGCGTGACTGCCGCAGCTCCGGTTGCCGTTGCTGCCGGTCCTGTTGCTGCTGGTCCCGCCGCTGCTGCAGAAGAGAAATCTGAATTTGATGTCATTCTGTCATCATCAGGAGATAAAAAGATCCAGGTTATCAAAGTTGTGCGCGCCATTACCGGTCTTGGTCTGAAAGAAGCCAAAGATTTGGTTGACGGCGCTCCTAAACCTATAAAGGAAGGCGTTTCACAGGCTGAAGCTGACGGTATTAAAAAACAGATTGAAGAAGTTGGCGGAGTTGTAGAAGTAAAATAACTTTCTTTATTAATGTAAAATATCTTTAAGGACTGTGATCGTTAATGGGTAAAAAAACCGTAGATCGACATTTATTTATGAGGATACCGCCCTCCAAAGATTATCCTAATCTTCTGGAGATACAAACGAAATCCTATGAAGCTTTTATGCAGGCAAAAGTTTTGCCGGAAGAGCGTAAAAATCAAGGGCTTCATGCGGTATTCAATAGTATTTTCCCGATTTCCGACAGTGCGGGAAATTACGAATTACAATTTGTAGAGTATTACGTGGATCGTCCCAAATATAATGTTCGGGAATGCCAGGAAAGAGGGGTAAGCTTTGCGGTGCCAATTAAGTCAAAAATGCGCCTGGCTATAAAGGATGTTACCGGGGAAACCGAAAACTTTACCGAGTTTATAGAACAGGATGTATATCTCGGCAATATGCCGCAGATGACCGATAGAGGCACGTTTATTATTAATGGCGCGGAACGCGTTGTGGTCAGTCAGCTTCATCGTTCGCCCGGTGTGTTTTTCTCAGATACACTGCATCCTAATGGAACGCCTCTTTTCTCGGCCAGAATTATTCCCTTCAGAGGTTCCTGGGTCGAATTTACAACTGATGTAAATGATGTGATGTATGTTTACATTGACCGGAAGAAAAAATTTCCGGTTAGTATGCTGCTCAGAGCAATAGGCTTTTCTTCCAATGAAGAAATTATTCAGCTTTTTGATCTTGCAGAGGAAGTGCCGGTTAAACTGGATAAGTTTCCGCAATACTTCGGATTATATCTGGCTGCCGATATCATTGACACGCAAACCGGTGAAGTTGTTGCCGAACAGGGAACAGATATTGATGAGAATTTATTGAATCAGTGTCTTGAACTCGGTGTTAAGACTATAAAGATAGTTAAACCCGGTGACCCTAATTCGCCGAATGTGATTTTAAATACCCTGCGGAAAGATACGGCGAAAACCGATGAGGAATCCATTGAAGCCATATATCGACAGCTTAGATCCGGCGAGCCTCCGGACATCGATACCGCCAGAGGTTTAATTGAACGGATGTTCTTTAATGAAAAAAGATACGATATGGGCGCGGTTGGAAGATACAGGATTAATAAGAAATTAGGACTGGATATTCCTTACGAAACTACTGTGCTTACCAAGGATGACATCGTTGAAATTATCAGGTATTTAATAGAATTACGGGCGGGCACAAAGCCAACAGATGATATTGATCATCTTGGTAATCGTCGTGTAAGAACCGTCGGTGAGCAGCTTGCCGCGCAATTCAGTGTCGGACTCTCCAGAATGGCCCGTACGATTAAAGAACGGATGAATATCGGGGACTCTGATAAACTCACGCCTCAGGATCTGGTTAATGCCAGAACAATTTCTTCCGTAATCAATACTTTCTTTGGCACATCGCAGTTGTCCCAGTTCATGGATCAGACTAATCCTTTGGCTGAATTAACGCATAAAAGAAGACTTTCTGCGCTTGGCCCGGGCGGTTTAACCCGCGAGCGGGCGGGCTTTGAAGTGCGCGACGTACATTATACGCATTATGGCCGTTTATGTCCGATCGAAACACCGGAAGGTCCGAATATCGGATTGATTTCGTCGTTATGCGTACATGCCAGGATAAATGATTTCGGTTTTATTGAAACGCCATACCGTGAAGTGAATAATGGCGTGGTAAGCAAAACTATAAAATACCTGTCTGCAACGGAAGAAGATTCTTTTACCATTGCCCAGGTAAATGCCCCACTGGATAAAAAAGGTAAATTTGTCCGGGACAGAGTTAAAGCCAGGATTAAAGGTGATTTTCCGGTTGTACTTCCCGAAGAAGTTGATTTTATGGACGTCGCCACAAATCAGATTGTTTCTCCGGCGGCATCACTTATTCCGTTTTTGGAACATGATGATGCCAACCGCGCTTTGATGGGTTCTAATATGCAGCGTCAGGCCGTTCCATTGCTGAATCCGGACACGCCTATCGTTGGTACCGGGATGGAAAAAAGAGTAGCGATTGATTCAGGTTCGCTGTTGATCTCCGAGGTTGATGGTGTCGTAAGTTATGTTGATTCTGAATTTATTAAGATCAAGATGGATAATGTTGTAAAACCGGAAACAGGCAAAGAACGTTTGCTTGAACAGGACGATGTTCTTGTTTATGAATTAATGAAATTCAGACGCACCAATCAGGATACTTCTATTAATCAAAGGCCGATTGTTGATGTCGGGCAAAAGATTAAAGCCGGTGATATTCTTGCGGACGGCTGTGCAACAGACGGGGGCGAACTGGCGCTCGGTAAAAATGTACTGGTTGCTTTTATGCCCTGGATGGGATATAACTTTGAGGATGCTATTATCGTCAGTGAACGAATAGTGCAGGATGATATCTATACATCCATCCATATCCAGGAGTTCGAGTTGCAGGTGCGCGATACCAAACGAGGTGAAGAAGAGCTGACCAGGGAAATTCCGAATGTAAGCGAAGAAGCAACCAAAAACCTTGATGAAAATGGTATTGTCAGGATGGGCGCGGAAGTTCAGGCCGGCGATATAATCATCGGAAAAGTTACGCCTAAAGGTGAAACAGATCCCACTCCGGAAGAAAAATTATTAAAGGCTATTTTTGGGACAAAAGCCGGCGATGTAAAAGACGCCTCATTAAAAGCTCCTCCCGGAATGAAGGGCGTTGTGGTCAATACCAGATTGTTTTCCAGAAAGAAAAAGGATTCTCAGTCCAAGAAAGATGAGAAGATTATTGTTGAACAGCTGGAATCCGGTGCCGAAACCAAAAGAAAAAAGGTTATTGCCAAGTTATCTGAAAATTTGGCAAATCATTTTAACGGCAAAAAAACTCTGGGAATATCCTATGTTGACGGCAGAGTCGCTATTAAGGCTAAAACCGCTATTAAAGCAAATTCATTCAATGATATCGATGTGCAGAGTCTGGATATTAATACCACCTGGTTCGAAGATGATCCTAAAAATGAATTTGTCCGTAAGCTGTATGCCGATTATCGCAAGGTAATCCAGGATATAGAGAATGATTTAAAACGCGAAAAACATAAGATTATGGTCGGCGATGAACTGCCGCCGGGAATTATTCAACTGGCGAAAGTATACGTTGCGGAAAAGCGCAAACTGTCCGTAGGCGATAAAATGGCAGGACGCCATGGTAATAAAGGCGTTGTGTCTAAAGTTGTTCCTATGGAGGATATGCCTTTTCTGGAAGACGGAACCCCGGTTGATATAGTGCTCAATCCATTGGGCGTGCCTTCGAGAATGAATCTCGGCCAGATTTTTGAAACCACGCTCGGCTGGGCCGGTTTTAAACTGAAAAAATACTATTCTACACCGGTATTTGACGGCGCTACCTATGAAGATCTGTTGAATGAATTAAAATTAGCAGGACTTCCGGAATCCGGAAAAATTAGACTTTACGACGGAAGAACCGGAAATCCATTCGATCAGGACGTTAACGTCGGGTACATATACATGCTGAAGTTGTCGCATCTGGTTGATGATAAAATTCATGCCCGGTCGATTGGCCCGTATTCGCTGATTACCCAGCAGCCATTAGGTGGAAAAGCGCAATTCGGCGGACAGCGGTTCGGAGAAATGGAAGTCTGGGCGCTCGAAGCCTATGGCGCGGCTTATACACTTCAGGAAGTGCTCACCGTAAAAAGTGATGATGTGACGGGACGATCAAAAACATATGAAGCGATCGTGAAAGGTGAAAATCTTCCGGATGCCGATACGCCTGAATCGTTTAACGTTCTTGTAAGAGAGCTCCAGGGATTGGGTTTAAAGGTTCGTATTGAATAATTACGGACCTGCACTGAAGATGTGAAAAAAATAAACAAATAAAATGGTGGATTAACCGCTTATTTTATATAAAGCAGGAGTTGATATCTTGAATATCAAAAGAGGCCCAAATAAGTTTAGTAAAATTGTCATCAGCCTTGCTTCGCCAAATGATATACTTGAACAATCATATGGTGAAGTAACTAAACCGGAAACCATAAATTATCGTTCTTTCAAACCGGAAAAAGACGGTTTGTTTTGCGAGAAGATATTCGGTCCGGTTAAAGACTGGGAATGTCATTGCGGTAAATATAAACGCATTCGTTATAAAGGCATAATCTGTGACCGGTGCGGCGTGGAAGTAACTCAGAAAAAAGTACGCCGGGAACGAATGGGACATATCAGCTTAGCGGTTCCTGTGGTGCATATCTGGTTTTTCCGTTCTTTACCTTCGAAAATCGGTTATCTTCTGGATATGTCTCCGAAAGATCTGGAAAAAGTTATTTATTACGAAAATTATATCGTAGTAAATCCGGGTAAGAGTAAGATGAAATTCAAACAGCTCATTACCGAAGAAGAATATTTTGATCAGCTTGATGCCCACGGAGAAATGAATGATGAGCTGGCAGACGATGATCCTGAAAAATTTGTAGCTAGGATCGGCGGCGAGGCCGTACATCTTTTACTTAAAATGCTGAATATTGAAGAACTGTCGTATGAGTTACGTAAGACCATCAATACCGAATCTTCTGAACAGAAAAAGCTTGAAGCTCTGAAGAGACTAAAAGTTGTTGAAGCTTTTAGAGTAAGAGAGAAAAACACGGAATACAGAAATAAACCGGAATGGATGGTATTGGATGTTATTCCGGTAATTCCCCCCGAATTACGTCCTTTGGTGCCATTGGAAGGCGGCCGATTCGCTACCAGCGATTTGAATGATTTATACCGCAGGGTTATTATACGCAATAACCGCCTGAAGAAATTACTTGAAATCAAAGCGCCGGAAGTTATTCTGCGTAATGAAAAAAGAATGCTCCAGGAATCGGTTGACTCTTTATTTGATAACTCAAAACGCGCCGCCGCAATGAGATCGGATGGAGATCGTCCGTTAAAATCGCTATCGGATATGCTGAAAGGTAAGCAGGGACGATTCCGTCAGAATTTGCTTGGTAAACGTGTGGACTATTCGGGTCGTTCCGTAATTGTAGTCGGACCCGAGTTAAAATTGCATGAATGCGGTTTACCTAAAGACATGGCTATTGAGCTTTATAAACCGTTTATTATTAGAAAATTGGTAGAACGCCGCTATGTGAAAACCGTAAAAAGCGCCAAAAAATTAGTTGAAAGGCGCGGTCCTGAGGTATGGGATATCTTAGAAGAAATTATCGAAGATCATCCTGTATTATTAAACCGTGCGCCTACCCTTCACCGATTGGGTATTCAGGCATTTCAGCCTGTGCTAATTGAAGGAAAGGCCATCCGGATTCATCCGTTGGTCTGCGCCGCGTTTAATGCTGACTTTGACGGTGATCAGATGGCTGTTCATATACCTCTTTCCTATGAGGCACAAATCGAAACAAAAATGTTAATGCTATCGAGTCATAACATTCTGTCGCCTTCCAGCGGAAAGCCAATTGCGGTGCCCAGTCAGGATATCGTTCTGGGTTGTTATTATTTGACAAAAATGCTTCCGGAGGCAAAAGGCGAGGGCATGGTCTTCGCTTCTTCCAAAGAAGTAATAAGCGCTTACAACGATGATAAAATAGAGTTACATGCTAGAATAATTGTTCGTATAAATGGCGAAAAAATCGAAACAACTACCGGTCGTGTTCTCTTTAATCAGATCGTACCTGAAGAAATCGGTTATGTCAATGAACTATTGTCTAAAAAGAGTTTAACCGACATTATATCGGATTGTTATCGAATTGCCGGTAATAAAATAACCGCCGGTTTTCTGGATGCTTTAAAAGAATTAGGATTTACTTATTCCATGAAATCCGGTGTTTCGGTCGGCTTGTCAGATGTTGTTGTGCCACCAGAAAAATTTGTTATGGTTCAGATGGCGCAAAAAGAAGTGGATGAAATCCAGGGACAATATGAACGTGGTATTATAACGGATGGCGAGCGCTACAATAAGATTATTGATATTTGGACAAGAATTACAGCAGATGTAGCTGAAACGATGTTTTCTAAATTACGAACGAATCGCAACGGATTTAATCCCCTGTATATGATGTCTGATTCCGGGGCGCGCGGCAGTAAAGAACAGATAAGACAGCTGGCAGGAATGCGCGGTTTAATGGCCAAACCGCAGAAATCTTTAACGGGCCAAACCGGTGAAATTATTGAGAATCCTATCACTGCAAACTTTTTAGAAGGTCTGTCGGTTATCGAATATTTTATTTCTACTCATGGTGCGCGAAAAGGTTTGGCCGATACGGCACTTAAAACCGCTGACGCCGGTTATTTAACCCGCCGTCTTGTTGATGTTGCTCAGGATGTTATAGTAAATGAATATGATTGCGGTACGATTCTGGGGCAGGATATTACAGATCTTAAAGAGGGTGAGGAAATTATTGAGCCACTGGCAGATCGTGTATTGGGACGCGTTCTTGCTTCGGATTTAGTTGATCCTGTTACAAGAGAAACCTTGGCTAAACGTGGTGATATGGTCGATGAAAAACTGGCAGAACTTATTACAAAAAGTTCGATAGATGTAGTTCGTGTCAGAACTGAATTAACCTGCGAGGCCAAACATGGGATATGCGCTTTATGTTATGGCAGGAATCTGGCTACCGGTGATTTGGTGAATGTGGGAGAAGCAGTTGGTGTAATGGCAGCGCAGAGTATCGGAGAGCCCGGAACACAGTTGACATTACGTACTTTCCATATCGGTGGAACGGCCGCGCACATTGCGGCGGAATCGCATATTGCGTCGAAAGTTGATGGAAAAATAAAAGCAATTAATATTAAAGCGGTAAAAAATGTACGCGATGAATCGGTCGTGATAGGACGGAATGGTAAAATTGAAGTTTTGGATAATGATAACAGAACCATCTCTACCTATAATGTACCTTATGGCGCCACCTTAAGTGTCGATGAAGGAATGCAGGTTCAGAGAGGCAGTATACTTTTTAACTGGGATCCGTATTCTTCCGTGATTATTGCCGATAAGTCTGGTAAAATCGAATTTAAAGATATTATAGAGAATGTAACTTATCGGGAAGAACTTGATGAACAAACCGGGCGTAAGCAACGCGTTATTGTTGAATCAAAAAATAAGAATCTCAATCCTCATGTTTATATTGTTGATGAAAATGGTGAACAGAAAGGACAATACATAATTCCTGTGAAATCGTTTTTACAGGTTAATAATAATGAAACGGTAAGTGCCGGAGATTTGCTGGTTAAAATTCCCAGAGAAATTGGAAAAACCCGTGATATTACCGGTGGTCTTCCACGCGTGGCCGAACTTTTTGAAGCCAGACAACCCAAAACCAGGGCTATTGTAAGTGAAATTGAAGGAGTCGTAAGGTTTGGAGTCGTTAAAAGAGGCGTCCGGGAGCTGATCATTGAATCTGAGCATGAAACGAAAAAATATGCAGTGCCTCATGGTATGCACATTTTGGTTCATGAAAATGATTTCGTAGAAGCGGGCGAACGTTTAACCGATGGTTCCATTTCCCCTGATGATATTTTAAGTATCAAAGGCCCGGGAAAGGTTCAGGAATATCTGGTAAATGAAATTCAGGAAGTATACCGTTTGCAGGGTGTTAAAATTAATGATAAACATATCGGCGTGATTGTAAGACAGATGCTGCAAAAAGTAAGGGTAGATGATGCCGGTGATACCAGCTTTTTACCCGGAGACCAGGTACATCGAATCGATTTCTTTGTGGAGAATCAGAGTATTGCCCAGAAAATTGTTGTGACCGATCCCGGTGATTCATTGTATCGTGAGGGTTCGCTTACCGATAAGAAAAGCGTAGATATGGTGAACAAAGACTTGAAGAAAGCGAAGAAAAAACCGGTCAAATTCCGCAAAGCCAATCCGTCTACATTTACACCTCTGTTACTTGGAATAACCCAGGCCGCGCTGACTACCAAGAGTTTTATTTCAGCCGCATCTTTCCAGGAAACAACCCAGGTTCTCACAGAAGCCGCCACGGCAGGCAAAGAAGATGAATTAATCGGTTTGAAAGAAAATGTGATTATGGGACATCTGATTCCTGCCGGAACGGGTATGTCTAAGTACAATGATTTAGGCATGGAATTGGAAGGAATCGAGGAAGAAGAAGTCAGCCCGGAAGAAGAAAATCATGAGGAAAATATTCCTGAAATTGGAATGGCAAAAGATATTGAGGAAAATGTAAATTAATATTGAATTTCTATTAGTATTATATTAAATTAAAAATCTGTAATTTTTTTGGAGGAATGCTTTGCCAACGATAAATCAGTTGATTCGGAAAGGCCGCAAGGTACTGGTAAAAAAGACCAAAGCACCGGCTCTGGGTGATTGTCCGCAAAAACGCGGGGTTTGTACAAGGGTCTATACAACTACGCCCAAAAAACCAAATTCTGCTTTACGAAAAGTCGCCCGTGTCCGGTTAACAAATGGAATAGAAGTTACGTCATATATTCCCGGAGAAGGACATAATTTACAGGAGCATTCCATTGTCCTCATTCGTGGTGGCCGCGTAAAGGATTTACCGGGTGTCCGTTATCATATTATAAGAGGCACTCTCGATACGAGTGGTGTGGACGACCGAAAACAGGGTCGTTCAAAATATGGTACCAAAAGGCCAAAAGCTTAATTGAAGATTTGGTGGAGAACAAATGCCAAGAAGAAGAAGACCACAGAAAAGAAGAATTTTACCGGATCCAAAATATAAAGACCGGGTAGTCGCAAAATTTATTAATGGATTAATGCTAAGCGGCAAACGTTCCATTGCAGAGAAAATTTTTTATGATGCCATGGATGTTATTGAAGAACGGGTTAAAAAAAATCCGCTGGATGTTTTTAAAAAGGCCATGGAAAACGTGGGACCTATTCTGGAAGTCAAATCACGTCGCGTTGGTGGCGCTACGTATCAGGTTCCAATGGAAGTCAGAGCAGATCGCAGACAAGCTCTGGCAATTCGCTGGCTTGTCCGTTACTCCAAATTACGTTCTGAGCCTACTATGGCTGAAAGACTGGCGGGTGAATTCACAGCCGCTTTTAAAAATGAAGGTTCTGCAGTAAAGAAAAGGGAAGATACGCATAAAATGGCTGAAGCAAATAAGGCTTTTGCTCATTTTAGATGGTA
>RQOG01000011.1 GCA_003854985.1 Calditrichota bacterium
CCATTGAAAAAAAACCGCTTTTTCATTTTTTACCGGGAACTATGGCTTTTTCCCTGGCCACCGCCGGTTGCAATCTAAATTGTAAATTTTGTCAAAACTGGCAGATCTCGCAGGTAACGCCGGAACAAGTGCAAAGCATTTATGCGCCTCCTGAAAAAATCGCTGACTTTTCCAAAAAATACAATTGTCATTCTATCGCTTATACTTACAGCGAGCCGACCATTTTTTATGAATATATGAACGATACTATCGATGCAGGACATCAGGAGGGTATAAAAAGCGTTGTAATAACAGCCGCCTACATTTCACAAAAGCCCCTGTTGAACCTATGCAATAAGGCAGATGCTATAAAAGTAGACTTAAAAGCGTTCAGCGAGTCTTATTACAAGGATGTTGTTAACGGTGAATTAAAACCTGTTCTGGACAGTCTTATTACAATGAAAAGTCAGAATATCTGGACGGAAATAGTATACCTTGTTGTACCCACACTTAATGATAGCGATAAGGAAATTAAGGAATTATGCAAATGGATCATTCAATATCTGGGCAAGGATGTTCCGATTCACTTTACCCGTTATCATCCGCAATACCTGCTAAAAGATCTGCCCCCAACTCCGATTAAAACGCTGGAAAGAATTCATGAAATTGCCCGGAGTGAAGGCATTCATTATTCCTATATCGGTAACGTTCCCGGACATCCCGCAGAAAACACTTATTGTCATAAATGTAACAAAAAGATTGTGGAAAGAAGCGGATTTACAATTAACAGCATTCTTATAAAAGATGGTAAATGTGCTTATTGCGGCACTAAGATTCCGAGTATTTGGCAGTAATATCAAAGAGTTAAATTTTTATTTGTATAAGCACAATACTGAACCAGCGGGCAATGTTTACAATCCGGATTTCTGGCTTTACATATTTTCCGTCCATGCCAGATCAGCCAGTGATGCGCTTCGGACCATTTTTTTTTCGGGATTACTTTCATTAATTGCTCTTCGGTTTTCTCCACATTGGCCGCATTGGCTAAACCCAGCCGATTGCTGACTCTGAATACATGGGTGTCGACAGCGATGGCAGGCACTTTCCTGGCAATACTCAGTACAACATTAGCCGTTTTTCGCCCCACACCCGGTAATTCCATTAATTCCGAACGCGTTGCCGGAATATCTCCATTGTATTTTTCAGCTATTATTTTCGAAGTCAGTAAAATGTTTTTAGCCTTGGATTTATATAAACCAACGGTACGGATATATTCTTCCAATTGGCTAACAGATATCCGGGATATTTCAGCCGCAGTAGAATAATCTTTGAATAAAATCTGCGTTACAATATTCACGCGTTTATCTGTGCTCTGGGCTGCCAGCATCGTAGCGATTAATAATTGAAACGGAGAATCATATATTAAAGCGGTTTCAGAACCGGCGTATAAGTCTTCCAGAATTAATAAGATTTTCCTTATTCTTTGGTTCAAAAAACATATCCTTAGTTAAGCAGATTGAGAAGCTTACGGTAGGTATCCTCCTGATTATCACAATTCAAATCAACAAAGTGAAAGGGGGCCAGCTCTTTTATTTTCTTATAAGCATTATGATTTCTATCATTTATGATAATTAAAACGGGAATACGTGACTCAAATAATGTCATTATTTGTCTGCAAAACCTTTCTGATCGGCATTCTAAATCGCTTACATGGTCGAATATAAATAAATCCGGACTTGGGAAAAGACTTATTTTATTGAGCAGAGTGTTTTCTAAGTAGAATATTTCTTCTTCATGATGGTTAGATATATCTTTAAACACGGACATAAATCGATCACCGGTTTTTAGATTGTGGTAATGCATATATTTACCATTTTTTTCGGTATAATAACCCTTAATACTTAAAAGGCTACCTATTTCATCAAGCAGATTTTTAATCACAGGGGAAATCCCGTCTTTCTTACCTGAAAAAATTACAATATTATTTGCCATTTAAATATCCGCTCATCCAGGTTTTTTTTAACCTTAAACTGCTTTTTCCCTAGAATAAATGTATTTGAAAAAAATTGGATTCATTTTATACTAAGTTTAAATTAGTTTCACTAAATAAAAAAAATAATAACATTCATAGTAATGATCAGATAAATTTATGCATAATATTCTAAAATTTCGTATTTAGATTCGGCAAAATTTCTATTTTCGTTATTGATCTAAATCACATTTAGAGATTTTGATATTTTAGGGGAATTTTATGGAACAACAATTTGAGAATTTGAACCGACCATGCTCACCGGAAATGGATAAAATTCTAGGTAAACCTTTTCCTGTTCTGGATAATGGTTTTGTCCGTGTGATTGATTATATGGGTAACGATACCAGTATTGTTCAGGCTGCGCGTGTATCCTACGGCAAAGGCACTAAAAAGAAACATATGGACCGGGGATTAATAAGATACCTGATGCGCCATAATCACACCACCCCATTTGAGATGTGCGAAATTAAATTTCATTTACGAGTGCCTATGGACGCCTGGCGCCAATGGATAAGACACCGTACTGCAAGTATCAACGAATATTCTACGCGTTATTCCATTGCCATAGCCGCTACCCAGTCAACCAAACCCGGTGAATGGCGTTTCCAGGCTGCTAATAACAAGCAGGGCAGCGATGGATTATTAGACGAAAAACAAGGCAAACTTCTTTCCGAAGAGGAGCGTCGTTTGCACGAAATGAGCCGTAGCATTTATGAAAAAAGACTTGAAATGGGAATTGCCCGCGAACAAGCCCGTAAAGATTTGCCATTATGCACATATACTGAGGCCTACTGGAAAATTGACCTGCATAATCTGCTTCATTTTCTGCGTTTAAGAATGGAATTAAACGCCCAGTATGAAATCAGAATGTACGCCAGCACTATCGGCAATGAAATCGTCAGTCGCTGGTGTCCTCTTACCTGGGAAGCTTTTAAAGAATATCATTTTGAAAGTGAAATTTTTTCCGCAACTGAACTGGCAATAATTTCTTCATTATTAAAGGGTAATAAAGAAGAAGCCATCCGGATTGCAGAAAAAAATGAACTTCTAAAATATGTTGATGGAAAACCTGTATCCAATTTGGAAAGAATGGAATTTGAAAATAAATTGTTAGACCTTGGAATTACACCGCCCTGGAATGAATAAGATTTTAATTAATTAGCAGGATAAGAATTATATGAGAAATGCAAAAATTATCTGTACTATCGGTCCGGCCTGCGATGATGAAAAAATGCTCAGTGAATTAATTACTGCCGGTATGAACATCGCACGCCTTAATTTTTCCCACGGATCACACGAAGAACATCTTACAAGAATAAAACGCATTCGTAAATTATCTGAAAAACTGAATGCGCCCATTGCCATTCTTCAGGACCTGCAGGGACCTAAAATTCGCATTGGCACATTTGCTTCGTCGCCAATTCATTTAAAGCAGGGTGATCTTTTTACTATTACTACAAAAGAAATTGAAGGTAATGAACATATTGTCAGTACGAGTTATAAGAAACTTCCTTCGGATGTTAAGGTCGGGGATACAATTCTGGTCAATGACGGTTTGATCAAATTGTCCGTAAAGGAAAGAAGTTCTGATAGTGTGTTTTGTGAAGTCGTTAACGGCGGGGGGCTTTACGACCGGCGCGGCATTAACATGCCCGGCGTTAAAATTTCAGAACCATCATTAACGGATAAAGATAAAAAAGATCTGGAATTTGGGCTGAAAAATGGTATCGATTATGTGGCCTTGTCTTTTGTGCGGGATGCGGAAAGCATAAAAAGCATTAAATCCTTTATGGGCGCCAGCAGCGTACCGGTGGTGGCTAAACTCGAAAAACCGGAAGCTTTGGAAAATCTGGACAGTATAATT
Source organism: Calditrichota bacterium (assembly GCA_003854985.1). GTDB lineage: Bacteria > Calditrichota > Calditrichia > Calditrichales > Calditrichaceae > Zgenome-0002. The sequence goes on from RQOG01000011.1 coordinate 3,876, forward strand.
GAACTGGCGGATGTAATCATGGTCGCCCGAGGTGATTTGGGTGTAGAAATATCTTCGGCACGGGTGCCGGTTGTCCAAAAACAGATTATCGAAGCTTGTCTTCTAGCCGGAAAACCGGTCATTACCGCCACGCAAATGCTGGATTCCATGATGGTGAATCCGGTGCCAACGCGGGCAGAAACTTCCGATGTGGCTAATGCCATATTTGATGGCTCCGATGCGGTCATGCTTTCCGGTGAAACGGCTTTTGGTAAATATCCATTGGAATCGGTACAACTGATGGATGCTATCGTTAAAGAAGCTGAAAAGCAGCGTAAATATTTTCGTATCAATCGCGCTGCACAGGAAATAGAAGGCGTAGCGGATTTTGCCGAATCCATTTGCTATGCCGCCTGTTATGCCAGTAAAGAAATCGAAGCGGATTATATTGTTGTATTAACGGAATCCGGGCGCACCGCACGGCTAATGTCTAATTTCCGGCCAGAGGTGCCCATTATGGCTTTGACTGATAACCAGAAAGTATATCGTCAACTTTCCTTATACTGGGGTGTTACACCAAACCTGATACACAAAAAAATTCGGTTAAACGATGATCTTGCTGAATTAATCGGTTTTTTTAAATCCGCTAAAAAGATTAAAAAAGGCGATAAACTGGTGGTTATTTCCGGATCAAAGATGACGGCAGGGGCAACCAACATGTTAAGGCTGCATATCGCCCAGTAAACAGACCAAATCGACAAAAACGTTATATATTTAAGCCTTAATAATACAAGCTCTGGAAAAGGCTTTTATTATTTTTTTATTGGTTCAGGCTTTCTCCGCTTCTTTCCGGGGTATACAACTTATATAAAACCGGCACGATAATCAGCGTTAAAACCGTTGATACGGTGAGACCGCCGATGATTGTCCAGCCCATTGGCGCCCATAGTGTGCCGCCTCTTAAAGTTAAGGGCAATAAGCCCCCCACCGTAGTCGCCGTAGTTAAAATAATAGGAATAAACCTTGTTTCACCTGCAATTTGCAGCGCTTCAAGCATGGGCTTTCCTTCTTTTCTCAACTGGTTTGTATAATCCACAAGAATAATTGAATTGTTTATTACAATGCCTATTAAACTTGTAAATCCCACAAACGCTGTGAATGAAAAACTATAACCTGTAATCAACAACGCCAGGATCGATCCGATTATTGCTAAAGGAATTGCTGAAAATACAATGAAAGGTTGAGAAAGAGATCTGAACTGTAAAACCAATACGCCAAAAATTCCTATAATAGCAATTAATATGGCTTGCAACATTCCGCCAAAAGATTCTTCCCTGCTTTCCAGTTCGCCGCTGATCTGGTATCGGTATCCTTTGGACCAGTTATATTGATCCAATTCGGTGATAATCTGCTGAGTTGCCTGGTCGACTGATACGCCTCTAATTACATCTGCGGTAACCGTAACGCTTCGCTCCAGGTTGTAATGGGTAATTACCTGCGGCGTAGCTTCAAATTCCAGCGAAGCCAGTTGTCTTATCGGCACCTGAACTCCGGTTAAAGAAGTCACATAAATTTTATCAATATCCTCGATTTTTAATTTGTCTTTAACAGGCAGCCTGAGGACGATTTGATATTCCTGCCCCTTCTCATTTCTGAATTTGGAAACCGGCAATCCGGCAATAGCTGCGCGTATCGTTCGGTCTGTTTCAATTAATGGAACTCTTAACAAGGCGGCTTTATCTCGATTTATGCTGATTTTTAAATCTGTCTTTGATATACCGAGCGGATTATCGATATTAACCGTGCCATAAGCTTTTTTAACAAAATTTTCAACATCGATAGAAATGCTTTTTAAGATTTCCAGATCATCGCCAAGGATTCTGATAGCAACAGGCGCTTCAAAAGGAGGACCCTGTTCCAGTTCTTTAACTTCTATTTTTGCCCCCGGATAATTATCAAATTTTGCACGAAGTTCGGATATCAGTTTTTCAAAAGGTCCGGGCTCGAATTCTCTAAGTTGAATAAAAAACTGGGCATGGTTAGAAGCCCTGCGCTTTGGCATAATATTATAATAAATTCGCGGATTACCGCGGCCAATATTAATAATAAAATTTTCAATTTCATCATACTGATTTAAGGTGGAATCCACAAAGCGGGCGACTTCAGCCGTTTTGTCCAATGAGGTCCCATCCGGCGTATTCACATTAATTAAAAACTGCGGCTTCTCTGCCTTAGGAAAAAAGCTGATACCGACAAAATTAAAAAGTATTATGCTTAAAAGTATGACCGATAAGGCGGTAAGTAATATTACTTTGGGTTTTTTCAGCGCATAGGACAAGGTCTTTCTATAATGGCTTTCGATTAATGATTCCATTTTCCTTCGAACCGGATTCGTTTTTAATATCTGTTCCTTTTTTATGAATTTATATGAAAGATAAGGCGTTAACATTAATGATATGAGGAGTGAAGCAGAAAGTGTATAAATAACCGTAACCGGCATGCTTCGGATAAAATCCCCGGTTACATTAAACATCATAATCATCGGAATAAAGGCTAAAACCGTTGTCGCCGTTGAACTTGTTACGGCCCAGGCAATTTCCGATGTGCCCTTTACTGCCGCATTCATTGCATTTAATCCGGTTCTCATATAGCGTGTAATGTTTTCAATAACCACGATAGCATTATCAACAAGCAGCCCCAGCGCAATAATCAGTCCGGCAATAGTCATTTGCTGTATGCCGTAACCGGTAAAATCAATAAAACCGATAGCAATAAATATAGAAACCGGTATTGCCGTGATCACAATTAAAGAAGGCCGCCATCCCACTGCAATCAATATTACCAGGCCAACCAATATTAGCCCCTGGAAAAGATTGGAAAGAAAAGTATCCATCCGGTCATCAACGCTCACCGCCTGATCGAACACTGTTCCCAATTCAATATAAGCGGGAAGTGATTTCTTAAATTCAATAATCTTATTTTCCAGGGATTTTCTGACATTAAAAATATTTGTCCCGGATTTTTGTGTTGCTGTTATGATAACTGCTTTTTTATTTTTATAAAGCGTATAATATTCTTTATCCTCATATTCAAAATCAACATCCGCCAAATTCTTTAAATACACCAACTGACCTGAACCGGTATTTACAACCGTATTACCAATTTCTTCAATTGTTTTATACGAACCGCTTGTCTGAACATTAAATCGTCTTGCACCAATATCCAGGTTGCCACCGGGAATATTTTTATTAGAAGACTGAATAGCTCCGATGATTTGATTCAATGAAATTTTATAAGCGGCCAATTTGTCAAGATCTATACTAATTCTTACCTGTTGTTCAGGATAAGCCCATATTTGAACCTTTTTAACGCCGGGCGTTCTTTCCATGGCTTTTTTCAGCTGTTCGGCTTCATCATTTAATTCATGATATTCAGCAGAATCCGAATAAAGCGCCAATTCAAGAATATTTACATCCGTAATGGACCATTTTTCCACATCAATCGAAGAAATTTCAACAGGTAAACCCGGCCTTACACTGTTTACTTTTTGCACAACATCGGAATACTTATCCTCGGCATCAGCTCCGGCTATAAACTCAACGCTTAAAACGGCTAATCCGTCAACCGATGTTGACTGAATATCTTTAATATCTTCTAATTCATTGACTGCTTCTTCGATGGGTTCAACAATAAGTTCTTCCATATCCATAGGCGTGGCGCCGGGATAAATAATAACAACCGATGTACCGGGGGGATTGACTTCCGGATCTTCACTGCGTGGCATGGTGATAAAGCTCACCAGACCGGTTAAAACAAGTAGAGTAATAATAACCAGTGAAAACTGATGATTTTCAATGGCAAGACGTGGAAGTTGCATTTAGATTTCCTATTCTGTTTATTCTTTTTAAGGGTATTAGATTAATCAACAATTTGTATTCTGCTGTTTTCATACAGATAAGCCGCTCCGTCTGAAATAACAAAGTCATAGTTTTCTATTTCACCGGAAACCGCCAATTGATCATTCAGTATTTGTTCTATTTTTACCGGCACTTTCTTAACCGCCGGTCCATTTCCCTGGGGAATATAAACACTGGCTGTTAATTTCTGGCCGCCAATCAAAGAAGTCGAAGGGATTAAAACCACTTCTTTCTGTTCAGAGGGAAATAGTTTTACTTTACCTATAAACCCGGACATCAGGCGTTTGCCCTGATCACTTATGGCTACTTCTATTTCAAACAGACCGGTCATCGGATTGGCGGCCGCGGCTATTTCCGTGACTTCGCCTTCAAAGAAAATATCGTTATAGACATCGAATTGAACCCGGGCTTTATCATTCAAATGAAGTCGAACCACATCAACATCCGCTACACCTACTTTTAAAATCCACTGCCCGTCATAAGAACCATAAATGAACAAAGGCATTCCGGGTGAAATTAATTCATTCTCTTCACTTAATTGCTTTAAAATTTTCCCGTTTGAAGGCGCATGAATTGAAGAATACTCATAATTGAATCTGGCGATTTCCAAATTGGATTCAGCGACCTTTAAAGCTGTAGTGCCGTTTTGAAGCTGTTCATATGTAACGACACTATCCGCATATAAATTTTTTAACCTTTTCAAATCACGATCAGCCTTTTCAAATCCGCTTTTCGCCTGGGTTAATCGGGCTTTGATCTCTGCTAAATTCAAATGCGCTAAAAGCTGACTTTTTTTTACCTGTTGACCCGGTCTGAAATATATTTTTTCTATTACTCCCCCCGTCTTAAACGAAAGCTTCACTTCTTCTTTGGCCGATAAAATTCCGGAAACGCTGATCGGCAGCGCTAATTTCGACTTGTGCAGGGGAACAACTTTAACTGTCACGGCTTCTGCCTGCGATGTTTCCTGGGCCTCTGTCATACAACCGGAAATCATAAATCCAATAATCAATAAAATTATAAGTTTATTCATTGCTTTCCTCCTTTTTATCGAACAGGTTAATTTTCCTGTTCCGGTTCCAGGGGTAACGAAGCCGCAATTTTTTCTAACTCCGCCTTTTTCACTAAAAAAGTAAATCCGGCTGAAATTTGATTAACCTGGGCTTCTGTCCAGTTTTTTCTGGCATCCAGGTATTCTATCTGGGCAGCCATTCCCTCTTCATATTTTTTTTCAGTAAGCCGGAATGACTCCCGGGCACTGATTTCCTGCTCATTCGCAGCGGTTATTGAAAGCCGGGCTGCTTTGATTTTTAATATAATATCTTCAACCTGAAGCTGTATCTGGTTTTTTACTTCTTCCAGCTGTTTTTCAATTCTCTTTCTGTTGATTTCCGCTTGTTGATATTTTGCCTTATCCTGAAATCCGCGGAATAAATTCCATGTTGCCACTGCCGATAACATTTTATAATCATGTTCACTATCAAAATAATAGTCTTCGCCCTGATAACCTATGTCGCCAATAAGATTGACCGAGGGAAGAAATTCACTTACGGCCAGTTTTTGGCCGCTTTCGGTTATTTCGATAGCCTTTTCGATTTTTTTTATTTCCTCCCGATTCTTTAAAGCAATTTGTTTTTGCTCTTCAATTTCAAACTCATCCGGAAAATTTAAATTGTTATCCTGCACGATTTCTATATATTCATCCAAAGGCCGGTTTAATAAAAAATTAAAATAGTAGGCTGCCATTTTTTGAGCATTTTCAATTTCGGCTATATATTGTTCGATACCGCTTAAATCTGATTTTACCCTGTAAACAACGTCTTTGGTTACTTTTTGATTATCAAAAAGCTTGTGGCTAATTCTAAGATTTTCTTCGATCAGGACTTTGGTTTGCCAGGCTAATTTTACCAGGTGATCTATTTTTAATACATTATAATAAGCTTTTTTAATTTCGAAAATTAATTCTCTCTTGTATGCCGAAGTTTCAAGCAATGAAATGTCTTTCATATCAGATTTAATATTATAATTAAACCAGATGGATGTATTAAATACAGGTTGTATAATTCGTAGTTTGGTATCGTGTTCTGTCTCGCGCAAAAACGGAATTTGTTCATTTTGCAACGTCGGATATGGACGCGTAGGCTGGCCTAAACTAATCAGTAGATCATTGATACCCTGATAAACCGGATTCATTAAATCACCGACAGGAAATTCGATAATCCGCCCACCGTCTGATTTTGAATATCTGGCTTCTATATTAACGGAAGGGAAAAACAATCCCCGGGCTTCATCAAGCGTCTTAATGCTTGATTCATAAGAAAACTCTTTCTGCTGTAAGGCTAAATTATCCAGTAATCCTTTTTTGATGTATTGATCGAGTACCGGGATATCTGAAAAAGTAATTTCTTCCGCCAAAAGATTTAGAATGCATATAAAAAGCCAGATTAAAATTAATAGTTTTCTAAATTGAAACATGTTATTTCCTTTGTTATATATTTTAATTAATGACTTTCGGTCATATCGTCGGTAAAAAAAATTAAGGTTTTAGGGAACAGACGACCATTTGTGTAAAAAGATTCATAACTTCATCGGTATCTATATCATGAAGTTTTTTAAGATGTTCGCCTTTTAATAACAATATCTGAATCATGCCCGTGCTTTGTCCCCACAGTATAACAGCGGTATTGAAAGGATGAATGTCTGATCTTATTGAACCGTCCTCAATACCCATCTGAATTGCCTTTGCAACCAAAGTTAATGTTTTTTGTCCCTGCATATGGCAGGCATAAGCGCAGGTATCTTTCTCTTTAAAATCATAATCATGGGATTCATAATAAATCATTACATTAAAATAATTTCTGTATTTCAGTGAAAAATCCCTATACGCATTCCCAATAGCTATAATCTTATCCAATCCCGTTTTATGTTTATCAATAGCCGTTTGAAATATCTCTTCCAATATTTTCAATCCGCGCTCGTTAATCGCCAGATAAAGGTCTTCCTTATTTTTGAAATATAGATATAGGGTTCCTTTACTTAATTCGGCCTCTTCGGCTACATCATCCATCGTAGCCACTTCCAGACCTTTGGAAAAAAAGATACGTTCTGCCGCATCAATAATTTCGACACGTCTTTGCTCTTTTTCCCTTTCTTTTCTTTCCGCAATACCCACTAATTAACTCCATTTAATACGCTGACCGCTGGTCATTTATTTGTATGGAATATAATACTCCGCCTTTAGGAATGCAAACACAATTAAATTTAACCATGTTACACGGTTGTTAAATTGGGCTATTTTAAATATATTCATTACAAATTGTTGAATTTATTTATCGTCTTAAAAGGAAACCTATTGTGGATTTAATAAAAGCGATTATTTTGGGTCTTATACAGGGATTAACAGAATTCCTTCCTGTTTCCAGTTCCGGTCATCTGGTAATTTTTGCCGAAATCCTGAATTTTACGGAAGAAGGGATCGCATTTGAAGTTTTCGTTCACTTTGGCACCTTGTTATCCGTTTTGGTTGCTTTTCGCAAGGATATTGCTAAAATGCTTTCCGCACCATTTCAAATGTTATCCTCAAAAAATGTGGAACAGGAAATAAGGGAATACTGGCTTTGGGATTTATACATTATTGTCGGAACAATTCCTGCTGTTATTGTCGGGTTGGGATTCAAAGATACTATTGAAGGATTATTTAATAATGTACTTCTTGTTTACTTTATGCTGATTATTACCGGCGCGATTATGTTTTCAGCTCAGTTTTTAAAGGAAAAGACCGTACAGTTTAATTATCAAAATTCATTTCTAATTGGAATTGCCCAGGCTTTCGCTATACTCCCGGGAATATCCAGAAGCGGTAGCACAATATTTACAGGTTTGGCATGCGGATTGAACCGTGAAAAAGTTGCCCGTTTCTCTTTTCTCCTTTCAATACCGGCTATTTTAGGCGCTGTGGTTTTAAAGACAAACGATTTAATCAAGCAACCGCCTTCCGCCGATGAGCTTATTAATTTGTCGGCTGGAACAATTGTAGCTTTTATTTCGGGATATTTTGCCATCTTTTGGCTATTGGATATTGTTAAAAAAGGAAAACTGCAATGGTTCGGATATTATTGTTTTATTCTGGCTGCTGCAGGAATTACATGGTATTTTTTTGGATAATTAATGTCCGTTAAAAATGAATTTTTTTCTACACGATTTGGTTTAATTGCTGCTGCCATAGGCATGGCAATAGGCGCAGGCAACATCTGGCGTTTCCCACGGCTGGCCGGGCAGTATGGAGGTTCATTTTTAGTTCCCTGGTTTATTTTTTTATTTTTATGGTCTATTCCATTATTAATAACAGAATTCAGTATTGGTAAAAAAACCAAGCAGGGAGTAATTGGTTCTTTTTATACCGCATTGGGAAGTAATTACATATGGATGGGTTTTTTCATTGCCTTTTGTACCAGCGCGATTATGTTTTATTATTCTGTGGTTTGCGGTTGGAGTCTAAAGTATTTTTTAATGTCTTTTACCGGTTCTGTTTTTGAAGTAAGTCATTCGGCATTTTGGGAATCTTATACCTCTTCTGTTTTTCAACCACTGGCCTTTCATTTTTTTTCATTGTTTATAGGTGGATTTATCATATACCGCGGGATTTTAAAAGGCGTTGAAAAGTTCTCTAAATTCATAGTTCCGTTGTTGTTTATTTTATTAATCATCGCGGCGATCAAAGCGATATCCTTAGATAACGCCTTTACCGGAATTCAGTATTATTTTAATTTACATTCGGAGAGTTTTTCTAATTATCGAATGTGGCTGGATGGCTTATCCCAATCCGCCTGGTCCACAGGAGCGGGGTGGGGATTAATTTTAACCTATGCTATTTATGCGAAAAAAAAGGAAAATGTTATCGGGGACTCATTCCTGACGGGTATCGGGAATAATCTGGCTTCGATTATTGCCGGTCTGGCTATTATTCCCACGGTATTTGCCTTAAGCGAAACCATTATATCTGCCAAAGAGACTTTAAATGTGGGTAACCAGGGTTTGGCTTTTATTGTTATCCCGCAATTATTTCAAAAAATATCCGCCGGCCAGCTATTCATAACCGTGTTTTTTCTCGCTCTTTTTTTTGCTGCTATATCCAGTCTGGTTTCCATGCTGGAAATGGCTGTCCGGATTTTTATCGATTTCGGGTTCAATCGTAAAAAAGCTGTAATAATGATTACTTCAATCACTGCGGCGCTTGGCGCGCCTTCAGCAATATCACTGAATTTTTTTAACAATCAGGATTGGGTCTGGGGACTTGGTCTTATGCTCAGCGGCGCCTTTTTTACTTATACTGTTATAAAAATCGGCGTTGTAACATTTGTCAAAGACTGGGTGCAGATAAAATCGAATAAAACCATATATATAAAGATATTTAAGATATTATTTTATTTTATTCTTCCTCTTGAGTTTACCGGCATGTTTGCATGGTGGATATGGCAGTCCATCCAATGGTACCCGAAAACATGGTGGAACCCAACCGAAATATTTAATCTTGGAACCTGTATTCTGCAATGGGTGATTATATGTGCAGCTGGTTTTATATTGAGCCGTAATATCAAACGTATGCTGGTTATAAATAAAGACAAAGGATAGTAATCATAATGATCGATGTAAAACAGGCTATCGCTAAATTTAAAGCAGGCAAAATAGACCCGGTTTTGTATTTACGGGGAGAAGAAAAATATTATCATGACCGGCTTATACAGGCTCTCATTAGTACACTTTTCAAGGATCAATCTTCAAAAGACTTAAACCTGCATATATTTTACGGAACCGAAGATAGTATCAACGACATAATTAGCGCCGTTTCTTCTTTCCCTATGTTTGCAGATTTTAAACTGGTAATCGTAAGAGACTTTAACCAATTGACCATCGGGGATACGGAAAGTTTTATCAAATATTTGCAAAAACCTCAAAAATCCTGTTGCCTGGTTCTAAGCTCGGTAGATTCTTTAAAGGCTGAAATAGAGCAGGCTTTACAGGCCTATTCAACAATCATTGAATGTCCTAAAGTGCGTGCCTGGAATTTACCGGAATGGATAAAATCATATTGTAAAGAAAACGGCTATAGCATCAATGACCAGGCTTCTTTGTTTCTCGCAGAACAAACCGGTGAAGATTTGCTGGCGCTTGAACAGGAATTAAAGAAAATATACAGCTATAAGGGTGAACAAAAAGAAATAACTTTAGCCGATATAGAACAGACAACCGGATTAACAAACGATTTTGATATTTTTGCGCTTCAGGATGCTATCCTGGAAATTAACTTTATGAAATGCCTAAAAATATCAAAACAATTATTGGATTCAGGTTACTATATTCATCCAATGATTGCCAGCCTGTTTACCTTCTTTCGTAAATATTTACAAGTCCGGTTGCTGTCAGGCAGAATAAGCGATCCCGATCTTATTAAAAAGGTTCAAATCCGGGAATTTCAGCTTAAAAAGTATAGAAAAGGATTCCACAATTTTACAGCAGAAAAAATCCGCCAGGCAATTATTTTACTTCACAGACTCGATGTGGCAACAAAATCCACCAATATGGATAACTTCGATAGTTTACAAATGTATTTTTATAAAATTTGCAGTAAATGATATGGTAATTTAACTTTTAGTATAATTTTTTGGAACTATCCAATAATTTATGATGTTAAAGAAACGAATTTTGTCAAATGAAACAAGGTGAAGACTATTCAAAGCACCGGGAATCAGCAGATGAAGAACTTATTGCCAGATTTCAACAAGGTGATAATTACGCTTTTGATTTACTGGTAATAAGGTACAAAGATCCGCTGTTAAATTATGTGTTCAGATTTCTCGGGGATCGTACAGATGCAGAAGATATAGTTCAGGAAACATTTTATCGGCTATATAAAAATAAACATTATTACAAAGAGATTGCCAAATTTTCCACCTGGATTTACACCATCGCTGGTAATCTCGCAAAGACGGAGTTGAGAAAACGAAAAAGACGTAACCTGTTTTCAATTAATTATTACATGTCAACGGATAAGGATTATGATCTGCCTGATGACCAGACAAGTCCCGAGAAAGATGCCAACACCATAATCACTGATGACATCATTCAGCAATCTGTTGACAAACTATCGCCGAAATTTAAACAGGTTATAATACTCAGGGATATTCAGGGCTTTTCATACGAAGAAATCTCTGATATAATTAAGATACCCTTGGGCACTGTTAAATCACGGGTAAATCGCGCCCGGTTGAAATTGCAGGAAGATTTGAAGTATTTAATGAAAGATATCACTTAACATTCAATGTTGGAGTATGCTTATGAATCCATGCGCTACTGTGCAGAAGTATTTGTCCTCTTATCTTGATCAATCACTTGATCCGCAATTAAGACAAGAGATTGATTCGCATATTCAAGAATGCCCTGAATGTGCAAAGATTTTACAGGATCTAAAATTTCTTACTTCACGTCTTAAAAACGTACAAACTTTACAAGCCTCCGATTCTTTTGAAAAAAACTTACGACAACGGATAATTGATAATACTGCCACTAAAGAGGAAAATAATCCTTTAAAGACTTTCTCCTATGGCTTATCGGCAGCGGCAATTCTGGTAGCCGTTTATTTTTTCATTAATACAAATCCGACTACGCCATCCGACAATATTATTTCACCCGCACCATCCAAATCTTCAATTATGGATGCAAGAATGAGTGAAGAGATTACCACTAATCCGGACCTCGATAAGGAAACGAATACACAGATGGCTGTGGATGATAGTATTGAATCCAAAAGGCTGACTGACGAAGAACAAAGAGAGATAAATTTAGTCGACCAGTAGTCAATTATAAAAATTTGGTAACGCTTTTAATTCTTCTTAAATTACAGGCCTTTTAAGGGATATTGCCTGTGTCAAAATTTATTAGCCTATACATACTGGCTATATTAGGTATTTTTATTGATCTCGGATCATGGTGGACAATAGGTAACATCATCTTCAAAATAGTGATTTTCGGCGGTATTTCTTACCTGATGTTTATGGTCTGGAAAGATATGGAGGCTGAAGATCAGATTGAAGGAGAAACAGTTTCTTCATCATCTTCTGAAGAAACTATAAAGCGGTCGGTCTTTGAAAATAAATTCGATTTAGCGGAAAGTCATGTTAAAAATAATCCGGACATAAATGATTTTCTAAAACGCCAGTTTAAAACCATATGGAATTATATTATGCCCGACAGGGGATTCTTGTTCTTCGAAGGCTTGCAGAATGAACCGCAACTGATATATTCTGAAGCTGACGCGCAATTAGATGAAATATCTGCCGAAAAGCTTAAAAGTTTTCTCTCCGTTATTGATAAGACAAAAGGCGTTTTAATTGAGAATAATATCCAGCCGGCGCAAAATGTAATTCCTTTTTCGGCTGGAGATATTTATATGCCGAAAAGTCTGCTTGCCTTTACCACAGATATTTCCCAGGGTAAAAAGTTTTACTGGATTTTTGATGCCGGCGCTGCAAATCATTTTAATAAGGACGACACGAGTTCTTTGGAATTAATCAATCTTAATAATCTTAAAACTTTAGAATTAATAGCCGAAGCCAATGGAATCGGTGAAAATTTGATATTCACAAACAAAATGCTGGAATTATCAAATAAGCTTAACAGTGCTAAAGATTATGAAAGATGCCAGGAAGTTTTTACGGAGACAATCATTGAGTCCTTTGAGGCTTCTAAATTCACGATTGCTTTAAAGCATGATGAAAAAACGGCTATAATTAAAAAGTCGATTGGCATTGACGATTCGTTTAAATACGGTTTTGAATTTCCATTAGATGACGGATTAAACGGATGGGTTATCCGTAAGAATAAACCTTATCTCATCGAGAATATAGACAAAGGTGATTATTTTATTCCAAGGTTTACCAGAGATGAGAAGACCAATTACGGATTAAGATGTTTTCTATCTGTGCCGATTATAGGAAAGGATGAAGCCGTCGGGATGATTACATTGGAACATAAGGAAATAAATAAATATTCAGTTTCTGATAAAGAGAAATTAACGAAATATACAGAAATATTTTCAAATGCGATTCATAAGTATTTGGAACATGATAAAAATTGACAGGAGGATATAAATGGCAAAGAAACAGGATTTTGCAAGTAAAACAATGAAATTAGCCAAACATGGCAAAGCATGCCCGGTTTGTGGTGAATTTTATAATTATGCTGTCACCGTGGACATGGTACCTTCAAAAAGTGAAGGTTCTTACCGGTTTGTTGAAAGAAACGTCAGTGTTTGCAAATGTAATGAAAAAGAAGTTTATTCTTAGAAGCCAGCCGATTCGCTGGCTTTTTTTATAAATATTTAAATTCTACGGTTATTTCATCCGCCAAAGTTAATAACACAACCGATCCTTGACCGATTCCGCGCGGCATTGCAGGACTCCCGGGATTAATAAAACGTACATTATTGAACAAAATGTCTTCCGGTTTATGGGTATGACCATGAATTATAATATCCGCTTTTTTATCCATCTTAAACAGTTCGAACAAATATCTTTTATGTGACCCGAGATTATGAACAATATTAAAGCAATTTCCTTTTATAGAAAAAAACACCTGGGATCGAAACTGGCTGACAAGCGGATAGGTATCGGTATTTCCGTATACAGCTTCGACGGGAGCGATACTTTGCAGTTTATGGATTATGCCGGGATGCCCGATATCACCGGCATGTATTATCAATTCCACCGGTTTGAAAATATCGAGTACTTTATCAGGCAGTGTGCCATGTGTGTCTGAAATAATGCCAATCAACATAATATCGGATAAAGTTACTTTATATTTCGCTCTTTAATTCCTAATTCCAATCCATGGCCTTTGGGCCCGGTTTCGACTTTCCATAACAGAAAAGCAAATAATAATCCTATTAAACCTAAAACTGAAAATATCCACATACCCGGAATATAACCTTCAGGATTATCAACGCCCGCTTCGGCCATATCATTGGCCTTGCCGATCATCCAATTAAATAACGCAACGCCAACTTGCTGAATAAGTGTCATAATCGAATAAGCCGTACCTAATTTCTTTTCCTTAACAATATAAGCAACCGAAGGCCACATAACTGCCGGGATAAGTGAAAAAGCTGTTCCCATCATAATTATTGGTATATATAGCGAAATATCAAAATAAACCATCATTAAATAGACAGGAAGAATGAGTACGGATCCAAAAGCCATCAGCATGGATCTTTTGCCTATTCGATCCGCCAATAGTCCAAAGAGCGGAGTGGCAATCATAGCCGACATCGGTAAAATACTATTAAGAAATCCGGCAAATTCCCGGCTGCTGTTATGCGCTTCTATGAAAAATTTTATTGCAAAACTTCTAAACGGAAAAATGGCGGAATAGAAGGTGACACATAGCGCCACGATAAACCAAAATGATTTACTATAACCGAATAAATTTTTAAAATCGAATTTATCCGTTTCCCCTGCCTGTGCCAATTTATATTTTGATTCAGCGGTTTTTTCCAGAATCCAATATACTATGCCGCCGATTACACAAGAAAGCGAAATTAATATAGCCAGAAACAGAGGATCCTGCCAGTTTGAATAAAACGAACCTGCCCAGGAAGGCGAATTATCGGCAGCGACTGAACCCAGCCGGGCAATAGTCAGGTTTAATCCGAAGGCAAAACTTAGTTCTTTACCTTTAAACCATTTTGCCAGAGCAGTGGTAATAGCTACAATAAGCGGTTCCGAACCCAGACCAAGCAAAACCCTGCCGGTAAGCATTATGGATAAATCTGAAGAGCTCCATGTAACAATTGCCGCTATTGTACTTATAATTGAAAAAACCAATATGGAAATTTTCGTACCATATTTATCAATTATAACGCCTCCGATTAAAAGAACAATTATTGCCGCAATACTATAAACGGAATACATCTGACCGAGATTTTCGTCAGTAAAATTCAGACTGGATTTCAGCATATCAGCAATGGGGGCAATGGAATCATATATATAATAATTGCCAAACATAGCCAGACTTATAAATACCAGTACTATCCAACGATAAACTGCGGGAGCATCCTTTTTTTCAAAGGAATTGTTCGTCATTATTCACTCCTTGGAATGGATACGTGGAAAATAATTTGGAGATATTACAAAGACCGGCAATATTAATCAAGGATTGTTGGTGGACTTTTTGCAAATTAAGATTAAATTTAATTGCATATAAAACGACAACTTAACAGATGGCACTGAAAAGTAATTTACGTTTGAAAGCTTCCAAAAGATTATTATATGTTTCGCTAATTATTATCATTGGCGGCTTTTTAAGGTTTTGGGAGCTTGACAAAGACAGTTACTGGCTCGATGAAGGCGCTTCTTTATTTACCGTAAACAGATCATTAACAGAAATGATCGAATTTGAACCTAATCCCCCTTTATTTAATATTGTACTGCATTACTGGATAAAGCTTTTTGGAATCAAAGAACAATTTACCCGTTTATTGCCGGCCCTGTTCAGCCTAATATCATTATTTTTCGTTTTTAAATTGGCAAAACGTCTGTTTTATTATCCTGTTGCATTGGGAACAACTTTGATTTTTGCATTATCGCCGTATCAGATATTTTATGCCCAGGAATTACGAACCTATAGTCTGCTTTTTCTACTGACCATGATATCCATGTATTATCTCATCCGGCTGATTGATGAAAATTTATGGAAACAAAAATCTATTTATATAATAGTGACTCTGTGTTTATTGCTGACGCACATATACGGATGGTTTGTTTTTTTAACTCAATTTCTTTGGATAGTCTATATCAAACGGAAATTAGATAAAGATTGGCTGATTGTTTTTATAGCTATTTTTATTTTATTTTTACCATATCTGGCTTATTTTATACCTACCATTTCAAAGATAAGCGGACATTTTTGGATTGCAAAACCGGGGATTATCCATTTTTTTGGTAATGCTGTTCCCGTTTCAGGATCGGTCCCTTTGTTCCTGTTTTATGCATTACTTATATGTATTTTATTTTTTTTATGGTATCGGCACAAAAATTCTAAAAGTATCAAGATAAATCAGCCAGTTAAATTTTTGCTTTTATGGATTATAATTACTTATCTTGTCCCCTTTGTATTATCCCTATTTGTTACTCCATTTTTTCTGGAAAGGTACCTTATCGTTACTGCATTTCCTATAGTTGTTATCTTTGTCTATTTAATAGAGTTACTGGCTGCACAAAAAATTAAGACTATTATTTATTCCCTATTTATACTTTTATCGTTGTTTGAAATCGCGCAGGATATTCGACAACCGACAAGAGAGCCCTGGCGTGATATGGCCTTGGATTTAAAAGCAAAAGCGAAGACAAACGATATTTTTATTGTTGCTGCGGGATTTTGTATCGACAACATTTTTCAATTCTATTCCGATAGTTTAGCTAATATACAGATTGGCATTGATACCGAAGACATTAAAGAAAATATTTGGCACGATAAGATACAAGACCATATCAGCTCCGATCAAAATTGTATATGGCTTATTCTTTCTCATTTCAATAGCAATGAGTTCCTGTTAACCGAGTATTTCAATAGTCGTCACCAGTATGTTAAACAAATAGATTATCCGCACAGAGACCTGTTTGGAAGAAACATTGTAAATCTTAAAGTAAGAAAATATAAAAACAAGCTTCTTAATTCAGATTAAAATTTTCGGCGGCCATTTTGGATATTTTTTCCCCGATGCTTATAGCCGCTGTTGCCGCGGGAGAAGGGGCATTTAAAATATGAATCATATTAGGCCGTTCAACAATATAAAAATCATCGACAAGACTTCCGTTTTTGCCTAAAGCCTGGGCGCGTACTCCGGCCCCGCCGGATTTGATATCGTTTTCATTTATTTCAGGAATCAATTTCTGCATGGCTTTCACAAATACTTTTTTAAAAAGTGATCTGTAATATTCTTCTAAACCCATTGATATAAATTTACCGGCTAATTTCAGAAAACCCGGATAGGTAAAGGTATCAATTGTATCCCTGAGAGAAAAGCTTGTTTTTGAATAGCCTTCTCTTTTAAAAGCCAATACGGCATTAGGCCCCGCTTCTACCCCTCCTTTGATCATTCTGGTAAAATGCACGCCTAAAAACGGAAATGCAGGATCGGGAACCGGATAGATTAAGTTTTTCACCAGATGGTGCTTTTCCTTCTTTAATTCATAATACTCTCCGCGGAAAGGCACAATTTTAACATCCGGATTAACTCCGCAAGCCCTGGCAACTCTGTCGGAATATAAGCCTGAACAATTAATGATATTTTTAGCTAAAAAATCATTTTTTGTGGTCCTTAAAGTGATGCCATCGTTAAATTTTTTAATTCCTGTAAAACGCGTACCGAGGAAAATTTCATTACCTCTTTGCCGAATTATACGGGCCATTACTTCACATACATCTGTGTAATCCACAATGCCTGTATCAGGAATTAATAAACCGGCTAATCCGGTCGCGTGAGGTTCATATTCATTGATTTCCCGGTCAGATAATTTTTTTATTCCCTTTATTCCATTCGCTTCTCCTCTTTCACGAAGCATTTCCAACTGGCTGAGTTCCTCTTTTGAAACAGCAGATACCAATTTTCCGCATCTTTCGACAGGAATATTATTTTCTTCGCAGAAGCGGTACATTTTCTCCCGTCCCTCAACGCAATTCTGTGCTTTAAGAGAACCTGGTTTATAATATAATCCGGAATGAATTACACCACTGTTATTCCCCGTTTGATGCTTGGCAAGCGACGTTTCCGCTTCAATAACGGCAATTTTCAACTTTCTATTTTCGGATAAAGCCATGGCCGAAGCTAATCCAACAATTCCACCCCCAATGATTACGATATCGTACTTCAAAATATTTTTACTCCCGGATTACTTTTAAGGATTAATAAAATTATGTAGAAAAAACTTATAGAAATACTAAATCTCACTTTATATATTAATGTTTTACAATTTCTGCCGCTTCCGGACTTTTTATGCATTTGCATTTTTTGTCAAATTCATCAAGACTCAGGATTTCAATTTCATCTTCATTGTCATAACGCAGGTAAACCTGTTCCCGAAAAATATCTATCTTTTCCACAATAGCCTGACCCGTGGGCGTCTGAACCAGGGTTTCCGGCAAAGGATATTTACCGTTGGATTCGTCATAAAATGGTTTTTCATACAGTAAACAACATTTTAAACGACTGCAGACGCCGGTCAGTTTGGTTGGATTTAATGGCAAATTCTGTTCTTTGGCATACTGTGTGGAAATGGGTTCGAAATCCTTCATAAAAGCGGTACAACATAAAGGCTTTCCACAGATACCCAATCCTCCCAATCGCCTGGCTTCA
>RQOG01000074.1 GCA_003854985.1 Calditrichota bacterium
GAACGTCTGCAATAGAAATCAATCCAGCTGATTTTACCAATGTCAGCGTTCGTTCATCCATATTTGCCGATTCATGCAATACCCTGGAATAAGTGGTCTCTTCACTGGGAATAAGATAAGTTTCAACGCCGTCATCCTGCATCGCTTTAAGAATGTGCTTATCCTTTTCAGCCATTTTAACTACCGCGGCTACCTTTTTCCCAACACGGGCAGCGACCATGGCGCCGCATAATACAGCGCTTCCGGGTGCGACATGGGGCTCGCCTTCAAAGGGAATGATTTCGTCGTAGCACATGTGTCCTACAAAGGTGATATCGTATTTATTTGCCATTTATATTAATTCCTTATTTGGTTGATTCTTTCTTCCTTTACTTTAAGATGGGTTTATTTCTCATCTTCCGAACCGCTCAGCAACCAGGGATAGAAAGGCATCAGGTCTTTTGGATCAATGGTTTTAGTCTTATTTTTTGCCTGCAAATCCTTAATGTGGTTCATAACCAGGTGAGTCCATACGGCTCCAGGTCTGGGATACGCTGCAACAATGTAATGCGGACCAGGTTCAGTTTCACCGGCTTCCATTTCAAACTCTGCCCGCAGGTTATCCGGAGTGGTCAGCGTATTCGCATAATCAAATACCACACGATCCATATGTTTATAGACCTCTTTACTTTCTTCAACCATACCATAATAATCCAACAATTGGGCAAAAACATAATTGGATGTAGTGTAAACATCCTGTCCCTGTTCCGATTCAACCCTTTCACCATCTTTGGTTTTACACATAGCCCAGCCCATGAAGGCTTTATTGGTATTATAAATCGTTTTGAGAATTTTTTTAACGCGATCTTCCGGGATGGCTTGTTCCTCTCCAATGGCGCTGAGATACCACAAAGCGTCAAGCTGATTCATAAAAACATCGGTGTTTGCATTACCGGTTTTCGGATCAAAGCAGGTGATATAATACTCCAGTTTTTCACCTTTTTTATTCTCATCTTTGCGCCACAATTGCTCAAGACTGTTCCAGGCTTTATCATATATTTTCTGAATGTGTTGTTCATCCTCTTTTTCGCCGAGCATTTGCGCCATTTTAATCAGCGCCTGGCAACCGCCAAGAAATTGGGTGGCATCATAAGCATCAGCGCCGAACAGTACCAGGTTATCGAATGTATTTTTAACATCGTCCGGATTTCCTTCCGGAATTCCATCGCCGTCAAAATCAAGTTTTAACAGTGATTCCAATCCAAATTTCATGGTTTCCCAATTTGATTTCAGGAATTTCATATCGCCGGTAAATTTCACATTTCTCAGCACACGCATCATCAGTTTCGGATATAGATCAACCCAGTAATTATTATTATACCAGGCATAATCGCTGACATTGCGCAAAGGATGTCCCTTTGACAACATGCATACATCATGAGCCACGCTGCCCAGTGTTTTGAAATCGTCACGGATCTGAGTTAATTTTTTACCTTCGTATTCTTCCGGATTTTCTTCGAAATGCATTCTTGCTTCCACAAACGAGGCGTGATGATGGTACCAGCGCGGCGTGGGATCAACGGCATTAATTGAATCAATAAAAGCCTGGCACAGATCTTTTTCCACTTTGGGGAAAAGCATTAACAGCACCATTGAATACCAATCCACATCGGAAGGATCGATGTAGGAATAATCAAAACATTCCAGGAAACGCGCCTTTTCTTTGCCATTTTCTTCAATCCAGACACAAGCATTAGATAACGGAAAATGGAGTTCATTCAGCATAAGTCTTGTAAGACGATAAGCGCCTTCGGGATCATTTTGGTAAGAAGAACTGGATGAAATCAAATCAAATATCCGTTCCTGAATTGTCAATGTACGATCCCACCATTTGGGATAATTATCCAGAGCGATTTTTACCATATCAAGCGCCCGGGTTTCGGCATTTTTAAAATTCCGAATGTATTTTCTATCAAATGTCTTTCCATCAATATATTGCTGAACAGGGAAGTCCAGAACAACGGCAAAAGGAATAGTCTTTGATTCACCCGGCTGGAGAGTCATGGTTAAACTTACGGCAGCGCCATAATCTCTTCTGTTAACGGGTTCACATTTTTCATAAAAGTTACCTTCTGCCGTAATTAGAAGATCGCCGGAGTATTTATTCAATAAGAAATAGGGTTGAGTATCGACAGTAACTCCAGGAACGTCTGATACGGCAATTATCATTTTGTTTTCAGTTTCCGTGCTGCCCATGACTACGCCGCAAATACCATTCATGTCAAACGCTTCATGTTTTTGTCCGTGCACAGCGGCGCTGCTCACGAAAACACTATCCTGATCCGTGGGCTTAAGTTCTTTTTCCTGTAAATTAACGAGCGAAGGTCTTGGTGCCACCAGCGTATATTCCTGTTCTTCATTCGTGTTATTTTCGACAATAAATTCTTCAACACTAATCGGCATCAGCGCTTGTTCATTGCCTGATAATAATGGCGAAATTAGTCTTCTTGTTACCTTCACGTCTTCCAGAGTATATTCGATTTCCAAAGAAGGGGTGGCAACGGTCATTTTAATATTTTCTTCAGCGATCGGTGCAGGATAGTAATTTTTTAAAGCTGGAATATCATCCGCTTCAGTTTCGCCGGTCGGCAGTTGTGTTAATAATGTTTCTCCGTCGTAAGTGCTGATATATGGCGAAGAACCTAATTGAACCGCCTTTTGGTTTAACATGATAAGACGTCCGGCATCATTCAGCCGATTATAAAGACCGTAAGGGGAAATACCGATGGAACAGGTTGGCGCTCCCTGTATGGCCACGGTATGCGGGAACTGTAAACATTTTGACATACCCTGAAAATGCACCGTCATTTTATTCTTTTCGTATATTTCAGCTATTTGAGTTCCCGATATGGTATAGATACCATGAATATCAAACGAATTGGATTTTGACATTTTTTTCTCGCTTATTGATTATTGACAAAGCCGGTTCCAATCGATTCCGGCATTCTAATTAAAATCCGAGCGCCAGTTAGGAAGTACAACTCTTATCTGACACTCGGAATATATCTTCTTTATTGCAGAAAGAAGTGCTTTATACTAGCACTTTCCCACCCATACATTGCCTTTTTTCTTCTTTTTTTTTGTTACAGGGGCGGCATCGGGTTCTTCCGGAAGACCTGCTTCAGCGCTCAAATCAATCGGCATTTTAGTAGTTGGATAAGGTTTAATTGTGCCAAACAGCAGATCAGCAGAAGCTCTGATTGAATCCGGAGTACCGGAAAAGTTACATACGACAGCGTCAGCTACGGTTGTTGTACCTTTACGATAGGGGAAGTTGGTAACGATAACAACGTCATGACCTGCTTTTTTCAATGCTTTTACCAGATGTGTGTTATTACCCCTCTTTTCAATACGCGCATAGTAGTTAG
This sequence comes from Calditrichota bacterium, assembly GCA_003854985.1. GTDB lineage: Bacteria > Calditrichota > Calditrichia > Calditrichales > Calditrichaceae > Zgenome-0002. Next base: position 3,408 of record RQOG01000074.1, read on the forward strand.
TCATAACAACCAGATCGGCATTTTTAGCCAGCCGCAGTGCTTCTTCAACTTCATCTTCTTCAGCATGAAAACCTGCATCATCAAGAATGAGGTTGGTAGAATGTTTGGTCATCTGTTCACAGAACATATGGGCATGACTGTAAAGATCCTTGCCAAGGAATTCATAGGGAATGGTCTGTTCAATCACAAGAATTTTCTTGTCTTTGCTCAATGGCAGCAGCTTTTTGTTATCACGGACAACCAGTAGTGCTTTATGTGCGACTTCCCATGAGAAATCTCTGTTTTCTTTACTTCTGACAATTGCTGTGGTTTCCTTCGGATCCATTTTACCTGCTTTATCAAAAAGACCCTGATCATATTTTCTGTTGAGCAAACGACGAACGGCATCATTTACGCATTCTTCAGAAAGCTCACCGTTTTCAACAGCTTGTTTAATACCGAATAAACATTGTGCACGCGATTCATCATCAGCTTTAAGCAGAATGGTGTCCACACCGGCTTTAATTGCCATAGCACATGCCTGAGGCAGCGGCCACTTTTTCAGGGTGGCAGCCATACCGATAGCGTCAGAAACGATAATACCGTCAAAGCCCATTTCACCTCTTAAGAGATCGGTAAGTATTTTTTTAGAAAGCGTAGCAGGGTATTCGGTATCGTAAGCCGGGAAAATGGTATGAGCTGTCATAAGCGCTGAGGCACCAGCATTGATGCCAGCCTGGAAAGCTTTCAGTTCAACTTCTTCCATGCGCTTTTTATCGCCACGACAAACGTCAAGTACATCATGGGCGTCGGTTGCAGAATCGCCGCGGCCTGCAAAATGTTTGATGGTTGCGGTAACGCCGGCATCCTCATAACCGCGAACGGTTGCTTCAATGAACTTCGCACAAACATCAGGATTATCACCGAAAGAGCGGACACCAATCTCGGGATTCAATGGATTAATATTTACATCGCAGACCGGATGATAGAACTGTGTTACACCGATGGCTGCCATTTGACGTCCCATCAAATTTGCTATTTTATAGGCAAGATCGACATCGCCAATCGCCGTAATACCCATCGGAGGAATAAACTGCAGAACACCGCCGGCAGAATAATCATTCTTAAAATCGCCTTCCATATCAATTGTAACATGAAGCGGAATTCCCGAATCCCGGTTCATAGCGATTTTTTGAAGATTGTTGAGCGCTTCAGTCAGTTCTTCCGGCGTTACGCTTATACCGAAGGCGCGTGAGTCGAAATATGTATTTGCGATGTCAAAATAGTCAGCTGGTTTTTTGAAATTAGGATCAATCTGTGAACGTCCCCAATATAGGTTTTTGCAAGTTTCCAGTGCGTAGGGTTCAAGACAGATACCACCTGCGTGTAATTTGGTAATCTGTTCAATCCCGGAGGGCGTTGGAATGGCCCCGCGCCAGGTGAAAGTAAGCAGTTGCCCGCATTTCTCAAGTAGACTCATTTTAGCGATTTTCGCTGCCACAAACTCGTCTCTTTTATTTGACATTGTAACTCTCCTCAAATTTATGGTTTTAGAATTTTCGAATTATATATAAATGATGCATCCGCTTCTGAAAGCGCATGACATCCAAAACATTAACAACCTTATCTATTTATTTATGGCCAACTTTTTACTCAAAAAATTCATTAATTTGATATTCTCAGGATCAAAATAAACCGCGATGCAATATTCACAATCAAAGCATAATTTTACTCAAAAAAACCATTTTAGTCAAATCTGTTTTTAAACAATTGAACCGGTTTAAATATCTGGTTTTATCTACTATTTACCGGAAGCAGGCATTTGGTAAAATTCTCAGATAATTAAGTGCCAGAGTAATGAAAAACCTCAAAAAATTTCAGAAGAAATGAATAGGACTCCTCCGATAAAAATTGAAGCATTACACGGAATGACAGGTTATAAAAAACAGGTTTCATCATTATATCCGGTCAGTTAATTATAGAACTGCGTTTTTAATAAATATCCTTTTTCAGATAAAGCAGACCCTGTTGGCTTTGCTCAGGATAAGGATGTCCGTATGCATTTACCCGACGATATTCTTTGTGATTGTAATTGTGAGTTTGACTTTTTATAAAATCAGTAAAAGCAAGAATCTTCAGATTCAGGATGAACTGGATGCTTGAAGAAAGCTTTTTTCAGGATCAATAATGGAAGATGAATAAATTTAATTAAGACTTGATTTCATGTTTAAACTGAATTATAATTAATTGTTCATGGAATCTGTAAAATTATTTATTAAGGAGGTGAGAGCTAAGAGGATAAAAAAAGTTACAAAAGCATTGGATTTATTATGGTTAATGGATTAAATTAATCAGCCAAAGGAAAAGGAAAGTAATTTTTAATAAAATGGATTTCTTTATATCAATGATTTTAAATAATATCGATAGTGTTTTTAATTCATATTTTTTAGGATCCATTGACGCTGTAATAAACAGTCGAATGGAATCTCCCGGTAGGGTTAGCGGTACAAAAATATAAAGTGATTCCTTATCGATCAATTTAATTTTATGGAGTATAAATTATGAATCGAAATTTACCCAAATTTTTCTTAATGTTTTTATCCATATTGTTTTTATTTTCATTTTCTTATGCTTCACAAATAGAAGGATATGTTTTGGATGGTCAGACCGGCGATGGTCTTCCGGGGGCAAATGTGTTTCTTGAAGGGACATCTCTTGGTTCGGCCACCGATGTGGGCGGAAAATTTGTTATTCCCAATGTGCCAGCCGGCTCATATACGCTTGTGGTAAATTATGTCGGTTACCAGGAAAAAACAGTTGATATTACGGTTGAAGAAGGCCAGAAACTGCAGCAGGTCATTGATCTGGACTTCCAGGCTATTGAAGGCGAGGTAATCGAAGTAACCGCCCAGGCGGTGGGGCAGATGCAGGCCATTAACCAGCAGTTGGCTTCCGACAAAATAGCCAGCATCGTTTCGGAACAGAGAATTCAGGAACTACCGGATTTTAACGCCGCCTCGGCTTTAAGCCGTTTGCCGGGCGTTTCAACTACACAAAGTTCCGGCGAGGATAATAAAGTAATTATTCGTGGTTTATCGCCCAAGTATAATTCTATTGAAGTTGAAGGAATTAAACTTGCCTCAACGGGAAGTTCATCTATCGGACTTGTGTCAGATGTTTTCACTACCACAGCAGGTGTAAATACGGACCGCAGCGTGGATCTTACCATGGTATCGCCTTATATGATCAGAACAATTGCCGTATACAAATCATTAACACCCGATATGAACGCCAATTCAATCGGCGGCACGGTGAATATGGAGTTAAGGGAATCGCCGTCCGGCTTAAAGTGGAGCGCCTTATACCAGCAGGGCTATACAGCCAAAAGCAATACGATAGGTAACTATCGCGCGGTGGTGTCCGGAAGCAACCGCTTTCTTAATGATAAATTAGGCGTTTATGCGCTTCTTAACGCCGAATCGTATGACCGTAATTCGGACAATATGAGCGCCAGTTATATTGTTAAAGGCGATGCTTCAACAATAGATCCGGTAACGGGATATCGTCCGGTGGCGGTAGGCACTGTGACATTCAACCGGCATCTGGAAACGAGAGATCGTTACGGAGCGAATCTGATTTTGGATTATAACCTGCCTGAGGGATCGATTAAGTTTGTAAATATGTATGCCAAAATAAATTCGGATTATACGGAACATCAGCAATTTTTAAATTATGACAATGGTGTAATACAATGGAGGCTGCGCCAGGGTGAAAATGAAATTGACCAGCAAATGCATTCATTAAAACTGGATTATAATTTCGGACCAATTACTACGGATGTTTCGATCAGTTATACATCCTCAAAGAACGTATTGGATAATGCGCGGGTGATGAATTTTAATCAATCAAGTGCAATTCTTTTTTCTGGACCTGAACGTTATAATGTGGCTCCTGAAAATCTTAAGTATCTTTTGGGAAACGTTAGAGGTGATAGTCTTGTAGTGCTGAGAAGCGGCAATCTCTATAGCAGCGATTATAAAGAAGAGAAATTTACCTATAAAGCGGATTTTGAACTGCCCTTTAATATCGGTAATATGGCAAGCGGATCGTTCAAGTTCGGAGGCCAGATTTATAACCAGTCAAACTCGATAGATCAGGAAACGCCATATGTCGCGTTTGATGGCAGTACTAGCGGTGATGAGAGTATCGCAAATGAAATGCAAAAAGCGCTTTATAACACTTATGGATTAAGTGTTAGCGAACAGGGGAAGTTTACAGGCACTTCGTTTCTCAATAACGATAACACGCTGTGGGATCCGTTTTTGGATGATAAATTCGGGGACATTTTTTTTGTTTCCAATCCTTCTCTGCTGACTTCCATAATGAATTATGTGTCTTCTAATCCTGATTTTGATGCAACCAATGCTTTGTTTGGCAGCGATGGCAACGATGGCGGCTGGTATAACGGGCTGTATCAGAGACTGACAAACGATTATAGCTATGATGAAGATTATTATGCGACCTACGCTATGACAACGTTTAATTTTATGGATTTTTCTTTTATCGGTGGCGCGCGTTACGAAAAGGTGGAAACAAAATATTTTGCCTGGAACGGGGAAGATATGCGCAATGTTATTACCCAGCAGATGTATGATACGACTTCCCTTAAGAGTAACGAATTCGTACTGCCCATGGGCCAGGTTAAGTATACGCCTTTTGAATGGATGGATGTGCGCTATGCCTATACGCAGACGCTTTCTAGACCTGATTACCACGCATTGACGCCGAAATTTACTTATACTCAAGGCAATACGATACATACCGGTAATCCTGATTTGAAACCGGCTAAGGCGCAGAATCACGATCTGAATTTTTCCTTCCATACCAGTAAGCTGGGACTTTTTACGGTAGGCGGTTTTTATAAAACCATAGAGGACTTTGCCTATAATGCAAATTACCGGATAGACGCCGCAGAAAACGCAGGATTTGACTATCTTGCCAATTATACGCTTGTAAAAAACGGTCAAAATCTGATATTACCGGAATCCGATGCGACGGTTTACAGGCCTCTTAATAATCCTTTTGATGCCACCGTTAAAGGGCTTGAGATTGATTTTCAGCATAATTTCTGGTATTTACCGAAGCCTTTTAATAATATTGTTCTTGGTATTAACTATGCCCGGATTTGGTCTGAAAGCAAATATCCGATTTATGGTATACAGGTGATTCCACAACCCAGGCCAAATCCCCCACTAATCGCTTTTGTCGACAGTTCATTCACTGGACGATTAATTGATCAACCCGATCATGTTTTAAATTCTTATATTGGATACGATTACAAGGGATTTTCAGCCAGAATATCCGCTGTTTACCAGGATAATTCAGCCAGAGGGAATGGAGGATGGTTCCCGGAAAATAATAACTATGGGACGGAATATTTCCGGCTGGATTTTTCGGCGCGTCAGCAGCTTCCGGTTTTCAACAGCGAATTATTCATGGATATCAGAAACCTGAATAATGCAAATCCAAGCTGGATACAAAGATCGATTAATGGCTTCATGGGAATAGAAAATTATGGGTTAACCTTAAACCTTGGATTAAGAATAAAGTATTAGAAAAAATGTTAATCTTAAATAACTAATTAGTTTTATTTATCGAAAGGAGTAAACATGAAGCAATTATTACTTTGTATTATAGTAATACTTTGTTTAGGAAGTATGTCTTTTGCAAAGGATACGGTGGATGTGCAGGGTTATTATGAATCCGGGTATCAATACGGCACGCTTAATGCGGCTATTCAGGCCGCCAAGGTTGGCAGCACTATAAACAATACCGTTTTCCGGTTAAAGCCGTATGAAATTTATGTGCTTAATAGCGGGATTTTCATCGATTATGGCCAGAGCATTGATATTGTTGCGCCTAAACCGTTGCGCGCCGGCGAAGGAACGCCCGAAGAAGTGCAAAATTCAGCCCCGCCGCAAATCGTCTGGACTGAAGAAACAATTGACAGAGCGCGTATTATACAAAGCTTAGGCGATATTACGATGAAAAATGTCTGGGTGAGATATGCCGATATTTTAGGGTCCAAAGTAAGTTCCTCAATTACCTTTGAAGATTCTTTACCGTTGCAGGATAAAGACAAGGGCTATTTTGAAGGTTGTTTGTTTGATTATGACGGGATTGGTTCTGATGCCGGCGGCGCTATAACCGTAAAAGCGGATCATTTTGTGGGAATCTTTAAGAATTGCTATTTCAGGAATCTTTCGGATAACCATTTTCAGTATTACGGTCGCGCCGTTTCATTCCCTTTTGAAAGTACAGATTTTCATTATGACAGCCTGCTTTTTGAAAACTGTTCTTTTACAAATATCAGCAGAATCGTGATGCAGGAGGGTAATGAGTATGGCGACAATGTTCATATCAATCACTGTACCATGTTAAACTCGATAGAATGGGTTTTTCAGTCTGCCGGCTGGATAAGAGAATCTTCCATTACGAACTCAATTTTTATTAATCCCTATATGTTTGGTTACAGGGCGCTTGATGTATGCGATGATGATCAGGACTATGATGATTTTGAAGCAGGATTGTGCGATCCTCCGGGCGGCGGCTTGATTAACGGCATTACCCAGGTAGACTCATTTGGATTTGTAGTCCCTTTCACAGATCAGGATAGAAGAATATTTATTGGCAATAATGTATATATGTTCCAGGATTGGATGGCAGACTGGTATCGCGGATGCGTCTGGTGTAAAGAACAAATTAAAAGTAGACTTGAAGAAGAGTTATATAATCCGCCTCCGATGTTAGGCGATAATGAAATAGCTTTTATTGATTCAACAGATGGTTTGGGCAACAAGGTGTTCCCTAAGATGAATGTTGACTGGACAACCATCTATCAGGAAGAAGATCCGGATTTTATCGTACCGGCCACGAACCTGGATACAATAAAAATATTCATCGAATATAAATGGAGCACCGCGGCGGATATTGACTGGTCATACGAACCAAGAGCAAGTTTTCTGCAGCAATGGCCATTACCGGAAAATCTTGCCTATAACAACACAACTTATCAAACTGCGGCTATGGGTAATTTCCCGTTGGGAGATTTAAGCTGGTATCCGGCTCAATTACCGGCTTGGGAAGCGCAGAGAGACGCCGAATGGGTATTGATCAACCAGAAACTTGATGGTTATACTGCCATAAAAACCATAGCAGACGCCGTACCCGGCAAATATGTGCTGGAACAAAACTATCCGAATCCGTTTAACCCGTCTACTAAAATTGAGTATTCTATCCCAGAGGCAGGACATGTTTCATTGAAGGTATATAATACTTTGGGACAGCTTGTGGCTACCATGCATGATGGTTATCAGAAAGCGGGAAAATACCAGGCGACCTTTAATGCCAATAATCTGGCAAGCGGCGTTTACATTTACAGGCTTAAGGTTAACGATGTTTCAATTTCAAAGAAATTTTCGCTGGTTAAATAAGAACGATGTTTAAATTTCATTCCGGTATTCGATTTTATGGCGAATACCGGAATGAATTAATTTTTATAGAATATCGATAGGTGAAATTGATAAAAGGGAGGTGATGTTGGCGAAGGAAAAAAATTGTGTATATTTTTTAGATGTTGATTCACTAAAATTTTCACACATTTAAAGGAGGAGTAACTGTGGTTAAGAAACTACAATTAATTGTTGTATTAGTCCTGTGCTTGTCATTTGGTTTATTTGCACAGGTCGTCGTTGTAAACGAACAGTTTGAATCCGGCGCCGGAAACTGGGACGGCTGGATAGACACTGGTTCGGCAACGGTTACGGCGTCGGTTGACGCTACCGGAAAACTTTCGGGCACCAATTCATATCTGCTTGATATTACGAACGGCAGCGCCGATACGTATAGAATTCAGAGAAATACCAATTGTCCTCTGCTGGCAGGTCAACAATATACGGTTTCCTTTCTTGCCGTAGCGGACAAACCAACCGCTTCTATCAATGTATTATTTGAAATTGACGCGGATCCCTGGACAAAAAGGTTAAATGAAACAGCTCTTGTTGATACCGTAGCCAAATTATTTACCTATGTTGCAAGCATCAGTCAGAATGTGGCCAATAATGAGCTGAAGTTGCATTTCGGAGGCACCGGCAACAATAATACCAAAATCTGGGTTGACAGCGTAGTGGTAACCTATATTCCGGATCCTACTCTGGTTACTAAATGGGGAGCGACCTCTGCAGGTAATCATTATCCGATTCTGAATGATTCATCAACAGCAGATGGCGCCGCAGCTATGGGGTCAGGCGCGCCGCCAACCGCATGGTCCACGATCAGCGGCCAGTTTAATCAACTTTTAGAGGCCACTACAGATGAGGCGGTTGTTGTCAGCGGGAAATTTGAATACGTTGGCGGCGGCGGCGGCGATACATATACGCCATTGCGCTATGCGCTTACTTACGTGGATAGTATTGAACTGAAATATCAATATACGGACTCGGCAATGTGGGTTGCCACTGCTGATTCGGCAAAAAACAAAAATAAACATTCCGGATACGGATTCCATCCCAGAACCGGTTCTGGCGTTATGTCCAATGGCGCCGGCGGCAGCGGTACCGTCTGGACTATCAACAGAGGCACCTGGACCAGCACCTGGAGTAATAACGGCGGACCAATTGCAGCCGTCAATCAGACTCCCCGCAATTCAAAACTGGTTGCAGGAGTTTACGACTGGGCTATTTCAGTTAAAAAAATTAGTGATACGGAAAATGAAATAAGATGGTATTTTGTTGAAACAACAAGCAAATATTCTTTTGCCGGCAGTGCGATTGATACTGCGGCAAATACTAAGTTCAACAGCGTTTCTTTTGGAGTTAATACAGGCGATTATACTCAGGTAAATCTGATGCAGGTAAAAGCAGAGCTTGGCGATCCGATTACGGTGCCTGGACCGATATGGGAAGCCTATTTTCTTGATATGTGGGGTTTGACAGGCGCAGGAAAAGCATGGCCGATATTAAATGATACATCAACGTATGTTGGCGACGGCTATATCGGCGGTGAAAATCCTATACCTGGATGGGCTACTATTCGCGGCGGTTTTGGTCAGGATGTTTCGATCCCAAGCGATAAAGCTATAGTTGTAACAGGTGAGATGGAATTTGTCGGCGGCGGCTGCGGCGATACGTATACGCCCCTTCGCTATGCATTGACTTATGTAGATAGCATGGAACTGAAATATCAGTTAACAGATTCGGCTGCCTGGGTTTCCACTGCTGATTCGGCAAAAAATAGTGACAGACATTATGGATGGGGATACCATCCCAGAACGGGCGCTGGCACAATGTCCAATGGCAACGGCGGCAGCGGTACCGTCTGGACAATCAACAGAGGCACCTGGAACAGCACCTGGGGTAATAATGGTTTGCCTATTGCAGCTGTAAAACAGGCTCCACGTAATGCTGAAATAATTGAAGGCGTTTATGAATGGGCTATTTCCGTTCAGA
>RQOG01000012.1 GCA_003854985.1 Calditrichota bacterium
TATGCAGATTGTGTAAAAGCCGGATTGCCGAACAGTAAAAGTAAAAACAGAGCCGGAATTATTCTATTAGTTTTTTGCATCCTTTTCTCCTGATAACTTGCCGATCAATTTACCTGCCAATCGGGTTCTGTTCAATATAAAAAAACAGTAACATTATATAACAAAATTTTTTATTCAATGTTTCCCGTTTCCGTGGTTATTTAAAACAAATAATTCATACGAATGTTACCCGTTACATAGGAGGAGACACCGGTAAGAGAATCATCCAAATTTATAAAATTTGTATCAACGGTCAGGACGATATGTTCCGATCCTTTATAAACGAAGTTTAAATACGGACCATGATTTCGTATAACGCGGTCCGGGGTGTTCAGCGGCAGATATCGTATTTCTTCTCTGCGATAATAAGAATACCCCAGGCGCATTTGAAAATTCAGGAAATGATAATGCATCAGATAGATGTTATACAACTGGGAATCGTATTCCTGGATAATCTGCTGGGCAAACTGTTTCTTGTAGAAAGTCCCTTTATCTTCAAGTTCAACGCGGATAAAACCTCCGGCGCTTATCCAGGGAAGAAATTTGAAATTAAGCGAATCGGAAAATACGTACTTCCTGAATACAATACTCCTGGTTCTAAGTAATTCATTTTCGAAATCATATACCGTGTAATTGGCGGTTACCTCCGTACTTAAATTATTTGAAAATCTATGTGTGCGGTAGGAAACCCTTGGATTTAATTTTAAAACCCGGTTCCAGTTATTATTGGCGCTGCGTTCTTTAAAAATAAATATCTGATGATAAAGGTAAGCATAGGCCAGCCAGTCCATCGTGAGGTATGGGCTGAACCGGCGCCTGTATTCTCCCTGCATTACAAAACGCTGTTCATCCCGGTCGTCTTTGTTCAGATCATCCGGCGTATCGTATTGAAATTTTACATAGGATAATTCCAGATTTAACCGGTCTTTTTCAGATATTCTGAAACCCGTATGAATATTTATAACCGTTTCCTTTGTTTCCGAATCGGTAATAGTTTTGTCATTATCCTGTGATTCTATATTCGTGCGGAAAGATAAACCGTAATTAAGATTATCGCCGGCATGTAAATAATTAAACTGATTTTCGATATATAGAATTTTTCTTTCGTTAAAATCGACCAGATTACGCGATTGCACCTGAGTTACCAGGGAAAACAGATTGCGTGCAGAGAGCAGGTAAAACAATTTATTCTGAAGCTGCCGTTTGTTTATTTTTATGGTATTGATTTTTTCATAATCCGGTAAAGTGTAATTATCCTTACTGGATTCCGTAAAGGAAAATATGAGCGAGTCTCTGGTAAAACTCGTAAAATTCCTGTTAATGGAAATATTGAACCGGTTTTCGAAATTTTGTAGTTGATTATAAAAATCATAATTGGATTCACCCATAAGCCGGGTGGAATAATCTCCTAATTTCAAGGCTCGCAGCTCGCCGTGAACGCCTAAATCCCAACCCCAGTCTATTTTGGTTTTTGTCCTCTGCTGCTGGTAACCGGCATAGGGTGTGATGCTCCATTTGGCCGATTTTCCGATATTGGAAAATAAACCCATAGCATGATTGCTAAACAGGTTTTCTGTTTTAATCTGCTGTTGATCGCTTTGCAGCCATGAATTTACATAAATACCGGTAAAGGCTGAACCGGTTTGAATGGCAAAATCCGCATTTAAACGATGCTCGTCTTTCCATTGCTTCATGCCCATGGTTGGAATCAGCATATCGCTTTGGTATTGTTCACGGGCATGCCATTTCCAGTTATTCTCATTAATTCCGGAAATATCAATACCCATGGTCCATCTCCAGGAGTTCCTGTCTTTATTGAAATCCGTTTTTACCAGGGGTGATTGAAAAGGGGTATAAAACAAGGGAATCTGTGCAGATAAATCTGCAGAGAATAAAAGAATCGCAACGATGCAAACACAGCCGGACACTTTATTATAATAAGGGTTATTCAAAATCAGTCAGAGTCTTTCTCTATTTTGTAAATTTTTTCTCCCTGTTTTTTCATATTATATTGTTCACGGGCGATTTTTTCAATGTAATCATCATCGTGAAGTTTTACTTTTTCGCTGTCAAGTTCGGATTTTGTTTGTTTTAATTCTTCAATTTCTTCTTTCAGATCATTTGTTTTATTGATGTTTTTATAGAGTTCTATTGTTCCGCGTGGTCCCTTTAAAAAGAAAATCAGCAGAACGACAATTGAACCGATCAATATCAGTATTTTTCTTTTTGGAGTGATTGTCAGCGAATACTTTTTTGTTGTTGTTCGTCTTTTTTTCTTCATAAAAAAAACGGCAGGTTTTATCCTGCCGCTTTCAGGTTTTAATTCAATTATTTTTTATAAATTGCTTTACCGGCAAATTTTGCACTTTCCGCCAGCATATCTTCGATTCTTAAAAGCTGATTGTACTTGGCGATGCGGTCACTGCGTGAGGCTGAACCGGTTTTAATCTGACCGGCGTTTGTGGCCACAACAAGATCGGCAATCGTGCTGTCTTCCGTTTCACCTGAACGATGTGAAACAACCGCAGTGTACCCGGCTTTGTGAGCCATTTCGATAGCATCAAGGGTTTCGGTTACTGTTCCAATTTGGTTTAACTTAATCAGGATGGAATTGGCAATTCCTTCTTTAATGCCTCTGCTCAGTTTTTCGGTGTTGGTAACAAATAAGTCATCACCAACGAGCTGAATCTTAGAACCCAGTTTATCGGTCATGATTTTCCAGCCTTTCCAGTCGTCTTCACCCAAACCGTCTTCAATAGACACTATCGGGTATTTTTTGACCCAGGCGGCATAGTAATTTACCATTTCTTCCGAAGTTAGTTCTTTCTTTTCAGACGCTAAAATATAACGTTTCTTCTTTTTGTCATAAAATTCGCTGCTGGCCGGATCGAGACAGATAAAAATATCTTCGCCGGCTTTGTATCCGGCTTTTTCTATAGCCTGCATAATAACCTGCAGGGCTTCTTCGTTGGATTTAAGGTCAGGCGCAAAGCCGCCTTCATCGCCAACGGCTGTATTGTACTTCTTTTCCTGCAATACTTTTTTAAGGTTATGAAACACTTCGGCGCCCATACGCAGCGCTTCGCTGAATTCACTGGCGCCGGCCGGAGCGATCATAAATTCCTGGACATCTACATTATTATCGGCATGTTTGCCGCCGTTAAGAATATTCATCATCGGCACCGGAAGTGTTTTGGCATTCACGCCGCCTAAGTATTGATACAGGGGCAGGGCCACGGACTCGGCAGCCGCTCTGGCAACGGCCATGGAAACGCCAAGAATGGCATTGGCTCCTAATTTTCCTTTATTGGCCGTACCGTCCAGATCAATCATCAATTGATCAATAAATGTCTGTTCGGTGGCGTCTAAACCGATAATTTCATCGGCGATCAGATCATTTACATTCTGAACCGCTTTTAAAACACCCTTTCCAAGATATCTTGATTTATCACCATCGCGCAGTTCAACGGCTTCATATTCACCGGTTGAAGCGCCTGAGGGAACCGCGGCGCGTCCAATGCTGCCGTCTTCCAGGATAACTTCCACTTCAATCGTGGGATTACCCCTGGAATCAAGAATCTCGCGTCCGTACACATCTTCGATAATGCTCATTTTTTATTCCTTTCTCATGTTTTCGGTAAGTTCATTATGTCATTTAAAAAAAGAAAAATACGTATTTACCGGTTCTGGCGCAAGGCATAATTTGCTTTATAACGATCAGATTTTTCGGGAGAAAAAATGAGTATCAGATAAAATTCAACGCTGGCTTTTTTAAAAATGAATAACAAAATTAATCAGTATCCGGCTTATCTTCCGTAATTAATCGATTAAAGATTTTTAATGGAGGTATTTCAATAAGATATTCAAAAAGAATGGAATATTTACCCGGCATATTTTATTTTATAAATAATAAAAAAAGAGGACATCTATGAAACGCAGAATATTCATCAAAACAAGTCTAAAGACGGCAGGCGTTTTAGCTGTTACACCATTCCCATATCATCTATTTGCCGGAGACAAAAAGAAATATGCCTATGATCTGGTAACACTTGGCGACACGGGCATCAAAACCAGCAGACTGGCCATGGGAACCGGATCGTGGGGCTGGGGCGGTAGTTCCAACCAGACAAGAAATTTAGGCATTAAAGGTCTGTCCGATTTACTCCGCTATGGTTATGATAATGGGGTAGTCTTCTGGGACAGCGCCGATCAGTATGGATCGCACCCGCACCTGAAAGAAGCGCTGAAATATATCCCGCGCGAGAAGGTTGTTATTTTAACCAAAACCCGCGCCACAACTGAAGAGGAAATGAAAGAGGATTTGGATCGTTTTCGCAGAGAACTTGGCACGGATTATATTGACATCATGTTGCTGCATAATATGCAGGATCCGCGCTGGCCGGAAATTAAAAAAGGCGCTATGAATATTTTAAGCAGTGCCAAAGAAAACGGGATTATAAAAGCGCATGGCGTCTCCTGCCATACCTTATCTGCGCTTAAAGCGGCAGCTGAATCCGAATGGGTGGATGTTGATCTGTAAGGTTTAATCCCGCCGGCGTGAGGATGGACGCTGATCCGGCCATAGTAGCTGAAGTAATAAAGAAAATGAAACGGCAGGGAAAGGGTATTATCGGTATGAAAGTGTTGGGCGCAGGGCAGCTTGCGGATAAAGCGGATGAATGCCTGCAATACCAGCTAGCCCATGATTTTATTGACAGTTTTACCATCGGGCAGGAAAGCAAAACGCAGTTCGATGATCTGTTAAGAAGAATTCCCTCGGCCAGCGTGCGTGGTTAATAAACATCTGGTTTCCAGGGACAGACTTATTAAAATACAGGGCATTATAAGGCCGTTATTGTAACTACGAAATTGCCAGGTAACGCCCTGATATATGGCGTATTTTTCTACAAAATAAAATTTAAGACTATTCCCATTGCTTGCGATTTTGTTTTATTATATCTTTTCCCCCATGTTTTTAATTTAAAATCATTGGATTTCATGAAGTTTCAGGTTCTTGATGAAGAACATTTTACTAAAAATTGCCCGGATTGAACATCAAATAACTGAAATTATTTGTAAATCCACTAAAAAAAGAATAGGCGAAATCAATAAAAATTGAATTTAGCTCAGATTTAATCCAAAAGAAGATGTTAATTTCTGTTTTGCAAAACAAATTAACAGGTCGTTGTTAATGATCAAGATTAAAGTTATAACTTCAGAAAAGACAGAGACCATTAAAGCGAAAACCGGTCCGTCTTTATTAGATATATTAAGACAAAATGAATACTATGTTTACGCACCCTGCGCGGGTAAAGGTACATGCGGTAAATGCACGGTGAACGTCAGAGGCGAAGGTAATGTGTTATCATGCCTTTATTATCCTGAAAAAGATATCACCGTGATTTTACCCGGTAAAGCCGAAGCGCATATTTTGGTTAATCAAACCGAATTTCTGGAAGATATGCCGTTTGAGAACGCACATTTAAATCATCTTAGTGCACAGCCATACGGTGTCGCCATAGATATAGGCACTTCAACGATGGTATTATACTTTTTAAGTATGCTTTCAGGGCAGATTGAAAAAATAGCCTCGCTATTAAATCCGCAAAGTGCTTATGGCGCCGATGTAATAAGCAGGATCAATTACTGTCAGGAAAACAAAAAAGGTCTGAAGCAATTGCATCATTCATTAATTCGCGCTCTAAATCACGAATTGGATGAATTCGGGAAAAAGAAAAACGTCAATGCCGGCGATTTTGAAAAAATTATAATCGCGGGCAATACTACCATGCTGCATTTGCTTTGGAGCGTTGATCCTCTTTCCATTGCTCTGGCTCCTTTTAAACCGGCTTTCACGGATAAGCAGATAAAATCGGGGTCGTCAACAGGATTGCACGTGAATGACAATGCCGAAATTATCTCGCTTCCCTGTCTCTCGGCCTATGTGGGAGCTGATATTTTAGCCGGGTTAGCGGCAATAAAAAGTCCCTATAAGAACTATTTATTTATCGATATTGGCACAAACGGGGAAATGGCGCTTGTTAATGATGATAAAATATTTACCTGTGCCGCGGCAGCCGGGCCGGCCTTTGAGGGCGCAAATATATCCTGCGGAATGGCGGCGGTATATGGAGCGATATCGGATTTTATAAGCCCTCAGGAATTTCAGGTTATTGGCAATGCCCAGCCGCTGGGTATCTGTGGCTCCGGGATAGTTGATATTATCGCTTATTTACTGGATAAAAATCTCATTGATGAAAGCGGCCGTTTGGAGGAGTCGTTTGTTATTCATCAGGAAAATAATATACAGGTAACCCAAAAAGATATTCGGGAAATTCAACTGGCTAAATCGGCCATCTATTCGGGAATTAAAATTTTAATGAAACATGCGGGATTAGCTTATGATCAAATCGACGCCTTATATTTAGCCGGAGGCTTTGGTAATTATATTAATATTAAATCGGCAATGAAAATCGGACTACTGCCCTATGAACTGAAAGACAGAATATATCCCATCGGCAACAGTTCGGGTATCGGAGCGCTGCAATATTTAAAATCAGGCGCTTTCGAAAATAAAATTTTTGATGTATTAAAAAAATCCCAATATATCGAATTATCCTATATTTATGATTTTAACATGGAGTTTGCCCTAAATACCAATTTTACGAAGAATGACATATAAGAGTATAAAAAATATGGCGTTATTAGTTTTATCCAAGAATTACTATAAGAAGAATCCGGACTTTAAGAATTGTAATTAAAACCATATCGGATGATTATTTTAAAACAAAGTAAAATAACGATATTTTTATATGAAAAATAATAATAATCAGAATAAAAGCAGGAAAAAAAATGCAAATACGTTTAGCGTTTGCGGTAAATCTGGCCAGTCAATTTGAAGCAAAACATTTTGGCGATGCGGATAAGTATTTAATTTTTGAATGGAATAATCATGAATTTGTATTGATAACTGAAAAGATTAACCGCTATAAAAATTATGATGAGAACAAGGAGCATGGCTAGCAAAAAAAAGGCAGCGCAATTGTAAATATGCTGAAAGATTCAGGAGTTAAAGCGTTAGTATCCAAGCAATTCGGTAAAAATATTCAAATAGTTAATCGCCATTTTATACCGATAATTATTTATAATGAAAATCCTATGGAATTATTGCCGGTTTTGAAAGATTATGTAAAAAAGATTGAAAATGCGCTTAATAATAATCATGAAGCATTTAAAACATGTATTATAAAAAATGGTGAATTTAAAACTATAATTAAAAATAACAATTTTATGGGATAATAAAACAAATAGTTCTTCCGGTATTTTTTTAAAATTGCAGTCTATCAACTTTTTATAGCAAAAGCATTTTATATTCTTGTTATTTTCATTATCTTCAATAAAAAATAATTCTTTTATTGAATTGTGAGTTTTGTATATAATACTTCAATGAGCATAATTCATTAACAGGAAAACACGATGCCAAATGCAGGTTTTGTAACTAATTATTACTATTTAAATCTAAA
>RQOG01000075.1 GCA_003854985.1 Calditrichota bacterium
GCCATGATCAGACAGGATTGTATAAAAAGTCGCCGGCGGGGGCCGGTATGCCTGCGGAAGGCGTTGACTTATTAGCCGTTGCTCAAAATGTTGGTCCTTCTACCAGGGAAAATTGCGGTGTTTGCCATTTTTACGGCGGCGGCGGTGAGAATGTTAAACACGGTGATCTGGATGAAGAACTTGTGGATCCCACACCGGAATACGATGTGCATATGGGTAATGGAATGACCTGTCAGGATTGTCATACCACTGAAAATCATAATATCAAAGGGCGTTCCATGGCAATTATCACAGATGAATCGAACCGTGTGCTCTGTACCGATTGTCATGAATCCAATGTTCATGACAATGAAAAACTGAATACGCACAGTGAAAAAATTGCCTGTCAGACTTGTCACATTCCGGTTTATGCCAAAGCTAAACCAACAAAGATTTACTGGGATTGGTCTACTTCCGGATCGGATAAAAAAGCGCCCAAAGATAAATTTGGTTTAGCAACCTACAGCAAAGAAAAAGGCGATTTTGTCTGGGATGTGAAAATTAAGCCTGAATACTATTGGTATAATGGCAATTCGGAAAGATATTTAAAAGGCGATAAATTAAATCCGGAAGAAGTTTTGTTTTTAAATCGGCCAAGCGGCAGTCATAAAGATGAAAATTCAAAAATATATCCTTTTAAAGTAATGCGCGGTAAACAAATATATGATACTAAAAATAACTATCTGATCATTCCGAAATTATGGGGTGGGTATTGGAAATACTTTGACTGGAACAAGGCTTCCGAGGAAGGAATGAAAGTAGCGGGACTGGATTATAGCGGTGAATATGGCTGGATTGATACGGAAATGTACTGGAAACTAAATCACATGGTCAGCCCAAAGGAAGATGCGCTTAAATGCACGGATTGCCATGGGAAAAGCGGTGAGAGACGAATGGATTGGGAGAAATTCGGATACAAAGGTGATCAGATGCTTAAAAAGTATCGTAAGTAAAATATTCATATATATTGCAGTTAGGATCACATCTGTCCTAAAAAAATATTCTAACTTGCCACGATCTTTAGATCGTGGATTAGGAAAGCTCCAATAGAATGGACTTCAGTCCCAGATGGAAGTTTATAATTGGGCTAAAGCCCCATTTTCCGGTTATTTTCATACCGCTATCTGAAGATAGCGGCAAGTTATTTTTGATAAC
>RQOG01000013.1 GCA_003854985.1 Calditrichota bacterium
AATACGGGTCATGTGCTGTCCCATGGGGCACACAAAATAATCATCCTCCTCATTATAATGCAGATTTTCAACTCTCTGCAGATCTAATTTAAATGAATGCTGTTGCTCCTTGTGAAAATAGTTAAACTTGACATAATTTTCGATGTGCTCCCGCTCCAGGTAATCGTAGTTTTCCTCTCCTCCATATCCGGCATCTGCAATTGCCTCTTTGGGGTACCTGTTATATCGTTTCTTAAACCCGTCCAGAAAATCCGGGAGTGTGCGCGTATCTGCAGGATTCTGATAAATTCCAAAATTAGTAATGAACTGATTCTCTGTGCTAATCTGCACATTATAAGCGGGTTTTAATTGTCCATTATTTTGATGATCCTCCTTCATACGCATAAATGTTGCATCTTTATCGGTTTTGGATAAAGAGTTTCTGTTTTCCCCTATATCATTTAGCCTTTGCTCATACTCTTCCAGTTTCGGAAGATGCTTCTTCTTCAACTCTTTGATCAGTTTTTGATTTTGGGTATCGTCCTGTTTGGTTTTCTGGTTCAACTCATCGATCTTCTGCTTTAATTTCTCCGAGTCGATAGGCTCAGGCGTGTTATCCTCCGGTTGATTGTCCTCATAGATCCCCTGGTCAATTTGCTTTAATATCCCATTAATCTTCTTTTCCAGGTTGGCCTTGTGCCTTTCAACGGATTTTCGCCATACAAAAGTATATCGATTGGAGGACCCTTCAATTTTTGTTCCGTCAATGTATTGTTCTTCAAGGCTTATATACCCTAATTCCACAAGAATCAATACTACTTGGGTAAAAAGAAAATTAATATGCTTCTTTAAACGCTTGCTCCTGAAATCGTTGATACAGCTATGTTTGGGAAATTGTTTCCCCGAAAGCCACATATAGTGAACGTTTTCTGTTAAAGCAGCTTCCATTTTACGACAGGAATATATGTTCGTTAAATAGCTGTAAAATAGTACTTTCAACATCATTCGCGGATGATATCCTGTACACCCTATCGGTTTGTATCCCTGGGTAATAACAGAAATGTCTAAATCATCAACGATTTTACTCACAAGCCTGACGGGTGCATCCTCCTTAATGAACTCATCGAGCCGGGACGGGAAAAGTACAATCTGCCCTTGGTTGTATTCTTTGAAATTAATCTTTTTCATGCTTTAACTTACTTAACTTCAATAGAATAAACAACTTCTGAATCCATTAATTATCAATTGTTATTAACAATCCTTAATTTATGAAAATATCAACCAATCCATTTTTGGACACCCCC
>RQOG01000076.1 GCA_003854985.1 Calditrichota bacterium
GAAGTCATGGGTTACCATGGACTTACTTATTCTATCCTGGTGAGATTATCTTATATTTTCTTCATAACCCACGATTTCAATCGTGGGGCAGATAGCATTCACTCCCTTCATCAAACCTATTTATCGGTTTTTATACTACCCGTTGATTTTAAACGGATTTATTTTAAATTGTTCGTTACCAAATGCATCCAATACAGGCGGATACGAATGATTTACAAAACCATATCATTTGTATTTAATAACCGGTTAAAAACCATTGATTTTAATAACTCCCCATATACGCCTAACACCACTGTTTTGGAATACCTGAGAGATAATCCCCGTTTTAAAGGCACCAAAGAAGGCTGTGCCGAAGGCGACTGCGGCGCCTGCACCGTCGTATTGGCGGAAATCGGTAAAAACGGTTCCCTGGTATACAAAGCCGTAAATTCCTGCCTGGTATTCCTGCCAAAACTTCATGGCCGGCAGTTGATCACCATAGAAAGCCTGGAAGATGACTCCGGCAATCTTCATCCCATTCAGAAAGCGATGATTGATCAGCATGGCAGTCAATGCGGTTTTTGTACCCCGGGTATGATTATGTCGCTTTTCGCCTATTATAAATCCAATGATTTTTTTGATCGTGACAAGGTTATCGATGCGATAAGCGGTAATTTATGCCGTTGTACCGGGTACAAATCTATTATCCGGGCTGCGGAACAAGCCATGTTTGAAAAAGCCAAAGATCATTTTTCTGCAAAGGAAGAAGAAATCCGTGATCTTTTAAAATCCATACCGGCCGGGACTATTGAAATAAAAAAAGAGAATTTTTTGTATTTAATACCGGATAACCTCAAGGACACGTTAGCTCTCCGTAAAAAACATACCCGGGCAGTCATTATTGGCGGAGGAACGGATTTGGCCTTAAAGGTCACCCAGGAAAATCAGAGTATTCCGGAAATCATCGATCTCTCAAGAACAGATGAGTTGAAGAGAATTTCTATTCTTAAGGAAGGCGTATCCATTGGCGGCAGTGTAACAATCAATGAACTCAGCGACCTAAGCAAAACAATTCTGCCTGCCATTAATGAAATATGCCGCGTATTCGCTTCCCGCCAGATCAGGCATATGGCTACCATTGCGGGTAATATCGGCACAGCTTCCCCTATCGGAGATCTTATACCGGTTTTAATGGCCTACGAAGCCGAAATTATTCTGCTTTCGGAAGAACAAAAAAGACGCCTGCCCCTGGCCGATTTTATCAGGGGATACCGGCAGACGGATATCCATAGCGCTGAAATTATACACAGTATTTTTATACCCTTTCCTGCTCCCGGAATAATATTAAGAGCCTATAAAATTTCAAAACGAAAAGACATGGATATTACTTCGGTTGGAGCGGCTTTCCGGCTTTTACTTGACAAGAGCAATGTCGTTCAATCCATCAAAATAGTTTACGGTGGAATGGCGGCATCCTGCATGCGGGCGGAAGTTACCGAGAATTTCCTTGAAGGCAAGCTATGGATAAAAAACAGAGTCGAAGATGCCGCCGAATTATTGTACAATGATTTCAGCCCGTTATCCGATGTGCGGGCAGGGGAAAAATTCCGGCGGCGGGCCGCGGCGAATTTATTGATTAAATTCTGGAGTGAAACTCAGGCACCCAATGAATAAACTGCAAGCACATGAAAGCGCCCGTCAGCATGTGACGGGACAGGCCAGATATATCGATGATATGCCGGGACACGGGCCGGTTCTTTACGGTGCGGTCGTATTCAGTAAAATGGCCCATGCTAAAATAGCATCCATAAAAATTGAAAAAGCTTTAAAAACACCGGGAATAAAGGCGATTCTCCTGGCCAAAGATATTCCGGGCAATAATCAAATGGGCCCGGTTATAAAAGACGAACCTTGTCTGGCGGAGAATGAAGTTCAGTTTATCGGTCAGGCCGTCTGCCTGATCGCCGCGGAAAACAAAGCCGCGGCCCGTAAAGCCGAATCATTGATCAAAATTAATTATAAACCGCTAAAGTCCATTCTGACTATGGAAGAAGCGATCCGGCAGAATAATGCTTTCGGCCCGGAACGAAAGATTGCCAGAGGCAACCCGGATATGATTTTAAAAACATGTGAATTCACCCTGGAAGGCTCGCTTAGAACGGGCGCCCAGGAACACTGGTATCTTGAAACCCAGTCTGCACTGTGCGAACCGGGCGAAGATAATGAAATGCATGTTTTCAGCTCAACCCAGCACCCATCCGAAGGACAAGCTATTATTGCAGATGTATTAGGTCTTGAGCGTAACCGGGTTACTGTTGAAGTGCGGCGAATGGGCGGCGCCTTTGGCGGCAAAGAAACACAGGCCAATCACACGGCAGTATGGTGCGCGTTGCTCAGCCGGGCAACTGGCCGGCCTGTCCGGATAACCCTGCCCCGCAGAACAGATCAGATTATAACAGGCAAACGGCATCCGTTTCTGATCAATTATGAAGTGGGATTTAATAAAGAAGGCATTATTCAGGCTCTGAAAATAGATTTAAACAGCGATGGCGGAGCGGCCGTGGATTTATCGTATGCAATTCTCGAACGGGCTATGTTTCATGCTGAAAACGCGTACTACATACCCGATATAAAAATCACGGGAAAAGTCTGGAAAACAAATCATCCGCCCAACACGGCTTTCCGCGGCTTTGGCGGGCCGCAGGGTATGGCCGGAATGGAAAATATCATCGACCGGATTGCCCGGTTCCTAAAAACCGACGCGGCCATAATCAGGCACCGTAACTTTTATAATGACGGGGAACACAGTATCACACCTTATCAGCAGAAGATTGAACGCAACCAGCTTTTAAATATTTATGACCGCCTTGTCCTGGCATCGGAATATTACAAACGCCGGGAAGCGGTAAACCGGTTTAACGGCAGAAACAAATACAAAAAAAAGGGTCTGGCGCTGACGCCGGTTAAATTCGGCATTTCATTTACAACTTCCTATCTGAATCAGGCCGGCGCGCTGGTTCATTTTTACACGGACGGCTCCGTAATGATCAATCATGGCGGTACGGAAATGGGCCAGGGCCTGCATACTAAAATCCGGGATATTGCCGCTAATGAATTAGGACTCCCGCCTGAACAAATAAAAATTACGGCCACTAATACATCGAAAGTGCCTAATACGTCTGCGACGGCAGCATCATCGGGAACTGATCTTAACGGCATGGCGGTAAAAAACGCGATCGATAAACTAAAAAAACGCGTTGCGCCGGTTATTGCCAGAAAATTCGGGGAACAGCACAGCAGTGAATCGCATCCGGGACATTTACGTTATGCCAATGGTTATATCTATGATTCTCTTCATCCCAATCGCATGATTAAATTTAATGAAGCCGTTGGTTTATGTTATCTACAGCGCGTTAGTTTGAGCGCCACAGGCTATTACGCCACACCGGATATCTGGTTTGACCGTGAAAAGGGCATCGGCCGGCCATTTTATTATTATGCTTTCGGCATGGCGGTCAGCGAAGTTGAAGTGGATATCTTAACCGGCGCCCATACCATCCTGCGCACGGATATCATTCATGATGTCGGCGAATCCATCAATCCGGCCATAGACCGCGGTCAGATTGAGGGCGGTTTCATTCAGGGCGCAGGCTGGTGCACTACGGAAGAATGCAAATGGGATGAAAAAGGCCGGTTATTAAGTGATTCGCCGGGCACCTACAAAATTCCCACTGCCGCCGATATTCCGGCTGATTTCAGGGTGCAGTTTCTGGAAGGATCGACTAATCCGCATGTAATCTCCAACAGCAAAGCCGTAGGCGAACCGCCGTTCATGCTCAGTTTATCCGTTTGGCTGGCGATTAAAGACGCCATTTCGGCCGTCGCTAACCACCGTGCAGAACCCGAACTTTCATTACCGGCGACGAACGAAGTGATTTTACAGGCGGTTGAATCGGTTAAAACCAGGTAAAGCAATTTTTTGATATTCGGAACTGTTCCGCCGCTCATAAGCCTCTCCGCAAAAACGGCTCCCTGCGAAGCAGCGAAATCGTTAAAACGATTCCAATAAATAGACGTCCCATTCATTCCATCGGATGTCAATTTTCACCATTAAAATCCTTAGTCAATCTGTGTTTGGTATTTGGCTAATTTCTCATTAAAAAAGGCCTTTTAAAAACCGGCGAAAAGAAATAAATATAGTGCAGCGTTAAAAAAGAAAAACTGTCTGAGCGAGCTGAAAGCGAGTGAGTTTTTTTCTTTTAGCGTAACGAAGTTTATTTCCGCCAGGTTTTTAATCAGCCTTGATTTCTTTGGTACTTTCTTCATCAAGGAAGAAAGTACGGATAAGTATATGACATTCCATCAAAGAGCCCTGTCATTTTCTCACAAGGGACGGCCTGGGCCGTGAACGCAGTGAAGCAATCTATTGTGGGTGAGAAACGATAAAATCGTTAAAACGATTCAAATTAATTTGGTTATTCATTGAGCCCCATGATTAAAATCATGGGTTAACCCATCGTTGTCGTGACCGTGATCGAAATCGTTTATTTTTCGCCAATCAGCCTTCGGCATTCGGCATTGGAAATTAAAAAAAGAATATCGAATACCGATTAGCGAATGATGAATAATGAAGGAATGGAAAGCTTGCAAACTCAGGCATTCGGTATCTGAAATTTAAAATTAAGACAAAAGAATGTTCTTAAAGTACGGCTGACGCCACCAGCGCATCGAAGCATTTTGCTGCAGGTTAAGAAGAAGAAAAATCGTTAAAACGATTCCAAACAGTCGTCTTAATCATCCAAACCCATGATTGAAATCATGGGTTACTCTACCGGTTATCGTGCTCGTTGTCGTGATCGTGATCGCAAAATAAAAATAAGGTCAAGAATTGTTCCCCGATGCCAATCGTTATTCGCAAAAAAAAAGCAGTATACTTCTTCCGGACTTTTAGTCCATGAAAAATTTTACTGCTTATCATCTTGTAAGTTATCTTTGGAAAATGTAAACTAATTCAAAGAACAAAAAGGAATATATGGATGATCCCGGATAAATGTATAAATACTTATTTGAATGGCTATAACTGTGCTCAGGCGGTACTGAAACCTTTCGCAGAAGAATATGGCTTAGATGATAAAACAGCTTCTAAAATCGCTTCCGTTTTCGGCGGCGGCATGGCCCGGATGCAGGCAACCTGCGGCGCGGTAACCGGCGCATTCATGGCCATCGGTTTGAAATACGGGTTTACCAATCCCGGAGAAGATCAGGATAAAAAGCTTGTGTTGGAAAAAAGTAAAAATTTCATCGAACTTTTTCAAAAAGAATTCGGATCATTAAACTGCATTGAGTTTTTAGAATGTGATTTAAATACCGAAGAAGGTCAAAAAATACACAATGACGAAAACCAGCGGGAACTGATCTGCGCCAAATTAGTAAAGAGGGCAGCGGAAATCGTAGAAAGTCTTTGATTCCTGCGACGTATGTTTACGCTGTTTTCCTTTAAAATATGTTAAGCGCAATGTAAATTCAGGAGAGAAAACCACATGAAACCCAACCGCACAAAGTTTTTATTGATACCATTTTTGACGCTGTTCTATGTCCTTTACGGATTTGGCGATGAGTCCGGCCATACGATTATGGTTAATCAGGATATTCAGCTTATCCAGATTGCGGATTCCTTTTTTGTCCATACCACCTGGTTCAATTCACCGGACTTCGGCCGTTATCCTTCAAACGGTTTAATATATATAAATAACGGACGGGCTCTGATGATTGATACGCCTGTTAATAATGAATTAACCAGCCGGCTTTATACACTTTTAACCGACTCAATGAAAGTGCGCATTAAAAAAATCATCGTAGGGCATTTCCATGACGACTGTTTAGGCGGGCTCTCCTTTCTTCATGAACAGGGTTTAGAATCTTATGGTTGCGAACTAACCAAACAGAAATGTATAGAACTCAATCTGCCGCAGCCTGAAAATACTTTTTCGGAAGAATTAATCATGGATTTTGAAGGCAAACATATCATTTGCCGCTATTTCGGCGGCGGTCACACCATCGATAACATCGTCGTATATTTTCCGGAAGATAAAATATTATTCGGCGGCTGTCTGATAAGAAGTATGACATCGAAAAACCTTGGCAACCTGCAGGATGCGGTGGTGAATGAGTGGGATAAAACCATCCTTAAATTAAAAGATGAATTTAAAGATATTAAATATGTAATTCCCGGCCACGGTCCTTATGGCGGAACGGAATTGATGGATCACACGCTGGAACTGGTTAAAGCCCGGCGTTAACTTCAGTATTATATTAACAGACAGCGCTGACAACATTAAATAATCTTATAGATTATTTTTCGAAAAGTTTATAAATTACCTGGACTAATTATAAACGAGATCAGAGACTATGTTTGATTACTTACAGGATCATCAGGTTATTCTTTTATTCCTAATAATTGCGCTGGGATTAATTATCGGCAGAATAAAAATCTGGGGATTTTCATTCGAATCTTCCGCCATCCTGTTTGTAGCCATGGCTTTCGGGCATTATGGTTTTACCTTAAACAGCGATTTTATGACGCTTGGTTTAATATTTTTTATCTATTCGATCGGCCTGCAGGCCGGACCCTCCATTTTCAATATATCCCGAAAACAGGGCTTCCGGTTAAACCTGATCGTATTATTATTACTGGTTTTGGGCGCGCTTACCACCTACCTGACAGCCGTATTTTTTAATTTGGATATGGATATCGCGGTGGGATTATTTGCCGGAGCCTTTACCAGTACGCCCGGGCTGGCCGCGGCGCAGGAGGCCACCCAATCGCCTTTAACCTCAACCGGTTACGGACTGGCTTACCCGTTTGGCGTGATCGGAGTAATATTGTTTATCAAATTAATGCCGGTTATTTTCCGCTCTGATCTCAAAAAAGAAGAATCTGATGAACAAATACAGCAGGAACAAGAAATCGCCGCAGTAGACCGGTTAAATATAGAAATTACCAGCGAATCGCTGGAGAACATTCAGTTAAAGAATCTGCAGCTTATCCGGAACGCCGGTTTGATCATATCCAGAATTGCTCATGATAATGAAATTCTCGTCGCCGGTCCTAAATCCGTTTTACACAAAGGCGATGTTATCCGCGTTGTCGGCACGAAAAATGCCATCAAATCCGCTCTGCCTTTGCTAGGCAAAAAGAGCTCCTTTGAATTTCCCCAGGGCGTACAAATGGAATCGCGCCGTTTTGTTATCACCAATAAGGACATTGTAGGTAAATCCATTGCCGAACTGAATCTGCATGAAACTTTTGACGCGAATATAACCCGTGTGCGCAGAAGCGGCGTAGATATTTTGGCCCGGCCGGATTTCCGGCTGCGATGGGGCGACCGTGTTCGCGTGGTTGGCGAAATTAATCAGATGGACGCTATCCGTAATTTCTTTGGCGACGAGATGAAGAAAATTGAATACGGAAATATTTTCTCAAT
Source organism: Calditrichota bacterium (assembly GCA_003854985.1). Classification (GTDB taxonomy): domain Bacteria; phylum Calditrichota; class Calditrichia; order Calditrichales; family Calditrichaceae; genus Zgenome-0002. The sequence goes on from RQOG01000076.1 coordinate 7,464, forward strand.
TTTCTTAGGCATTCTGCTGGGCATTACGGCCGGATTAATTCCCTTTTCGGTCGGTAAAATAATCGCTTTTAACTTAGGTATTACCGGCGGTGTTTTGCTGGCCGGCCTGGTGCTCAGCAACCGGGGTAAAGTAGGCCCGGTCGTCTGGCAGGTCCCGGCGCCCATAACCGCTTTTATGCGCGAACTGGGGTTAATACTTTTTTTAGCGATCGTGGGCATCCAGGCCGGATCGGATGTGGTTGAAACCATGAAAGCGGACGGCATAAAATTAGTGGCGGCAGGCGCGGTGATCACATTACTGCCCATGATCCTGATTACCTTTTTCAGCCGTTTCAGATACAAATGTAAAATCATCGAATTAATCGGCATTATCAGCGGCGGGATGACCTCCACGCCGGGTCTGGCAGCGGGAACCGGAATGACCGAATCGCAGACGCCGCTGCTGATGTATGCTACGGTTTATCCGTTTGCCATGATTCTGATGATGCTGATGGCAAAAATACTTATTCTGTTCTAAGTATGGGAGAAATTTTTTATGGAATACAGAAACTTCGCTAAAACAGACATACAACTATCAAGGCTTGGGTTCGGCGCCTGGGGCATCGGCAAAACCATGTGGATCGGCGCGGAAGATAAAGAATCCAAAAAGGTATTGCGCAAAGCCATCGACGCCGGTATCAACTTTTTTGATTCCGCCCTGGTCTACGGCAACGGCCACAGCGAAAAACTATTGGGCGAAGTGGAAAAAGAAGCCGGACAGGAACTGTTTATCACATCAAAAATACCTCCTAAAAATTATAAATGGCCCGCGCCGGATGACAGTAAGCTAACCGAAGCCTTCCCTAAAAATCATATCATTCAGCAAACCGAACGCAGCCTGCGCAACATGAATCGTGAGTACATCGACCTGCAACAATTCCATGTCTGGAATGATAAATGGGCCGATAACGACGAATGGAAAGACGCGTTTTACCAGTTAAAAAAAGACGGCAAGGTGCGTTATGCCGGCATATCGGTTAATGATCATCAGCCGGAAAATGCCATCGAGACCGGCAAAACCGGATTAATTGATTCCTTCCAGGTTATCTTTAATATCTTCGATCAGTCGCCGGCTGACAAACTTTTTCCCTTCTGCCTGGAAAATAAAATCAGTATCATAGCCCGGGTGCCCTTTGACGAAGGTTCGCTGGCGGGCGCGGTTACATCTGACACGGAATTCCCCAAAGGCGATTTTAGGAATAACTATTTCCGCGGCGACCGTAAAAAAGAGGTTTGGGAACGGGCGCAAAAAATCCGGCAGGCCGCCGGCAAAGAAACGGAAAGTATCGCCGAAACGGCTTTGCGCTATGTAATCAGTTTTGACGCGGTGACCACGGTAATTCCCGGCATGCGCAAGGAAAAAAATCTGCTGGCCAACCTGAAAAGCGGTGCAAAAGGACCGTTGTCTGCTGATCTGTTAGAAGAACTAAAAGCGCACCGCTGGATAAGGAATTTTTACCGATAAGATCAATGCAGATTCAGACTTGGTAAAAAATTGCTTATTCTGATTTCGCCAGTAAGTTTTATTGAAATTTATATAAAGAAAAAAATTATGGAAAATTTATTCCTGCTAAAATTGAAAGATCTGAGTTGTACATTAAAACAGTTGGATATAACATAGACAACAACCACATGAAAAATCTAATTCGCAAAATCGCCACATTTTTCTCTTCTATTAGTCCGATTAAAAATAACCGGTATATTCTTAAACAGCTGCCGGAAGAGCACAATACTTATTTAGAACAATAAAAATAACTTTTATTTTACTAATAATTACGTTATATTTGCACAATTACTTTGCTAAGGTAATCGTGCAATATTTAAGTAATTGAAAGTTCAAGAATGAAAGAAACGAAAAAATATTTAAAAGAAACGCTGGGGCTTGAGATTGATATCGAGGCGATTAATCCGGCGCAGCAAAAGAATTTTCCCCTTTTCATCCGGCAATTATATGGGTTTTATAAGGCAAAATTATTGGGCAGGGATATAATCCTTTTAAAAAATAAAAACGAAGAAACCGCGACCACTGATAATTTACGGAAACATGCACAAATGGTTGAACAAGCGCTGGAAAAGCCGGTTGTATTTGTGTTTCCGTTTCTGCAAGCCTATAACCGCAAGCGTCTCATTCAAAAGCAGGTGGCTTTTATCGTTCCGGGAAAACAAATGTTTATTCCCCAATTGCTTATTGATTTTAAGGAGTTCGGGAAATTTGCACCTCCTAAAACCGGAAAACTATTACCAGCGGCACAGTGTCTCTTATTTTATCACCTGCTAAAAGAAAATCTTGAATTGTTACCATTAAAAGCAGTAGCAGAAAAACTGAACTACACACAAGCGACGGTTACGCGTGCTGTTCAGTCCCTGATTCATAACGAGTTAGCAGATAAAACCGGAAAAAACAAAGAAGTCAGAATTCAATTTAAAGAACAAAAATATGATTTATGGAAAAGGGCGTTACCGGTATTACAAAATCCGGTTAAAAAAGTTTATAATCTTGGAGAAATGCCACGAGAGGAAATTCTTTACCACGCCGCATTTACCGCATTAACGCATTATACCAATATGTCACAAGATAGAAAAAAATATTATGCAATGGCTGAAAAAGAATTTCAAAAGCTTAAAATGAATAAAAAAATCCAAATTGTTCAAACAAATGAAGGTGAAATTCTTCTGGAAGTCTGGAAATATGCTCCGGGCATTCTGGCAAAAAACAGAATTGTCGATCCACTCTCTCTTTACCTGACATTAAAAGGCGAAAAGGACGAGCGGATTGAATTTGAATTGGAGAAAATGATAGAGAAATTATGGTAAAAGGCGTCGAAATTTTCAGGACATTTTTTAAGGACTTTATGGACAATTATATCCTGATTGGCGGCGCCGCCTGCGATGAGCATTTAACCAGGGCTGGTTTGACCTTCCGGGTAACCAAAGATTTGGATATTATTCTGATAGTTGAAGCGCTGAGTTCTGATTTTGTAAAAAGGTTCTGGGAATTTGTTAAAAACGGCAATTATGAAAACAGGCAGAAAAGCACAGGTGAACGAAAATACTACCGTTTCTATGATCCTGAAAATGAAGATTATCCGGATCAATTGGAATTGTTTGCCCGTAATCCGGATATATTGGATTTAGCGGAAGAAAGTCATTTAACGCCCATCCCTGCGAATGAAGATTTATCGAGTTTGTCTGCAATTTTGGTGAATGATGATTATTATCATTTTACCTTAGAAAATAGTCATGTCGAAGATCATCTTCATTGTGCAGACACAACTTCATTGATTTGTCTAAAAGCCAAAGCATTTCTTGATTTAAAAGCGAGAAAAGAAAATGGTGAGAGAATTGATGAACGGAATATTCAAAAACATAAAAATGATGTGGTCCGTCTTGCCGTTTTATTGCCTGCCGACTATTCTAAGAAATTGCCTGATTCAATTATGACCGACATGGAGGATTTTATTGGGACACTGGATACGGAAATACCGGATTACAAAGCCATTGGAAAAAGTATGGGCATCCCCGCTCTTAATGGAAAGGAAATTCATGATCAAATTGTTAATACTTTTTCATTATAGGTTGTCAGTATGACTTATAGAATTAATCACCTGTTCATATCAAGCTTGATGAAAAGAATTACAATGAAGAGCAGAATCATTCCTGCTATAACCGGAAGGACTATACCGGATAGTTAAACGATTTTAATGATCCGAAAACTTAATGGAAGAACTTAAAGCGCACCGCTGGATAAGGAATTTTTACCGATAAGATCAACGCCGATTCAGATATATTAAGACGACTTATTAAGAATATCACCAGAGCTTTTTTAATTGAGAGTTATTTTATGCAAACAGGTAACAGACAGGCGAAACAGGTTAATTATGGCAATTGGGAATAATGATCAATCCTCATTGATTTAAGATTTTAAAAAAATGGAAATTAAAGAAGGCATACCAACGCTTTGCGCCGCTTCGGTTGACGAATGGCGGCAGTGGCTGGAAAATAATGGTCAGACCAAACAGGCTGTCTGGTTAATCGTTTATCATAAAAAAAGTAAAGTAGCCAGCGTTCATTGGCACGATGCGATCGAAAATGCACTTTGTTACGGCTGGGTGGATAGTAAAGCAGCCGGCCGGGATAAAGAAAGTTGTTTTTTAAAATTCACGCCGAGAAGTCCGAAAAGCAAGTGGGGTAAGAGAAACAAAGAACGGGCTTTAAAAATGACTGAAAAAGGTTTAATGACCAAACACGGTCAAAAACTTATAGACATTGCCAAAGAAACGGGAAAATGGGATGGCGGATGAAAAAGCCTATCCGCGCCATAGATTGTATAATTCATAATTCAGTCAGGCCTGCGCTGCAACGGCATGAAAAAGAACTTTAGCGCAATACGGATCCTTTTATATCTTAACAGAAATTTCCCCGACCTGATTATCGCTTTTCCGTTTATCGTATAATTTGCCTATTATATTTTGTCAATTAGCATTTTAATATTTAAATTGCGAGCAAAACGAATAAAATAAATTATAACATAAAAAGAATGAGATTTAAAACATTAATATTCATGGCAATCGTAACTATTTTCATGGTTTTAAACAGCAATGCTATGGATAAGAAGCCTCTAAAAACCGGACGTTTCAATATCGAAAAAGATTTGTTATTAGTTCAATTTGATTGCAAAACTGATGTAGATGACCTGCATACTGTTGCAGCCCTGGTTACTTTATTGTCTGATTCTATATTTTCGAAAATAAAATATCATGCAGTCGCCGGCGCTTATGGTATCCAGGAAGGGTTATATGTCCAGCCTAATCCTTTGTTTCAGCTTGCTTTTGGAGACAACTGGACAGACGCACATGAAAATTTAGAATCCGCTGTTGAAAAAGTTAAAATGATTATTAAAACAACCCTCGCAAACCGGGGTGATATCTGGATTGCCGAAGCAGGCCAGTCTGATTTTACCGGTAGACTAATAAAAGCTATTCAGTCTGATTTACCTGATATTTCTTTTTCCCAGCGAATTCATGTGGTTCAACATAGTGATTGGAATGAAAAAGTTACTTTCCCTGAGAGCCTGGAATTCGTGAAGAAAAATGCTGATTATCATAAGATCCCCGACGGTAACGCAGTCGGAAACGGAACACCGGGATTCCGGTCCCCTGAATATACGCAATGGAAACGTAAAATCTCGAATCCTAAACTGACTGAGATATGGCAGCTTGCCAATGATCTATAAAACGAATATAACGGGAAAGAGGGCCGTTACAATAATGAGGCCATTTCGGCCGGTGGACTGGATTTCTCGGATCTTGCAGAAGTCTGCTGGATTTTAGGGTTACAGGATATAAAGGATACGGAACATTTTTTTAATCTTTATTCAAATTAAAAACACCTGTCATTATTTGGGCTAAGCTTATCTGTATAGCAAGAAATTATCATTATTACTCATTGACTCTAAAACTCAGATTGTAGCCAACATGCGGTATATTCTCCGCAAACAAGACAAGAATGGCAATAAAGATACCGTTAACCATTAATAACTATTTTCCCCTTCTCAATACCGGTGAAAAGCGGCGAATACAAATTCCAAAACTTCCGGCAGGAACGCCCGCCGTTTGTTTATGGTTTTCCCGGCCGGATTATCGGTTTTCCGCTTATCGTATAATTTGCCTATGATTTATTGTCAATTAGCATTTTAATATTTAAATTGCCTACTAAACGAATAAAATATTTAACTTATAGCCTTGCTAAACGCAATACGTTTATTGGGATGTTGTCCAAAATTGGCGCTTAAGGGATTTTAGACAGGAGAATAAATAATTCTTTATGGAAATAAATGTAAGAATAGCACTAGAAAAAGACTTGGAAGAAATAATCGCAATATATAACCAAGCAATCAAAACAAAAATGTCGGTAGCTTATATTGATGAACTATCAATGGAGGATAGAAGAGAATGGTTTCATGAGCATAAAAAAGACAAATATCCAATATTATTAGCGGAAAATACTAATATGGTTTTAGGTTGGACCAGTATTAGCCCGTACAGAAAAGGCAGAGAAGCGTTAGCAAAAACAGTGGAAGTTAGTTATTTCGTTCATAATGATTTTAAACAAAAAGGAATTGGCAGTAGATTATTAGCTGAAATGTTAAAAAAAGCTAAGGGTTTGGGTTATGAAACTATATTTGCCATTATTCTTGATAAGAATATCGGAAGTGAAAAATTATTAGAAAAAAATAATTTTGAAAAGTGGGGGGTTTTACCAGAAGTTGCAGAAATAGATGGGATTAAAATGAGCCATGTCTATTATGGGATAAAACTGTAAAGAAAGCGCCAACTTCGGACAACAGCGTGTACCCGGCTCCGCTATCGCTCCGGCAACTTCGGGTAAAGGCAAACGTTGTACAAAATTAAAAGAGACACCCTGCTGCTAAAAAAACATGAATACTGAGAATACAATACGAGAGATAAACGAACTGATTGAGATTTGTGATTATAAAAAAGCGAAAAAGTTATCTAAAAGGCTGATTCGTAAAAAAATAATAGATGGATATTATCTGTTGACTACGGTTTACGATGAGTTGGATAAAACAGACAAGTGTATTAAAACTCTCTCGACTGGATTAAAAAAACATCCAGATAATTGGATACTTTGGATGAGACTGGGAAATTATCAGTCTGACAAAGAGGAATATGCCTTTGCCTTAGATTCTTTTAAAAAAGCTCTTGAACAAGTTAATGCAGATAAGGATTATATAAATTTAAATCTCGCTATTCTTTATAATCGCTGGGGAAAGCTTGATAATGCAAAGGAGACAATTGATAAGGTATCAGCTGGTAGTTACGATTTAAGAAAATTGAGAGTTCAATTATCAATCCTATTAGATACACAGCAATATCAAGACATAATAGAGAATATTTCTAATAACAAGGATTTACTTAAAAATACTCCAAATGATGAGTACTCTGATTTATCGTTGATTTTATATTTTTATTCCTACGCATTATGGAAAACCGATAGCATAGATAATGCAATTGAGGTAATTAAGGAGGCTTTGTTTTATGACAGGCTCAATAAAGATGCTTACTGGCTTATAAGAGAGATTGGCAATAATTATTCGATTAATAACAAATATTTTCGGATACTTATAACTGGCGACTGGCTTGGAGAGGATAATAAAGACAAAAAATATGGGTTTTACAGTTCTTATGACATTGTTGCGGATTCTGAACAAAAGGCACTTAGTATGATTAAAGAATTTGAATCTGCACCAATTGATAAAGATTCAGTAAAAATTGACGAGATTAAAGAAATAAAATTTGATA
>RQOG01000077.1 GCA_003854985.1 Calditrichota bacterium
AAAATGAAAGAATATATCTTCATGCAGAAGAATGGGATTCATATCATTGACTTAAAGAAAACACAATTAGCTCTTGATCATGCTCTGGAAGCAATCAGACAGATCATCAGCGAAGGTTACGAAGTGCTTTTTGTAGGTACAAAAGTACAGGCAAAGGAAATTATCGCTTCGGAAGCTAAGCGCTGCGGACAATTTTATGTAACGCACCGCTGGCTGGGTGGAATGCTTACAAATTTCAGCACAATCAGAAAGTCGATTAAGCATTATAAAAACCTGGTTAAAATGGGTACAGACGGTACCTATGAAAAAATTTCCAAAAAAGAGAGATTAACGATAGAGCGTGAAAAGGAAAAGTTATTCAGCGTTTTAGGCGGTATTGAAGAAATGAAAAGACTGCCAGGCGCTGTTTTTGTAGTTGATACAAAAAATGAACATATTGCGGTCAAAGAAGCCAGAAAAATGAATATTCCTATTTTCGCCATGATCGATACGAATTCTGATCCGACAATTATTGATTATCCCATCCCGGCAAATGATGACGCTGCTAAAAGTATCAGTTTAATTACCAGTAAGATAGCCGATACCGTATTAGAAGCCAGGCAAAAAATTAAAAAGGATGCGGCTCTGACCGAAGCCGTTGAAGAAGAGAAAAAAGAAATTGCGGAAGTTAAAAAAGAAGCGGCAAAACCGAAGAAAGCTTCCGAAACAAAGAAAAGAACGAAAAAGGAGTCTGAATAATGGCTGAAATTTCCGCTGCAATGGTAAAAGACTTACGTGAAAAAAGCGGCGCAGGCATGATGGACTGTAAAAAAGCGTTGCAGGAATCCAATGGCGATTTTGAAAAAGCCATAGAAATACTTAGGAAAAAAGGAATTGCCAAGGCAGCAAAAAGGGCTGACAGGGTAGCGAAAGAGGGAACCGTTGCTTCTTATATACATCCAGGCAGTAAACTTGGCGTATTGGTAGAGGTTAATTGTGAAACGGATTTTGTGGCAAATACGGACGACTTCAAGGAATTCGTTAAGAATATATCGATGCATATAGCCGCCAGCAG
>RQOG01000078.1 GCA_003854985.1 Calditrichota bacterium
CACAAAAATATTATCCTTAATAAATCGGATAATATTCATTACAAAGAAAATTGAACATATCCATGACTCGCTTGTGTCTATTTTGCGTGCCCTGATTTTGTTTAATTCGTATCCATTCTTTCCTTGTCCAAACTTGCCTTCTATTTGATTTCTAATCCCGCTTTCTTGCCTTCTGCGTTTCTTCTCCGCTTTAAGTATCTCTTTATTTTCTTCTGTTTCTTTTAGTTTTCTACCAAGTGAAGTTCCTGAATATCTTATTCCAAGTTCTTTTAAAATCTTTCTGTTTTCTTTTGTTCCATATTTCGTATCCGCTATAACTACCTCAGGGTACGTTCCATACATTCTTTTATAGGCTTCTACTTGTTTGATTAAATCACTGCTCTCATCGTAGGCATTCCAGTTTATTTTGTTTATTGTTGCATATCCATCACGTAATCCTACTCCAAGTTTCGCTCCAAATTCTGTATCTTTGGAAGATTTACCTCTTACTATCGGTCGAACATGCGATTGATGAAGGCTTACTATTCTATCAGAACATCTATGTGTTTTATTGTTATACATCTCCAATTGTTGGCTGTACAACTGCCGGATTACCCAATAAAGTTTTTGATATTTGTGGCTCAGCGGAAATTCTTTTTCTGTCATGCTATCAAGCATTTGTTCGATTGCTCTTAGGTCCCTGCCTATATAACATAGCTGCTTCCTTATTGCTTTCCTTATTTCTTTTTGTGTTTTCTTTCTTTTTTTCGATATTGACAAATAATTTTTGCGAGCTTTCTTTCTGTATGTTCTTGGCTTCTTTGTCAGGTTACTCTCCGGATACATCTCATCTATTATCTGTTCAGTCTTCTGTCTTGCTTCGTTCAGTAAGTCTATGTCTGTCGGATATTTTATGTATTGGTCTGCTACTGTGGCATCTACTATCAGTTTTCCTGAATGAGTTGTTATTGGTTCTGCTTCTGCAATTACTGTATCCTTGGCTTTTGATTCATAAGTTTTTTCTTCGGGAGTGTCTTTTTGGGCATCCGGTTTTTTCGGATTCTTTTTAGATTCTTTTTCCTTCTTTAATTCTATTCGCTTTTGTTTTTTTTCTTCCGCTTTTTCTATGATGATTTGATTAAATTCATCAAATTTATTTTTTCCTAATCTCTCTCTTATTTTCACAAACAACGAGGAGTCAAATGGCGTTGTTGATGAAAATTCTGAATACCCCACAAAATATTGCAAATATGGATTTTCTTTTATTTGTTCGAGTGTCTCTTCATCTGAAAACTTTAGTTTATGTTTTATGATTAATGCGCCGATTACTAATCTTGCACTCTTACTTGGAGAGCCAAAACTTTCATCCATATCTTTATAATATATGTTTGCCAAATCGTCCCAGGGAATCTGGTTTGCTAACTTTACCCAGCGGTTATTTATATCTAATTTTGTTTCAAATTCGGTTTTGAAAAACTCGAATTTTAATTGATTTTGACTTTTATACCGTATCATAAGTGCAAACTTTTTTAAGTAATTTAATCATTTTCCTTGCACTTTACAAGGCAAAAATCAATATATTTATATGTTTTAACAATATGTTATTACTTTTTCAGTAAACCCTA
>RQOG01000079.1 GCA_003854985.1 Calditrichota bacterium
CATTTCTTTTCTAATCAGTAGGCTCAGCTCTTTTTCGACCCGTTGACCATCGGCTATAAACTCGGCCTTTTTTGTCAACATGAAGTTCCTGATTATGCGTATAGAATTTAAAAATGATATCTTCTATGGGGGAAAAAGGCAAGTCTTTGATGCTTGCATAAATAACCTTTCTTATCAGGTTGTAAGCTGAAAGAGCTACTGTCAGCTCTTTAAGTACCATGTCCGGTGTTTTTGAACGAAGAATATTTATATTCATAATTGTCTTAACCTCACGAATGCTTATTTCTACATCCCAGCGAGTAAGATATAATAATTGGAATTCATCTTTTTTGATTGTCCTCTCAAGTATAGTTGTATATAATAAATAGTCTGAGCCGTCAGGGCTTTTACATTCGATTCGCCTGAGCATAATAGTACCTGGGTCTTCATTTTTTTCAAGCCATTTTGACCTGTTTTTTGGGGTCCTTTTTAAAATAATATCGTCCCCATCAGTAATATGTTCAATCAATTCAAATTGCTTTTCTCTTTTAGCAGGAACTACTATTTCAATACCACGTCGCTTACACTTTGAGAATATTTCAAAACAGTTATACAAATCGTCTAGCAGGAGCACAGATCCTTGCGGTATCTCATCAATCATATCATAGAGTAGAGGAAGTTCGCTGGTGTGCCTGTTTGCCAACCTATAGGTATATACTTGCCCTGTACCTCTCTCAATTAGAACTTCAAGTAACCCCTGCGGATATCCCTGTGTGCTTTCTCCTTTATTCTTGATATCATACTGCTTTCTTATATCTTCCGTATCCTGCATTTGCAAATAAGTTCCATCTCCCAAAAATACCCTATGTCCATGCCAACTTGTATAGGCATTCTCAGCATTTTGTAATCGGGTAGCCTTAAATAGTTCATGTGTTATTGATAGCGGTACGCGGTCTCTGGCTTTGCTATAGGCTGCTGTATTCAAGGATATGTCCTTTTTTAAACTTTCCGACAATTGAATTTGGTAATGTTTTGGTCTACCGGCTTTTTTACCACCCTTTACATCCCTCTCCTTTTCTCGTTTTACTTTTTCCCGTAAAGTTTGCAGCATTTGCTCCTTTCTTTGCTGATGTATTGTATGGTACAACGTCACGGAATTTTTCATGCTTTTATCTACTTGTGTAGCTGTTAATACCATCGTTAATAAGGTATTCGTAGTAGAAAAGACCCTGTCTCTGCTATTAGTATCCTTTTCCAATTCCAATTGATTTATAATTTCAGTTGGAAATTCCATCTCCATAACTCCAAGTATATTCCTGGTTTTTAGAGCATTTATTTCATTGCTTATA
>RQOG01000080.1 GCA_003854985.1 Calditrichota bacterium
GATGGCGTGCAGCGGCTCGTCCATCAGCCGGCTCAGATAAAGAAAAAAAAGCAGCAGACCGTTTTTCTGCTCTCCTACCAGTCCGCATCTTTCAATAGCTTTCAGAGTGTTTTTTACAAGGTGTTTTGACCTTAAAAAATTCATGGCCTGGTTTTCTTCTTCCCTTGTCATCTGGTATGTTTTTGGCTTTAATGCCTTCCTTTCTGCTTCAACAAGTTTTAAGCGATATTCTTCCAGCATGGTCTGAAGTTTCCGGAGAGTGGTTTTTAAAACGGTGGTGCTGCATTCCAGCTCTTCGGTTGCTCCTCTTATATACCGTTGCAGTTGCCCGTTGCTATACAGGTTTACATCGTCCTGGTAATATTTAAAGCTGTCACTGGCAAGTTGCACCAACAGGTTTATTTTTAGCCGGTGGATGTTGTCTTTCTCAACCCCGCCCCAGATGGTAAAAAGCAGCTCGCCTTCATGATAGGTTATCTTATCCGGATTGGTGGTATCCAGGATCGGATCAGGGGGAACTCCGATCTCAACTGCCTGATTTTCGTCTTCACTCCCGGTTACAGGCTTGCGCAGTTTGACCAGGTGTTGTAATATTTCAGGATCGTGGCCTAATAAGAGGCTGTTAATGTCTTCGTCCTTCGGGGTTTCTACCCTGGTTATTTTTACCGATGGTTTTAAATGCCGGAGGGTTTCTGCATGTTTTGTTATTGCCTTGTCTCCTGCATCGTCTCCGTCAAAAAACAGGATCACTTCATCCAACTCCGGCAGCTCCCGGATGGCCTGCTGTATCTCTGCAGTTAACCCGTTGGTCCCGAACAGGGAGATAATGCCGAACTGGCCGGACAGTTCTTCTTGTTGCAGTAAAGTTTCACAGTCGATGATGGCCTCGGTAAGGATAAGTTTCTTTGTAGTTGTCTCAGGATATTTGGGGTAAATGCCCTGGTGATGGCCGTTCAGGTAATAGTGCCTGGCAGTACCGTTGTCGGTAATGGAACGACCATACAGGTCTATGATCTGGCCTTTTTCATTTTTGGTGAAGAACAGCAGGCAGTTCTTGAACTTGGGCACAATGGTTCCCTGCCTGGATTCCCTTAATATGCCGAACTGCAGCCCGCTTTCCTGCAACTGAGGGTTCCAGCCCTTACCAAAGTCCATGCTGATATAACCCGTTTCCATTTTATCAGGGTCAAAGCCGCGGCTTTTTAAGTACTTCTGCTCTTTATCCACTCTTTTAAAACTGGCCTTGCTGTCCTGTGCTACTTTGCTCAGCACTGCCAGCCGGGGTAGTAAGTTTTTTTCTTCTATTTGTTTCATAGGCTTTGTGGTTATGGTATATAAAGGATCTGATAATGATTTTGCCTTTTCAATGGCTTCGTGTTTGCTGCATTTTTCTTTTAACTGAATGAACTCGATTGTATCTCCGCTTACCCCGCAGCTAAAGCAGTAAAATGTGTTTGTACTGGCATAGATTTTAAGGCTGGGGCTTTTGTCTTCATGGAAGGGGCATATTAACCGGCTATGCCTGTCTAATATAAGGTTGTAATGGGCAAGCACTTTTAAAATCGACAGGCTTTGTTTGATCTCGGCTATTTCCATCACCAAAAAATATTTTGCGATTTATTCAATCACAAAACTAAATTAAAATTTCTTATATCGCAATTATAATTTTAAACAATTCGCAACATATTGTTAAAAATTCACTTTATCGCTACTTTTGTGATGTTAATAAAACAAATTATCAATATGGGCATAGGTGATACCATTAAAAAAATCAGGGAACAAAAAGGAATGCTGCAAAAGCAAGTTGCTGCAGAACTCGGTATAGGTCATACAAATTACAATAAACTGGAAAATGATAACCGTGAACCTTCGGTTAAAGAATTACAGCTATTAGCCAAATTATTCGGAATGACTGTTGACCAGGTTTTAAATTATGAAGGTGAGCTACCCCAGGAAGTAACCCTGGAAAATAAACCCGGATTTGAACAAATAAACATGATTAATCAACTTGATGAAGACGATAAAAAAACTGTCTTTAAAATTGTTGATACCATGCTTACCAAAAAGAAATTCAAAGACTTCTTTAATAAAAATATTGCTGCGTTATGAGACAAGTTATAATACTTTTAACTGCTTTATTTGTAAGTTCATACAATGGTATAGCTCAAGATTCACTTAACTTTACAGATGAAAATGGGTTAAAACAAGGTGAGTGGAAGGAGTTTTTTCAAAATGAAAAATTTGATTACGCAATCATAAATTATGTAGATGATGTTAAAGAAGGCCCTTTTAAAGCATTCCTTCAAGATGGAACATTGTATATGAAAGGTTCCTATGTTAATGGGGAACTTAATGGAGAACATATAATATATTACGAGGATGGTCAAATTAAAGTAAAAACCAATTTTTTAAATGGAAAAAAGAATGGTAAAAAATTGGTATATTATGAGGATGGAATATTGTACTCTGAAACAAATTATAAAAATGACCTGCTAAATGGACCTACCATTTCATATTATCCAAATGGCAAGATTAAACGCGAATCGTATTATCTAAACGATGAAAAAACAGGAACTTGGAAAAAATATTCAGAAGATGGAAAACTTATTAGAAGTGATGAATTTTAAATAATTAGAAACAAATCCAAATAATATAAAATCACCAAGGCTAATATTATCAAAAAAATTAATAAAAATAGCCTTGGTTTTTTTTTAATATTCTTTTTTAATCGAAGAAATAATATTTTCAGTGAGATGTCGTAGTAATTATATTGTTTCTTCTCAATAAAAGCCTCTGCATCCTCTTTACCCATTAGCTCAACAAGTTGCAAATAATCATCTTTAGGTATTTTATCTAAATCTATCATATGTTATATCTCTGTAGGATATATTTTACCCACTAATCTGTTAAGCCTTTTTGTTGCTCTGCCAACTCCCGCTTGAGGAATCAACAATCTTGTTTCTCTATCCCTATCCCAGTTAATATAATCAACTCCTGTTGCATCACGGACATTACCCTTAATACCCATAGCGATTCCAGTCAACTTTATAGCTGGTGCTGCAAAATTTTGCGTCCTATCCGTTAATGATAAATTTGGTAAAGCACCATCCTGTTGCGTAAAAGCATCACGACCATAAACAGCATTTGATTTAATTGACGAAACCGCAGAAACTATTGGGTCTTTTGCAAATCCTTTTATCTGGTCAGGTTGATGTACAGCATCAGCATAACTCCTTCCTTCTACTGTTTTAGAAATACCTTCAATATTATAACCATCGGAAGCCATTTCCCCCTTTGCTGAAATGGAAACCTGTAAACCTGAAGTTGTAGTTGAAACACTAGTCAACTCACCATCACTCCCTATACTATAGGTAGTAGTTGTTTGTTGATAGTTAACTTCACCTTTTTCAATTGGTGAATATTTATTAGGATGTTCTTGAATTGAAGTATGAATAATTGTAGTTTCTCCTGTTTCATTATTGTGCATCACATTATATCCGATATGAATATTTTCTTGCTTTGCAACTTGATTCAAAATTTCATCAAATGGTCCCATCCCATCCGGATCGACAAATCTAACAGGATTGTTGAAGCTATAACTATATGGTGACCAACTATAAAAATCTTCTGCCAATGGATCCAAAGTATGCCACCTCCCCAGCTGCGGGTCATACATGCGAGCGCCGTAATCGTA
>RQOG01000081.1 GCA_003854985.1 Calditrichota bacterium
ATAACTGTATATGATGGGGAAGCTGACGAGGATGAAAGCTTCCCTTATTTATGTTTTCATTTCCCCAGTGCCAGTTTTCAACATAGGAATAAAGATGATCGAATAATTGAAGTAGATTATTACAACAACACCAATGACGATACTGGAATACTGGTGGCGGCTGAAAAAGTAAGAAAAGGTGTCTGGAATGGAAGTGAATTAGAAATTATTGGTTTAGATGGTTCTTTTCAATCAGAACCAGAGGGATTTTATAGGGCAAATATAGAATTTGAAGGTGAGATAAAAACTGGTAATAAAAATTTATGTAGATTTAACCAGAGATATCTATTAGAAGTGAGGTGATATTATTTGTCTATAGGAGTAGTTGAAACAGTAGCCCCAGAACAGCACGATATAATTTTAGGTGATTTTAGAGCATGGTATAATTATGGGCTTCCTACAGCTATGAAAATTGGTGCAACAAATGGAGGTTGCAAAGTAGACATAAAAAGGGTAATAGACATGATTAAATTTGATAGTGGTTATGGGTATTATCTTGATAAAGATGGTGTACCACTTATTAGAGTGAGGGAAATGACTGGAATTGTTACACTGGAACAGCTATATTTGAAGTATTTTAATATAAAAACTATTTCAAATTGTGAAAGCGATGGAGCATGGGAGAATAATGATTGGTCTGGGACTGGTGGGACTTATACAGCAGAGACAAGTATTAAAAATTCTGGTGAACAATCATCAAAATTAACAGGTAATACAGATGGTTATGGTATACATGAGGTATTTTCAAGTGCTAAGGATTTGACATTGTTTAATAATGCTGAGGTTAGTGGTACATGTGATAAAGTTGGATTTGCAATTTATATAACAAGTGCTGAATTAGCAGACCTTGGCAGCGCTGGATTAAGATTAATATTACATATGGATAGTGAAGGTACTTTGACAAATTATTACTATACTGATATTCCATATTCAAACCTTGTCGCTGATGAGTGGAAATGCTTTAAAATTGAAAAATCAGCATTTTCAGAGCAAGGAACTGGTGACTGGTCAAATGTAACTGGAATAAGTTTTGTATTAAATGGAACACCTACAGCAGAGGTTGAATGTTTTGTTGATACTATTGATTTGATACAAACACATGACTATTCTGCCCCATTAGCTATAAATGGTGGTGGATTTGATTTAACAAATGAAGGACCAGGCACTTATAGAAAAATTAAACCAAGGCTTGAAATTACTGATAGTGATTATATTGAAAATATTACTATAGAAGGCCAGAGGCATGATGGAACTAATACACTTATCATGATTAAGAATTGCCTTAATGATGGTGCTATATCCCTGGCATTACAGGAAAAATCAGAGGTTGTAAACAGTACAATATTTACGGGACATTATACAAGAAATAAGTTAATTGATGTACCAATAAAAATACGTGAATATTTACCAGCGGCATAAGGGGGTGTAAAAATTGATTGGTATGGTTAACCCGGTTGTACCAGAAAAGGCAAATGACATCCTATTAGGTGAAGGAATTACAAAAGTAAATACAGATAAAATAGGAGCAACAAAAGGTGGAAGCAGGTTAGAAGTAGATAAGAAAATATTAGATATAAAATTTGATGGTGCTTATGGTTCAGTAAAAGGACTTAGAAAACCTGAAATACATATAGCAAGGTTAACAATAAATTTTTTGAAAATAACTTATGTTAATCTGGCATATGGTTTAAATGCTGATATAGTAAGCGGTCAAGACTCAAAAGGTCAATATAGAGATATTAATTTTAGACTGGATTTTAAGGCAAGTGATGTAGTAAATAAAGTAAGTTTTGAAGGATTCAAGCACGATGGGACACCATGTATAATTATTCTTGAAAATGTGCTTAACCTTGGTGATATAGGGTTTGAGTTCAAAGAAAAAGGCGAGGTTATACTTCCAGTAACATATACAGGATTTTATTTATATAATGCCCCAACGACACCTCCATATGAAATTAATGATTATTACCCTACAGCTTAAGAATAGGAGATTTGTAAATTGAGAAAGTTAAAATTTAAAGAAATAAGTATGCTTACAAAAATCATTAAACAACTTGGTATAAAAGAGTATAAAAAAGAATTAATGTCAAATCTAAACTTTGAAAAGATAGAAAAATTACAGATTGAAGCATTAAAAGAAAAAGATGCTGAAAATAAAAATATATTACAACAACAAATGGCGATTGAAGCACAAAGCCTGAAAAAAGATTTAGCTATTGATATATTTATATATGTAATAGAGAAATATGATGAGGTAGAGGAACAATTATTTGTTTTCTTTGCAAGTTATTCAGGTTTATCAATAGAAGATGTTAAAGAAAAGGAAATAGACTGGATATATAATACAGCTAAAGAACTATGGCAAAATACATTACCTAAAACAGTTAAAACTCTTATTGAAAAACATGTTGACCTTAAAGAGGTTGAAAAAGAAGTTAAAAAAAAGCTAGAAGAGAACTAACTTTCAAAGAAAGTATTTTATCATGGTTTGAATTTATTGAAAATCTAATTGTTACCTTTGATGAAGAAAAAATTATTGAATCCCTTATGTCAGAGTACAGGGATTTTAATTATGTAACCTATATCCTTGAATCTGAGTTTAGTAAAGGGTATAGGTTATTTTTGGAGTCAAGAAAAAGAGAAGAGAAAAAAAGATACTGGGATTTATTTCTAGTTGATAGGTTGTGTG
>RQOG01000082.1 GCA_003854985.1 Calditrichota bacterium
GGTTATTTTTATACCGCTATCTGAAGATAGCGGCAAGTTATTTTTGATAACTTTTTTTGGGGGTTGTTTTCCAGATCATCTAAAACATCGGACTAAAATCAATAAAAACAATTTATCTTTTTTAAAATCTAATTATTTAGGACAGCTCAGACTAATTATAAAAGATCACAATGAACGGTTATAAATTTCATACCCGATAAGATATAAAAAGAAAATCCCCGGCCAATGAATAAACCGGGGATTTTTATCATCCAACGTGTAGGAAGGATTCTTTTTTTTAGAGATGCTACATAATAAAAAGCATTTCCTCATACTTCGGCAGGGTCCACAAATCATCCGGTACAATCATTTCAAGCGCATCGCAGGGTTTACGGATTTCGTCCATAATATCTACGATATTGTCGGCGAAGAATTTTGCCTTTTTGGAATGATCATTTAAGGCGGACGCTTTTGCCAGACTGCTTTCAAGTTTAGATAATCCGGCAATAACCAATTGCAGGTTTTCATTCAGTTTTTTCAATATGCTCATTTCAGGTTCAGCCGAATCCTTTGGAAGTGTGGTGCCCAATTCCTTCACATTTCTTATGTTTTCCAGCAGCTGGGATTTAAATGAAATCACGCATGGAATGATATGTGTTTTTAGCAGATTGTTCAACGTTTCCACTTCAATTTCCAGTGAAGTTATGTATTGCTCAACTTTAATGTTATACCTGCCTTCGATTTCCGAAGGTTTAAAAACACCTTGCCGGGTCAGCATTTCAACATTATTCTTATCCTTTAATGCGTCAAAGGCATAAGCCGAACGTTTGATATTCGGCAGGCCGCGTTTTTCCGCTTCTTTTGCCCATTCTTCTGAATAGTTATTACCTTCGAAACGAATTGGCTCGGTTTCAATAATGTGCTTTTTAATAACCTGTAAAACAGCGGCATTAAACTCCATTCCACCTTTTACTTTATCGTTAATTTCATCATGCAGTAAATCAAGTGAATCGGCTACGGCCGCGCTAAGCACAGTATTGGCCATGGATACCGATGCGGATGAGCCTATGGCTCTGAACTCGAATTTCTGCCCGGTGAAGGCAAACGGCGAAGTCCGGTTACGATCCGTATAGTCTCTCATAATTGAAGGGAGTTTATCAATACCCAGATCAATTATAAATTGTTTTGTGGCATTGGACGGTTTACCTTCCTTAATATCATTCAGAATCTTACTCAGCTGTTCTCCTAAAAAAACTGATATGATTGCCGGAGGCGCTTCGTTTGCTCCGAGCCGATGATCGTTGCTTGAAGAAGCAATGGACATTCTTAATAAAGAGCTATGTTTATATACGGCCCGTAAAACGGCTGTCAGAAATACAAGGAATTGCAGGTTTTCTTCCGGAGTATCACCGGGATCGAGCAAATTGTTTCCTTCAGAATCAGCGATTGACCAGTTATTATGTTTTCCGCTGCCGTTTACACCGGCGAATGGTTTTTCATGGAGCAGCAATGCCAGGCCATGCCGGTTAGCTGTTTTTTTAAGCACTTCCATAATAATATGGTTCCTGTCGGCGCCGACATTGGCTTCTGCAAATATAGGCGCTATTTCATATTGATGAGGCGCTACTTCATTATGACGGGTTTTAGCCGGTACACCGAGTTTATATAATTCGGCTTCAGCATCCTGCATAAAGTCTAAAACGCGTTCCTTAATGGATCCGAAATAATGATCTTCCATTTGCTGACCTTTTGGCGGTTTGGCGCCGATCAACGTTCTGCCGGTAATCATCAAATCGGGCCGCAGCGCATAGAATGCCTTATCGATTAAAAAATACTCCTGCTCCGTACCTATCGTGGTTAATACCCGGGTCGCGGTATTGTTTCCGAATAGTTTTAGTATT
The DNA here is from genome assembly GCA_003854985.1 of Calditrichota bacterium. Taxonomy (GTDB): domain Bacteria; phylum Calditrichota; class Calditrichia; order Calditrichales; family Calditrichaceae; genus Zgenome-0002. The sequence continues at coordinate 1,881 of RQOG01000082.1, forward strand.
TTTAATGCCGATTTGGAAATGGTATCCATTGAGCGCAATAAGGGGGTTTTCTTGTCTAAAGCTTCGCCTGTATAGCTGATGAAAACCGACGGAATACATAGAATTCCTCCTCTGGGGCCTTCCATAATAAAAGCCGGAGAAGAAGGATCCCACATGGTATATCCACGGGCTTCAAAAGTGGTTCGGGCACCTCCGCTGGGGAAAGAAGAAGCATCGGGTTCTCCTTGTACCAACTGACTTCCTCTGAATCTTTCAATAACGGAATTTTCATCATATTCCAAAAATGCATCATGCTTTTCCGCCGTTGATCCTGTCTGCGGCTGGAACCAATGTGTGTAATGACTCACTCCCTTGCTCATTGCCCATTCCTTCATAGCGTGAGCAACAGCATTGGCAATACTTAAATCCAGTTTCTGACCTTTTTTAATGGTATCCCGCAGTTTATTATACACATCTTTTGGAAGCATTTCCCGCATCACCTTATCGTCAAATGTGTTTGATCCAAAGGTTTTCGATGGACTTTCGAAGTTATTCATAATTTCCACTTTACTGTTAGCCGCAATTTTTAACAGCACTTCTTTTCTTATTAACGTTGTTCCAGACATAAAACATACTCCTTCTTGATTTAATCTTGTTTTTCATTTTATAAATACCCAGACCGCCCGCCTGCTAGCCGATGGTGAACGGCCTGGGAGTATGTGAGCAAATTTGATTTAGTTAAAAACCATAACTAAGCCCGGCCCATAAGTAATTGTCCATATCATTATCAATTCCTAGCGAGCAGTTCCAGTTTACAGAAAGATCATCCGTCAGTTTTTTAGCCGCGGAAATAACCAGATTGCCGGTAGCCTCTTTTTTAGGCGTCGCCAGCCAACGACTTGAATACGTGCCATAACCTAAAGTTGCGCTCCAGTCAAAACTTCCCAAAGAAGTTGTCCCGGATAATTCCAGCCAGTATTTTGATTCCGGATCTTCGCTTTCTGTGCTTTTTTGCCCGGGTACAAAATAGGCGCTTAGACCAAATATGTTATAAGCGAAACTGGCGTAAAGTTCATATTCCATTAAAATATCCTTGCCGCTGGTATCGACTCCGAAGCGGGTAAAATCATACATATAAGCATTCATTCCAACAGATGTTTCTATATCGCCTGTCGGTAAACTTACGGCAATGTATGGATCGGTTTCCATCACCGGAGAGCCTTCACCGAAGTTTACTGTAGAAAACCATACGCCGACAGAGACAAATTTATAAGCGCCTTGCACTGTTCCATGCATGGCTAAACCATCGTATTGTTTAATTCCCCGCCAGACATAGGTGGAAACTAATGTCATATCTCCGGAAAAAGCAAGACTGTCGGCAAAACTTAGATTCATTATGGTTAAAAGTGCTAACAGGATTAAAATTGTTTTTGATTTAATTTTTGACATTTTCATCTCCTTTGTTTTCTACTGTTCCTTTAGTACGCGTATATGATTTTCCTTAATTTATTGTGTTGAAAAAATCTGAAAGCCGTTATAGGCTTCCATGCCGTGTTCGCCGATATCCAGACCGCGCAGTTCTTCAATTTCGTCAACCCGGATGCCGATGGTTTTCTTTATAATGAAGAAAAGTATAAATCCCAATCCGAAAGCCCAGGCAAATGCAGTTAAAACACCCACAGCCTGAACACCGAGCAAAGACCAGCTGCCTCCGTAAAAAACACCATTAGAAACATCAAACAAACCAACGGCAAGCGTTCCGAAAGCACCGCAGACACCATGTACGCTCACTGCGCCAACCGGATCGTCAATCTTAAGAAAACGGTCAATAAATTCAACGCTGGTGACGACAAGAAAACCAGCAAACAATCCGATAAAAACAGAACCTATAGGCGAAACATTGGCGCATCCGGCTGTAATCGCTACCAGACCTGCCAGGGCGCCATTTAAAGCCATCGATCCATCCGGTTTTCTATGGATGATCCAGGATGTGAACAAGGCGGCAATGGACGCGGCTGCAGCCGATAAATTGGTTGTTACCGCAATACGGCCTATATTGCCGTCCCCGATTGTAGTGCTGCCCGGATTAAAACCAAACCATCCGAACCATAGTATAAAAACACCCAGAGCTCCCAAAGCGATATTATGGCCGGGTATGGCACGCGGCATACCATCGGGGCCGTATTTACCAATTCTGGGACCGAGCATCATCGCTCCGGCCAAGGCCAGCCAACCGCCGATTGAATGAACAACCGTAGAACCGGCAAAGACTATGAATCCAAGTCCCTCAAGCCAGCCTCCGCCGTCTAACAATGAACCCCATGCCCAGGAACCAAATACAGGATAAATGAAAGCGGCAATGAAAACGCTATATGTTAGGTAAGCGGTAAATTTAGTTCTTTCCGCCATAGATCCGGAAACAATAGTTGCCGCAGTGCCTGCAAATACGGTCTGAAAAATAAGGAACGTCCAATTCCAGTCCGAGCCGGCTACATCCGTACCGTTCATTGCAAAATGCGTTGTTCCGAAGAATCCGTTTGATACGCCAAACATCAGACCAAATCCAAGAAAGAAAAAGACAACTGTTCCTATTGAAAAATCCATCAGGTTTTTCATCATAATATTCACGGTGTTTTTAGCGCGGGTAAAACCACTTTCGACCAAGGCAAAGCCGGCCTGCATGAAAAACACCAAAAATGCGGCGATACACGTCCAGAGAATATTAATATTGGTTTGCAGAGTATGATCCGCTGCTGCAAGGATATCTGCCTGACCGCTTCCGGATGTGCCGATCGTTTCCTGAGCGGATATTGAGTTTGTACTTAAAAATAACAAAAAAACAAAAATTATATATTTGTATGCAGTTTTCATATTTATCTCCATGCTAAAATCGGTTAACCTATAGCTAATTTCCCGGTTTCTCCGGTTCGTATCCGGATACATTCCGTAAGCTCATGAATAAAAATCTTGCCGTCGCCTATTTTTCCGGTTTTTGCACCGGAAATAATACCCTCGATAGCCTTTTCTACAAAATTATCATTTACCGCAATTTCCACGCGAACTTTTTTAAGAAGATTTACTTCAATAACGGCGCCGCGGTATGTTTCATGATATCCTTTCTGCTCACCGCAGCCCAAGGCATTCGTAATGGACATCTTATAGACCTCGCGTTCAAACAATGCCTGTTTAACGGCATTTAGACTTTCCGGTTGTATATATGCAATAATTAGTTTCATAAATCAGTCTCCATAATATTGTTTACTTATCACCTGCAGGTAAATTTGATGTAAAGATTTAGCAACGTCTGTGCCAGAAAAGTTTAATTATTATTAAGTCTATAATAAACAATTAATTAGTTACTAATTATACGTATAATCGATAGCCGATTATATTACAAAAATGTAAGATGTGTATTAATTGCATACAAAATTGTTGGATTATCTCTTTTTGGGCTGAAATAATCCAAAAAGTAATGACAGTAATTAATATTTTATAAAACTTTTACCGGTGGAATAATCCGGAATTACGGTTAATTTACTGTCCATTTTTAACATAATCATGGAAGTTTAGGAAAATTTAGAAAGCGATATTTAATATGGTTGAAATGAATCATACAATTTTGTAACTTTATCGCAGCTTAAATACAAAATTGTATGTTTAATTTTTGGAATAACTTATATGTCAACGACAGCAGTGATTCAAAAAAAACAATCCAGTGCAGAAGTAATTGCCAGGAAGTTATCTATTTTAATCGAAATAAACCAGGCGCTGAGCAGAAGCCAGAATTTGCGCGAAGCCATGAGCGCTGCGCTGCAAATTTTAGAAAAATCATATAATATAAAATCAGGTGCCGTCTTCTTATTGGATGATGATGGAGAGTCAATGAGTATGGTTGCATCTGTTGGCTATAAAATAGAAACGGCAAAATCTCGGTATAAAATAGGCGAAGGTCTTACGGGACGTGTCGCTGAAA
>RQOG01000083.1 GCA_003854985.1 Calditrichota bacterium
AGCGTTTGGCACAAAGTTTGAGGATAAACTGCTAAGCTCCTATAAAAACTATTAATTGATGAGAGAGAAAAAATGAAAAATGAACCTGCCCGTATTCTTCTTTTTATATCTATTATGTCTTTAATCGGATTTAATGAAAAGTGTTACGCGAAAAACCCGATTGAAACCGGGGATACCCTGAAAACCAACGCCAATGTAATCGTCGATGATGATCATGTTGCTAAAACCGTTGCGTACAATCCGCAGGATTTTGAAGCCTACATCCATGCCGGCATCGGCGGTCATTTGTTTGTGATAAGTTCGGATGACATAGAGGAGCTTATGGATCCGTTTGAAATAGGTTCGGTCGGATTCGGTTTATCCTATTTCGGCCATATCGGATATAGAAATCTGCTGCAGATCGAATATCGCAGCGGAAAAGACAAGAATAATATTTTTCATGATGAACCGGACCCGTTTAGCATGAAAATTAACCGGATCAAAATTGCCATGAAACAAAAATACAATGCCTGGCTGTTTAAGCTGAATCCGCTATATCCGGTCGTTTCCAACCGTAGTCTTGCTTTTTTTATCATTTACGGCACCGGCAGCCCCGTATATGTGGATGATAATAACGACGGTTTTAAAGACGGCGATTTAACTATTATTGGCGGTGAATTCAGCTGGATAACAAAATTCGGATCATTCGGTTTTAGCGTTGAATCACAAAACATCGAGTATAAAAGCATAGACTTGCTGGGCATTACCCTGCTTCCCGATAAATCAATCGCATTAAGCGATTTACAGATAAAGGTACATTTAGCTCTTGGATTTGGTATTTAAAAAACATGAGGAGTTTGTATGAAACGGTCGATTATTTTTATCCTGATATTGTTTTTGACATCGTTCGCCTGGCCACAGGAAACCAGTTCAGAAGTATATGAGACAAAGAAAAATTCTTTTGGTTTTGGATTGGGTATTCCATATGGGGTTCTGGGAGGCAATGTTGATATCAATATGGCGCCGCAGTTGAATGTTTCAATCGGGATAGGCTCCAGCATTGTTGCAGGCATTGCTTATAATGCGGGACTTAAATATTTTCTAAACACCATAGAACATAGTTTTCGTCCCAGATTATCGGCTTATTATGGTATAAATGCAATATCATCCATTGCCGATCATGAAGAGACCTATACAGGTTTTTCTCTTGGCTTCGGCGCGCAGTGGATGTGGGGAAATACCAAATCCAATGGTCTGGACTTTGATGTTATTTACATCGTATCTACTGGTTATGATATTGATGAGCTTAGAACAGAATACGGATCACGATATATGATTGAAGAGTACGGATCTGTTAAATTTTCAATCGGGTACCGCCGGGCTTTTTAATATTAAAATCG
>RQOG01000014.1 GCA_003854985.1 Calditrichota bacterium
ATAATTCCTTGTTTATATATGACTTATCGCTAATTTAGCGAAAATAAGGACTATGTACAATCTCTTTTATTAATTCGCACAACGGGTAAAGTTAATATATTGTAAAGATTATCGGCCGACCCGTTTGGCTTGGTGGGCAGATGTTTTAGTTCAGCTTTTATAAGGCCGGGAAAACATTCCAATACATTTATTTTTACTGTAAAATAGTTTGATATATGGTTTTATATATTGTACATTATTCGGTGTTAAATTTAAGCAGGAAATTAATATGAGTAGAATAAATTTATCCCAGGATATAAAATCGCTTTCTGATTTTCGGGCAAATGCTGCATCATATGTTCAAAATATAAAACGTACCAAACGACCGATGGTAATTACACAAAATGGTAAAAGCTCGGCTGTTATTATGGACGTTAATGAATACGAATCTTTACTTGAAAAAATTGACCTTTTACAGGATATCCAGATTGCTCGTCAGCAATTAGCCGATGGAAAAGGAATTGATCATGATGCAGCAAAAGAGATGATTCTGAAAAAGATTGGCCAATGAAAATAAAATGGTCTCCCTTATCAATTGATCGTGTTACTGAGATTGCTTTATATATAGCAACTGATAAAGTTAGCGCTGCTGATAAGTGGATCGATTCAATTTTTTCAGCTGTTGAAAAACTATCTAAATTTCCCCAATCTGGTCGGATTGTTCCTGAATTTAAAAAAGAAAATATCAGAGAGCTTATACATGGTAATTACCGAATAATTTATCAGGTAAGCCAATCAGAAATTGAAATTCTTACCGTTCGTCACGGCAAACAGTTATTAGAGGATAATGATATTTTGAAGTAATAAATTAGCTGGGCAAGCCGACTGTTTAGAATCGTTTTAACGATTTCACTTCTTTTGTTGCAGAAGAACTATTGTGATTGGTGATTATAGAAGATGGATCTGAGAATGGAAATAAATGACCCAACCCCTTAATCCCCTTCCCTAATTTTTAGGGAAGGGGAGAGATTGTCGATGTTTAGCAATCGGGGAGTGCATGGCTGCCTATATACATTGAGCATTATTAGCATTAACCGACCACGATAACGATGATGATCAACAATCATGATAATTAGATGAGTGTAACCCATGATTTTAATCATGGGGCATAGGAGATGATTAAAAGTATTTAGAATCGTTTTAACGATTTTACTTCTTTCGCATCAGAAAGAGATTGTTTCGCAGTCTGTCGATATGCTGACACTGTCTCATAAATCATCTTTAATCTAAATGTCTAATGTCGAGTGTCCAATGATGAATAATGATTATAGTTGGGATGGCACCAGAGCACGGATCATACAATCGGCTGAATGTGAAATGTAGATGACAGCATGTATGGATTTTGACTTTTATGATTTTAAAGGAAATGGGAATAGAATATTATCTTCCAGACAAATAGTTTTGTTATAGATGGAAATATGGTTAAATTAGATGTGCTTATATCTTTCTATATATAGAGATTATTAATAACAGAAACATTTATTCTATATATAGAAATTATTCAAGTAAACCAGATACAGCTAATTACAATGTTATTTGTTTTTTTACTTGATAAAAAAAATGATGGAATAAAATGATACCAGATTATCAAACAATAATGCTCCCGTTATTGAAACTTACAGGTGACAACAACATCCATAAATTTAGAGATGTTGTTGATTATTTATCTGAGCATTTCAATTTAACCGATGAAGAAAAAAACGAACTATTACCAAGCGGAAATCAAGCTATTTTTGATAATCGAGTTGGATGGGCGAGGTTTTACCTTACAAAGGCAGGGCTTTTAAAATCTGAAAAGCGTGGAACACATCAAATTACACAACAAGGTCTTGATTTTCTAAAAACAAATCCTGCGGAATTAAAGACAAAAGATTTGGTTAATTTTAAAGACTTTAGGGAATTCACTGACTCAATCAAGAAGAAAAATAAAGTTTCAGAAAAAAAAGATCAGCTAACAGAATCAAATGAACAAGAAAGTACTCCTGAAGAAGCTCTAGAATATGCTTACCAAAAATTGAAATATGATTTATCTCGTGATTTATTAAATACAATTAAAAACTGTAGTTCTTATTTCTTTGAAAACTTAGTCATTGATCTTCTAACAAAAATGGGTTATGGTGGTTCGCGTAAAGATGCAGGAAGAGCAATCGGGAAATCGAATGATGGTGGAATTGATGGTATTATAAAGGAAGATAAACTTGGACTAGACACAATATACATACAAGCCAAAAAATGGGACAGTACAGTTCCAATAAGAGAAATAAGAGATTTTGCCGGAGCATTATTATCAAAGAAAGCCAGGAAGGGTATTTTTATTACAACTTCCGATTTCCCAAAAAGTGCTTATGAATTTGTATCAAGTATTGAGCATAAAATCATTTTAATTGATGGAGAGCTGTTAACAGATTTAATGTTTGAATTCAATGTTGGAGTATCAATCCAATCAAATTATGTTGTAAAGAGGATAGATTCAGATTATTTTGAAGCTTAAAACATAATAGTCATTTTGGGTAGCAAATATAAAATCATTTAAGCTGAACAAAGGAACGCACAGCGATTTGGCCGTCGAAAGTTTATGCAAGTCTTTATTCAACTATATTCGGCGTTATATTTTTAAAATTAAGAGGTAATTAATATGAATGCATTAATAATATTTATAGGAATGATTATTTTATTAATGATTATATATTTTATTTTTAATTGGGAAAAAAAATCCGATATAAATATTGGTAACTTTTTAATTATTGGAATTACTTTAATTGTATTAATTCACTATGCCTATGACACTAATAGAATGGCAAATGAAACCAATAGAATGGTTAATGAGAACAAAAGAATGGCTGATATTCAAAGCAAAATGTATTTTTGCCCTAGAGCTGATTTTAAAGTTATTGCTGAAGTGAAAAATGATAGTTCAATAACGGTTATATTTATATATACAAATTCTACTGATTTTTACATTGACATTTATACAGAAGTAAACCTTATTTGTTTCAAAGATACATTGGATATTAATAGTGATCTTTTTAATGGTGAAAGAAAAAAAACAATTCCTCCTCATAGCCGAAGGACTAATCGGTTCGGTATAAGCAATAATCTATTAAAAGATACGCATAGGACTGTTAAAGACCTTTATAAGTTAAAAAATAATGATGAAGCATTAATAATGAATGTTAAATATACATTAAAAAATGAATTCATTGGGAAAAATACTTATCAAGAAAGAATAGTAGAATCAAGCTATAAATATAATTTTAAAACAAATGGGTGGGATGAAAATTATAAATGACTAAAACTAATATTTTATTATAAAAGCATACATAATTATAGTAAATTGTTTTACCATTGATCACTTAGCAATAGGACAAAAAATATTTATCTATTTTAATTATTATATATTTACCCTCCACAGTAATAATGGCAATTTCCACCGGGGATGATTCGGATTTTTTGATCCTTTTTCTCCCTCCATCAAATTTCATCTTTGCTGTCTGGTTATTCCACTTGAATAAAACCCGATTCGCCTGTAAAATAGGAACTATAAATATTAAGCGTTATTTAATGTAAATGACACAAACAGGTAAAGGCGAATAAATGACTGACAAATCCAAAGCCAAACAATATGAACGGATAAAACTTATTCTTAGTCTCAGCGAAACAGCGCTAATAATTATTTTATTGGTTTATTTTATTTTTTCAGGTTTATCCATTGAACTTAAAAACAGGGTGTTAACGATTACGGATAGTATATATGCCGGATTTTTTATCTATGTCGCGGCGCTGGCGGTTGTTTTAACCGCCATTTCAGTAATTTTCAGTTTTATATCGGGATACTATTTTGAACACCGCTACCATCTGTCCAACCAGTCGTTTTGGGCCTGGACATGGGAAACGTTCAAAGGTCTGGTAGTCGGTTTGGTATTGTCCATCCCGTTGCTTTTTCTGTTCTTTTATTTTATCAACCGCTTTCCGCAAACCTGGTGGATCTGGATGGGCGCGGCCATGTTTGTTTTCAGCGTATTGCTCAGCCGGATTGCGCCGCAGGTGATCTTCCCGTTATTTTATAAATTTGAACCGGTCGATAATCCGGAAATTTTAGAGCGTATGCAAAAGCTGGCGAAAAAGGGTAAATTTACCCTTAAAGGCATTTTCAGGTTCAATATGAGTAAAGATACAGTTAAAGCCAATGCCGCCTTTACCGGTATCGGCAAATCGAAAAGAATTATCCTGGGCGATAACCTGCTGAATAGTTTTAGCGCCGACGAGATTGAAGCCGTTTTCGCCCATGAAGTCGGTCATTTTGTGCACCTGCATATTCTGATACGGCTGTTTACCGGTACCTTCAGCAGTTTTTTAATTTTCTTCCTGGCGGATTTTCTCTATAATATTTTTGATAATTCACTGGGTTTTAACGGCATAACGGATATGGCCGGTCTGCCTTTGCTTGTTGTCCTGATGATCCTGGCGGGTTTTGTGATTACGCCGTTTGATAATGCCTTGTCCCGGCATCATGAGCGGCAGGCGGACCGTTATGCGGTTTTGAATAGCAGTAATCCTCAGGCCTTTATCACTTCCATGAAAAAGTTAAGCGATATCAACCTGGCCGACACAAAGCCAAATGCGGTGGTAGAATTTTTATTTCACGGTCATCCGGCCATTGATAAACGCATCCGGTTTGCAAACGATATAATTAACGAAAGCCAGAAATGACGGCAGAAGTATCGGGAAAAGCTAAAATAAAGGGCAAAAAGAAACGCGGGTTTTTTATCCGCTTAATCAAAACCCTGTTATGGACCGGCGCGGCGCTTTTTCTATTCCTGGCAACAATAGTGATAGTTTACTGGCAGACGGACTGGCTGGAATCTGCCGCGGCTTCTTATCTTAACCGGGCGCTGGACGGAAAGGGCAAAGTAAACTTTTCGGCCATTGAAGGCGCTTTGATCAATCATATCATGATCTATGATCTTGATATGAAAATAGAAAACAGCGTTAATGTGAAGGCTAAAAGCATCGATTTGCGCTATGATTTATGGCCGCTGCTGTATAATAAAATCCGCGTCTCGCTGATTAAAATCGATGAAATTAAGGTTAAGCTATATACAAGCGACACCGAAGCAGAGGAGGAACAAAGCGCTTTTGACAAGGATTCCCTGCTGGCGCTTCTGGAAAAACCCGCTATTTTCCGCCCGGTACTGGACGCCCTGCCGAATCTGAAAATCGACAATGTACAGCTTAGTATAGGGGAATTGTGCGTCGAGGATAAACCGTTAACTTTAAAAGACCTGGAATTTCATTTAAACCAGTTATCCGCGGACAGCAGCAGGATTCATGTCAACTGCAAACAACTGTCCGCCAAATGGTATGAGAAAAATGTGGAGGTAAAACAGGTTGAGTTCAATGCGGAGATGGGGGAGGATTACATCAACCTGAGCCGGTTATCGCTAAAAACAAAAGAATCGGATTTAAGTCTGGGCGGGAATCTGCGGACGGGTTTCAGAAACAGTTTTAACATGGAAGTCTTTGAGAGCCGGGTCTGGCTGAAGGACCTGATTGATATGGGCGTTCTGCCCGAAGAAGAAAACGGTTTTTCCTATCTCGAACTGAGTATTTCCGGTAATTCACAGCGCCTGAATATTTATGGCGGGGTAAAAGGTCAGTGGCGCCGGCATCGTATCAGCCGGTTTGATTTTAAGGGCGGGTACGACGGCTCCGGTTTTACCATTGAAACCCTGGACGCCAGGGTGGATTGGTCGGCTCTGCAGTTTGCGGGCCAGTGGCATCCGGACCGTATTCTTAAGGGAAAACTGTTAGTCCATAATATCAGGATTGAAGAATGGGCGGACATGGAAGACGACTTTCATCTGACGGGGAAAATAGACGCCAACTTTAAGCCCTTCCGATGGAAAAATTTAACCGGAAAAGCAAATCTTCTGTTATACGATTCTCATTTTGCCGGATTGGATGCGGATACGGTGCGCCTTGACCTGACCGCGCAAAAAGGGCAGATAACAGTCCTGCCTGCAACCGTTATCCAGATTACCGACAGCGTCCGTTTTAATTTTGAAGGAACCATTGAAAATAACGGCGAGATTGATCTCAGCGTAAATACCTTCGACATGAAAATCGCTTCTTTAATGGAAAGCCTGAAACAGGATACCTTAAAAGGTTATATGGACGGCCATTTCCGGGCCTACGGTCCGGTGAAAGATCCCAGCATCAGCGGGTTATTCACCATGCCTTTTTTTGAAAAAGATTCGATATTGTTAAATCAGATCCGTTTTGATTTGTTTGCCCGGGATGTATTCAGCAAAAGACAGGGAACGGCCGATTTTTCGATCCGCTCTGCCGATATCGAGAAGTTCCCGATGAAAGATATTATGTTCCATGCCGAGTTTGAAGGCGATACGCTTTTAATACCGCAAATAACGTTATATAACGAAGATAATACCTTAAAAGCCGGTATGCGGATAGTTAAAAACCTTCTGGATATTGATATCGATTTTAATAATTTTACCATCGATTATGGAAACTACTGGTTAAAAAACGACGGTGATCTGAGCTTTGTGATTGACAGCGCTTATGTTTCCCTGGAATCCTTTAAACTGCAGGGGCCCGAGTCATCGTCCATTGAGGTTTCAGGATTTATCGACCGTATCAATGAAGACGCCCAGTTATATATGAATATTAATGATATAAAAGTCGACCATTTTAACCAGTTTTGGGATAATAATCCATTGATCGCAGGCACCATAGACGGCACGGCGGAACTGATCGATCCGTTTAACGATCCCAATGTATCCGTTGATATTCAACTGGAAAACTTTTTCTATAACCGTACAAAGCTCGGCAACGTAACGGCTGAATTCAGCTATGGCAATTCCAATATTCAGATCTCCGAATTCAATTATGATGATTATCCGTCTCATTTGAACTTCTCCGGGAATCTCGCCATGGATTTCTCCGATGAAACCAAGCCTCTTCTGGATAAAATTTTAGAAACGCAGATGAATCTCAGCATGGAGTGGAATAATGTTTCGCTGGCTAAATTTGCCCCCGTTTTGGACATCAAAAAGAGGTTTTCAGGCTTGCTGTCCGGTTACCTTGAAGTTGAAGGATCGGCCTCCAAACCGGTGGTACGATCCCATTTAAATGCCAACGGTTTTCATTATGGAAATATTTCGATTAACAATATGTCCGCATTTGCCCAGTATAACAGCGGATACGTTTCCCTGGACAGCCTTAGCCTGGATATCATGAAGACACAGATGCAGATGAACGGCTGGCTTAATTATGATTTGTCCTTTGAAAATCCAGATACCAATTTTTTTGATAATACCTTCGCCCTTTATTTTTACACCAGGGAAGATACCCTGACTTTACTCAGCCTGTTTAATGAGCAGATTGAGAGGATTACCGGTGATATCGAAACCGAATTATATCTGGGCGGCACGCTGGAGAAACCGGCCGTTGAAGAGGGATTTATCCGCATAAACAACGGCGAAGCGCTTCTTTCCCGTATTAAAGACCCTATCAGCAATGTACAAGTTGATATATCTATACAGGATTCTTTGCTGACCTTCAATAAATTTCAGGGATATTCTAAAAAGAAATTAGGTTTTCTGGAAAAAATAGGTAATCTGATCCAGGTATTGATTCCTGGTTCCGGTTCGTATCTGGATAACGGTTTGCTTGGCCTTGAGGGCAGCATTCTTTTAAGCGATCTTATGCGCCCGGATATAAATCTCGAAATTGATATGACGAATTTTTATATCGACTATTTTATCGAGAATACAAAACTGATGCTGCACACCGATAATCTTTCCATTGCGGGACGCGATACGATTCTTATATCCGGCGTTCTGGATATCCCGGAAGGCGTCTATGAAGTCGACCTGGCCCAAATGGAAAAAAATGTCTACCTGACCAGCAAACAGATAAAACTAACCCCGCCTTATATTGCCATGGAGCTCGATATACATATTCCCGGAAATTTTATCATTACAAGCTCAGCCCTGAATCTGACCAATAATTTTAAGGTGGAAATTGCCGGGGATTTACAGATAACCCAGGAAGCGGGGCATGACCTGATCCAGATATCCGGGCTGGTGGAAGTTCCTTCCGGCGAATATAACGCCTGGAATCAGAATTTTAAGATACAAACCGGATCGATTCATTTTAAAGATCCCACCCGCATGAACCCGGAATTAAATATTGTGGCCACCAAACAGATCGGCAGCCGGGTTTTCGAATTGACCATCAGCGGGGAACTGGATAAATGGCAGCAGGATATCCGTGTGCTGGAAAACGGCCGGGAACTGCCGCTTTCCCAGGCCGATAAAATTACCCTGTTAACTTTGGGCGCAGATGTGGGGCAGGTTACCGGCAGCGCGGATTCCACGTTTATGAATATCGGCGAGGAAGTGCTGACAACCGCTTTTTTAACGGCGATCGAAAGAGGGGCGGAAAAATATACCGGTCTGGATAAAATTAAAATTCAGACCGAAGAATCAATGGTGGATTTACGCAAAGGCCGGTTGAATAACGGGCTGGATGACGCTACGATCTCTTTCGGAAAATTTATTACCAGCGATTTGTATATCGAATATCAAACCCGGTTCGGGGCCAGGGTGCCTACGCCGCAGTTAAGCTGGGACACCGGCAACAGACTCGGACTGAAATACCGGATAAATAAATTCTGGTCGTTTGATTCGCAGTACGAAAAAACAATCCAGGGAAACAATAAAGTACAGATCGGCATCAGCTGGGAGTATTCGTTTTAGGCGTTCATTTTTATGATAAACAGAGGAGACAGAACCGTTAAAACCAGTAATTTTTTGAGAATCCTTTGGGCGTTAAGCCTTTTCCCCCTGGCTCTTTTTGCCGATGAGCTTGAAATAAAAGAGGTTATTTTTACCGGCGGCGGGTTTGAAGGCCGGGAAGAAATGGAAGATATTGTCCGTACGGAAGAAGGCGATGATTTTGATGCCCGCATGGTTAAGCTGGACAAGATTCTGATTACCAATTATTACCGGCAGAACGGCTTCATCGAGGCGGAAGTCTATGATAGTGTGGCCATTTCCCTGGACCGGACAACAGTTACCGTTAAGTACCGGATTGAAAGCGGCCGGCGTTACTACTACAATGAAGTTATTTTTCGCGGCAATTCGGAAATTAGTTCTGTTCAGTTAGCCGAACAGTTTGAAAAAGCGGCCACAGGAAATCCGTTTGATGAAAGTCTGCTTAATGAAGCGGTTCGCAATGTGGAAAATCTTTATTATAATTCCGGAAAGCCTTTTGTCGTATTGGACGCCCGGTATCAGTATGAACAGGATTCGCTGGTAAATGTTATTCTCGATATTGAGGAGAATGAGACGGTTTTTATCGGGGATATTCGCTACCTGGGACTTGACAAGGTTCAGGAATTTATCGTGCGCAGGGAACTGGAAATAAAAAAAGGCGAAAAGTATAATCGAAAGGCCATTGAAAAATCGCAACGAAATATATACAGCACCAATTTATTCAGGAATGCCCGGATAGAAATTGAACCGGTAAAAGGACAGAATAGCCAGGTTATTCTTAAAATTCACCTGCAGGAAAACGATCCGCGCTGGATAGGCGTCCGTTTTGGCGTTGGCTATGAGGAGGAACGGTCTTTCGGCAACACATTCGATTTAACCCTGCAGGGCGGACATCGCAATTTATTCGGCACAGCACGTTCAATCAGTCTGCACCTGACGCCGTCGGTAACCTACGATCTGGAATCAGGCACACTGCATAATCCGCAAAATAAAATTCAGTTAAAATACATCGAACCCTGGATCGGTTATACCCGGACACCCGGCATCTTCCAGGTAGCTTACGAACAGCAGCGGCCGTTAAACTCAGGCAGTTTTGATTTATGGAATATCTCATTTGACGTAAACCATGATTTTGAAAATAATCATAGTCTCAACGGCGCCTTGTCCGTTAAATATGTGAACGAGCTGGATGATAAAGGCATCGATTCGGCCATGGCGGCGAAGTACGTAACCGATCAGAGTGAAATTTACTCCATGACGGTGTACTGGAAACGGGATAACCGCATCAATATTTTTTATCCGGTTAATAGTTCCTACACGGATGCCAGCATCACCTATTCGCACAGCGTGGGCAAAGTGGAAAGCGAAGCCAGGCAGACCAATAACTATTTTACGGTGGTCGCTTCCTGGCAGCGGTATCAGCCGTTCAGTCCGCAGGTGCTTAGTTTTAAACGCTGGAAGTTTACCCTGGCCAGCAGGATTAAAATGGGCAGCATCTTCGAAATAGGCGAGCATAAGAAGATACCGATCAACGACCGGTTTTATGCGGGCGGCGCTTCAACCGTCAGAGGTTACCAGGAACGTCTGCTGGGTCCGGCTTTACAGACAGATGACCAGGGTAAAATTACCAAAGCCAGCGGCGGGAAATTGTTGTTTGTATCCAATATCGAAGTGCGCATGCCGGTGGTGTGGATTGTTGTTTTGGAGACATTTTTGGACGGAGGTTATGTGTGGGCGGAATTGGAAGATTTGCATCCCCTGGATGTGAAATTTACAACCGGGCTGGGGATCGCGTTTATCACGCCGTTAGGCCCGGTGCGCTTTGATTACGGCCATAAACTGATGCGCGCCAGACAGGACCCTACCCGCGGCGCTTTTCACCTGGGAATTTATTTTGCATTTTAGACGACAGAACCGGCCTATAGTATTTGCAATGGATTTTAGAAATTTTTTTGAGAGATTTAAAATTGATTTTTGCGGCGGGATAAGAAAGCAGGAAAGGAATATTTTACAAGAATAACTGCTGATAATAAAGTAAAGACTGATTTTAAAAAGTACTTTTATTTTTCAGGTTATATTTTTTCTGTGTAATCTGTGTAATTCATTGATATATTTTTTCAATAAGCGCCTTTACCGAATATCATAGCAGGAATTGTATCGAACATGATCTCTATATCGAATAATAATGATTGATTTTCGATATAGTATAAATCTAGAAGACACATTTCTTCAAACGATATATTACTTCTTCCTGAAACTTGCCATAAACCAGTAATACCAGGTTTTAAAAGTCCCCTTTTTTTATACCAGTCATGGTTCATTTTCTCGTTTTTTATCATATCATAATCTTCAACCGGTAATGGTCTGGGGCCGACAAGGCTCATTTCGCCTTTTAAAACATTGATGAATTGCGACAATTCATCAAGGCTATACTTGCGTAGAATTTTTCCGATAGGCGTTATTCTTGGATCGTTTTTTATTTTAAATAAAGCGCCATTTGTAATGTTTGATTCAAGTAATTCGTTTTTCTTAGAGTCCGCATTATCGTACATAGTTCTGAATTTATAAATTCTAATTACCGGCCCATTTTTATATAAAGAACGATACTGTCTGAAAAATACAGGACCCCGGGAGGTTAGTTTAATAAGAATAGCGATAATAAGACTTAGCGGTATTGTGATTACTCCAAGGCATAAAGTTATTATTCTATCAAAGCTTTTTTTAAGTTTTATATATTTTAGTTTTTCCTGGTCTGATGTGAGCGGCACTCCTGTTACATCATATATATTAAATTTACGCATTAAATTATTTATATAAGGCGATACCATTTTTACTTTAATTCCATGTTTTTCACATGCTTCTCTGATGATGTTATACTTAGCTTCTAACATAGATTTGCTTACTATAAATACTTGTTCAATTTTATATTTTGTTATAAGCGTATCGATTTCTTTATAATTACCGATAGCAACCTCTTTCAAAACAGGATCAAGAACAATAGCGCCATTTGATATAAAACCTTTTATGTTGTAATGGTTTCCAAAAATATCCTTCAGATGCTCTGCAAAGTTAAATACAGAAATTTCACTTCCGACAATTATTGTGTTTTTACTGCCATATCCATTATTGACAAGACTTTTGTTGAGTCGGAATAATAAATAATGATTAATTGTAAGCAGGAAATACTGAGTGCCGAGAAATATTATGATTACATTTGGGGTAATGCTTTCACTCTTAGAAAGAAATAGAAAAGACATCAACAGCAAACCTAAATACACAGTGAATTTAATAAGATGTGGCTTTTTACTGCCGAGTGAAATTTGATATATGCCTCTGTATAAGCCTACGGATATTGCTATTGGATAAAAAAGTAAATCAATAAAAACCCAGATATTCCAATTTAAAAAAGCGGCAAACGGATTATTGTAAATAAGATAATAGCTTAAAATAAAAGCAAAATTGAAGATTATAAAATCAACTATTGCCACTAATGCTGAGAATATGAATTTCCAATTGCGTTTTAACATATATCTATTATCTGATATTATTAAGGTTTAAAATCATTTATAGTTTTTTTTTATTACATAAAAAATGTTAAAATTTTACTTTAAATATAATAAAATTTTGATAAAATATAAGTACTGTTTTTTTAACATACCTAACAAAAATATCACAATTTAAAAAAATTTAAATATAAACAGACTGTATAATTGAATGATCTTATGGATTTCAATATAATAACGTATTATAGTTAAGGCAATATTTTTTTATATTTCTTGTTAATACCATCAAGAATTATATTCATATCGAAATAGCGTTTAGCGATTATTATTTCTTCTTTTTTAAGATTATCCAGTATATCCTTTCTTGATTTTAGCTTAAAAATAGCTTCATATAATTTTTTTGAGTTTTCCGGTTCAACTATTACATCAAAATATAATTCTTTTAAAATATTTGCCGCTTCACTGTTATTGTTAACAGATGCAATTACCGGGCATCCCGTTGCTAAAATATTTAATAGTTTCGATGGGATGAATATATCTGTAGCGTCTTTATTTTGGAGAATTACCGAGATATCTGAAGAAAGTAAGGCATCCAGATACAATTCTTTCGGTAATAAATCAAGGAATAAAATATTATTTAGATTTAATGTTATGGCCAGCTCTTCTAAATAATTTCTTTTAACGCCATTTCCAATTAAAATAAATTGCAGGTTTTGATTATTATCCTGTGCAATTTTCGCTGCATATAATAATGTTTCCAACTTTTGTTTTTCACCAATATTTCCTGAATAAAGTATAATGAATTGATCCGATAATTTATATCTTTTTCTGAAAAGGTTAGTAAAGTTATTTCTGGCATTATTTATTTCATTAAAATTTACCCAATTCGGTAATAAATAAAGCTTGTCATCGTTAATACTCTTTAACTTTATTTTATTTAACATACCCTGACCGATTCCAGATATTAATGTGGATTTTTTATAAACTGAATATTCAAGGCGGTATAAGATATTAGTAAGTAATTTATTTTTTAACATTTTTAAGTCAACAGCAGTATCAGGCTGCAGGTCCTGTATATGACAATGAAATGGTATACGCCGAATTTTACAAATAAAAGAACTAACAACCATATTAAAGAATGGGGGAGAAACGCAGATAAACAGATCAGGTTTCTTTATAAATAAAAACCTTATCGCTGAAGTAATTGAAAACACTAATTCGTGAAGAATGCGTTTTAGCGAATTAATTTTTTTTGGTACGTATGTATAGCATCGGTATACATTAAAATTTCTTATTTTTTCTTTAAAATATAATTTATATTTTGGATAATCCTTATGTTTTTTCCACTCGGGGTAAAACGGAAATGCAGATAAAACACTTACTTCGTATTCCTTTTCTGACAGGTATTTTGCAAATTCATATGAATAAACTGCGGTACCTGTTTTTTCAGGGTAAAAATACATGCTGTTTAAAATTATAGTTTTACTCAAAATATAATTACTCAAGAATAGAAACTGTATTACAAGTATAATTAAAATTCATTATGATTAGAATTGGATTATTTTTTCTCATAAAGGACATCCATTTGCATAATCTGTGAACCATTTCCTTTAAGAAAACCAACTGGTGCAAGCAGTTTAAATCCGTAATTCTTCACTATCGTGTGCATTTCATCAAATAATGGTTCTTCATTGTACATTTCTACAAAAGATGTTTCAAATAACAAATAATCGATGTTTTTTAAAAAGTCTTTCGCACCATCTAAGACCTTTTTCTCATATCCCTGAACGTCTAATTTTAAAAGTACTGGTCTTTCAATTATGATACTATTCGAGAATTCATCTAGTCTTTCAACAGTCACATTTATTGTTTTGATATTTCTAGTTTCAGGAAAGTTTTTTATTTGTTCTTCGCTTATTTTGAGCGCTGAACTTGAATGTGAATGCTCATTCTGATAGAAATTTAAAGAGCCTTTTCTGTCTCCGAGTGCTATATTATAAATTTTTATATTTTTATAATGCTTTGTGTTATTTCGTAATTTCTGATATGCTTCAGGAAGCGGCTCAAAACAATATATATTAGATATTGGATAAAAGATACTTGATGCTAATGCATACTGTCCTATATTTGCTCCCACATCAATAATAGTTTTTAGTTCATGTATATAATTTGAAAGTATGCTGTTTAGGTTAAAAGAAGAGATAGATATACCTTTGCTGAATATATATTTTATTCCGCCTTTTGGATGTTTTATAATCTCTAAAAGTTGAATAATTTTTTTTACTTTATTTATCATGCCATTCTTTTTTATATAGTTTTTCAAGTTTTTTATAATGTAGTTCAGGATTATAATAATTTAATATTTTTTCTATAGCATTTTTACCCATTTTTTTTCTTAATTCAACATCATCATTTAATTTGATGATTAAATCAACAAGTTGGGCAATATTACCGGGTTCAAAGGTAAAACCGACCTCCGGCGTAATCATTTCAGGGATTCCACCAATATCAGAGCCAATGACGGGTTTCCCGCATGACATGGATTCTAAAACCACAAAAGGGAGATTATCATACCATTCAGAAGGGACAACAACAAACTTTGAATTCAGGATTAAATTTATGGCTTCCGCATTGCTCACTTTACCGAAAAATTGAATATTGCTTAATGAATGTGTTTTAAGGTATGTTTTTATATAATCTTCAAGATATCCGAGTCCGGCTATTAAAAACTTTATATTTTTAATTTGCTCAGACGCTTTAATAAACGTTTTTATTCCTTTTTGCGTCGTGAGTCTGCCAAGATAAAGAACATAGTTGCCTTCTTTAAAACCCGGACTCAATTCTTTGTTGATCCCAAAAGGATAGGGGATTACTGCTATTTTTCGATCCGGAATACCACCTTCAACCATTTTTCTTTTTAAAAAGTGACTCGGGCTGATCCACAATGAGATTCCGGATCTGTATAATCCAAACATTCTGTGCGCCGTAGCGGCACAGAAGGCAAGCAAAGAAGCTGAAAAGCTATCGTTATAGCATCTGTTTTTTAGCACGGAAAACAGGTTTTTATGAATACAATCTTCACAGATTTTTCCGTGATGGAACAAAAAATGATTCGGGCAGACCAGGTGATAATCATGAAGCGTTTCCACAACCGGGATATTTTTTTTCTTTGCGATACTTAGAATGGAAGGCGATATCTGGTAAAACATATTCTGAATATGAATGATTTCCGGTTTGAAGTCATCAACTAATTTTTTAAACTGCCTTCTGGCTTCAAAATTATAAATCGCGTTAAAAAAAGCGCGTATGGATTCAACTAAAGATACCTTATTCCAGTTTTCATTGGTGACGCTTTTAATAAAATACCGCCTGTAATCAGAGTGTTCATTTTTAGGATGACACATACAAAATTCGGCTACGTCATGGTTATTTTCTTTTAATAGTTTTCGCAGTTGAAAATAATAGGTATCGGCGCCGCCGGTGATGTGATGATATTTATTGACTAACAGAATACGCATTTAATTTTTTTTTACCTAAATATCGGGTTTTACAAAATTAACAATGTCCTGAAATCCTTTTAGCATAGAATCCATGGAGATATTTTTAAGAATTTCGTTTGCCGCTATTTTAGCCTGTTCAAGGACGGAACACTCTTCAATAAACTTCGAGCATATTTTTACAAAAGATTCAATGTCAAGGCTTTCTGAGCCGAAAAATGCAGGCGTATTATCAATGTATTCAAATTCAGGACTATGAAAGATACCCTTAACGCCGTCATTTACAGAAATGACAGGGATACCGAATGCCAATGCGTGAATTATATTTAATCCGAGATACCCTGGATTAATGAGGATATCACATTTATGCATTATATGACTTAATTCAGTATTATAAATAATTTCTCCGTGTAAGAAAACCTTTTTAAGAGAATGATCGTTGATGTATGTTTTTATTTTTCTTTCTTCAGGGCCACTGCCGATGATGTGCAAAGCGATTGTATTGTATTTTGCCTGAAGCGCTTTAAAAACTTCCACTGCAATCATAGGATATTTATCGGGTATTAATCGGCCCAGAAATAATAACACTAAGCCATCTGAATTCAATTGAATGCTATAGGATTTTTCCTTATTTAGATTTGTTGTATCAAGTGCATTCCATGCTATGAATACCTTTTTTTTGTCAATGCCATGCTGTATAAGAAATTCCGCGCCTCCCCGGCTGTATACAAGATTGGCGTTAGCCAGCTTATGTAAAAAGATTCTTACGATTCTTCTGATTTTATTCTTTTTACCGGATTTATCACTTTTATGATATCCGTGGCCCCAGAATACAAATTTAATATTTAATAACTTTGACAGAAAAGGAAGAAAATAACAATTGAGATTACTCAGGCTCATCTCATGGATGATGATATCCGGTTTGTTTTTAATAATAGACAAAGTGGAAAATAATACTGAAATGTAAGGATTGGATTTTACCGGAAACCAACCCTTGATTTTTTTGAAAGTAGAATCATCCGGATCGGCAACCGAAGATAAAGCATACAAAACCTGAATATCATAAAATTTTGATAGCCTAGTAAAGAAAGGAATTCGGTAATGGGGAAGTTCACGTTGGATGATATAAATCATATCAGATAGGATGATTTAATGGTTTTTTTGCCTCCATACAAATACCGTCATTAAATCGATTTGCTTCTTCAACATCTTCTATATTCTTTATTGACGATACTCCATAATCACATTTTATAATATCAATGAAGCCGGTTTGCTCTAATAAAAATCGCAATAGTATTTCATCATACATCCATTTGTGTAGATTTTTATTACCCTGAAGTTTTTTGATAACCGATATAACTCTGTTATCACTCTCTGTATTCTTTTCAAATATTTCCATTTTGTTCATTAATATATTTGCCGGTATATTTTTCTCATTATTTATATTTTTATTACTTTTCATATCAGTTATATATTTTTCAATCAACTTCTGTAAGTCAGGGACGATGATTCTTAATGTGCCTCCCGGAACTAAAACGTGATAACATTCGGATAAAAGCTTTTTTACATTATAATAAGAAATATGTTCAAAGAAATGGGAAGAGAATATGCAGTCAACCGTATTTTCTTTAAAAGGTAATCCTTTTGTCACATCAAGAATTTTAATGTTATCAGGCCATGGAATCGAATTAATTCTTTTTGATATCAGGCCAAATACATAAAGTATTTTTTTTATTCTTTTATATTTTGCCAGTCGTGCGTTCGTTGAATTATCAATATTAATCCAATCTTCCGGGGTTTTAGACCATCCGGACCCAAGGTTTAATTTATACATGAATTCCTCAAATAATATGAATGGATTACTTAGTTAAAGTTTCTGCGAAGGACTTCTTACAATTCGAATAATAATAAAAACTTATAAATAATAGTATTACTTCAGATATTATAATCGCAAAAATTACGCCTATTAGTTTAAAATAAAGAGTTAAAATAATAGCTAAAACAAAATTGACTATTCCCGAAACTAAAATAACTTTTAATCTCAGATCATATAATTTTAATGCCGGGAAATAAATGCCATAGATAGGCGCAGCTATGGAATGTATAATTATAACGACAAGAAATAAATGAAATTCTTTTATATAACTCAACGTCGATATATCTAAGAAAGTATTTAGAATGGGATAAGAAAAAATATATACAATCCCAGCGATAATTGAAAAGAATGCTATATTAAAAATTTGAAAAATCCTGGTTATCCTCTGAACTTTATCATTTGATCTTGATGAAGCATATGGAAATAAAGCCTGTTCTATAGGTTGTGCCATGTTTTTTATAGCAAAGATTATTTTTTCAAAACCAGCATAGATACCGGTTAAGGTCTGATTGGTAAGCAAGCCGATTATTATGATATTTGCGGAATTATTTAAATAAAAAGACACATTGGCAAAAAACAATAACGAACTTTCCTTGAATCGATTTACGCCGTTTCTATAATTTGGTATACTGAAGTGAACGCCTGATTTCAGCACAATAAAAATACCAATTAAACCGGAAGTAATATAACCTAATGAATTTAATACGGGTACAAAAATATAATCGTTTGCGGATTTAACAATAACGAATATTAAAATTGTATAGATAATTTTAGCAAAAATTGTAAGAAAGCTGATTACTTTCATTTTCTCAATACCCTGAAAGTACCAAACCGGAAATAATACCTGACCAATTACTACACCAAATGAATAATAATAAATAATGCTTTCTTTTTTAAAACTCGGAATGATATTTACAATAAGTAATAATATAAAGAATGAAAGAATGAGTAATAAAAACTTAATAAACATTATAGATGAAAAAATCTCTTCAATTTTATCTGGATTATTTTTGTTAACGGCAATTTCCCTGGTACCGGATCGATTGAAACCGTAATCCGTGATAATTATAAAGGATAAAGCTATGGCATTAGCCAACATGATAACGCCAAATTTTTCAACGCCTAATATTTTAAATAAATATGGAATTGTAATTAGCGGTAAGAAATAATTAAAAAATTGTAGAATACTTAGGAAAAAAATATTTTCGAATAACGTTTTTTGTGTTTTGTTATAAAAATGTTTATTAAAAAATGTGTAAATTTTTGTCATGTAAAAGAATGTAGTGCACGCGTTAAGCTTAAATACGCTATGAATTTAAAGTATAATTGTATTTTAATATGCTATGGTTTGAAACTCTTAAAATTCTTAATAAAAATAATATAAACTTAGGTATCAAATAGACAGCAATATATGTTCCTATAAAATACACAAATCCATTGGTAAAATCGCCTCTTAATAAAAATACTAAGTGAAATGAAAAATATATGGTCGTTGTTTTTTTTAAAATATCTTTTGATTTCAACCAATTACTCATATAAATGATAGATATTGATAAAATAATCGGATAGATCAGTATGCCAATAATTCCAAAATTGATATATCCTTCCGCAACATAAGATTCTGATAAATTGTTATAATTTAAGGGATAATTATTCATAATATAATTACCAATCTCGAAACCGCTATTTAGCGGTTTGCCTGGCCATATTGCCCTTGGAATAAAGAAGAGTAAAGCATTTCCTAATTGTTTTCCATAACTTATTCCATTAATATTTACATATTCGATTGTTGTGTTAAATTCTGACCAGGTATCATAGTCAAGCCGGTTAAATTCATCTAGCAGATCACTCTTGGTGAATTCATATATTATTAATTCTATAGGTTTTTCACTAAATAAGGCAAAGCCAAACATTGAATGTGTAAAAATTGATGACAAGGGAAATAATATGACCATTATTGTAAATAAAAATATAAATGTACGAAAATTTGTTTTGAAAAAAACAGGAAACATAAAGAATAAAATACATAAATAAATGGCGCCAATCGCATTACGTTTATCGGTGAATGGATTTTTTAAAAATATCAATAATATTAAAGAAATAAAAAATAAAGCTAAAAAGATCTTTTTTGTTTTACGATAATACCAGCTTAAAATAACAACGGAAAGAGGCAGCATAAAAAGCGTTCGAGATATTATTAAATTGAAATGTGTAGAAAATCCAAAATCCTTTTCTCTGAAAAAAAATAAGTTATAAATAATATTGCTATAAATCATCATTATAAAAATTGTTATAATTATTAAAATTATACTTACGATTTGATAATCTCTAATTGACAATTTAGTTTTATCTGGTTTTCTAAAAAAGTTTTTCTGACGGTTTTTTAAGTATAGATAACTTACTATAAAAACGAATAGAAATAGTACTATATATAAATTAGTTTGAATAATATAATTGTAATTAATAATAAAGGTATTTGGTAATAAATCATTTGTTATGTGGTTTTTTAATTGAACAACAGGTCCTATCACAAAAAATAAGTAATTAAAAATAATAAATGATGTAATGGCAATATTTTGTTCTTCTATAAATAAATGATAATAAAGAAGCAAATAAATGAGTAAAAAAATATAAATAAAGGTTAGTTTAATTAAAAAAGTAGGGCTATTGGTCCAGCAAATAAATAATAGGTTTATAATTCCAAATAAAATATAAAATTGTAATTTTAATGTGATTATTAAATGATTATGCATCTGAATATATTTTATAAAGACGAAATATCATCTATTAGAAAATAGGTTTATTTTTATCGACTTTTTAAGAGTATAAATTGATTTTTTTATTTCAGATATTTTTTCTTCATTTTCACTGTCTTTTTTTATTTCTGTCATATAAATACTGAAAAAATGAAAAATAAAACCTGTAATTATTCCTAATATAATCCACATAATGATTATTAATGATCTGCCTGTGCTCGAAGCTTCCAGCGGCACTGATGGTTTTGATATTATTCGGATTATGGGTTCATTTTTCTTTAACTCAATTTCAGTCTGGGATAAATTAATTTGAAGTTCACTATATATCTCAGTTTTAAAGGTCACATTCCTTTTTAGTCGTTCGTATTCTGTTTGAAGTTTTATTATTCCTATATCTTTATTCTTTTCTACAAAATTTATTAATTGATTTTCAGCTTCATTTAAATCTCTTTTTGCCTCATTAAATCTTTCCTGAATAAATTTTAATTCTTCACTTGTTTTAAACGTATAAATTTCCTGCATTCTTTTAATAAAATTATTTAAAATCGAACTGTTTATTTTTGCAGATAAAAAAGGATCTTGAGTTGTTACAGATACTTTAATCATTCCTGTCTCGAAATCAGTAGTAACACTTATCATTTCGTTTTTAAGTATCTTATAGGCTTCGTATTCTTCCTTATTCAAAATCAAAACTTCTTTAAGGCCATTATATGTTTTATTAATAATTGTATCTTCATTCGCATTATTCTTCCATATTGCTGATATTAAACCGACAGTATTATCAAATATATGATTTATGATGTCTTTTTGATTTAAATATTCAACTAGTGTCATTCTTGCCGAAATATCACTAAAGAAAAATGAATCATGTGAGACATAATATAATACATCTTTACTTCTGATTATCTCTGGAAACGTATCAACTGACAATCCTTCGCCCTGGTCGCCGAGGTTTATTCCAAATCTTCGTAGGGCGCTTAAACCTCCTGCTAAGCTCATATTTTTCAAATTTTGTGAATCATTTATAACTATTGATGTCGAACTATACTCTTTGGGAGAAAAAACCGCATAGATTATCCCTATGCATGCAAATACTAATGTTATTTTAAATATCTTTTTAAGATTCTTGACAATACTTAAGGTTATATCAATTAAAGTAAGGTTTTTATTTTTTTGAGGATTATTATCTTCTAACATATCATTCATATAATTCATTTTTTTACTTTCCCACCTGGTCATAAATCAGTATCACCGTAGCGATACTGGCCAGAATAGCCACCGCGTTACGAATGGCGCCGGACCAGTCGGTTTATGTTAATTAACCTCATTAAGGCGTTATTCATAATTTTGTATCAATTTAATAAAAAATTTCTTTATATCATTCCAGTTTAAATTTTCCCAAACAGCAATCGGCTCCGGTTCCAATTCTGCATCGTCAAAATATACAAGACTTTTTAGTATATGATAATACTGGTCTGTAGAAAATTTTAGTTCATAAAACGCAATTAGTTCTTTTAATTGAAATTGTTGTAAAAGAACATATAAGTCATAAAAATCTTTTTTACTGCCCCGTGATGCAACGGCGGAAAGCTTCATTGCAGATACATCTTTTATAGATAAAAGCCGGATATTATCTATGGTTTCCACCTTACCGAGAAGGGGATATTTGTATGCTAAAATATCGGTTTTAATAGTATTAATTGTTGTATTTAGCGTGTTTTTTGCAGTAGAGATCAATTGTATGTCAAAACTCTTTTTTAACTCCTGTAAAAGCATGTCCGGATTAAAATCTTCATTTGTAAAAAGATCAATATCAGCGGAAATCCTATGCCCGAGTCTTAAAGCCAGAGAAGTGCCTCCTCCCAAAGCAAAGCTTTGCAGGATATCAACGTTCATTAAATCCGAAAGTAATTTTAAAACGGGTTTATCAACCGCTTGCTTTTGTAACATCTGAATTTCTCTAAAGGGATATTAAAATATACACTGCAAAAATTTAGCGTTTTTCTGTCTATGTACCGCATCTCTGTTATTTCTTTTTTTACCCGATTAATACCGTAATAATTGATCAGACTTCTGAAATCGGTCCAATCGCCTCTTTCTATAATTCTTGAAATAATAAATCTTTTATGTATTTCATTATCAATAGAATTGTAATCGACGTCCCAAAAATATTTTTTGTCAAAGAGTTGTTTATCCATTGTTACTTTCCCACCTGGTCATAAATCAGTATCACCGTAGCAATGCTGGCCAGAATGGCCGCGGCATCGCGGATGGCGCCGGACCAGTCGGTTTTATCTTTTTCTTTTAATACAGGCACATAAATCGTACTGCCGGCGGTAATATCATCCGATAAATATTTCCAGAACAAAAACCGCTGGCGCTGCACCGGCCGGCCGTTGGCCAGACGAATGGTGACATTATCCTCATCGCCCGTTTCCGTATAACCGCCCGCCGCTTCGATATAATAATCCAGCCCTTCGCCTTTTTCCCAGAGCACGTTGCTGGGGAAATTAACGCCGCCGTACACGCTTACGGTGGCCAACTTTTCCGGGATAATAATCCGATCGCCGGCCTGCAGAAAGATGTTTTCTTCATGATAGCGGTTGTCAAAAATTTCCTCAAAATCGATACCGATTTGTCCTTTGTACGAACCGGAACGAAAAAGCTTGGCGCCGGCCAGGTAAGCCGTAAGTTTCAAACCTCCCGCCCTCTCAATCAGGTCGGTTATTTTTGTGGTTTTGGTTTCCAGAGTATATAATCCCGGTTTGTTCACTTCGCCTTCGATATAGACATTGCGCTGCAGTTCCCATTCGCTGTCGCTGCGGACGAAAACATTATCATAAGGAAGCAGGCGAAAAATATCGCCGTCGTCTTCGGTTTCCTTTTTTATGTAGGATGAATCAAGCGGTACATAAAATATCTGCGCCAGCATGTCTTTTTGATGCTGCCGGGGAAAAATACGGGAAACTTCCGCTTCCGTAAAAAGCGCGTTATTGGTGAATCCGCCGGAAGCAAAAATCAGATCCTTAAGAGTCATGTTCTTTTTATAGGCATAAACGCCCGGCATTTTTACCGCGCCGTAGATTCTAACGGAATCAGCAGGGAAGAGCGCTGTCATGGATTTAATTTCGATCTGATCTTCCGGAGCCAGTGCAAAATCGGGCTGACTGCCGCCGAGAATATTTTCCAGATTCAGCGAAAACATTTCCTGCTTTTTATCCGGCAGAGTTCTGGTGATTTGCACCCGTTTCAGATAGGCGTCTCCGGCGATGCTGTCGACTTTATCAAACAACTGGCGGATGGTCAGGCCTGCATGGTATTCAAACTGGGTGGGTCCGTATATCGGACCTTCAATGGTTATATAGTTTTTTACCTCGCGGTTAATTTCGGTAACAAGAATCCGGTCACCGTTGATTAATTCAAAATTTTGATTATTTTTTACAAGTTCATTATAGTTGACGTCAAAATATCTTCTGTCTTCATAACCGACTATTCTTTCGACCTGAATGGTTTTTCGATAGGCGTTATCCTTTAATCCGCCGCAATACTTAAACAGTTCAATAATTCCTTCACCCTGTTTAAGCTCGTATATGGCGGGCATATTTACGGCGCCATCCAGATAAACCTGGATTTCGGCGGCAGGAACAACAACCACGTCGTTAGTCTGCAGGCGGACATTGCTGAACCTTTTCCCTGCGGTTAAAAATTCATAAAAATCGAGTTCAGCGGCAATTTCATCGCCGCGGGCAACCAAGACTCTTCGCAAAGAACCGGCAGGATTAATACCTCCGGCATAAAACAACAGGTGAAAAGGGGAGGACACTGCCGGTACGGTAAATACGCCGGGCTGAGTAACGTTGCCGATAACATAAATACGGAGCGGGCGCAGTTTACCAACGGTAATATCTAAAAATGCCCGTCCTTTGGTTATGGACGAATAGGAACGCCCTAAGGCGCTTTTAAGTTTATTCCGGGCTTCTTTTATATTCAAACCGCTTAAATTAACCAGACCAACATTCTCAATATAAACCTGGCCGGCGCGGTTAATAACCAGTTCGTGACGCAGTTCGACCTCGCCCCACACCGTGATAATAATTTCATCGCCCGGTCCCAGGGGATATTCTTCATCAACGGGTCCAAATACCTCTGGCATATATTCCGCCTGAGTCTGCTCAAATATTTCATGGCCGAAGCAGGGCAGATCGATGAAAAACTCTGTGGTTTCCGGAACGGCCTTTTTCCCTTCCTCCTCTTCTTCTTCGGGGAGAATAATTTCCGGCTTAAACTTTTCTTTTTCCATCTTTTGAACAGGCAGCCTGGAAAGAGAGTCCTGAAAGGTCTCAAGCGATGAGGCGCCGCGCATCGTTTCCGGCTTTTTAGTTCCCGGTTCGGTTGATATTTTTTCGAGTTCCCGTTTAATGGATTCGATGTTTCTCAAATCATCGAGTGTCTGTGCATAAAGCGCGCAGGCGGTGAACAACGTCAGTAATAGTGTTAGTTTTCTTCTCATAATCCGATATTCTTATTATTCTACATACAGCTTCGCCAGGTGAACTACAGGCGGACTCAATCAGACACACAATATTCATATATTGGTGTCATAATTAAAAAATGCCCTGTTTTCATATTCATAATTAAACCCGGCGCCGGTTACTAATTAACGATGATTAATTTTACGATAAATGAAAATCATGGCAGCCATTGGTTTCCAGGTATTTTCACAAGGCCTTAAAGTATTAATTTCTTTGTATCTAAACAAGCCTTATAAACGGTTATTTTTAAAAAAACTATAGTAAAAAATGCAATATCAACGCTCCGGGAAAGATGAGAGAATGCCGGTTGCGTGGAATAACAGGTCCGGAAAATATAAAAAATCATTTTAACCCATCGTTTAACATTGATCGTTATCGTTGTCGTGATCGGCTTATGCTAATAATGCTCGATGTATCAGGCGGCCATGCAGTCCAAAATGGTTAAAGGATAATTATTTCACCCCTGCCCTAAGAATTAGGGAAGGGGATTAAGGGGTAGGGTTGTTTATCGCCATTTTCAGATCAATCTTTGATGATTATCAATCATAATACTTCTTCTGCAATAAAAAACACTAAAATCGTTAAAACGATTAAAGTTTATTTACCTGTTATTGAACCCCATGATTAAAATCATGGGTTACCCCACCATTGAACGTTGATTGTGATTTTTGTCGTGATCGGCTTATGCTAATAATGCTCGATGTATCAGGCGGCCATGCAGTCCACAATGGTTAAAGGACGATGATTTCTCCCATGCCCTAAGAATTAGGGAAGGGGATTAAGGGGTAGGGTAATTTCTTGCCATGTTCAAATTCGTCTGCTCATTGACTTCCTATGATTGAACTCATGGTTCCTGTTCGTTGATCGTGATCGTCATCGATATCGGTATCGTTGTCTATTACCAGTAAACAATCCTTCACCGATCGGTGTTTAAGATTCGGCGTTCAAATAATTGAATTCAATAAAAACCCTCAGGTAATCCAAAAAAAATTTGACAGGGTGAATAAAATACTTAAATTTACTTAACCGGTAACTTTAACGGTAAAGAAAAAATGGCGCTAAACAATAAACATGCTACTTTAAAAGATATCGCCGAAGTATTGATGGTCAGCAAGGTAACGGTATCCAAAGCCCTGCGCGATCATCCGGATATTGGGCTGGAAACCAAAAACAAAGTAAAAGAAGTAGCCCGTAAAATAGGCTATATGCCTAACCTGATGGCCAGGAATCTCTCTTCCCGCAAGTCCACTACCATCGGCCTGATCGTGCCCAAAATTGCCCACCATTTTTTCTCGGATGTTATCGAAGCGATTTATCAGAAAGCGTATGAGTGTAATTACGATATTATTCTAACCGTATCTCAGGAAAATCCGGAAAATGAAGCAAAACATATAGAAACCCTGCTGTCCATGCATGTGGACGCGATTCTTGTATCGGTTACACAATTTACGAAATCCATTAAAAGCTTCACTATTGTTAAAAGCCGCAATGTGCCGCTTGTGTTTTTCGACCGCGTTATCGAACAAAACCAGTTCAGCACCATTTCTTCAGATGATGAAGAGGGCGCTTATAACGGCGTAAAAAAAATGATTGACAACGGTGTAAGAAAAATCGCTCATTTTTCAGGATACGGATATACCAGCATTGGTAATGGCCGATTGAAAGGGTTTATGCGGGCTATGCATGAGGCCAACCTGGATGTGAAAGAGGATTGGATATTGGAAGGCGGTTTTTCGGTGCAGGACGGCTATGACAGTTTTAAAAAGTTGCAGCAGACGGGTAAGATGCCGGAGATGATTTTTACCGTCACCTATCCTGTAGCGCTTGGAGCGCTCAAAGCAGCCAGAGAAACCGGCGTAAAAATACCGGGCGACCTGGAATTATTCAGTTTCGGGGGCGCAGATTATTTATCGCTATTTTCGCCCTCAATTCCCTATATTGCCCAGCCGGCGCGGGAATTGGGCGTGCAGGCCTTTAAACTTGTTTATGAAGAAGCGCTGGCGCCCTATTCCAGACCTGCAAAGCATATGAAAATAGCAACAAGTTTAGTGTTTTCTAATTCATTAATTATGAATCAGTGAGGAAAGCAAATGGCAAAGTTGGAGTTAAATGAATATCGTTTATTCGACCCCGAACCCGGGGTGCGAAAAATCGCCCGCGAGTTGTATGAGCAGGTTAAAGACCTGCCTATCATCAGTCCGCATGGTCATGTGGATCCAATGATTTTAGCGGATAACAAACCATTCCCGGATCCTACGGAACTCATTCTTATCCCGGATCATTATGCCCATCGTATGTTGTATTCGCAGGGTGTTCCGCTGGAATCGCTCGGTATTCCTTCTGTGGATGGAACGCCTGTGGAAAAAGATCATCGAAAAATATGGCAGATTTTCGGCGATCATTTTTATCTTTTTGCCGGTACGCCGACCGGCGTCTGGCTGAATCATGAATTCTACGAAGTCTTTGGTATCCGGGAAAAATTCAACGGACAATCGGCGCTGCGTATTTACGATCAGATTCAGGAAAAGCTGAATAGTCCGGAATTTCTGCCCAGGGCCCTATTCAAATGTTTTAATATCGAAGTTTTATCCACCACCGATGGCGCTTCGGACACGCTGGAGCAGCATAAAAAGATTAAAGAGTCGGGATGGGATGGCCGGGTAGTTCCGTGCCTGCGTCCGGATGCAATAGTAAGTATCACAGCGCCCAACTGGAAACCGGAGATTAATAAACTCGAAAAAACCGTTGGATATGAAATTTCTTCTTTTAAAAATTATATCCGGGCTATTGAAGATCGCCGGAAGTTCTTTAAAGCCATGGGCGCCACCTCCACAGACCAGGGCGTTTATAGTCCATATACTCATGAATTAAACGAAGCGGAAGCCGAAGCAGTATTTCAGCGTGGCCTTAAAGGACAGGCGTCGGAAGATGATGGAAATCTTTTTACCGCCCATATGCTGATGGAAATGGCCCGAATGAGTGTTGAAGACGGGTTGGTGATGCAGATTCATCCCGGTTCATTCCGTAATCATAACCAGGTTGTGTTTAAACGTTTCGGCGCGGATAAGGGCTGCGATATACCGGTAGCCACCGAGTATACCAATAATTTACGCGCTCTGTTAAATAAATATGGCTACAATCCTGCGCTTACCCTGATTGTTTTCACTCTGGATGAAACGACTTATGCCCGTGAACTGGCTCCGCTGGCCGGTCATTATCCGGCATTACGATTAGGTCCGGCATGGTGGTTTCACGATAGTTACCAGGGCATGACCCGTTATCGGCAGATGGTTACCGAAACGGCCGGTATTTATAATACCGTTGGTTTTAATGATGATACCCGGGCTTTTCCTTCAATTCCGGCCCGGCATGATGTCAGCAGACGCGTTGATTCCAACTTTCTGGCCCGCATGGTAACCAGCCATTTAATCGATATGGAGGAAGCGCAGAAACTCAGTAAAGCCCTGGCCTATGAACTGGTGAAGAAAGCCTATAAACTATAACCGTCCTTAATAAGAATGGGAAGGTCACAGATGAATTTGAAGATTCTGGTTTTTACAACACTTTTAGCCTTTTTAATGAGCTGTGGTGAAGAAAGTAAGGTGAAAATCCTGAAACTTGCTCATGTATTGGACACCACTCATCCGGTTCATAAAGCCATGGAATTCATGGCGGAAAAGGTAAAAGAAAACTCAAAAGGACTAATGCGTGTGGATATTTATCCCAGCAGTCAGCTCGGCGGAGAACGGGAAACAATTGAGCTTTTGCAGATCGGCAGCCTGGCCATGACGAAGGTTTCCGCCAGTCCCATGGAAACATTTGTTCCCGAAATGAAAATTTTCAGCGTGCCTTATGTCTTCCGCGATGAAGAGCATTTATGGAAAACGCTGGAAAGCGACATTGGTAAAAAGCTGCTCTTAGCCGGGCAAAAATTCAGATTAAGAGGATTGTGTTATTATGATGCCGGCAGCAGGAGTTTTTACACAAAGGATAAACAGGTCGTAATCCCTGCGGATTTAAAAGGATTAAAAATCCGGGTAATGAAAAGCAATACCGCAGTGGATATGGTAAAAGCGCTTGGCGGCTCGGCCACACCGATTCCCTGGGGCGAGCTCTATACGGCATTGCAGCAGGGCGTTGTCGACGGCGCAGAAAATAATCCGCCCAGTTTTTTCCTTTCCAAACATTATGAAGTCTGCAAATACTACACCCTGGATGAACATACTTCGGTGCCGGATATTCTGTTGGTGAGTACGGAAATCTGGGAAGACCTGACCGAACAGCAGCAAAAATGGCTGCAGGATGCCGTTGACAAATCGATTCCATATGAAAAGATATTATGGAAGGAATCATCCGATGCCTCCCTTGAAGAAGTGCAAAAAGCCGGCGTAACCGTTTTAAGACCCGACAAAACACTTTTCAGAGAGCAGGTTGAGCCATTGCATGATTCCTATAAAGGCACGCCGGTTTATGAATTACTGCAGGAAATACAAAAAATTCAATAACAGAGGTATTGTCGATGAAGGATATAAGCAAATATGTGGATAAAACCCTGTCCATATTCCTGATGATTTTAATGGGCGCTATGGTTCTGACCGTTACATGGCAGGTAATAACCCGGTTCATTCTGCCTCATCCCAGTTCATTTACGGAAGAATTGGCCCAGTTCCAGCTTGTATGGATCGGGGTGTTGGGCGCAAGTTACGCATTGCGTAAGAAAGCGCATCTTGGTATTGATATTATAGTGCATAAAGTAAGCCTTGCCAGTAATAAAGTTATTTATGTGATTGTGCATATATGCATCATTCTCTTTGCTTTTTTTATAATGATTATAGGCGGTGTGCGATTGGTAAGTTTAACATTTATTCTGAAGCAGATTTCAGCTTCCATGGGTATTCCGATGGGATATATTTATATGGTTATTCCTGTAAGCGGCCTTCTGATGATTTATTATTCTATTCTGGCCATACAGGAAATTCGTCGTCCGGATTTTATGGCTGATTCTGCAGAGATACACAAGGGAGGCGATGTCTGATGGATTTATCCGTATTAGTGCTCATCACCAGTTTTGTGGTGCTTATTGCCTTAAGCGTTCCGATAGCCTACAGCATTGGCATTTCAACGATTTTAACCATGTTATTTACAATTTCGTCCGGGCCCGCAGTTACAACGGTTGCCCAGCGTGTGGCCACCGGTATTGACAGTTTTGCCCTGCTGGCTATTCCGTTTTTTATTCTTTCCGGTCTGCTGATGGGCCGGGGAGGCATAGCGCGCCGGCTAATCGATTTTGCCAAAGCTCTGGTTGGCATGTTCCCCGGAGGTCTGGCCTATGTGAATGTTGTGGCCTGCATGTTTTTCGGCGCTATTTCCGGCTCGGCCGTGGCGGCAACATCGGCTATCGGGGGATTCATGATTCCGATAATGAACAAGGAAGGTTATGATAAAAATTTTAATACCGCCGTTACCGTCACCGCTTCGACAACAGGATTACTGATTCCTCCAAGTAATGTGCTTATTGTTTATTCTTTGGCCAGCGGCGGCGTTTCCATTGCCGCATTATTTATTGCCGGTTATCTTCCCGGTATTTTGGTGGGAATCGGTTTAATCATTGTGGCGGCAATTTTAGCCGGAATGAAAAAGTATCCGGTCGGCGAAAGCCAGAATTTTATCGCAAGCCTTAAAAGGCTGATTGATGCCATTCCCAGTTTATTTTTAATCGTTATTGTTATCGGTGGGATTATTGCCGGTCTGTTTACTGCAACCGAAGCCAGTGCGGTAGCGGTTATTTATTCCCTGTTGCTTTCTGTTTTAATCTATAGAGAAGTTAAATGGGCAGATTTGCCGGGCATTTTGATAAAAACCGTAGAAACCACGGCGATTGTAATGTTTCTAATCGGCACTTCCACAGCTATGTCCTGGATTTTATCTTATGAAAATATTCCGCAGGATATCAGTAAATTCCTGATTGCGCTGACAGACAGTAAAATCATTATTCTGCTGATGATAAATTTAATTTTATTGGTAGTCGGTACGTTTATGGATATGACGCCGGCGATATTGATCTTTACGCCGATATTTCTGCCGGTTGTAACGCAATTGGGTGTCACGCCTTTACAATTCGGTATTGTCATGGTCTTAAATTTATCGATCGGATTAACCACGCCTCCCGTCGGATCCGTTTTATTTGTCGGCTGCGGTATCGGTAATACCAGCATTATGTCGCTGACCAGAGCCCTGGTGCCGTTTTATATTATCATGATTATTGCGCTATTACTGGTTACGTTTATTCCATGGATTTCCCTGTACTTGCCTCAATTGTTTGGTTTTTAATCAAAGGAGGAAAGAACGTATATGAGAAAAATAGAAAAATACTCTTTCGGCATTGGCGACCGGTTCAATCACCAGGCTAAAGCCCAGCTTAGCGCGTTGATAGAAGCGGAAAAAACGGGTATTCATATTGTGCCCGTGTGGAATAAATCATACCGGGAACATTCGATTATTTCCAGTATTCCATTGTCAACGAGAGAACAGGCCGATAAAGCGGTTAAAACGCTTAAATGGCGGAATTCCTATTATGTGGATGCGGATCATGTGGGATTGGTGAATGTGGATTTTTTTATTGATGCCGCGGATTTCTACACCCTTGATGTAGCGGATTTTATAGGAAAAGCCATTGATCCCGAGAGTATCAACCATTTTATCGAAAGCCATCGTCAATATATCGGAAAATTAATTATACCTGGTATAGAGGAATCATTCGATGTGTCGGAAACATTTCTCCGGATCGTGGCCGGCAAATATCTTTTAGCGGCCCATGAAGCGGGTAAGATATTCCGGCATATCAGCTCGCAAAAAGATGTCGATAAAATTATCATTGAAGTGTCGATGGATGAGACCAATGATCCGCAAACGCCCCTGGAATTATTTTTTATTTTATCCGCCCTGGCTATGGAAAAAATACCTTTGCAGACCATTGCGCCCAAATTCAGCGGCCGGTTTAACAAAGGCGTGGATTATGTGGGAGATATTAATGCCTTCAAAACAGAATTCGGGAACGATCTGGCCGTGCTCCGGTTTGCCGTTTCGGAATTTGGTTTGAGTGAGAACCTGAAGTTAAGCGTTCATTCCGGCAGTGATAAGTTTTCGATTTACCCGGTTATCAATGAGACGGTGCGGAAATTTGATGCAGGTCTGCATCTGAAAACCGCGGGAACAACCTGGCTGGAAGAGTTAATCGGGTTGGCGGAGGCCGGCGGGAACGGTTTAAAAATTGCCAAAGATATTTATGCCGCATCCCTGCAGAAATATGATATTCTTGTAGCGCCTTATGCGACAGTCATCGATATTAGACGTGATCAACTGCCGGGCGCGGAAGAAGTATCACGCTGGACTTCCGAACAATATGT
The DNA here is from genome assembly GCA_003854985.1 of Calditrichota bacterium. Lineage (GTDB taxonomy): Bacteria > Calditrichota > Calditrichia > Calditrichales > Calditrichaceae > Zgenome-0002. The sequence goes on from RQOG01000014.1 coordinate 32,408, forward strand.
TAACGCTTTGCGTCATGATCCGGCTAATCCTGATTATAATATGAATCTGAGACAGCTCTTGCATGTGGGCTATAAAATAGCGGCAGACATGGAAAAGAAATTTACGGATGCCTTGGAAGAACATGAAAAAGTGATAAGCCGGAACGTTAAAATGAATATTTTGGAAAGACATGTTAAACCGATTTTTAGCGGGTTAAAGAAATAAAAGGATAGGCCATGAATTTAGATCAGCTTAAAGAAAGTTATAATCTTACGGGAAAAACTATTGTACTGACGGGTGGAAACGGTATTTTAGGCACTGAAATGGCTTTGGCGGCAGCAGGATGCGGCGCCAATGTAGCAATTTTGGATTTAAACACAACCGTAACGGAAGAAACGCAGGAAAAAATTAACGGTGTTAACGGCAGGATAAAAATATTTTTAGGCAATGTGCTTAACCGGGAACAAATGATAGAAGCCA
>RQOG01000015.1 GCA_003854985.1 Calditrichota bacterium
CCTGCCCGAACATTTACTGGACCAGATGCATATTCTGCCGCTCTCTAAAACAGAACAAGCCATTGGCGAATATCTGATCTGGAATATCCGCGACGACGGTTACCTGGATCAGCAACTGATTTTGGAAAATGTGGCGGTATTGTATCACACCACCGTTGAAACAGTGGAAAAGGTTCTAAAAAAAATCCAGATGCTTGATCCGACCGGTGTAGGCAGCCGCAATTTACGGGAATGCCTGATGGTTCAACTGGAAGAAGCCGGTAAGACCAATTCGCTTTCCTATAAAATTTTAAACGAATATTTTGATGATTTTAAGAACAAACGTTACGACAGATTAATATCAGCGCTGGAAACCACCCCGGAAAAAATGCAGGAAGCCGTGGATGAAATTCTGAGGTTAAATCCTAAACCGGGCGAGGGTATATTTGATACGCGTAGTAATTATATTGTTCCCGATTTTACCGTGGAAAAAGTGGACGATAAGTTTGTGGTCAGTTTAAACGATTGGAATATTCCTCCTCTGCGCATCAGCAATACCTATAAAAAAATGCTGATGGACAGAAAAAATACGGATACGGAAACCAGGCAGTACATCCGTAAAAAGGTTGAATCCGCCCGCTGGTTTATCTCATCCATTTACCAGCGTAAATTTACCATGCTTAAGGTAATGGAAGCGATCATAGAGAAGCAGAAAGATTTTTTCAATAAAGGGCCGGAATATATTAAGCCGTTGATTATGCGGGAAATCGCAGAGATGATTGAAATGGATATTTCGACGGTCAGCCGGGTGGTAAACGGCAAATATGTACAAATGGATTATGGCGTATATGAATTAAAATACTTTTTTAATGAACGCATCGAGAATGAGGAAGGCGAAGAGATCTCAACCCGGAAAATCAAAAACGAAATCGCTGAAATGATTAAAAAAGAAGACTCGAAAGAACCTTTAAGCGATGAAAAGATATCGCAAATCTTAAAGGAGAAAGGCTTTCCCATTGCCCGGCGCACCGTTGCCAAATATCGGGAACAGCTTGATATTCCGATAGCCAGATTAAGAAGGGGTATTTAATTTTTCGCTTATTTCTTATCGTTTCCTGCCGTTTATTACTCTTGTAAACGAACAAATTAAGCATTTAACCGTACGTTAACCGATTATTAAAATATCAGGAGTTTTCATGTATCAACATAATCCGGAAATATTTTATGCCACAACGGTAATTGGCATCCGACATAACGGAAAAGTAGCCCTGGGCGGAGACGGCCAGGTTACCCTTGGCAACACCGTAATGAAACATTCGGCCACAAAAATCCGCCGTTTATATAATCAAAAAATACTGGCAGGCTTTGCCGGCGCCGCCGCCGACGCCTTTACGTTGTTCGAACGTTTTGAAGAAAAGCTGGAAAGATTTTCCGGTAATCTTCCGCGGGCATCGGTCGAACTTGCCAAAGACTGGAGATCTGACCGCTATCTGAGACGTCTTGAGGCGCTTCTAGCCGTGCTGGATGCCGAAAATACCTTCATTATATCCGGAACAGGCGATATCATAGAACCGGATGACGGAATCGCCGCCATCGGTTCGGGCGGACCGTATGCGTTGGCCGCCGCCCGTTGTTTAATAAAATTCTCGGAATTATCCGTAGAGGAAATTGTCAGAGAATCCCTGAACACGGCCGCGGACATCTGCATCTATACAAATAAGAATATTAAAGTTGAGGTTCTTTAATGAATAGTAAATCGAAAATCGATGAATTAACACCACAGCAAATCGTAAAAGAATTAGATAAATATATCATCGGCCAGGGTAAGGCTAAAAAGATGGTCGCCATTGCGCTGCGTAATCGCTGGCGCCGGCAAAAGGTTTCCGGAGAACTCCGTGAAGAAATTATGCCGAATAATATCATTTTAATCGGCCCGACCGGCGTTGGTAAAACGGAAATATCCCGGCGGCTGGCAAAATTATCACAGGCCCCGTTTGTAAAAGTTGAGGCTTCCAAATTTACCGAAGTCGGATACGTAGGCCGGGATGTGGAATCGATTATCCGGGACCTGATGGAAATCAGCGTACGGATGGTGCGGGAAGAAAAAACAAAAACCGTGGAAAGTAAAGCCCGCGAAAACGCCATAGAAAGAACGCTTGATCTGCTTCTGCCGCCCATTACATCCAAGCCAAAACCGGTCGGTGAAATGGATAACAATGATGAATTGGAATTACGCCACCAGAGAACCAGGGAAAAATTGCGCAGTCAGTTACTGGACGGTTCGCTCGATAACCGCCAGGTAGAAATAAATGTTCCGGCGGACAGCACGCCGATGATGCAGATTTTTTCTCCTTTGGGCATCGAAGAGATGGGCCTGAATATCCAGGAGATATTCGGCGGAATGATGCCGAAAAAGGTTAAAAAACGTAAAACAACCGTTGCCGAAGCAATGCGTATTCTCACCCAGCAGGAAGCGCAGAAACTTATAGATATGGAAGAGGTTATTCGGCTTGCGGTGCAGCGCGCCGAAAATTCCGGCATTGTTTTTCTTGATGAAATCGATAAAGTGGCCGGAGGCTCGTCGGGTAAAAGCGGTCCGGATGTTTCCCGCGAAGGCGTCCAGCGTGATCTTCTGCCCGTGGTGGAAGGAACCTCTGTGGTGACCAAATACGGTATGGTTAAAACAGATCATATTTTATTCATCGCTTCCGGGGCCTTTCACGTCAGCAAACCTTCCGATCTGATTCCCGAACTTCAGGGACGCTTCCCTATCCGGGTTGAACTGAGCAGTCTTTCCGAGGAAGATTTTATCAGAATTCTGACGGAACCGAAAAATGCTCTGATAAAACAATACCAGGCGCTTCTGGAAACGGAAAATGTTAACATCAAGTTTACCAAAGACGGCATTTCGGAAATCGCTAAAATTGCCTCAATCGTTAATTCCCGTTCGGAAAATATCGGGGCGCGCAGGCTGCATACCATTATGTCTACTTTGCTCGAAGATATTCTTTTTACGGTGCCCGAAGAAAAACCGGATCTGCTTACCATAACATCTAAAGAAGTTAAAGAGGCTCTGCAATCGGTAATAGAAGACGAAGATTTAAGCCGTTTTATATTGTAATCATGTTTGTTTTGTCTTAAAAATAAAAAATCGAAGGAAGAAAATTCTTTCGATTTTTTCCCTATAATATTGTATATTTTTCGGGTTTACAGATTCATTTATTTATAACGGAGGTTGACGTGAAAAAAGATTTTTTATCCATTGCGGATTATAGTAAAGATGAGATCTTACGGCTATTCGATATTACTAAAGAATTAAAAGATAAAACCCGACGAAAAGAAGAACACCATCTGTGCAAAGGTCTTTCCATGTCCATGATTTTTGCCAAGCCTTCCGCCAGAACACGGATTTCTTTTGAAACCGGCATGTATCAGTTGGGCGGGTATGCGCTATACCTTAGTCCCGCCGATATAGGGATCGGCGCCAGGGAAGCTATCAAAGATATAGCCCAGGTTATTTCCCGCTATAATGATATTATCATGGCCCGGCTTTTTGCCCATGCGCATATTTTGGAGCTGGCAAAATACGCAACCGTACCGGTCATTAACGGGCTGACGGATTATAATCATCCCTGCCAGGTGATGGCGGATATTTATACGGTTTTGGAACATCGGACAAACCTGAATGATCTTAAGGTTGTTTTTATCGGCGACGGCAATAACGTGGCCAATTCCTGGATCAATTTGGCGGCAAAATTACCCATGCATCTGGTAATATGCTCGCCTTCCGGCTACGAACCGGATGCCGGAACATTGCAGTATGCACGCAGCCAGAGCATCAGTACTATCGAAATTTTATCGGACCCGGTTTCTGCGGTAAAGGATGCCGATGTGGTTTATACGGATGTCTGGGCCAGCATGGGGCAGGAAGCCGAAGCCGCAAAACGCAAAAAAATATTCATTCCTTTCCAGGTAAACAGCGCCCTGATGAAACATGCCCGTAAAGACGCGTATGTGATGCATTGCCTGCCGGCGCATCGTGGTGATGAAATTACCGATGAGGTCATCGACAGCGCACAATCGATCGTGTTCGATGAAGCGGAGAACCGGATGCATGTGCAAAAAGCGATTATCGTAAAACTGCTGAATAAAATGTAAAAAACCAGATAGCCGGATCCATTTACCCGGCTATCTTAAATTTTCTCCTGATTCTTTCCCCCGCTTTTCTGGTTCGTCTCGGCAGTGCTTTAATAAAATCTGTCGGGGTGCCAAGCCAGATTTTTCTTCTGATCCTTTTAATAGTTTTTAGAAGTTTTGGCAAAGCAATATGGCTATTTAAATAAATAATCGTGCTGATATCTTTAGGAATGCTCTCCAGGGCTGAGAAATGATCCCAGTTAATATTTGTTCGTTTTGCCAGACCATTAGTTTCGGCGTAATTCCATAACTCCGTTCCTGGCAAAGGCGTCGCCAGAGAAATACCGCAGCTGTTTTTAGACGATGACTTATAAATCCATGAGATCATTTTTTCAGTTTGCTTCAAATCCTCTATCTTCTCCACGGGAGAACCGGCAATGAAAGAGGCAAATACACTTATACCGGCTGAGTTCAACAGGGAAATCGCCTGTTTATCGCCTTCTGTATGAACATTAAAATTCTTAAGATATCGAGCCACTTCCTGTGATCCGGATTCAATGCCAAATTCTACTTTGACCACGCCTAATTCTTTGAATAACTCTACATAGTCTTTATCGATAAGGTGCGTTCTGGCGGTAATATAATAGATTATCTTTCCGGTCAGATTCTTACGGCTTAATAAATCATTGATCGCCGATAATCGTTTTTTACTGGTGGCGAACAGGTCATCTTCCACAAGAAGAGCATTGATATGATACTTTTTGTAAATATGTTCTATTTCTTCCGCAATGTATTCCGGTGAATGCTGTCTGAGTTTTTGCCACATCACGGAGGGTTGACAAAACCGGCATTTATACGGACAGCCACGGGAAGTAGTTAATTGCAGGCTTTTAAGATTGGATTTTAAAAACCATGAAAAATGATCGGCGTCGATGATGTCTTTCAATTCATCGATGGCATCGCGGTCCGGAAAAGGAATATCATCCAAAGGCTCAATTAATTGGCATCGTCCGGTTTGAATAATCTGATTTTGATCCCAATACTGAATACCTGGCAGTGTTTTAATTTCATCTTCATTTTTTGTTAAAAGCCGTTTTACAATTTCCGATAACGTTCTTTCGCCTTCGCCGATAATTCCATAATTATAAATCCCCGGCATGGACCAGGGCGCCATGGTTATATGCTGACCACCTATAATTATTTTCCTGTCCGGGAGCGCCTCTTTTATTATTTCCGCCATCCGGCAGACCAGGTTAAAATTGTGCGTGAATGAAGTAAAACCTATTAAATCCGGTCCAAAATCAATTACACGATATAAAGAATTAATATCAATATTGAATATACGAACCTGTATTGGATGGTCGATATTTTTCTTCAGATAAGAACTTAAATAACAGATTCCCGTGGGAATATAATTCAGCTTCTTGTTTTTTAATGGATTGATCAGTGCGATTTTAAACATTATTATCCCGATTGTATTTTGATTGAATAAAAAACTTTGACGCAAATTTAATTTAAACTCAATTATTATACAATTATCCGAGTTATGCGATAGCTTTATCGCTTAATAGTGTATGAGAATTTCCACGCAAGGGAAAACATCGTTGGACGTTGATCGTGATCGTTGTCGAAATCATTTTTTTAATAAATTACGAATTACGAATTAAAACTGAGTAAGGAATATTTGGTAATTTACCGCTTTGTCGTTGATCGTGATCGTTGTCGAGATCGGCAAAAAACAATACTTCGTCAATCGACGTCCCCTATTCGATAATAGAAATTCTAACCAATTCCGCATTAAAGCATTCATTATTCGTCGTTTCTGTCATTATTCCTTAAGGAGCGGCTAACGCCGTGAACACAACGAATCAATCCCTTTCAATTTAAGACTGCTTAGACGCTACGTTTCTCGCAGTGACATTGGGATTATCATTACCCCGAAATTCTTATTGAAGTTTTTAACTAAAACTTTTAACTTGCACAAATTGTAAAATTAAAAAAATCCGGCAAAAAATAATGCATATCATCGAAAAATTCAAAGATACGGACAAAGAGTGGTGGGATTCTTATGTCGATGAATCCGATAACGGCACCATTTTCCATACCCGGAAGTTCTTAAGCTACCATCCGGCGGAACGCTTTAAAGACCATTCGCTGATTTTCAAACAGAAAAATTCCATACGGGGAATTTTCCCTGCAATAACATGGATGATGGACAAAGAAAAAGTTCTTTATTCTCACCGGGGCGCCTCATACGGAGGATTCGTATATCGCGACGCCGGCATCAGGGATGCGTTCGACCTGGTTGAATCGCTTAAACGTTATGCCAAGGAAGAAGGTTTTAACCGGATTATCATTACGCTGCCTCCCATCGTTTATATGACCAGGTATTCCAATTACCTGGATTTTGCCATGATTCAAAACGGTTTTCGCTACCTGAAACGGGAGATTTCCAGCGTATTGCAATTACCTTCCGAAAAAAATGATATATTCAATCTGTTCAAATCGGAAGCCCGCACCGCAACCCGGAAATCAATGAAGAAAAACATTACGATTAAACTCAGTGATGATTATGATTCGTATTATAAAATCTTAAAAGAAAATTTAATGCTGCGGCATAATGTTACGCCCACACATACGCTGGAAGAAATAAAAAGACTGCAATCGCTTTTTCCGGATAAAATACATCTTTGGGGAGCCTTTCTTGGCGACACAATGATCGCAGGGGTCGTCAACTTTATCTGTACAAAAGATGTAATTCTTGCTTTTTATATTTCCGATGATAAAACCTATCAGGAATACCGGTCTGTGAATAATCTATTTTATCATATTTTTCAATGGGCCGTACAGGAAAATTATAAATTCTATGATTTTGGCATATTTACCGTGAATATGGATCCGAACTGGGGACTTGGAAAATTTAAGGAAAGTTTTGGCGCCCGGGGATTATTCAGAGATACTTTCGAACTTCTTCTTTGAAATGAAATAGGTATCCGATTTGAAAAAAGCAATTAAAGACCTGTTTCTATATTTTATCGCCGGCGGCTTATCGCGGTTGTTCCCGATTCTTATCTTACCCTATATTGCTCAGAAACTCACCCAGACAGAATTCGGCGTATTTTCGCTGTTCCAGTTATATCTGTCCCTGATTTCGGTTTTAATTTTACTGGGAGTTGACCAGGCTATTTTCAGAAAAATTCCCGCAATAAAAGATGATAAACAAAAAAATGAAATAATCGGCGCCGTTTTGTATTTCATCCTTTGCCTATCGGTTTTATTAACAATTTTATTTTTGCTGTTTGATACTCAGTTTAACCAATGGATGTTTGAAGGAAATCTGTTTCATCCGATGTGGATTGTTATCGGGTTTTCAATGATTACTTCCGTAGATGTTATTTTGACAACAAAGTTAAAAGCGGAAAAAAGAACCATTTTTTATTTTAACCTGATGTTGATCCGAAGCCTGTCGTTTCTCGCTTTGATTATCATCCTGCTGGAATTAGGCTTGAAACTTGACGCCTATTTTATCGCCTTATTCATCTCCGAGATCATCATGTTGTTATTTATCTCTAAGGATATTAAGGACGGTATAAAAGCCGGATTTTCGGTTAAGCTGTTCAAACAACTGGTTTATTATGGCCTGCCGCTTTCCGGCGTCGGCTTTGTTCTGCTGCTCATTTACCAGTTTGATCATTATCTTATTAAAGAATTATTTGGCGTGGAAATGACAGGAAATTATGCTTTCGCCTATAAATTTTCAGCCATTATCGGCACCATCATATTAATTGCCAATAATGTCTGGCAGCAACGGTTATTCGAAAAAGGAGAAGAACTTGCCATCAGTTACATGAAAGAATACGCTGGATTAATGATAGTAATATGCATCGGAAGTCTTCTTTTTATAATTTCAGTTTTTAACCTGTTTTCTCAGGTGCTGATTCCGGATGGATTCATCAAAATTCTTCTTTTAATACAAATTTTAGGTATTGGATTTACGTTCTATGGGCATAGTCAGATTCTCGATTCATTGATTCTGCAGAGAAACAACACCTTTATTTTGTTCATTTTTAACCTTATGGTTTTAATTATAAACATCGTTCTGAATATGATTTTTTTGCCACTCTACGGATTGATTGCGGCTGCAGTCATCAGCGCCTTAAGTTATTTTTTGCTTTGGCTTTTTGTTATCATCTACCTGAAAGTTCACTGCCGTCAGCTTAAATTAATCAGTATGACGATTGAATTTACAATTTGTATTACACCACTGGTAATAAACCTTATCTTTGATACGCTTTTTATATCATGGTTATTGTTCTTATTGGTTTGTATTCTTTTAGTATATAAAAACAGAAAGATAATCAGCCAGATAAAAACAATATACGCTTTTGACTAAAACCAACTTATGGAATTATAATGCCTGGTATACACGGATTTATACTTAAACAAAAAGAAATATTTGAAATACATAAAAAACAGCTAAGCGAGGCTATTACCTGGAACAAAACTGATCAATCTGTTCATATTGAGGATATCGAACATTCTGTTTTTCTGACCGCCAATCGCGGATCAGGGTCTCCGATATGCCAGGTAAAAATTTCTCCGAACACCGAAGCGCTGATGTATGGTGAATTATACCCGGTATGCGGCGCTGATCAAAGCGCTTTGCTCAAAGATCTGGTTATAAAATATCTGAGCAGTGACGAGTCTGTTTTTAGCCGGACTGACGGAGCATTCCTCATAGTCATTCTTGAGCAGAAGCCCTTTAAGATACATATTATAAACGATATATTCGGCGCCTTTCCGTTAAACTACTTTCATAATGATAATTCTATCGTTTTTTCTTCTCAGATTTATCCTATTGTAAAAACAATCAAGAACCTTAAAATATCCGAAATTGGTCTGACAGAATACTTAACGCTCGGTTTTCCGCTTAATGGCAGAACGGTTATTGATGGAATTAAACGATTATGGCCCGGCTCAATTCTTGTTATTTCTGAGAATACTATTAGAGAGACGCAATATTTTGAACCTCATTTTCATGCAAAAAAATGGAAGACAAGACAATTACGAAAAGAGATCGTTGACCGGTTTGAGAATGCCTTTTCAATCCGTTATAAAAATGATGAAAACCTGATTACTGCGCTAAGCGGCGGATTCGACACCCGGGTATTATGGGCTTATCTCCTGAACAAGCAAATTAAATGCGCCGCTTATAGTCACGGTTCTGATGAATCAACGGATCTCAATATTGCCCGGTCTATCTCGGCAAATTACGATATTCCCATTATAGATTTCACGCTAGAAAAAGACATATTTAAACAATTTAATACCCATTTATATACTCTGATCAATATGGGCGACGGTTATATTCAACCGGAAAATTTTTTCATGCTTCCTGCCTATAAAATTCTGGCGGATAAAAATCCGGTAATGATGGACGGCGTAGGAGGCCAACTCTACCGCAGGCAATTGAAAAGAAGATATTCAAATCTTTTTCATGGTAAAAAATCATTAACGCATTTTTTATATCATCAATCGCTTCATTTAGGTTTTGCCCAAAAATTTCTAAACGCTTCTTTTCTTGAAAGGTATCTATCCAATGTTTACCAGGATATAGAAGATTATTTGCATAAATACAGGTCTATAGGCGCCAATGAAGATTTACTGGATACCTTTCATATGCATCAGTCGGCCGGTTTAAAATTCTCAACCGATTTGCTGGTTCAGTCTTATTATGTTAATGTGCGCCAGCCTTTTTACGACCGCAGCTTGTTTGAATTAAACAGACTTGTTCCACCTGCCTTACGCAAGCGTCATATTTTTCACAGAACTCTGGTAGATCATTATTTTTCTCAACTAAAGAAATTTCCTCTTGAAACAAAAGGATTAAGCATTCCATATCATGGTTTTCGCCTGCTCAGAACTATTCCTATAATAACAGAAGCCTTAATAAAAAGAGCCGGAGCAAATACTATAGCGTTTAAGAAAAATCCCATATATAATATCAATGCGCTTTGCACTGAAAGTTTAAACGCTTCTTTACATCATGAAATAAGCGATTATGATTATAGAGATAATTCCTTCTGGAATCAACGGATATTTGAAGACCTTCGGATGCAAAACATAAAAGTCGCATGCACAGATAAGCTTCAGTTATTAAATACAATCCTTATGCTTAAAAAATTAAACACGGTCGACTCAGATTTTTTCAGATAAAACACTTTTGATCGTTCGCAAATATATTTGGGACTCTTGTTGCCAGGTATATTTTTCAGATATTTTTAAAATCCGATTTTTAAATTTCTTATAATTCTCTTCATCCAGCATCTTCTTAATAGCCTGACTGATTTCTTCAACTGATTCCGGATTAACTGTATAACCGATATCATCTTCTTCAATAATCTTTTTAATTTCCGGATAATCGGAACCGATAACCGGGATGCCGGCCTGAATGTATTCAAACAGTTTATTGGGCAAGGCATGATAATAACTGAGCCCTTTTCCGGAAATGATTGTAAAACCGATATCAGCCGAAGCCGTATAGTCATGGAGTTCATAGAAAGGCACCAAACCTGTATAGATCACCCTGTCTTCAATTTTCAGCTCTTTGGCCATATTCTTCAATTCCGGCATCAACGGACCTTGCCCGACTATGATCAGTGTAAATTTATCTCTGCCCGGTATGGCCCTGATCAAATTGCGCAGACCTCTGCCCTCGAATAACATGCCCTGATATATGCCAATCCAGTGATCGGCGGGAATCCGAAATTTATTTCTAACCACCTGATGACCGGCTTTTATCCGTTTGAATTCCGGTGTATTTCTGACTACAACCGGTTCAGGGAGATCCTTATATAGTGTTTTTATATGGGAGGCATCAGACTGACAAACCGTAATCAAACGATTTACGCCTTTAATTCCGCGTTTTTCATAACACATCCATATTTTTTTTCTGATTGGTTTTTCTTCTAATTGATTCAATCCGGCCAATAACTCAACGCTGTCATATATAAAAGGTTTTCTATGAAGAGCTGATGCGATTTTTACCGGTAACAGGGGTAATGTATCATAGGATATATACAGATCGGCTTTTCTAAAGATAACCCATAAAAATGAGAAAAGTAGAAAGTGGACAAATTTTATTATGGTAGTTTTTTTTATTAATCTTATTCTTGTAAGATCAATTCCCTGCCAGATTTCAATATTTAAATTCGGGTGATAAGCGGCTAATAATCTAACATTGCAGCCGCTTTTTGTTAAAGACATTAATTTGCGGTGTAAGTTCGCTTCATAGATAAGATCTGAAATTGTAAGGACAATAATTTTCTTCATCGAAATTTGTCTTTTGCTCCATTCATCCTGTAATTCATGCCATTCATCGAATATTGCTTTTGAAAAGTATTTATACCCTTACATTTCGTGCCAACTTGCAGATAAATAATTTGCAAAATTAAGCGCTGCATAGTAACGGGTCAAATTGTTTTATAAAATATGGAAAATTTAATTGTAACTGGTTTAAAATTTCGCTTAAAAAATGATGATATAAATTTGATTTTTGGTATACGTTTGTATAATTTTGTGTTAACTTTTTTCGGAGTAAAAATTTCCAAAGATAAACAGAAACAATTTGATCTTGAGGCCGTAGTTTGATGGTAATTTCGGATATTTTCAGGAAAGATTTTATTTATAAGAATTTTTTACCAAATATCTGACACAAAATAAATAGACCAAATTTCACCGAATGAATCATACAGGAGACTATATGGTAATTAATTGCATAAACAGAATTCTATTTTCCATTTCGATGTTGGCTTGTATACTCATCTTTTTACCTTTCACATTGAATGGTCAGGAAAATGAGACTTACTATTTCAACATTGATGACGCTATTTTAAGAGCGCTCGAACAAAACAACCAGATAAAAGCCGGCGAATATGGAATACAAAAAGCCAAATGGGATAAACGACGGGCTCAGACGGCCCTCCTGCCAACGGTTACCTTCAATACACGATATACCTGGATTGACGATGAAACCTATGCCTTAAGGGATTTCAGCAGATATTTCCGGGACGGCGGCATGGATTCCACCATGCCCGGGATGAATTTTGATATTCCCCAAACCGTTTTTCAGAATTCATTTGTTACATCGCTGGATGTAAATATGACCCTGTTTAACTGGATGGTCATCAACGGCTTGTCTATCGCCAGTGCAACGGAAAACGCCGCAAAGTATCAAAGCAATTCAACCCGGGACAGGATACTGTTCGAAATTATTGCCGGCTATATGAATGTACTTTATAACCAGGAAATATTAGCCCTGCAAACCGATTATCTGGGATTATCAAAACTGAACTACGACAAAGCAGTACGCATGCAGGAAGCGGGCCGATATTCAAAAGTGGAAGCTCTGCGCTGGAAGGTAGATTACCAGCAGCAATTAAGCCTTGTTGAAAACGGCAAATCTCAATTACGCAGCGCCAAAGCGATACTTAGAAGAATGCTCAATATTCCGATGAATGCTTTAATTCAGGTTGACTTGCAAATACCGGACAGGTTTATAACTGAGAGCGAAAAGATAAAATTGATGACGGCGGAAAATATTATAGATACGATTAACGTTGACGACGAGAAGCTTATCGAAATCAATGCCGCGCTTAAAGCCATGGAATCCAATACGGAAATAAGCAAATTGTTATATAAAAATACGTATGAGAAATTTGCACCAACCATATCGCTCAATTATCAGTATGCCTGGAGGGAAAATAATACCATTGAACTCGATGATTACTCGCCGCAAACGCTGATGATAAATTTCAGTTTTCCGTTGTTCAGCAGTTTTCAGGATTATTCACATTTGAAATCCAGTTATTACGAATACAGACAGAATAAGGAGCTTTTTGAAGATCAACTTAAAAATACGCGCTATATTCTGACGGAAACAGTAAATAAAATAATAAATCTGCGTACCCAGATTGAGCTTTCCAAAACCAATATTGAATATAATGAGCATAATTATCGCATTGTGGAACAACAGCATGAAAAAGGGCTTATTTCTAATATTGATTTCATCGACGCAAAATTGAATCTGCAAAACGCCAAACTTAGCGACGTTCGAAATAATTATGACTTTATTTCCGCAATTCTGGAACTATACTATCTGCTCGGCGACCTGGAGAGATTCATACCGGATTATTTAAGTAAAAATTAAAAATATTATTCAGGAGAATTATCATGAAAACAAATATATTTATTTACCTCATCCCGCTTGTTGTCGCGCTTTCTTTTTTGAATTCCTGCAACGAAAGCGAAGCCAGACAAGACCAAAAGGAACAATTGATACCGGTGGAAATTATGGTGATCAAAGCGGGCAATCTTGAAGAATCGATTAATCTGACAGGCGTTCTGCGCGCTATTCACTCCGTTGATATTGTCAGCGAAGTAAGCGGCAAAGTAATAAAAATTAATAAGAAATTAGGCGACTATGTGAAACCTGGCGACATTCTGGCCCGTATAGACGATAAGATTCCTTCCAGTAATTATGAGCAGGCCAAAGCGCAGACGCTCTCAGCAGAAAACAACCTGAAAATTGCTAAATTAAATTTAAAAAGCGATAAGGAATTGCTGGAAAGCGGCGATATATCCGACCTGGCCTATGAGAATTCCTTACTGGCGGTCAAATCGGCCGAGGCAAACCTGCTTTCCGCCCAGGCAAATTTAAAGACAATGGAAAAAATGTATTTTGACACCAGGATTATGCCGCCATTTTCAGGACAGATATCAAGAGAATTTATTGAATTAGGCAGCATGGTCACACAAGGTATGCCTTTATACCATATTGTAGATTTATCTTCTTTAAAACTTGAAGTCGGCGTTCCACAGGATATTATCAGCCGGATTAAACCCGGCAGTCCTGTCGAAATCCGCATCACTTCATTCCCAATTGAAACATTTGAAGGCAAAGTCAGGTATGTTTCTCCCCAGGCCAGCGCCGGCAGCGGTTCTTTCTCTGTGGAAATTCACCTGACCAATACGCCTGATTTGAAAATACTGGCTGGAATGACCGCCAGGGCCGGAATAAGATTAAACAATTTCGGCGACCGTCTTACGATTCCGGATTACGCGATCGTTTCGATGAATGAATTGGACCATGTATACCGCATTAAGGATAATACAGCGTTACTGACGCCAATCAACATTGAAGAAAAAATCGGCTCGCTGGCTATTATTAAAGACGGGCTTGCCCCTGGCGATTCCATCGTTACCGTTGGAGTTCAAAAATTAGGAATAGCAACTAAAGTCTTTATTGAAAAGGTACACAATTAATTTGAGCTGGTTATTGAATCGTTAATTAAGGACTAAATATGAATATTGCAAAATTTTCCGTTAGAAATCCCGTTCTGGTGAACCTGCTTATGATCGGCCTTTTTATTTATGGCGGGGTTTCATTGTTTCAGATGCCAACCGAACTCAATCCGGAGGTTGAGTTTAACTGGGTGTTTATTAATGTCATTTACACGGGCGCCTCTCCGAACGAAATCGAAAACCTGATTATCGATCCGATCGAATCGGAAATTCAGGATGTTGACGATATTGATGAAATTCAATCGACTGCCGGCGAAGGCATCGGCTTTATTATGGTGAAATTTAAGGATATGTCGCAAAGTGAATTTCGCGAGCGCTATGTAGACCTGAAAGCAGAAATTGATAAAGTCAATTTACCGGAGGAAGTTGAAGATCCTTTTATCGATAGTTTTAACAGCGGAGATTTTGTTCCGGTTATTACCGTAAATATGTCCCATACCATTCCGGAAGAAAATGCTTATCATATCGCAGATGAATTAAGCGATGATATTGAAGATATTCCCGGCGTGGCAAAAGTGCAGGTTTCCGGATTGGCAGAAAGAGAAATATGGGTGGAAGTGAATCCTGAGGTAATCAATTCATTCGGCATCACTTTCAATGAAATCGTCATGTCTTTGATGTCCCGGAATATTAATATCCCCGGCGGAACAATCTCCTTCGGAAAAACGGAATATTTTATCCGGGCACTGGGCGAATACAAATCCGTAAAAGAGATTGAAGAAACCATCGTTCGCAAATTACCAGATAATACATTCATTAAAATTAAAGACATTGCCGCCGTTAAAGACCGGCGGGAGGAAATGGTCATTTTATCAAGACTAAATCTGGAGCCTTCCATCACCTTTTCCATATCAAAAACCAGCGATGCCAATTCCATTGACGTTATCGATGAGATTAAATCACTGGTAGACAGTTACCAGGAAAAATCGCCGGAGGGAATTACTTTCAGTTACTCTAATGACAATTCTGTCTGGATTATGCGGGTAATACGCGTTCTGAGAAATAATGCCGTCGTCGGAATGCTGTTAATTATTCTTGTATTATATTTTTTCCTTGGCTTCAGCAATGCGGCGCTGGCTTCCCTGGGCATACCGATTTCTTTTTTCATTACATTCATTTTTATGAATATATCCGGTTATACGTTGAACGGAAGCACGCTATTTGCCCTGGTAATGGTGCTCGGTATCATCGTGGATGATGCGATTATTGTCATTGAAAACTGTCACCGGCACCGGTTGAGGGGACTCAGTTCTCATGAATCTGCCATCATAGGGACCCGGGAAGTGGCCGCTCCGATCATTTCCTCAATCCTGACCAATGTCGCCGCTTTTCTGCCATTGATGCTGCTGCCAGGAATTATGGGTAAATTCTTAAGAATCATACCTATCATTTTTTCAATGGCGTTATTAGCCTCTTTGTTTGAAGCGTTTTTTCTTCTTCCTTCGCATTATGCGGACTGGACCATAAAATCGAAAATCTATAAAAAAGGGGAGAAAAAATTTTTCATTAAACTACGTAAATCATACGGCCACCTGCTTATCAGAATTCTCAGGAAAAGATACTGGATAGTTGGCGGACTTATTCTAATTCTATTTCTGTCTATGGGAATTATTCCTCTTGTCGGCGTGGAAATGTTTGGCGAAGAAGACTTCGATGTATTCTGGGTTATGTTAAAAATGCCGGAAGGCACTAGCCTGGAAGAAACCGATCGCATCGTAAATAAATTTGAAAAAGAAGCGCTGTCTCTACCTAGGGACCAGATTACCAATATAATTTCCAATGTAGGATTACTACAGGGCAATGAAGAATGGCTGACGCGTAAAAATGTCGCCCAGCTTTTCGTAGAATTAAAACCGCAGGAAGAAAGAACCATGAGTATTGATGAAATAATTTCTTTACTGCGCGACAAAACCACCCTGATCAGCGGACCCATTTCGGTTGAGTTTGAAAAGGTATCCGGCGGTCCTCCGGTAGGTAAACCAATCACTATTAGAGTCCAGGGGAAATATTATGATGATATAAAAAAAGCGGCGCTTGTCTTAGAAGATTCATTGCGACTTATCGAAGGCACTAAAGACATTGTGGACAATTCGCCGCCTGGAAAACAGGAAATCAGGATTAATATTGATGAGGAAAAAGCGGCCTTATACGGGTTTAGTATTCAGGATATAGCCTTAAACGTCCGCTCTGCATTTGACGGCATTAAAGCTACCGAATATCGCGACGCAGATGATGAAATCGATGTAATTATCCGCTACAACGAGCCCTACCGTTCTAAAATGGACGATGTATTGAATATTAAAATTGTGAATACCATAGGCCAATCTGTCGCGCTCCGTAATATGGTCAGTTTTGATATTGAAAAAGGGGATGTCGAGATTCGTCGTTTTGATCAAAAACGCACCATTCTGGTTACCGGCGATATTGACGAGTCTAAAATTACGATGGATAAAGTAAACAATCGCATTCAGGCGCTTATTCCAAAGATCAGGGAGCAGTACCCGGAAATTGATTTCGCCTTCGGCGGCGAATTCGAAGAATTCCAGAATACATTCGCCGATATTACGTCACTTTTTATGCTCGGATTGATTTTAATCTTTCTGATTCTCGGCACACAGTTCCGGTCGTATATTCAACCGTTAATAATCCTTACCGCGGTGCCTTTTTCTTTGATTGGCGCTGTGATCGGATTAGTCGTTTCCAATAATCCTTTCAGTATCGTTTCAATGTACGGATTTGTGGCTTTGGCCGGTATTGTCGTAAATGACGCGATCGTTATGATCAGTTTTATGAATGACCGACGTTCGGGAACTGATACAACGGGATTTCAATACTGGCGCAGTATCGTAAACAGCGGCCGGCTCAGATTACGACCGATCATTTTAACCTCACTGACAACCATAGCCGGTTTAGTGCCTATGGCTTTCGGAATCGGCGGCAGATCGGATATGTGGTCGCCGCTGGCCAATGTTATTTTGTTCGGATTACTGGTATCAACCCTGCTGACCTTGTTTGTGATACCCTGTTTTTTAGCCATAGTCGATGATATTAAGGGAAGCAGAACACAGGCTCAGCAAATACACCTGTTGGATTCAGATCATATACCGTATATATCACATTAAAAGATGGGGGTTAACTCCCATCTTTTTTTAATTCGTTATCAATCTCCGGAATCAGCTCTGAATAAAGAGATTCTTTATCTTTAAAACCATTTTTTATTAATAAAATTTTTCCTTCTTTACTGATGACGACGAGCTGTGGAATGGAAGACACCTTGTATTTTTCAACGGTCACCATTTTATAGATATCAAGCAAAACAGGAAGCTTATATCCCTTTTGCTTTAAAAATGATTCGACCTCAGGCTTCTTTTCACCAACATCAATAAGAAAAAACTTCACCGGCTGATCCGCATACTTATTTTGAATATCTTCCAGGTAAGGTATCTCAATCAGACATGGCGCACACCAGGTGGCAAAGAAACTGAGAATAACCACATGTTTCGTTTTATTTTTCCAGGGCTGCCTTAATTCGGCTCCGCAGTAATCCCGGAGAAACATATCATTATTCTGAATATCCTTCAGATAAAAATTAGGGGCATCCGAGCCTGTTTTTAAAGTGTTTAATGTTGAGTCTGTCGTTTGGGCGCTGAGCAGGTTAAACAGCAACGTCATTGCGATAACAGAAATGAAAATGTGCCTCATGAAATCCCTTTCCTGTTAATGTTTTATCAGAGCTTTATCCATTTCAAAATCAAATTTCGGGTCATTCTCATTGTCATGGCATTTAATACATGTTTCGGGTTTAATCTTTTGCACATCCGTTTTTTTACTACTCGACAGGTGTACGGCCGAAGTTAAGTGGCATTCCGTGCAATTTACCGAAGCCATTTCAGGCGTGAGATTTGTATTGATGTAGCCGTCTTCCCTGCCAAACCCGCTCACATGGCAATTCACGCATTTTAATAATCTTGTTTTGTTCTCATTTTGCAGCGTTTTAAAGCTCTTAGCGTGAACAGATTTCTGCCAGCTTGTATATTCTTTGGAATGGCAGGACGCGCATGTTTGTGATGATTCAACAAGATAGTTTTCCGGAATTCTTATTTTTATATTTTGTGAATTAATGAAGACCAGCAGATTTTTAAAATTATCCTTAACGGCTAATTTAACGATCTGCGGTGCATTGGGCAGATCAATTTCTATCGTGACCGGCAGACTTTCAAAGGTTTCGATGGTTTTTGCTTTTGAAAATTTCAGTTCGATTCTTCCCAGATAATGACCGTTTCCATCGGTCTGTACAATATAGGTCTGGTTCACTTTTTCAGGATGTAAAATTTTAACCTGAGAGTGCGCCCCGATAATTAAGTCAATATCCTTGAATTTTTCAGCCAGAAGCCTGTCCTCTTCAATACCCGAATGCGATAACAGGATAATGAAATCCGCTTTATTGACAATATCGGGAAGCGCCGTTTTCAAAGCCTGGACAGGATCAGTTACTTTGATTCCCCGTACTTTATCAGGGGTATAATACTTAAATACCTGCTCATTAATCAGGCCTAAAACCGCAATTCTTGTTCCCCCTTTAAGTTTAAATATTTTAGGTTTTCCAATGGATTTACCCGAAAGTTCCAAATTTATAGTCTGATATTGCTTAACTTTAGGATAAATCACATTTCTAAAAAACCTGACTCCGGCTGCAAATTCCTGGTCGCCGACGGCTAAAGCGTCATATTTAATAATATCCAATGCTTCCAGGATGAGTAGATTTTTTTCAACTTCGCCAAAAGGCGTAAAAAAATCACCCGCATCAATAACGATTGCCTGATCCGTTGACTCCCTTATTTTCTGAATTTGAAAAACCAGTTTTTCAAGCGAGCCGAGAGGACGGTCTTCGCAAAGACAATTTTCGAGTTCGCCATTGACATTGTTGGTAAATAATATGGTAACCTTATCCTGCGCAAACAGATTGTTCAGCAGGAGTATAGAAAACAAAATGCGGCCGTACATAGATGCTCCGGATATATTTCACTCAGCTTTTAAATTTCAGATTATCCTGTAAAAACAAATAGAATGCCATACATAAAAAAATAACATCTTCGTAGATTCGCAGCCATGATACCCGGGTATCCGACGCAAAACACCCACAGGATATATCAAGCCCGCGAAATACCGCGCTTAACAGAGCGATTATAAAGACACCAATTAACAAAATAAGAATTGTAAGCGCATATCTGGCCATTTTATTAATGATTATCAGAACGCCGCAGTATAATTCAATCCAGGGCAGCAACAGCGCAGAATAGTGACTCAGAAAACCGTTTATGATCTGGTAGTTTTCAACTTCAATGGCAAAGCCGGCGGGATCCAGGATTTTTGGTATGGCCGCATAAAGAAACGTTCCTCCCAGAATAAGACGGATCAGAAGAATCAAAAAAGGTCTGATTTTTATATAAAGATCATTCATCTTTATCAAAACCTTTCACCGGATATTTATTCTGTTTCCAGGCAGAAAGTCCATCCCTGTAAAGAAGAACATGATTGAATCCCATGTACTTCAATTGGCCGATCAGTCTTTCGGCAACCGTACAATCATTATCAGAACAATAAACAACCAGCCTTTGATCGGGCATCAAGCTTTTCATCGTTTCATGTTTATATTCCCTGCTGCTTTTATAAGGCAGCGATACCGCCCCGTCAATATGGAATAAATCAAATTCTTCTTTATCGCGGGCGTCAATAAATACGGCTTTATCATTGCGATATAACCAATAGGCCTGTTCGGAATTAACGTCCGTCGCTAAACTGTCAATTTCAACAGATTCATACCTTGGTATGCCGCCTGACATAATAAAGTTAAACAGTATGCTGCTCAACGCAGAAAGCAGGATTAAGGCAAGCGAAAACCGTATCAACTTCTTTAACGATATATTTTTCATACACTAGTTCAGCAATTACTATAATGGCTTCGGTAAAAACTGAAGCCATTATAATTAAAACATCCGATTTATCAAAATCAGAACTATTTCATCAGGATCATTTTACCAACTACATTCTGGCCGGATTTAGATCTTATCTGATAAAAATAAATACCGCTCGGAATTCTTTTGCCCGCGATATCCCTGCCGTCCCAGGTATAAAAATGTCTGCCGGGGCTGACACTTCCGTTATAAAGATCCACTACCTTTTGTCCCAATACATTGAATATGGAAATGGTGATAAAATCATCCGCAGGCGTTGCGATTGGAATGGTTGTTTCCGGATTAAACGGATTCGGAAAATTCTGACCCACTGTAAATTTAGCCGGAACAATATTTCTAAGCGCTTCTTCCAATTTTTCTTTAGCGCCGATCATCAGACGTAAATCGTTTTTCGAATCGATCAGTCGAAGATCGTAATCTGCATTTATTCTTAAATCCTGGAATTTCAGACTACTCATATCGGCCAGATAAATATCTAAGGCTTCATCGATCTTTTCCAAATCGGAGAAACGAACCGTAAGCACCTTACTCGCCTTACCTGTGACCGTAAAATTCCATTCCTGGTATTCGCCATATTCCGGGCGGATATCCGCGCCAAATAACGGATAATCTTCATCCCACTCCGCGCGGTTAAAATAGGCGCCGGTTGCATTGCTGAGCGGTCTGGGAATGCGATAATCATAGAGATCCAATTTTTCTTTTGAATTAGGTTTAACACCGAATTTTAAGGAGGTAACAGCCTGATCCACATCGCATACATCTATATTAACTTCCCAATCCATATCCCAGGGCGACGCAATGGTTCCGGAAGATACCGGCCAGTAAGGCACCAAAAGTAATATTGCATCTGAGGAATTGAAGAAATAATAGCCTTTATAAGGCATGAGCAGGTCTGTACTTATATATCCTCTGTCATAATCCCATAAAGGAATGGCGGATAAGCCATTAACCTGCAGCACATCGCTCCAGGATACGGGTTCCGGATAAGGATTGGTGATCAGGTTCCAGCCATTATGAATCCCTATAGCCGTCTGATCGTCATTATTCAGGGGCGAATTATCAATATCACTGATATTTATATTGAGATTGCCGTCCATCACCAGCCAGTATGCTTTCCCTTTTTCAAATTTCATGGATGATTGATCATCGTATTTAACAAGATAATCACTGGCGGCGCCGTTATCCCAATAGAGCTGGAAATTCTGGCCGGCCGTACCATCAATAACCGTTTTAATATCGAGATTGCCATTTCCCGGCAAACCGATCATCCGGTAATCTTCACTAACGAAATCACCGGGGTTTGCTCTGTCCGGGAAGTTATAGGTGTGTCCTATTTCTATTTGAGTGGGATATCCAAGAGTGCCAAGCGATAGTATCTCTCCTAAAGACTCCCCGGCGCTGTTATCCGCTTTAATTCTGTAATAATAAGCACTGTTTTCATTTAACCCCTGCACATAAGCATTTAATTCCACAGCGCTTGTGCCGCTGATATTATTATTTGGCGGCGCTATGCTATATTCCAGATTTGATTGGTTAAAACCATATTGAAATATCACCGTCGTTTCTAAACCGTTCGGATTTGCCGTGCCTGGCAATATGGCGGTATGTACGCTAATTTTTTCCGCAGGCAGGGTTGTAACCTGGGCTAAACCCGATGCAGATAATGTGGCGAAGGAAAGCACATTGCCTAAAAATCTGCCCATTGAATTAATAACCGCTACTCTGAAATAATATGTCTGATCGGATTGCAATCCCTGCACATCCTGATATACAGACGTTAAAGTATCGGCATCAAAGGGACTGATTACAGCCTGAACCGAGTCCGTATAAATACCGGAATCCTTGCCGTATAAAAACCGGACGGTTGTCATCAATCCTTTTGGATTAACTTTACCATTTAAAGTCGCTGCGCTTTCAGTTATGCTCGTTGCTTCGCTTGTCATCAGTACAGGAAAAGGCGTGTAGGGTTCTTTTATGAATAATCGTTGATTTACGTTCACATTGGCCGTATCCCATACGGTTCCCATCGGCCATTTGATCCAGATCGAATCCACAGTCGTTGTTTCTTTTAGTCCAAACGCTGCAATCAGGCTGTTCTGGACATTATACCCCGATCCCGCTCTTATTTCTCTGGTTTGATAAACAGTCTCCGCATCAATCTGCGCCTTTATCGTTACCCGGGCGCCTATGGCGTCCGTATTGAACATATTATTAAGGACTTTAACCTGCAGCCAGTTATTCTGGGTTGTATTCAGATAAAGTGAATTTGAATCCGGCGCATTGGCGCAGAACAGATCCGGTTTGCCATCATTGTTATAATCACACCAGGCGGCGGTTATGGTAAGCCTGTTTTCCCAGATAAAGGGGCCATAAACCACTTCTCTGAATGTTCCGTTTTCATTAACAAATAACTGGTTATCTTCTTCGTTGGCGATAAAAATATCCAGCCAGCCGTCATTATTAAAATCAAGGAAACCACAGCCTCTGGTATTGCGGGCATCACAAAAATCAATTGCGGACGAGAGAGTAAAATTGGCCTTGCCATCATTTTCAAACAGCCAGTGCGTTCCTGTGTAATTTGTTACGAGCAAATCAAAATCACCGTCATTATCAAAATCGCCGGCGTCGCAGCCACGGGAGTCGCCTATACTGGTCACATCGGAACCGCTTGCTTTTGAAGAATAACTACCGTCGCCATTATTACGAAAATAATTGTTGTTTTCATCATTTCCGTTGGTCACATAGCAATCGGGATCGCCGTCGTTATCGAAATCCGCCCATACACAGCTATAGGAACTTTGAGTAAACAATGAAAGAGGCTGCTGGGTATCCTTATTAAAAGTTCCATCGCCGTTATTAAGATAAAAAAAGTTCGGATGTAAATCATTATTACATACATATAAATCCAGCCAGCCGTCCGAATTTGCATCCACCCAGGCCGCGTTTTGGGAGTTGTATAAATTTTCTTCTTCTACAATAAGTCCGGCGCTGATCTGTTCAAAAACACCGTTACCTGTTCCTCTATACAGCAAGTTTGACTGATCCTGCCCATTCGATACAAAAAGATCAGGAAAACCGTCATTGTTAAAATCCGCTGATACTGCGGCGCGGGAAGTTTTACCGTCATTCCCGACTACTGAAGCCGTTATTTTGTCAAATCCTCCGGTTGTATTCTGCAGAAAATAGGAATTATTGCCTTCATTGGTAATGATAATATCTTCAAAGCCGTCGTTGTTAAAATCAGCCCAGCATATCCCATGTGATGGCATTTGTTCCGTTGTTATTCCTTCTATATTCACTTCAATAAACGGATTAGAGCCGTCGTTATTATCATACACATCAACCGGAAGTGTCAGATTTCTGCCAAGATATTCAAAATGGCGGTTAAAATCGGGCGGGAAATCCGGATCCGGTTTGGTTTCCCAATGTTTGTAAACGCCGGCATTTAGAATAGCATATTTATACTCAACCACCGTGCCGGCTTCGTAAGAAAGTTCCAGGGTAATGGTATAAATGCCGTCCGTATCGGGATCCTGCATCAGCTGCCCCGTGCCTCCCCAGTCATTAAAAGGACCGCGCACCGCAACCCGGTCGCCGTTTTCCGGATCAAATAAACCTTGCTCTTTGGCATAATTCATATCCACCTGAAAAGTAATGTTATTATCCACCAAAGGAAGCGTTCTGGCATTTGTGGCGTTTAAAAAAAGTTCGGTTAAATCATTTCCGCCTAAAATCGCATAGGCCACCCGGATACTTTTGCCCGCTTCTATCGTGTAAGGACCAGTGGACAACATATTTTGTACATCCGTCGGTTTGGCGCTCCAAATCATATTATTTTTCATGTCTTCAATTATTTCTAAAATGGAATTTGGATGCGCCTCATCGCTTGCGCCGGAAGTTTCTCCCACCAATAACATGGTTCCAAAATGCTTTTCGGTTAAACCATCATCATTATAAGAATACAATAGCTGCAAAGTGGTATCGTATTTTGTCCTGTTCATATCGTAACCGCCAGGAACCGGACCTCCCACATCCCAGTCCGAAAATAAACCGATGTAAATGCTATCGAGCGTATTTTCTGTCTCATTTATAATGTCATAATCGAGCACTACATAACCATTATGGTCAGGGTCGCTTGCATTAGAGTAGGACCGCTGAACAATCCTTAAGCCCATAGGAGTTGGAGATCTTTCATCCGAATATTCACTTATAAAATTCTGATTAAATCCATTAAATATCTGTGAGATATATTCAATGGGCGTCAGAGGCGTATAGGCCGAATTGGTTGAAGTTTCATAGAGATTAGCGCCTACAACATGGTCTTTTCCATTACTGATAACCAGCGAACCCGTGTATAATCCCTGTTCACCGTTATATATAAAACCGCTGGATTCCGGAAACCATCCATCCTGACCGATTGCAGAAGTATTGTTGCGCGTAAAGAGAACTTTATTTGTTACATGATTGATCCCGTCTCTGGACACCCGATCCACCCAGATGGAGAAGGTTTTATCGATTATTCCTGGTCTTCCCTGAACCTCTATAATAAATTCATGCTGCCCGAATTGTGCGCTTGTCGGCTCCCAATATAAATTTCCCATTTGGTCGATTTCCATCCCAGACGGCTCCAGGTCTAAACTATACGTTATATTATCGTGCCAATCATGTATAACCTCCACATTACCCCCAAAGACATCTCCGACAAAGGTATTAAAAAGAAAAGGACCTTTAAATCTGAGCCCCATATTAAACGACCAGCGAATTCTCACGCCTTTGTTCGGACTGGCATAGCCGTTCATCTGGTTAATTGATGTGATAGGATTACTCATCAGAGAATTGAGCGTAATTCTGCTCATGATCTCAGAACCGTAAAAATGAGAAAGTCTGTTAGACGGCTGTCCAGTATTTTGCTGCCGGATCCATTCCGCGGCCAGACTGTCATAATTCATATCGCTTTGTAAATTTATACCTTCTTTGAAGTTTAAAATATATATCCATTCGGATTCATAAGCAGGATTCAGGCTCCAGGGACTTATCTCATCTCCGGCAATTCCCCAGCTTATGGTATCTCCGGAGACGGGGTAAATCCAAACCAGCATTTCTTCATCGTCGTCGAAATTATCCGGTGTGCCTTTTAAATCCCATACTCTAAAAGGAATTTGCGTTACATAATCTCCGTCCGAAAGACTTTTATAGGCAAATCCGGCATTATCATTACCAAAAGTCATTTCGTACATGGGCGTGAAAATATTTTTGTTTTGTCTGCGGAGCATGTTAAAGATTGTTGAATCAAATCCGTTGGAAATGTAATATTGCCCGCTGTCATTTGGCGATATCGAGGAAGAGTCATTACCGTTTACCAATGCTTCAAAACCTGTCGGATCATCGATATAAGGTATAGAGGCTTCATCCACTCCGCCTTTATAAATAAAGCGCGGTGTAGCAAGTTTGCCTTTACTGGTGGATATCAGCTCAATGGAAATCAGTTTAGTCGGAATTTCTTCGGTCTGCATGATTTTTTCTGTAGATTCAATCCGGTCAAATTCATCCGGTATAATGCCTGCCGGTTTATTTTTTTGGGGTTCCCGGGCAAATACCAGAAAAACAAAACAGAAAAATAAAAAAATAAAATGGTAACAATTTTTCATTTACTTTCCTTTCTCTTATTCAGCCCGGTCTTTTATGGCCTTACCGGAGGCAACGGGTATTCGCTTGTCGTTACGACCGGTTCATCATCCTTGGAATCTTTAGGCAGTAAAAAGAATATAGCCGCTCCGGCTGCGGCCGCGCCGGCGCCAATCCATAACCAGGTTTTTCCGCCGCTTTTATCGCCTTCTTTTACCTGTTCATCTTTTTTAGCAATAGCACCTGCAAATTCAAGTTCAACATTTAGCGCTTCATCTTTTTTAATAACCATCGATTTTTCATAGGATTTGAAATTTTCTTTCTTTATAACTATGGCAATTTTACTGTCTTCAACAACCTGATAGGTATAAGGCGTAACGCCAATCTGACGGTTATCAATATAAATTACCGCATCGGAAGGTCTGCTGGAAATTTTAATGTTATAAATCTTTTTAAGATCTGCGTTATATTCTTTGGTCTTTTTGGCCTCGATGCTGAATTTTCCTTCAACTGTATTGTATCCCGCTTTTACGATTTTCAGCACATGCTCTCCGGCGGCCAGATCGGCTATTTTCAGCGGCGTCTGTCCTTTGTAAGCGTTATCAACATAAATTTGCGCTTTATCCGGATTGGATTTGATATCAAGAACGCCTTTAGCGGTTTCCGCTGGTTTATGCGTCTGGATTCCGGCTAATTCTTCCGCAATGGATTTCATAATACCTACCAGACCTTCCACCTCGCCGCTGTAATCTCTCGTTAAAGATTTCATTATTTTTGAGGTCTGCACATCGATAAGCGAAATATCAACCGTATATAAATTCCCGATCCGGCCGATGGTGCCGGCAACCATCTGCTGTACGCCAAGAATTTTACCGGCCTGCACAGCGCAGTCTGTGGAAGTGCATCCCGTCATCTGGAAGCCCTGTTCCTTCAGGATATCCTGCATCAGACCTCTGTCGACGACATTAAATGAATTAGTCTGCACTAACTGCGATCTAAGCCGATCGGTCAACACGCCGATTTCCGACTGCGACAATCCCCCGCGG
This sequence comes from Calditrichota bacterium, assembly GCA_003854985.1. Classification (GTDB taxonomy): domain Bacteria; phylum Calditrichota; class Calditrichia; order Calditrichales; family Calditrichaceae; genus Zgenome-0002. The sequence continues at coordinate 27,125 of RQOG01000015.1, forward strand.
CTTTCCAGATCGATTACAGCGATGTTAATTCTATCGGTTTCCTGCGCGGAAATGATTATAAAGCCGCAGAAAATCAGCATCATTGTTTTAATACCAAATTTCATAATCATGCCTCATGGTTTACGACGATCATTAGGTCAAGCATTTACTGAACTAAATATACAAATATCTTAAGGTATTAATAAAATTTATTTGTTATAAATTTTGCAAAAAATGTATTGAAGAATCCGGCGCCGGCTTCATCTTATAAATCTCCATTCATATTATTCTAATACAGGATGTTTGAGATGATGATCCGTTTCCTGCTGATATTTGTGTGAAAAAGCAATTAATTCGGCCTCTCCGAAAAGCCTGCCGATAAAACTGATACTGGTGGGCGTTCCATCTTCAGAAAAACCATTGGGAATAACCACACAGGGATGTCCGGTCAGATTGGTTAACAACAGATTATCGCCTTCCCAGGAAGGCGCTATATAAATATCTATCGTATCCATTAGAATCTTCATTTCCCTGATAAGTTTAGTCCGGATACGGTTTGCATTAATATATTCAACGGCGGGAATAAATCTGGACATGCGGAACACATTGGGCCAGGCATTTTGTATCTGCCGAACCAACAGATCATCTTTATCGCTGCGGGTAAGTTCATCAAAGGCAGCCGCAGCTTCCGCATTCAGGATGAACGCTACATCGTTTACCGGTAACTTACTGATTTCAACCGGTTCAATATTAAATCCCATTGTTCTGATCGCGGCTATCGTTAATGAATCATTTATATGGAAAGGATAATCTTTTTTAAAATCACTTTCCAGATAGCCGATTTTTAATCCGGACAGATCGGTTTTGGCATTATAATTAAAAGCCGCATTATACATGGGCTTGTCAAGTCCGTCTTCCCCTTTTATTGCTTCATAAACCATTGCTGCATCTTCAGCGTTACGGCAGATCGGCCCAATTTTATCCATGCTCCAGCTTAAAGCCATGGCGCCATATCTGCTGACAGATCCGTAAGTAGGTCTCAAACCGGTTACGCCGCAAACCGTGGAAGGAGAAACAATAGAGCCCCAGGTTTCGGTACCCAAAGCAAACGGCAAAAGACCGGCAGAAACCGCAGCCGCCGAACCGGCTGACGAGCCGCTCGATCCTTCCTTTATATTCCAGGGATTCCGGGTTTTCCCTCCAAACCAGACGTCTCCCCAGGCCAGGGCGCCCAGCGAGAGCTTCGCGCATAAAACCGCGCCTGCTTCATCCAGTTTTTTAATAACCGTCGCATCTTGATCGATAAACTGATCTTTAAACGGCATCGCGCCCCAGGTTGTTTTATAACCTTTGACGGCCAGTAAATCTTTAGCGCCATAAGGGATGCCGTGCAGGAGACCGCGATATTTCCCCTTTGCCAGTTCATCATCAGCCTGTTTTGCCTTTTCCATGGCTCTTTTTTCAGTTAATGTGATTACGCATTCCAGCCTGGGGCCAAACTTTTTTAAACGATCCAAAAAGAGCCGGGTTAGATTAACTGAAGTAATTTTTTTAGTTTTAATCAGATGAGCCAACTGTCCTATGGAATAAAACGCCAGATCATCCGGATTATCCGGTAAAACCGTAGAGGAATAATCGCCGTATTTAATCGCTTCCTGCTTATAATTAATTTGAAAGCCATCCGGTATAGGATTGAAAAGAATAGCCGGCATAATGCCGTTTTCAAGCTCTACTGCGCGGATATTTTGATAATTTCCACGCAGTTCCTTCAAACCGTTTATCATGGAATCTTTTTCCGCAGGCGTCATCTCCAGACCGATTAATTTTTCTGCCGCCTTTATTTGTTCCGGTTCAATTTCAGATGATAAAAAAAAACCTTCATACCAGGAATTAATACAGTACCCTGATAAAAAAGCAATAATCAACGCTACCGTAATTAACGATTTATTTCTCATGTTTTACCCCTTTTCTTATATAAAATATACAGATAAGATGAATATAAACGACAAAAATAATTTCTTTCTTCGGTTCCAAATGTAATATCCTATAACTGATTTTCCCGTTTTACACTTTTTACAATAAACCCTGCATCCAACCTTTCATCAGGCTAAGATGGCCTTTCGTTAAATGCCTGTTGATTCTTTATTTCATAATATGTATTCGTATCGGAAACATCAATACGATGGATACCGTATTTGTATTATCAGTAATCTAAGAGCTATTTATGGCTATACGAAATATTTATGCGCTAATAATAACACTTTTGTCATTGTGTTCTTTATTAATATGCCAGGAGCGAATTTTCCACTTTGACCATCTTTCCCTCGAAAAAGATATTTCACATAATCTGATCCGATGTATTATTCAGGATAGGGCCGGATTTTTATGGTTCGGAAGCTTATTCGGTCTAACAAAATATGATGGGGAAAAATTTAAAACCTACCGCCATGATCCTGATGATCCTTATTCTGTTTCCCATGATGACATCATTACGGTATTCGAAGACAAAGATGGTTATTTATGGATTGGAACAAGGGGCAATGGCCTAAATTTATATAATCCCGGCACCGATAAATTCAGGACGTTTTACCATAATTCAATGGATTCCTCAACAATCGGCAACAACACAGTTTTATCAATTTGCGAAGATTCTACGGGAAATATCTGGATAGGCACCATGGCCGGTTTGAATAAACTTGATTACGACTCAAAACAAAAGATTATTGATGAAAACAACTTTCAGCCGGCTTTTACAAGATACCGGACAGACCTATGGGATATTACAAGCATCAGCGATAATATTATTACCTCTTTACTGGTCACACCAGCAGGAAATCTATGGATAGGCACAGAAAATGGTTTGAATAGGTACATAGAAGAAAATCAGACATTTCAACGATTCTTCCAGTTTAATCCTGATTACACGAAAGCCTATCCATCCGAACTGATGAATTTAATACAAAAATTCCGGGAAGATGATCGGGAAAAAGCCTGCCTCGAAAAAATAGGCCATTTTGCCGACACATCGCTGACAATACGGATTGATACGCCCGGCCATTTTCTGATCTATGGCACAGGTGAAGGCCGGAGTGAATTTCGTGGTGAAATGGATACAAGCATATACGACTATGGCCTGCTTTATAACACAGAATCGGGAAAAAATATATGGCGCATGTCTTTTCCGAAAACTTTGTACGCCGGTGGTGCGGAAAAAAACCGTAACCAGGCTTCTGTACTCTATTTAAAATCCGGAAGATATAAATTAAGATACTTAACCGATGACAGTCATGCATACAACAGCTGGAATAATGTACCTCCTGCATATCCTTCATTATGGGGCATTTACCTTTTCAGGTTATCCAAACAGGAAACCTTGCTCTGTAATAACTATATCGATAATCCCCGACAGTTGAATCTGAATTCCATCTCATATAACCGGATTACGTCCATGTGTATCGGCAAAAACAGTGAAGAAATTTATATTGGAACTTTTGGGGGAGGTTTAAACCGCCTTGACACCAGAACCGGGAAATTTACCATCTACCGGCAGGATTCAGAAAATAAAAACAGCCTTTCCGATAACAATGTTTTTACCATTTTCCGCGATGATCCTTTCAAGTTATGGATTGGTACGTCCGGGGGGTTTTCAATTTTCTATCCTGATTCCGGAATATTTAATAACTATACTCATGATCCGTCTGACCCGCGCGGTTTAAGCAGTAATGAAGTAATAAGTATTTGCAGAGACCGGTCAGGTTCCATGTGGTTTGGCACCTATCTGGGCAGTATTGATAAACTTTCACCCTATAAACAAGTATTCGGGCAAATTCAAACAAGGGATAATAATGCTTTAGAAAAAGCGGCAAAAAATATATACGCTATTCATCCGGCAGATTCTCCTGATGAAATATGGATTGGTACCTCTATCGGTCTAAAGTGTTACGATTTAAAAAAAAGCTATTTTAAAGATTGCTTTAACAATAAGAAAATGAAAAATATAGTCAGATCTTTGCCCGTCAGAGCAATATTAAAAGATTCGAAAAATCGTCTGTGGTTTGGAACGCTGAATAAAGGTTTATATTGTTTTGAACCGTTATCGGGTAAAATAACGCAGTACATTTATAGCAATAAAAACCCCAACAGTTTGTCCAGTGATTACATCTCAGCTATTTATGAAGATCATTCGGGCGTTATTTGGGTCGGTACATTAAGAGGCGGCCTGCACAGGCTGGAAGATGATGAAAAGGGATTTGAGAGATACTGGCTAAATGAATCCGATTCTACTTCGATCAGCAGTAATAATATATATTGCATCCGGGAAGATGCTTATCATAATCTATGGATCGGCACGTCTTCAGGACTGAATCTGTTTAACAGTGAGAGTAATAGTTTTAAACGATTTCAGTTCAATCCGGCCGATTCCGGTTCCATCAGTAACATTACAATTTATGCTTTTTGCGAAACAACGGTTAAGCTGGATTCCAATTTATGGATCGGGACAGCCAACGGTCTGAATCAGTTTGACTTAAGAACGAAAAATTTTTTCCGGCTGACTGAGGCTGATGGCCTGCCTAACCGGATTGTCAGCGGCATCATGGAAGACGAAGACGGATATTTATGGATCAGTACATTCAGAGGTATTTCCAAATTTGATCCGATAACCCGTGTTTTTATTAATTATGATATTTCAGACGGCCTGCAAAGCAATATGTTTAATCCCGGGGCCGCCTGTAAAACAGAAAACAATCTTTTATTTTTCGGCGGTATAAATGGCATCAACTATTTTAATCCAAAGGATATCATTCAGAATGATTATGCAGCGCCGTTATATATTACTAATGTAAAAGTATATGATAAATCTTTTCATTCGAATTCAGCCATATGGAACACGGATAAAATATGCCTTTCCTATACCGATAATTATATTACTTTTGAATTTTCCGCCCTTGATTATAACAAACCTGAAAAAATAAGATATGCCTGTATGCTGGAAGGAATTGATAAAAAATGGATCGATCGCGGTAACAATAATTTTATGAATTATACTAACCTGCCGCCCGGCGATTACCGGTTTAAAGTACGATCCACTAACAGCAATGAAATCTGGAATTTAGAAAAAACTTCTATACAACTATCCATAATTCCTCCTTTCTGGCAGACCTGGTGGTTTAGAATAACACTGGGATTGATATTTATTGTGACTTTGGTTTGGAGCATCCTTTTTTATCTTAAAAAACAAAAAGATAAACAGGATCTGAAGAGAAAAATCGCTGAAATAAAAATGCAGGCGCTTAGAGCGCAAATGAATCCGCATTTTATCTTTAACACACTCAATTCGATTCAATATTTCATCATAAACAACGACACCAAAGCCGCCTATCATTACCTGTCCCAATTCTCCAGACTACTGAGAAAAACGCTGGATAACGCCGAAAAAGCTTATATTTCCATTGCTGAAGAACTGGACAACGTTAAACTTTACCTGGACCTTCAACAGCTTAGATTTGACGGATTATTTACTTATTCCCTGAATGTGGAGAATGATCTGGATATAGAAAATACCGAAATTCCGACTATGATTATTCAGCCTTTTATTGAAAATGCGATACATCACGGACTGGGAAGACAAAAGAAAAAAGGACTGTTAGACATTAGTCTGCAAAAAGCCGCCAATATGTTAATTTGCCGTATTGAAGATAACGGAATCGGCATTAATAAATCCCTTGAATTAAAAAAGAACAATCACCAGACGCATATTTCTAAGGGAATGGAATTAACAAAAGAGCGTCTTAAAATATTAAATTCCGGGTCCGATAGTACTGCTGATATTTCTGTCGTGGATCTTCATCTTTTGGATCCTCAGAAAAATGGTACGCGGGTTATTCTTAAAATCCCGGTAAATTAAAACCCAGGAGTAAATAATGATCAGAGCTATTATTGTAGATGATGAAGAAAAAAGCCGCAAACTATTAGCGGATTTATTGTCTAAATATTGTGCGAATATTACTGTGGTGGATATGGCAGATTCGGTTTACTCCGGAATGAAGGCTATTCAAAAGCATAAACCTGATTTGATTTTTCTTGATATTATTATGCCGGACGAAACCGGCTTTCGGTTACTGGAAATGATTAAAGATATTGATATTGAAATCATTTTTACCACGGCTTATGATCAATATGCCATCAAAGCTATTCGGTTCAGCGCACTCGATTATCTTTTAAAACCCATTAATATCGACGAACTTCAGGCCGCTGTTGCCAAAGTTGAGGAAAAAATAATTCATAAAGCGGAAGAACTGAATTTCAATAAACGCCTGCATGTATTTTTGGAAAACTCCCAATCTATGCCTCACCAGAAAAAAATCGGGCTTCCTACCCAGGTCGGCATTAGTTTTGTAGCCATAGAAGATATTTTACTTTGCCGGGCTGAAGGCAATTACAGCATAATTTATATGGTCAGTAATGGCGGAAAAGAGATTATTACCCGCACCCTTAAAGAGTTTGAAGAACTTTTATCCGATTTTAATTTTTTCAGAATTCATCGTTCCTATCTGATCAATCTCAATCACATCAAGGAATATAACCGCACAAATCAGTCCGTTGATTTTGACGGAGACGGTGGTTGCGTGGTCATGTCGAACAACATGAAAGTGCCGGTATCAAGAGATAAACGCAAGTTGCTGCTCACCCGTTTTTCAAAACCTTTTTAGCGATATAATATACATTTAAACTAATATTTCTACAGTTTAAACTAAATAATATACCAAATAATAATTAGCGCTGTTATCTTCAAATCTAAATGATAAATTAGAGTCAATTTCCCGGCATAATGTGGGCACATTGAACATCCCTGAACATTATGTCACTCCAATGGGCTGATCTGCTCCAGCACGGCAGATCAGCTTGAATGTGAAGACCATCCTGTTTGGATGGCATAATAATAGGGCTTTGATACGGTTTTTTTCAAAGTCCGAGTGGTAAAACAATTTCACCCCGTCTTATTTAATTAATTAAACAGGGAGCTTCATTACATTAATTCAAGGCGGGGTGATTTCCTTTTGAAAACCCTGATTTTATTTATTTTTTTCATCAGGCATTACTGAATAAAAATACGGTTTATTAAGAAATATAATCCATTCACATAATCCGAACGACCATTCACTAAAAGACCGGTATAATTCATAAATCATATCTGTAAATTGTTTTAAAACTACAAAGCAGGTTCTTTATAGGGCGCGGCTGCTGTTTCCGGTAGAATTATAGCTCAGGCTCATAAATTCCTGCACAAATGTTTGTCAAACTTAAGGAGGTTTCATGCAAAAGCTGTACGTATTTTATTTAACCATTGTTTTATTATTCATGATGATGTCATCCGCATTGTCCATGAATATCAAAGGATTAGTCCGGGATGCCAGGACCTCGGAACCCCTGACCGGGGTTAACGTCTTTATCGAAGGCACAGCGGCGGGTTCTACCACGGATGCCGACGGTTATTTTGAAATCAAAACCGATATAGAAACCGATTTTGTGCTGACGATAAGTTATGTTGGTTATAAAACACAAAAATTAAACCTGACCGCAGGCGAAGATATTTCATTGATGGAAATTGAACTTCAGGAAGACGTGTTTGAAAGCGAAACCATCGTTGTTACCGGTATTGCTTCCAAAACATCAAAAGATGTTGCGGAAGTGGCGGTTTCGCGAGTCAATGCATCCAACTTAACAGAGGCTACGGCGTACCAGTCTGTATCGCAATTAGTAGCCGGAAAAGTATCCGGTGTTCAGTTAACCCCGGCGACCGGAAATGTTGGCGGCGGTTTTCGGTTCTATATGCGATCCGGGGGCGGCTTGAACGGCGATGGCCAGCCTATTGTTTATCTTGACGGTGTTCGCATCGAAAATGTGGAACTGGAAGGCGATGATGCCGGCGGCCAGGGTAACAGCACACTGGCCGACATTAACCCTGAAGATATTGAAAATATAGAAGTATTAAAGGGATCGGCAGGCGCTGCGAGCTATGGAACGGACGGTTCTAATGGTGTGGTTATTATAACAACAAAAAAGGGAAAATTAGCGTCAGGAACTGAAGGAGGTATCAGTCTTAATTATAAATATTTAACAGGTATTAACACCCCTTCCCACAAATACTCCAAATCCCGTTACTATACCGCCGATGATATGAACGATGCTTATGTCGACGGCGGTATCAATCAGCATTCGCTAAGCGCAGCCGGCGGTAATAATACGATACGGTATTTTGCTTCATTTGATAAAAGAAATGAGGAAGGCATTTTGAATAACAATAGTTTGGAAAGGACTTCTGTTCGCGCCAATATTGATGTGTTTGCGTATGATAACGTTACCTTTCGTTTTGGAGGCAACTATATTTTAAATGAGATTTCACGCCCCCAGGGTGATAATAATATTTTAGGTCATATGGGCAATGTTCTTTTCGCCATCAATGGAGAATATAAATATTTTATGACGGACAGCCTGGCCATTGAGAAACTCACGGACGTGCATAAAGTGAATCGTTTTATCGGAAATTCCAGCATCGTCTACAATCCGGTTAAGAATCTGGAGTTAACCGCCAGCATCGGTCTTGATATTTCCGATTACGAAGAAAACAAAACCTATCCTTCCAATTACGATTACAGCGGCGTTGGCATAATTGAAGGCGACCGATTATTCTGGCTCAGGAAGAATTCACAATATACATACGATTTTAATGCCCGTTATAAATATGATATTTTTAAAGGTTTACAGGCAAATACCGTTGCAGGCGCCCAGCTTTTTGACAGAACCGTGCATACGAGAAATCTGGAATCCACAGGATTCAGTTCCACGCTGATAACCGATATTGGCGCAGGATTGGAGGTGCTTGGTAAAGGCGAGTTTTTAGAACATACCAGGAAAGGAGGTTTATTTGCCGAGCATTCCATGTCGTATATTAACCAGTATTTTTTAACATTGGGTATCCGACAGGACTTTGCAACTGCCATCGCGGATAAAGCCGGCAGTATTTTTTATCCAAAGGCCAGCCTGGCGGTCAGAATGGATCGTTATTCCTGGTTCCCATCAGACGTGTTAAATTTATTCAAACTACGCATGGCATACGGGGAAAGCGGCCAATTGCCTGACCCGTTGGATATTGTAAAGTTTGTGTGGACCAGTGAAATCGGTGGATATGGAGGCGGCGCTGTTTTAAATAGTATTGGAAATCCCGATCTGAAAGCCGAACGAATTAAGGAAGTGGAATTAGGTTTTGAAGCTGAATTTTTGACGAATTATTCCATCGAGTTTACCTATTATCAGAATTATGCGGAAAATTCGATCATCCCCTTTCAACTCCCTCCAACTACAGGTTTAACCGTATCGCGCATGCCTTTTAACGTTGGCGGCGTTGAAGGATGGGGAATGGAATCCCTTCTCAAAGCTACTCCGCTAAAAACATCCGATTATCAGGTTGATATGAGCCTGATTAATAATTTCCAGAAAAATGAGGTAACCGATATTGGCGATTCGCCGGACATCTATGATAGCTATGGAATAAACGTATACAAGGAAGGATTAGCCAAACATGAATTCTACGCTCAGGTTTCCAGAGGCGCGTTGTTTGATGATGATGGTTATTTTATCGGCACTGATGTAACTGAAAACCGTGTTTCTTTGGGCAATCCTTATCCGGATTACAGCGGTTCGTTTATGCTAAATGTGAGATTTTTGAAAAATTTTAATTTTTATGCATTAGGCGATTGGGCTTTAGGATTAAAAGTATATAATAATACAAGACAATATGCTATTGATTTTGGAAATGATCCTGAATATAACGGTTATTATGACTATTTAACAAACCCGGATAATGAGCCGGGAGGCGCCAATTATAACCAGGCTGAATATCGGGATATCTCAAATAAATTTGCAAAGTTAGATACGCGTTATCCCGGCAATTTTATTGAGGACGCCGATTTTTTCAAACTTCGGGAGATAAGTCTGTATTATAATTTCAAGGATTTAATAAAAAATAATCTGAATTTTAAATATGTTTCCAGTTTGATTATTGGAGTCTCTGCAAGAAATTTCTGGATGTCGACCGTTTACAGCGGTCCGGATCCGGAGGTTAATGCCGATGGCTCGAGGAGTCTGACGCGGGGCGTGGATTTCTTAACGCTGCAAAACCCAACCACCTACAATATTTACGTATCAATTGGTTTATAGAGAAAGGAGATTCCTATGATTAAAATTATCAGATTTCTTATATCATTATTATTATTATCATTCTTTTTTTCCTGCAAAGACTGGGTGCAAAATACAGACCCGTATATTGATCAGGCTAAAGATGAAGATCTTAACGATCAGGTAGAATTAAATTTTCTAATTCGCGGTGTTCAACAACGGTTCGCCACATCATACGATCAGTTAGGCGTATTAGCCAGCGGCTTATCGGATGAGTTATTTTTTTCATATGATATCCAGGGAGCCAGTTATGATACTTTTTATGATATTGATCGAGGCGATATTCTGGCGGATAATTCTTCCTGTTCCAATGCTTATGATTATCTTGGTGAAGCCAGGTTTTATGCCGATGATCTGATCAGAAGGACACAGTCTATTACAATTACCGATACCAGTTTGATGTATACCGCCCTATATACCGGTTATTTATACGGAGGTATCGCCCGTACAATGTATGCGGATATTTTCGGACTCACTGAAGACCAGGGCGGTAGTCCTGTAAATTCGGGACCGTTTATTACCTCGTCGGCTTTATACGACAGCGCTATTTTCCGTTTCAATAAAGCAATGAACTATGCAAGTTCCGGTTATGAGATCAGATTATGCAATTCTCTTATAGCCAGAGCCTACCTTTATCAGGCCGATTATACCAATGATTATTCCAATGTGCAGCCTTATGCAGCCGCCGGATTAATTCCCGGCGATGCGCCATTTGAAGCATTGTTTCATAATGAAAATGCCCATGCCTGGTTTTTTTACAGCGGCGCCGGAAGAACTCAGTTCGCGCTGGATAACCGGTTCATTGATTATCTTGAGGCTGACAGTACCGAAACAAGAATTGAAGTTTTCGGACGGCAAGGCTGGGACGGGAATATCTATTGGTTCCAGGATAAATACCCGGACCGTAATTCGCCCATTCCCTACATGACCTGGCAGGAAAATAATTTAATGCTTGCCGAAATGGCCATCCGAAACAGCGATCCCGGGACCGCTTTAACTTTGATTAATGAAAACCGGAAAAGCCATGATGGCATTGATCCTCTGAACGATGCCGATATGAATACCATCATTCGGGAACGCGATATAGAATTGATGTGCACCGGCGCACGGCTTGTGGATCAAAGACGTTTCAATATCTGGCATTTGCCTGCGGGAACATGGCAATACCTGCCCGTCTCTCTTGATGAGCGTAATGCAAATCCATACATAGACTAAAGAATAAAAAAGGGCTGCATTTTCTCAGCCCTTTTTTTATTTTCATTTTTATCAGTATTCAGATAATATTCGTTTTCGCAATATTCAGAAAATGGTTATATTGCCATCGGAACTAACAGTTATAAGAAGTAAGCGGCAGAAATACCGGAGCAAAAATGAAAATTAAACCCAAAGCCCCCAAAGCCTATAAAAACATTGACTTTCTAAACAGCGGCGCTGCCAGACCTGTGCGGATTCTGGCTGAATTTCTCGAACCTTATGATCGGTTTAAAAGATTAAAAATAGAATCCACTATTGTCTTTTTCGGCTCGGCCCGAATTAAATCCGATGCGGAATCAAATAAAATTCTAAACGAAGTCCTGAAAAAATCAAAAGAAAATCCCGCTAAAGATTACCGGGATGAACTTGACGCTGCCAGGTTACAGGTCCGGCTTTCAAAATACTATGAAGATGCCGTTGAATTATCCAGACTGTTAACCAAATGGGCTATGGAAAGAGCGGATGAAAACGGTCATCAGTCTCATTATATCTGCTCCGGCGGTGGTCCGGGTATTATGCAGGCGGCAAACCAGGGTGCGGAACTTGCCGGAGGTAAATCCATAGGATTAAATATTTCAATTCCCCTGGAGCAGCATCCTAATCCCTATATTTCCGAAGAACTGATGTTTGAGTTTCATTACTTCTTTATGAGAAAATACTGGTTTGCTTACCTGGCCAAAGCCCTGATCATTTTTCCGGGTGGTTTCGGAACGCTGGATGAGTTAATGGAAATCTTAACCCTGATCCAGACCAAAAAGATCACTAAATTCATGCCTATTTTAGTATTTGGCCAGGATTACTGGAAAGACGTGATTGATTTCGAAGCTTTGGTCAGATGGGGTACGGTATCCAGAGCTGATATTGAACTACTGCATTTTGTTAATTCACCGCAGGAAGCGTTCAACCTGCTGGCAGCCAAATTAGGAGGCGTTAATCCCTGATAAAATCAACCGCCTGTTCATAGTAATCATAAAACTGGATATCCTTGAGCGCGGAATCATATAAAGGAAGCGAGGAACGCGGTGACCACAAATCCAGACCGACGACATCCCGCTCCAGACTACGAACAATATCCCGCATTAATACGGCAATATATAAAGTATGCTTATCGGTCCATTCTTCAGACAGATTCATTTTTATCACCAGTGACGGCGCAATCTGAATTCTTATTCCTTTTGACACTTTAAAATAGGGCTCAAATTTATGGGAAGATCTGTTTAAGGCAATTTGTATATTCCTGGCACCGGCAATTTTGATAAATTCCATAAATTTTTCGGTCAGATATTTATCGAACAATTTAGCGGGCTGAATTTTTTTATGGGCCGGCACAGACTGTATCTGATCCATAATTTCATATATTTTCGGTTCAATTTTAAAACTGCCGGTTTCCCATTGTAAAAGCTCATCCAGGGCGTCATCCTCATCTTTACCCTGATAATCCAGACGGGAAAGCTGGCCCTTTTCATAATAAAATAAAGCCTTTTTATCATCCTTCATCAAATAAAGGCGGCCGGTCAGGGAGTTTTCTTCGACATACTTTAATAAATTAAAAACACCGATCTCATCAATCTGCCCTTTGGGAGTTATCTGGCTTTTAAAAAATCTTTCACGCTGTTCGATTTTACGATTGGAATCTTTAAGCCGCTGGGAAAGCATATGAGTTAACGACAAGGTTATTTCCGGATTATGCATGATCAGATTATCGAAATCGGTTTTATCCAGTTTCCATAAATTTACATCGGTGGAAGCGCGCACAGTGGCAGACCTTGGTTCGCCGGTAATTAAAGCCATTTCACCGAAATAATCGCCTTCGTATAAACGGGTAAGAATAATTTCCTCATTTTCTTCCGGCACGGTGGCTGAAACAGTGACCTCTCCCCTGTTAATGATATACAGACAATTTCCCGCATCACCTTCTTTGATGATAATATCATTAAGCTTAAAAGAAACAGGCTCGAGCTTTTCGGCAATTAATTCCAACTCGCCAATAGAGATATTTGTAAAAAGAGGTACCTTCTTTAGATTATCAACTGATCTGCCAGCCATATTACCACAACCGTTCCACTAATTTTACTATTTCGCTTACCTCATGGGTCTTTGTCATCTGCGCATGACCTTTCTGGTCTAAAAGTGCCTGAAATTGTTCATCTGCCGAATCATCCGTCAGGAATATAAATGGGATACTATGTGATGTTCTCACACTTTCCAGAAATTGGGCGCCAGTGCCATCGGGCAGCTTTATATCTGCGATAATTACATCCGGCTTTGCTTTTTGAATTTGTTGAAGCGCTTCACTGATATTAGGCGCAGAACTTACATCGTAACCCATGCCTGTAAAAGCCCTTTCGATGACTTTCCGGACAACCAGAGAATTATTTACGACTAACAGCCTTTTCTTTGCGGCCTCAGAAGCCTGCTTCTGCAAACGCAAAGGACGGACGTGTATTTTGAAATCGCCTTCCTGCCAGGTTAACATCTGATCCAGTGCCTGATCATCTTTGAGATCATTCATTTTGACCAATTGAATCTGTCCGCTCTGCAGTTCAAAATAGCCTTTTTCGTTTCCTTTGACGATTTCCATGGTTCCGCTTACAGAATTTGATTCGCAGAAACTGATCAGATCAACCAGGGAAATATCCTTCAGATTTCCTGCCGGTCCGTCTGCAGCCGCTTCTATTTTATCAGTTTTGGGCATTTGTGTGGCTTTTTTCAGCGTATCACGCAGACGCTGGCTTACAATTTTTCCCAGGCTAAGGGATATGGCCGGATATTTATCCAGGATCACGTCAAAATCGTTTTTATGAAGCACAAACATTTCGCTTTTTTCCGTAGTGATCACCGAAGCCGACCGGGTTTCTCCGGTTAATAAGGCCATTTCTCCAAAGTAATTGCCCGAACCAAGTTTGGCCACCACCTGTTCATGTTTGGCGTCATCGCTGTATATAACAATTTTCACCTCGCCGGTAATGATAATAAACATTTCATCGCCGGGATCCCCGATTTTACAAATGGTTTCTTCTTCGTCAAAAGTCTTGAACTTCAATCTTTCTACAATAAAATCGATGCTTTCCTTGCTTAAAGATTTAAAGATCGGCACCTGCTGAAGTATTTTACTTACCTGTATCATGAAGAAACCTCCAAATCAGATTAAAATCCTCTTAAATAGAAATAAACGATTATAACAAGGGCAAAAATAATAAAGCTCCACCACATCGGTTTTACCTTTCTGCGCGGAAGACGGTCAAATTCAATCCGGGGTTTTTCTGTATTACGCTCTTTTGCCAGTCTGGCCTGTAAATCAAAAGTACGATGTTTTCTGCCTGCTAACATTTTCTGCCCCGAACATTAAATATTATTTGGAATGTTTTGAATTCATCTTCGGCTGAAATTAATAAAACTTTTGCAGATTAAAAACATTAAAATGTCTCATACAATTAAAAATTAAAGCCCGGCGTTTTTTTATCGTACCGGGCTTTATCATATAATTGTATTATTCAGACATCGATTCCGCTTTTTTGGAATCCCAGTACATGTAGGCCAGCAGAATGGCAAACATGATAAATCCCAATATTTCGCCTCCTGTGGCGTCGGCCCAGTGCTCGGTACCGATGGCCGTCATTAAAGTCCAGTCCGAATTTCCTGAAATATTCTGCCCAAAATAAACAATAAACGCCGCCAGAGCCCCCATAATCGCCCCACCGGCAATAAAACCGGAAGCAATTAAGGTGCCTCTTTCTTTCCGCGCTGTTCTTAGTTTTTCATCATTCGTACTCCTGGCAACAAAATGCGCAATGAGGCCTCCGGCCAGAATTGGCGTATTGAGATGTAACGGCAAATACATACCCAGCGCAAAAGCCAGAGGGGGTATACCTATAAATTCAAGAATAACCGCCAGAAAAATGCCCGCAATATACAGGAGCCATGGCGCAGGCTGCCCTGTCATCAGTGGTTCGAGTACTGCGGCCATAGCTGAAGCCTGAGGCGCTTCCAGGCCTCCGGGGCCAAATCCAAAGGTTTCATTAAGAACAAAGATAACAATACCGACGGTAGCGGCGGCAAGCAATGTACCTAAAAATTTATAACGTTCCTGGGTTCTCGGAGTCGTGCCAAGCCAGTAGCCTATTTTTAAGTCGGTAATAAAACCACCGGCCATGGAAAGCGCAGTGCAGACAACGCCGCCGATAATCAAAGCGGCCAAAATACCATCATTTCCTTTTAATCCGATGGCTACCAGAATTACAGAGGCTATAATCAGCGTCATCAAAGTCATTCCGGATACGGGATTCGTACCGACAATAGCTATAGCTCTGGCCGCCACCGTCGTGAAAAGGAATGCTATTACGGTTACTATGGCCAGACCGGTCAGGGCATAAATCATATTACCGTTTACAACTAACAGCAGGAAAAATACAAAAACGCCCAACAAGGTGCTGACGATAAGAACCGTTACATTTTTCATTTTAATATCGGTCTGAGTTCTTTCAACTTTCCGGGATTCATTTTCACCCTTTCCGGTAATTTCCTGAACCGCTAACTTAAAAGCGCCGACTATTATTTTTCTTGATTTAATTATACCTATTAAGCCCGCCATAGCAATGCCTCCGATTCCGATATGACGAACATAATTACTAAAAATATCGTATGCCGTCTTCTGCTTGAAAAAAAAAACCGCATTTAGAAGCGGTTCCGGGTTAAACTGGCCGATATAGTAAATCGCCGGTAAAATGACCCACCAGGCCAAAAACGAGCCGCAGGCAATGATCAGGGCATATTTTAATCCGACAATATACCCAAGTCCCATTACGGCAGCGCCAATATTAACGCGCAATTCCAGTCTCGCTGCATCAATCATTTTTTGGCCCCAGCCGAATACGGAGGATGAAACCACTTCTTTCCAAAGACCTAATCCCGAAACGGCAAAATCATATAATCCGCCTACCAAAAGGGCTTTCATAAGTATGCGTGCCTGTTTACCGCCAGCTTCACCGGCAACAAGCACCTCGGTGGTAGCCGTAGCTTCCGGAAAAGGAAATTCACCATGCATATCCTTTACAAAATACCGGCGGAATGGGATCAGGAACAAAATTCCCAGAAAACCGCCAAAAAGTGATGATAAAAATACCTGGATAAAAGAAGCTTCGATATTTAAAATATATAAACCCGGTATGGTAAAAATGGCTCCGGCTACGATAACCCCGGAACTGGCGCCGATGGACTGAATAATCACATTTTCAGATAACGCTTTTTTCCTCTGCATCAGCGAGGATAAACCGACGGCTAAAATTGCAATAGGTATTGCAGCTTCAAAAACCTGTCCGATTTTTAATCCGAGAAAAGCCGCGGCGGCCGAAAATATCACTGCATATATCAAACCCCAGAATACAGAGTATCCCGTAGCCTCAGGCAAAGGCAAATCGTTGGGTACGACCGGTTGATAAACTTCTCCTTCTTTAAGCTGACGATAGGCATTTTCGGGCAATCCCTTACCAGATGATTGATGATCCATACCTTCTCCTCTGTTTGTTTTCAGTTAAACAGTTAAAGAAAGAAGTTACTTAATTGTACTTTTTAAGTAAAGCTGTTTTTTAAGAAATTGACATCAGGAATCCGTTGGCTCCACAAATTCTGCAGACTCAAAAGGATTTACATAGGCCGGCAGTAAAACCACAAATTCCGTTCCTCTGCCCATTTCCGAATACACTTCTACCTGTCCGCCATGCTCGCGGATAATCTGGTAGACAATGGATAATCCGAGACCGGTGCCGTTCGATTTTGTTGTAAAAAACGGATCGAAAATCTTTTCCTTTACACCGGGAGGAATTCCCACGCCGGAATCTTTTATAGAAATACGTATATAACGGTTTGAAAGCGGAGCCGACAGTTTATTCCGGCGGTCAACAATGGGTTGAGGCCGGTGAGCATTTTTTGCGGTAATCTCTATCTTTCCTGATTTGCCGACAGCATCAAAAGCATTTAGAAAAAAATTAATAAAGACCTGCTCAATCTGGTTTTCATCGACAAATATCTCGTATAAATCCTGGGCATAGCTTTGCTCGATAACAATATCTTCATACTTTATCCGCCGTTCAAAAAGAGGCATAACATTTTTGATGATTTTATGGACTTGCATCGGTTTGGGTTCGGGACGATGCGGATTGGTATAAGAGAAAAAGGCTTTTAACAATTCATCCAGACGATTGACCTGCCGTAAAATTCTTTCAACATATTCGGAATGCGCCGATCCTTCTTCCAGATCCTCCTCGAGAGTCTGAGCCATAGCCTTAATCCCGGCTAACGGATTTCTGATTTCGTGAGCGATGCCGGCGCTGAGAATGCCAAGCGAAGCCATCCTGTCCATTCGTATAATTTCCGCCTGAATACGTTTAGTCTGGGATATTTCCGAAAAAATCAAAGTATACTGTTTGGCTTCGCTGTCGATATTGAATGGATAGATCGAATACCCTATATAATAATCTTCCTCATTTTCTTTACCTTTTATATGCAATTCCTGACGGACAAGTGGCAGACCGCTTTCAGCATCCGCTAATTTTTCTTTCATCTGATTAAATTCATATTCGCTCATGGTATCGCTTAAAGACAGAACCTGCTCCGGTTCGGCAGAAATTTGCAGTATTTCTCGGGCGGCTTTATTCATATAGCGAATCTGGAAATCTTCATTGAAAACAATCGCTCCAAAATAAACCGAATTCATGATGTGTTTAAAAAGTTTCCATTCATTGATCATCTGGCTTCTTTCCGCAGATTGAGGAGACTGAACGGAAATTTGTTCATTTTTATCAGACCTTAGGTATAAATACTCCAGATGGTAAACAATTTTCTGGCTGGATATTAAGGTGAAAGCCAGGTCGTTTTCCGTGAATTCATTGCGATAGAGCTTATTAACGAGGATAACCGCACCCTTAACCTCATGCAAAATAGAAATGGGAACAAAAAGCAGGCCGGCAATATTGAATCCCAAAGCTTCTTCAAGTTTTTGAATAAAAGGATCCGAAAGTGAATCCGCTTCAAAAATATAAGGAAAATTTTCCAAAAGCTGTTGCCAGATAATAGAATCTTTAACCTGAATCTGCCGCTTATCGTCTGAAACATGCTTTTGATTCTCATCGATGGTGAAATCAATCAGGTAACGATCCGGATAAAAGGAAAGATAGAATACCGATTCGACCGCCAGGGTAAGCTCTAATTTTCTGCAATATTCGCCTTTGATAAAATCAAATATTTGTTTTTGATCGGAAAACTGCTGCAAACGGTTAAGCTCCAGCAGTTGGTCCATATTGGAGATTAATTTTTTTTCACCTTCTACAAGCTCCTTATAGAGCAGTAATCTTCTTTCCAACTGGCTGGTATAGATTGCATTGGTGATAGAAGAGACAAATGAAAACTTATCAATCGGATCGATCAGAATTTTATTTTGAGGATTGTGATAAATCTGTTTTTTCAGCGTATCCTGTTTTGCATTTAGAATAAAAATAAAGGGCACATGTTTTAACGCCTGCTGATTTCTCATAGGATCAAGCTGACGGTAATCGAAATCCGGAGAACTCGGGCAGTCAAGGACAACAAGATCCTGCCGTTCGTCAAACAAGGCTTTTTGTAACGCTTCATCGAAAGAATAAGGTTTGACTTTATTATTCGAGCCTCTTAATAATTCACCGAATTGTTTAACTCTTTGAGAATTATTTGAAATCAGAGTAATATTCGTAAACTGTTGATGCATGGAATATTATGAAAAATCCTGTCGAAACCTATCATAATCAACAATAATTAATTTACTGCCCTCTTTTTTCACATAGCCAAGCTGACTAAGCGATTTAATGACTCTTGATATTGTTTCCCGGCTCGTTCCGGCCATATTCGCCAAATCCTGCTGTGGTGGAAGATGGGCTATTTCCACTCTTCCCTGTTTGATAATACCGGAATCATCGGCTATTCTTAAAAGGGTTGAAGCAACTTTGCCCATAGCATTTTGTAAAGACAAACTTTTAATTTGAGAATCGCTTCTTCTTAACCGGTGGGCGAGTTCCTTTAAAAGGTTAATCGCAACCTGTGGATGATCATGTAGTATCTGTAAAAAGTTTTCACGCCGGATTATCATCATTTCCGTATCTTCAAGCGTAAAGGCATTGGCGCTTCTTGTCTGTCCGTCCAGAATGGCCATTTCCCCAAAAAAATCACCGTCAACCAAAATGGATAAGATAACTTCCCGCCCTTCATCGCTGATGCGGGAAATCTTCACGCGGCCGCTAAGTATGATAAACATGGTAGAACCGATTTCTTCTTCAATCAGAACCATGTTATCCTTTTTGTAAACCTGGCGAACAGACATGTTTATGATTTCCTGTAAATCTTCTTCACGCATTTCCGAAAACAGTGGAATGAGTTTAAGTTCATTTACATCCATAACGGCATTACTCCTTAATGATACGGAAGTTTAAATCGTATTTAATTTTAATTTTATTTGCATAATCCAAGGTTTCTTCGAATGAAGCTTTACCCGGAATCCAGACACAATAAAGCTCTGTTTCGCCAAATTTACGTTTAACAATCTTTGCATCAATATTCTGTGTAGCCAGCATTTTGGTTAATTCATTGGCATTATCCTGAATTCCAAAGGCGCCAACCTGTACAAAATGAAGCGGTTGTTTAATCGGATCGGCCACAGGGATCCGGGGCATATCGGTTACAGGCTCATCGGGTGTTTGACTTTTTGAATATTCGGTGCGGATTATCTCATGTTCAGCAACATATTTTTGGTACTTTTCCGCATTTACATAATAACCTTTTGCATAGAAATATTTATATAACCGTTCGGCCGCTAAAAGTTTTAATCTGGCGTCAGAACTTTCGAAAACCATCTGATATACCCTTTGCGCCGCTTCTCCATCGGCATAAAATACAGCGCGGTAAAATCTCAAATCCGGATGATCTTCGGGCAGGTTAATATACTTATCCAGCTCTTTTTTTAAACCATTAAAGTCATTATCAATGTAAAGATTATATAAAACATCAGCATTCTGGCCAAAGATACCAGCCGGGACAAACAGAAGCATAAAGGAAAATACAAATACAGCTATCCCTAAGGATTTCTTATTTTGATACGGTATCATTCTTCCTCAGTCTTATCGGCTTCGTCAGTAATGGAATTCGAATAGTCTATTTGTGAATTATCTGTTTTTTCAATCTGTTGTTTTATATCTTTTACTTCTTTCTTCAATTCAGAAACCTGCGCTTTGGCTTTAAAATACTGTATTGCCATAAATACCGCGCCAAGAATTACTCCGACAAAAAGCGAAAAAAAGATGATCGTCGCTAAATTGACCGCTGCAAATTCCTTGAATATCAAATGAAGATTAACTTCCTGATCCAGGTTAAGCTTAAAAAACCATAGGATAACCGCACCAACAATTATCCAGAAAAAAATACTCAAAATCCGCAAGTAAATTACCCCGATGATTATTTAAATTTTGATGAAAATACTCAATTTTAAATTTGAATACAAGTAATTGCAAAAACATATCTATATCCATGATTCGACTAATATCCTGATAGTAGAAATCAGGTTTATTTTCAATAATACTGCTGATTATCAACCCGAATTCGTCAGGTTATATCATCGGGGTTATGTGGGCATTTATATAAAAACTATATATTAATGGTGATTTTTTCAAAAGAGAAAAATAAGGATTACGCGCTGCGTTGATTAATAATCAATATGAATAACCAATGCGTCTATAACTATATTTTTATGAAGCTACGGACTGATAATTCCCGAAATAATGATTTTAGGATATAAAATTACGATATGACAAAAACAAGTGATTAGGAAAGATTTATGAACAGCAATATTCTATACGGGCAGACTTTCCTTTTCTTCATGTACCATTCTCGTAAGCTCTTCCACGATTTCCGGATCCCACAACCCTTCTTCTGTTTCCTGATGAATAATTCTTAAGGCTTCCTCCGGGTCAAGGGCATCTCTGTAAGGTCTTTTAGTCGTTAGTGCATCATAACAATCCACAACACCAATGATTCTGGCATGGATAGGGATTTGTTCTCCGACTAAACCTTCGGGATATCCGCTTCCATTAAATCTTTCCTGATGATATCTGATCGTTGGTAAAACAGGCCTGAGTGTTTTTAACGGAGCGCAAATATTCTCGCCCATCTCAGGATGTGTTTTAATAACCTCCATTTCCTGTTTCGTTAAAGGCCCGTTTTTTAATAATATGGATTCGTGAATGGCAATTTTTCCGATATCGTGTAGAATACCTCCGCGTTTTAGTATGATCAGATCTTCCTGTCCGAGGCCTAATCTGCCTCCTAATCTCTCTGCTATGGTAGAAAGCCGCTCACAATGACCTTCCGTATATTTATCTTTCGCCTCAACGGCGCGGGCTAAACTAAAAATAACCTGTTCCGCATGTTCAAGTTCATTCACATATTCCCGCAGTTTCAGGAGATTACTTATTCTGGCGCGAAGTTCAAAAATGTTTACAGGCTTATTGATAAAATCATCGACGCCTGCTTCCAGACCTTTTATCCGATCTTCCCTGCTTTCCAGAGCTGTAATCATAATTATCGGAATTAAACGGGATTCTATGTTTTCTTTTGCCCGTTTTGCAACTTCAAATCCGCTGATTCCCGGCATAACGACGTCAAGAAGGATTAAATCGGGAGATACGCGATGGATTTTTTCAAGGCCTTCTTCTCCATTGAAGGCGCTGTATATATCATATTTCATATCCGCAAGAATTTGTTTGATCAGTTCAATATTCTCCGGAGCATCGTCGATCACTAAGATTTTAGCATGTGATTCAGAAGAATGTATATTCAAAAGTCATCCTTGTTTATATAATCATCCGCCAACATGACTTTTAATATCGGTATTTTGAAAGAAATGTTTAAAAAATAGGCAATAAAAATAAAGCCTTTTGATCAAAATTATTTTCCGTTAACCATCCAGGTATTTCCGGAATTAAATAATTGTTCGAGACTGCCTTCACCTTTAAGCGCTTTAACGTCATTAATTTGTTTGATCAGGAGGTCTTCATAAGTGTCCATCTTAATATCCCTGAATATGCCGATTGGCGTAGGCAGATCAGGATTTATTGTCATGCTCACAAGCATAAATTCCAATGCCGCCCTGCCGGCATGTTCTTCGTGTTTTATCAGATTATCAAGATCTGTATTTGCATCAACATCCATAACTTCAAAATTATTGCAATTCCAGTTCAGCGCCTTATTATTATCCTGACCGAAAATATAAGGTTTACCGTCTTCCATGATCAGCAGTTTATCTTTTTTGGTTTTAGGATCGGTTAATTCGCTATAAACACCGTCATTAAAAATCGGACAATTCTGATATACTTCCACAAAGGATGTCCCTTTATGCCTGGCAGCCCTGGTTAACATTTCAACCATATGCTTCGGCTCTCTGTCTATTGTCCGCGCTACAAATGTTGCGCCGGCAGCCAGGGCTACTTCAACCGGGACAAATGGGTTTTCTATCGTTCCATAGGGAGAAGATTTGCTGATCATTCCCTTGTTGGAAGTAGGTGAATATTGTCCCTTTGTCAATCCGTAAATTTTATTGTTAAACAGAATAACCGTAATATCGATGTTTCTGCGGCATATATGAATAAAATGGTTCCCCCCGATACTCAGCGCATCGCCATCACCTGTAATCACAAACACAGATAAATCCGGGTTTGCAATTTTAATTCCCGACGCGATCGCCGGCGCCCTTCCGTGTATGCCATGTACGCCATAGGTATTAAGATAATAAGGAAAACGGCTTGAACAACCAATACCGGAGACAAATACAAATTTTTCCCTTGGAATACCAAGTTGTGGCAATACTTTTTTCATCTGCGCCAGTATTGAATAATCTCCGCAGCCGGGACACCACCGTGCTTCCTGGTCCGAAGAATAGTTTTCAGGATTAACATTTAGTTTTTGTTCATCTATTAAAGAATTTGGATCTAAAGACATTAATCTATCCTTTCAAAATATCTAAAATGGCCTGTCTGAGTTCCTTTATGTTCAGTGGCAGACCTCTTACTTTATTAAATCCTTTAGCGTCCACTAAATATTCCGAACGCAGAATTTTAATCAATTGTCCTAAGTTGATTTCCGGTACCAGGACATTTTTATAATTATGGATAATCTCACCTAATTTTTTTGGAAGCGGATTAATCCATCGCAGATGATACCCGGCTACACTTTTATTCTCATCCAAAAGTTGTTCTATTGCCGTTCTGACTACACCATATGTACTGCCCCAGCTAACAACAAGCAGATCCCCTTTTTCGGGTCCAACCAGCTCAGGCATTTTTACAAAATCATTTATTCGCTTTATTTTTTCTGCGCGCAAACGAATCATCAGATCATGATTTTCAGAATCATAACTAACATTCCCGGATTCATTTTTTTCCAATCCGCCGACGTGATGCTCAAGTCCTGGTGTACCGGGCAAGGCAAGCATTCTGGCCAAGGTCTCAGGATTTCGCTTGTAAGGTTTAAATGAATCAGGGTCTTTTGCATATTCAACTTTTATCTCCGGTAATGAATCAATAGGCGGTATCCACCAGGGTTCACTTCCATTTGCCAGATAACCATCGGAAAGAACAATAATCGGCGTTGTATATTTAAAAGCAACCTGGGCCGCTTCAAAAACCGTCTGGAAACAATCGGCAGGACTGGATGCGGCAATAACAGGCATTGGAGCTTCCCCGTTCCGGCCATAAACCGCCTGCAATAAGTCCGCCTGCTCCGTTTTCGTAGGTAAACCGGTGCTCGGTCCCCCTCTCTGAACATTTATAATAATCAAAGGTATTTCCAGTATAATGGCTAAACCCATAAATTCGGTTTTTAAGGCCATTCCGGGACCGGAAGTCGTAGTGGCTCCAAAGGCGCCGGCATAAGATGCGCCAACCGCCGCACCGATGCCTGCGATTTCATCTTCCGCCTGAAAAGTTTTAACATTATAGTTCTTATACTTTGATAATTCATGTAATATTTCACTGGCCGGCGTAATCGGATAACTTCCCAAAAACAGTTCTTTATCAGCCTTTTTTGCCGCTGTAATCAATCCGAGTGTTAGGGCTTCGTTTCCGGTGACATTTCTGTATTTACCGGGCTTTTTCTGTGCTTTTTCGACATGAAAAGAAGTTGCGAAAAGTTCTGTGGATAAAGCATAGGAATAGCCCGCGTTTAAAGCTTTTATATTAGCGTCCATATATTCCGGGTCATTCTTGAATTTCTGCTTAATCCATTCCATGGTGGAATCCATGGAACGGGTGAATAACCAGTATAATATACCCAGTGCAAAAAAGTTTTTAGCCCTGTCTTTTTCCTTGACGGAAAGACTGCTATCCTTAAGCGCTTCCTTGGTAAGGGTAGTTATATCTACAGGAAAAACCTGGAATCCTGTCAACGATTCATCTTCCAGCGGATTACTTTTATACCCGGCTAATTCCAGATTTCTGGCCTGAAAAGCGTCCCTGTTGACGATTATTATTCCATTATCTTTTAGGATTTTTAAATTGACTTTAAGCGCCGCTGGATTCATTGCAATCAGGACATCCGGAGAATCGCCCGGTGTGTGAACCGGTTGACCGCTGAATTGAATCTGGAATCCGGATACTCCAAAAAGCGTGCCGGCAGGCGCTCTAATTTCTGCAGGATAATCGGGTAGTGTGGTCAAATCATAGCCCAATATGGCTGTGTCATTCGTAAACTGGCTACCGGTTAACTGCATTCCGTCTCCGGAATCACCCGCAAATCTTATTGTAACACTTTTTAAAGTCTGGACGTTCTTTTTCGCCATCTCATCTCACCTGTTGAATAGTTTATCTCATTGAATTTTGGAAATTTAACCATATCTTTCAGATTTTTCAACCAAATCTGTTGTTCTTTAAACTTCTGTTTCAGATATATATGCAACATGAATCAAGCCGCCCACAATTCCCGGTCAAGACTACGATACTGAATCGCTTCCGCCAGATGGGCAGGCAGAATTTGTGCGCCGCCTTCAATATCCGCGATGGTACGCGATACTTTTAATATCCGATCGTAAGCTCTGGCCGAAAGTCCAAGCCGGTTCATGGCTGTTTTTAACAACTCCTGTCCGGCCTCATCGATAACGCAAAATTTCCTTATTTGTTTGTGCTGCATATGGGCGTTGCAGAATATACCTTTTTCATCTTTAAAACGGTTTAGTTGAATTTCCCTGGCCCTTATCACTCTTTCCCGGATAACTTTTGAGGATTCACCGCTTCTGGCGGATGATATTTCCTTGAAATTGACCGCCGGAACCTCCACGTGTATATCGATCCGGTCTAACAACGGCCCGGAAATTCTGGAACGATATTTTGATATCTGATTGACACTGCAACTGCATGCCCGGTTGGGGTCGCCGAAATATCCGCAGGGACAGGGATTCATCGCCGCTAAAAGCATAAAATTAGATGGATAGGTAAGCGAAAACATAGCCCGTGAAATAGTTACATTGCCGTCTTCCATAGGCTGACGCATAACCTCCAACACATTCTTTTTAAATTCGGGCAATTCATCAAGAAACAGGACGCCATGGTGTGCCAGGCTGACCTCGCCCGGCCTGGGATATTTTCCTCCGCCTACCAAAGCCGCGTCCGAAATGGTATGATGCGGCGAACGGAAAGGACGCACGGCCACCAGGCTATGATTGGCATTAATCAGCCCGGCTACCGAATGTATTTTTGTTGTTTCTATGGCTTCTTCGATGGTCATCAGTGGTAAAATAAAAGGAAACCTTTTGGCTAACATTGTTTTACCCGATCCGGGAGGTCCGATCATTAAAAGGTTATGCCCGCCGGCCGCGGCTACTTCCAGCGATCGTTTTACGTGTTCTTGCCCTTTCACATCGGAAAAATCAAGGTTTGATTTTTGCTCTTCGATAAAGAGCTGTTTTATGTCCAGATGATACGGCTCAAACACTGCGCTTCCATTTAAAAAATTAACCACATCCGTAAGATGCGAAAGCCCGTATATCTCAAGGCCTGCACCGCCCATTGCCGCTTCACGGGCGTTCTCAGAGGGTAAAATCAATCCTTTAAAACCCAATTCCTTTGCTTTGATGGCAATAGACAAACTGCCGTGGATCGGACGAAGCGATCCGTCAAGGGCCAATTCCCCAAGGATAATAAATTCACTCAACGCGCTGAAGCTTAGATCACCTTGCGCCGCCAATATGCCAAGGGCGATAGGCAAATCATAGCTGGAACCTTCTTTTTTTACATCCGCAGGCGCCAGGTTTATTGTAATTCTTCTCTGATAAATGAACTTAAATCCCGAATTTTTAAGTGCGGCTACAACGCGTTCGCGGCTTTCCTTAACGGCATTATCCGGCAAACCTACAATTCCAAAAAACGGCATATTCCCTTCCATATGAGTTTCCACCTCGACAGGAAAGGCATCAATTCCCATCAGTGCCGCAGAAATTATCTTGGATATCATTCCCATCCCCACCGTAACGATTTAAGATTTTAGCAGAAGATTGCTGAGCGCATCATATAATTCCGGATATTTAAATTCATACCCGGTTTTTAAAACAGCCTGCGGGTGAACAAAAGCGCCATTTAAAATAAGTTCACGGCCCATTTCACCTAAAATTATTTCTAAAATTTTAGCAGGTAATTTAAACAGACACGGCCTTTTTATAACTTTCCCCACTATTTTGCAAAAGTTCTTGTTGCTTACCGGTTTTGGCGCTGTCAGGTTAAAAATGCTTAATTCACTTTCATTTTCAATCAAGTGCCCGATGACACCCGCTAAATCGTTAAGATGAATCCAGGATATGCCCTGACTTCCCGAGCCGAAATAGGCGCCAAGAAAGTATTTTTGCGGTAAAACCAGTTTGGGAAGAGCGCCTCCATCCCGGCCAAGAACCATACCGATACGAAGCACGTGTCTTTTTATTCCGGCATTTTCCAATTCCTTCGTGCTGTTTTCCCATTCGGAAGACGTATCGGCTAAAAAGCCTGCTCCTTTGGGAGACGACTCATCAACAAGGCCTTCGGAAACATTCCCATAATACCCAATTGCAGAAGCCTGAAGAAATAAACCGGGATATTTATTATTCTGCTTAAAAAGCTGAACCAGGTATTTGCCGGTCAGAACCCGGCTGGATCGGATTTGATTTTTAATTCTATCCGACCAACGGTGCGTTGAAATATTACTTCCCGCCAAATGGATAAAAACGGAGCTTTGGTCGATATCGTGTATCCAGTTTTCATCGTCGCCTAACCAGGGCAACAATTGAATCCTTTTATCTGTTTCATCGCTTGTTTTTTGCGGATCACGGGATAAACCATAAACCGTATAATTCCGATTACATAAATACGATCCGAGCGTTCTGCCTATGAACCCCGAAACACCGCTGATAAATACTTTCCTATACATCAGACACCTGTTGATACCGGAAACAATCTATCAAATGATCATTCACCATACCCGTGGCCTGCATATGGGCATAACAAACCGTACTGCCCACAAACTTAAAACCGCGCATACGCAGATCTTTACTTATTTTATCAGACAACGGCGTTGTGGAAGGAATTTCGCTTAATTTTCTGAATGTATTTTGAACAGGCCTGCCATTCGTATAATTCCATATATATTTGTCGAAGCTGCCGAATTCATGCTGAATTTTCAGGAATGCCCTGGCATTTTCCACCGCAGCATTAATTTTCAATCTGTTTCTGATTATACCCGGATCATTGCATAGACTGTTAATTTTAACCGCATCATACCGGGCGACAACTTCCGGTATAAAGTTCTCAAAAGCCCGACGAAAATTCTCCCGTTTATAAAGTACTGTCCGCCAGCTTAATCCGGCCTGAAAAGTTTCAAGGACTAAAAACTCAAAAAGTTTCCGGTCCTCATGAACCGGCACGCCCCATTCTTCATCATGATATCGGACATAAAGCGCGTCATGCACCGGCACCCAATCGCATCGTTTTAGCACTTAATATCCCCTTTAT
Source organism: Calditrichota bacterium (assembly GCA_003854985.1). Classification (GTDB taxonomy): domain Bacteria; phylum Calditrichota; class Calditrichia; order Calditrichales; family Calditrichaceae; genus Zgenome-0002. The sequence continues at coordinate 55,636 of RQOG01000015.1, forward strand.
TCATCAATAATCCCAATCGCCCGAACCGGTGAACCGTCTGCCTGCTCAATATTCAATGGAAAACATGAGAGCGTGAATTCCTTATCACCAGGTTTATTTAGATTGGTCATATTCTCGATAATTATTTTATCGCTATTGAAAAGAATATTATGCCTTTGATAATCAGTGCTTGATATTTCATCAACAGATGGCGCATCAATACCTATGCCGCATAGCTTCGATTCAGCCAGTATTTTAATCAATTCAACGGGAATCACCGGATAGTCGCGGAAATATTTGTCCGTTTTCCAATATTGATCCCAGCCGGTGTTGAATAAAATGTACTTCAGATACGGACGCCCGGAAATGAGTTGTCTAACATGATCCGCAAGCGCTTTTGCATTTTCGGGTACGTAATGTATTGACACCGCTCTTCCAAAAAAATCTACCGGTTGAAAATCGGATAAATATTTTCCGTTTTCCAGCATATGGGTCGGCGCATCCATATGGGTTCCGGTGTGGGATGTAATTTTAAGTAATTTTTCCCGGAATCCGTCGGCATCAATCGACGCAATGGCGGATATTTCAGGCCGGGGTGATCC
>RQOG01000084.1 GCA_003854985.1 Calditrichota bacterium
CATTTAACTGAGGCATGACATATAATTAACGTTCTTTGGGGGCGTTTTTAATCATCATATACTCAGAGTCTTCCGCCAGTACTTTCCGCAAGTCAATTTTCCCCTTAAAAAGACGATCTGTGGATTTGAAATATTCATATAAATCTTTATTCAACTTTAGAAACTCTTTTTTATCTTTCTTAGAAAAATCTCTGAAAATATCATTTAACGGATATAACGTTGGTTTTAGGGCAAGAACAGAATGATTTGGAATACAGCTTTTATATCCTTTTATCACCGGACCTGCATAATCGATAGTTGCAGCTAAGTCAATTGTAAAAAACATTCCGTGATATACTATTTTGTTTTCAAGTATCATAGTAAATTTGCAATCACCTAAAGGTAGTAAGTTATCACCTGTTTCTTTAAATATCTTCCCCATATCAACTAAAAGAAGCTGCTCATCCCAATAATACTTGGAAATATATTTATCTTGAATAATATAAAATGGTTCATAAGTATTCAGCAGAGAATCTGCTTCCAGTATTTGCATATTCTCAAATTCGCTCATCGGACAATGCCAGAAAATTATTTTAAACTTACAACTATCCTGAGCTTGTGAAATATCAGCCATATCAGTTCCATTCAATGAAAAAACTGATAAAAATATACAAATACTTATTATAATTTTCATGACATCCATCCTTTTATTTATCGCACCGTTCTTGCATAGGCATCCTTAATACTGTATTCCCCCGGATTGGCCTTATTGTCGTTCATACCGGCTCTGTCAGGCACTGGATCTTTGACATCGTCATACGAAATAGCTTACCGTTAAGGTTAATTATTTTCAAAGACCTTGTTACAAAATGTAATCCGCAAAAAATAATATTACAAAATTTAAAATGTTTCTTATCATTAAAACAATACGCTTTAAATTTTTAAGGACATACTCTGTCCGATAATCTCCCAAATCTGCGGATCATCCGCTTTGCGCCATAAAATCCGTTTATCCGCCCGGAACCAGGTCATCTGCCGCTTGGCGTATCGCCGCGTATTGCGTTTGATTAATTCGATCATTTCCTCCATAGATATTTCACCATTTAGATATGCAATCACTTCTTTATAGCCTACCGTATTCAACGCGTTATTCTTAAGTGAATAACCTTTATCCAAAATCGCCTGCGCTTCATCAACCAAACCCTTGTGGATCATATCGTCAACCCGACGGTTAATTCGCTCGTACAAAACCTTACGTTCAACGTCTAAACCAATGATGACAGGCTTATAGGGGAACGCTTCCGTCTTTTGCCTGTGCCACGCGGAAAATGGTTTTCCGGTCAGATAAATAACTTCCAGGCTGCGCAGAATACGCTGTGTATCATTAGCGCTTATCCGGGAAGCATATTCCGTGTCTTTTTCTGCCAGTTCATTAAATAATACCGGCAGACCTTCCTTTTCTAAACGATGGTTAAGAAAATCCCGGATTTCCTCATCTTTAATGTCCTCATCAAAAATGCCGTCAATCAGCGCTTTGATATAAAATCCAGAGCCGCCCGCAACCAAAGGATTTCTGTTTTTTTTAAAAATTTCGTCTATAACATGTCTGGCTTCTTTCCCGAATCTGCCGGCGCTGTAATATTCGTCGGGATTAAAAATATTCACGAAATGATGTCTAAAACGTTCTAAAATTGATTTTTCGGGTTTGGCCGTTCCAATATCCATAAAACGATAAATCTGGCGGGAATCGGCGGATATAAGCTCCACAGGATACTTTTCCGCTATTTGCAGAGATAAATTCGTTTTACCGGAAGCAGTGGGACCTACAATGAATAAAACCTGCTTTTTCATCAACTGATCCGTTTGAATTTCCGGTCTAATTCTTCCAGATCGATCGTAACAATTATCGGCCGTCCGTGAGGACAGAAAAAGGGCGTCTCGCAGGCAAACAACTGATCCACCAGGTTATGCATCTCTACCGGGCTTAGTTCATCGCCAGATTTTACGGCATTTCTACAGGCATAAGCCGCGGCTACTTTTTCAGCATGATTAAAATGGGTCAGTGGGCGATTCCTATAATAATCGATGATATCCAATAAAATCTGTGATTCCCTGCCCACTTTCACATCCGCAGGCATGGCTTCGATAACAACCGTATTTCCGGAAAACACTTTAATACTGAAACCGATTTTATTTAATACCTCATAAATTTCGCTGAACACCATAAAATCTTCATAATTCAGAGTCAGTTTATGGGGAAAAAGTAATTTCTGGCCGGCGCCGGTCGTGTTTTCATTTAATACTTTGGAAATACGCTCAAAAAGAATGCGTTCATGCGCCACATGTTGATCGATAATCACCATACCGCTTTTAATTTCCGATATAATATAGCGTTTGTGTAACTGCCAGAAATTAACGCTGCTTTCCTTCCGAAGAGCGGGTAATTCAGCGGGAGTTTGCCCCTGATTAGTCGGCGTTGCCTGTTTCTGCTGGGATTCAAAATAGGTCAGGCTTAATTGTGCGCCTCCTGAGTATCGGGCCATTGAACTGCGTTTACTGATCAGTTCTTTTATTATTTCTTTAGGCCTCTCCTGCAGATCAAATGCCTTTTGAACGGCGCTGCCTTCCCCACCGCCTGCATGCATACTAAACTCGGGAATTACCTGTTCTTTATTCAGGGTTTTCTGAATACTGTTAATAAAGAAATAATAAATACTGCGATCGTTTGAAAACCGGACTTCCATTTTTGTGGGATGTACATTAACATCCACAAGCGATGGATCCATTTCCAGGAATAAACAGAACACAGGAAATTCGCCTGCAGAAATAAAATTACCATAGGCCTGAAATACCGCATGATTCAGCGATTTGGAATTTATGGGCCGGCCGTTCAGGAACAGATACTGGTTACCCCGCGATTTTCGAACCACATCGGGACGACTGATAAATCCGGCCAATTCGATGCCGCCAAGACTTGCCGACACCGGCAGTAAACCTTCGTATAATTGATCGCCAAAGACTTCCCGAACCCTGATATTTACTTCAGTTTCCTTAAGATTAAAGATTTGTTTATCATCAATCCACAAATCAAATGCGATATTCGGATAAGCCAGGAAAAAGCGTTTTAATATCATCAGAATTTGTTGGTTTTCGCTGTTATCCGTTCTCAGAAACTGCCTTCTGGCCGGGGTATTAAAAAAAATATTTTTGATCGCGATACTTGTGCCGGGATTTGCCGCTATTTTTTTCTGTGCGCCGGCTTTACCGCCATTTATTGTAATAATACTGCCCATATTTTCTTCTTTTGTCCGGCTTTTAATCTCCACTTGCGAAACCGAAGCAATACTAGGCAGGGCTTCGCCTCTAAAACCTAATGTTTCTATTTTTGTTAAATCTTTATCGGTTTTTATTTTGCTTGTTGCATGCCGCTCAAAAGCTAAGGGCAGGTCCAGGGCGTTAATGCCTTCGCCGTTATCCACCACCTGTATGAGTTTCTTGCCGCCCTGTTTTATATAAATGGAAATATTCGTTGCATTGGCATCAATCGAATTCTCAATTAATTCCTTAACCACCGAAGCCGGCCTTTCAACCACTTCACCGGCGGCAATTTTATTGGCAATCTGTTCGGAAAGAACCGTTATTTTATGTTTTAACTCTCTCATTTTCCATTTTTGTTATGCTAATACAATGCTAAATAAAAAGGCGGGTAATTCCCGCCTGCCGTTATTACAGAAAAATTAATGCCATCAGAACAAATACAGGAATCAATATGGGTATTGAAAATTTGATCATATATCCGAAGAAGCTTGGCATGGAAATTCCCGATTCTTCTGCAATGGATTTTACCATAAAATTCGGAGCGTTGCCGATGTATGTATTCGCGCCCATAAATACGGCGCCAATCGATATTGCCGTCAGATAAGAAATAAATTCAGGAAATGTCTGATATATATTTCCCGCGGCAAAAGCTTCCCTGATCTGCATTTCTGTTAAGCCCAGTTTACCAAGGGCGCTGTTAAAGAAAGTCAGATAAGTAGGTGCGTTATCTAAAAAACTCGATAAGCTACCCGTTACCCAGAAATAGTTTTCCGGGGTTTTAACGGCCTTAACCAGAAAAGCCAGTGCGCCATGTTCGCCGGCTTTTAAAATAGCCAGCGCCGGAATAATCGTCATAAAAATACCGGCAAATAAATAAGCAACTTCAAGTATCGGGAACCAGTTGAATTCATTACCCTGCCGGATTTCCTTTTTCGTTAGCTTCAGCGATAATAACCCTATACCAATAATCCAGAAATCCCTGATCAGATTTTGCACAGCAATGTGAATACCCAAAACATTAATTTCGCCTAAATGCACCGTCCCGCTGAAGATTACACCCGAGATTACGCCCAGCAATAAAATAAAATTAAACAATCCTTCAACCCGGATTGGTTGTTTCTCATGAGTAGAAGGCTTAATATCCTCCTTACGGTAAAAATAGGTATCGATAAAGAATAATAAAACCAGCAGGACCAATGCCGTAAAAGCCATTTCCGGGAACAAATTAAGGGTCCAGAAAAAATCCACACCGTGTAAAAAACCTAAAAACAAAGGCGGATCGCCAAGCGGAGTAAGAGAGCCACCGATGTTAGCGACGAGAAAAATAAAGAAAACAACGATATGCGTTTTATGCTTTCTTTCGGCATTGGCTCGCAGAACCGGACGGATCATAACCATGGCCGCGCCGGTTGTGCCGATCCAGGAAGCGAAAATTGTCCCGATCAGGATCAGCAGCAGATTAACCTGAGGCGTTCCTTTCAAGGATCCTTTTACAAATATCCCCCCGGATATCGTAAATAATCCCCATAATAAAATGATAAAGGGAAAATAATCCAGGAAATAGATATGCAATATTTCGTGCAGGGCATGTCCATGATAAACAAAAAGAAAAGGCACGGCAAACACCAGGGCCCAAAAAGCAGACACCTTGGGAAAATGATGATGCCAGAAATGCGGCGCAAGCAAAGGAAACAAAGCGATCGACAGCAGAATTCCCACAAATGGAATTACCGTCCACAAAGGTAAAACCTGACCTAAATCCAAATCATGTTCTTCTACCCCATGCGTTTCTGCATGGTGATCCTCTGCAGCAACGGCTTTTGCAGAATCCCGTAAAGTAACTTCTTCGAGAGAGTCAACCTGGGCAAAAAGCATTGATGATAAAAACAATACAGAACAGAAGGTAAGAATTAAACAAGTATTTTTTTTCAGCGACCTGAAATTGAACATACATCCTCCACGGGAATACAATATTTATCCATACCCAAAAATAATAGGTGAATTTAAGAATTGAAGCAAATCAGAACAAATAAAACAGGGTGATAGTTAATTTATTTTTCAGGCTGACAAACGGTGCCGGACTACAAATTCATTCAGCCATTCCTGCATGGAATCACGCAATTCACGAAAACTCGCATCCAAATCCAGCTCATCATCATACAACTCAAGTGGATTAATGAATGATTTATGTATTTTTGTAGCGCCCATCAGCAAATTTTCCACCTTCTCTTTTGCTTTCTCATTGGTAGTAATGATGATGTCAAATTTAGAATGTATAAATTCGTTTACAGGTCGCGGATTTTCTTTATTGATATTGATACCCAGCTCCTGTAATACTTTTTTGGCAAAAGGATTTGTATGGGCTTCTTTAAGCACGGCAGTCTGAACATTTATACGGTCAAAAGTGATATGCTTCAATAAGGCGGATATCATCTGACTGTGACAGGCTTCGTCGCATCCCAAAACCAGGATGGATTTCATTACATTTATCATTCTTGGATTTTTACTTATCAATCTTCATCATTTTTTGGATAAATTTTGCCCAATAAAATACTAATTCTTTTTGATAATTGCCATTTTTTTTATTTTTCTATAGAAGTTTGTTGAGTAGAGCGATTAAATCGTCTATAATAAATGGCTTTGGAAAAAAAGCATTCACATCGGATAATGCCAGCCGGTCGCGCACACTCGCCTTACTATAACCGGAAGTTACAATAACTTTTACATCCTTCCTTATTTTACGGATCGCATCAAACAATTCGCTTCCATCCATCTCCGGCATCACTACGTCTAAAATAACTAAATCGATTTCTCCGCTTAGCTGTTTGAAAATTTTCAATCCCTCTTTCCCGTTGGCTGCGGTATAGACCTTATATTTATTGGAAGGCAAAACATCTAATATCAGTTCGCGGATTATTTCCTCATCATCCACTAACAGGATTTTGTGTAATTTGGGCTCATTTACCTTTTTTATTTTTTCCGTTTTTTTTATTATTTCCTGATGCGCCGTAAGGCTGGGAATCAAAATATCCAGAGAAACCGATTCATCGTAATATTTTTTTAATATAACCTGACCATCATGCAAAGAAATGATAAAATCAGCCAGGTATAAATCCGCTTCATTTGAATTATAAAAATGCATCATATCATACATTTTCTGAGACCCGATCATTTTCCCGGCAGAAATTCTTAAATTCAATACCGATTCCTGAATTCCCGGTATTCCCGGATATAATGAAGAAGAAAAGGAAAATTCATTAAAACCGGGTTTAAATTGTGCAAGTTTAATAAAAAATACGGTCAATGCTTTATTGATCAGACTGGCATTACACCGAATTATTCCATATTGGTAAATATTCTTTCTGATCTTATATTTATTTGCGATTAACGGTTCCAGCGTGGAAAAAAACCTTTCCATCAGTTCATTAAAATTTATTTCCTTAAAATCACTCTGATAGGATGCTGTTAGTCTTTCTAAGGTTTCATAAATGGTTAATGATTCTAATTTCTTATTAGGATTAATTTTCTCTGAATTACCTGATGAGCCTGTAATGCATTCATAGAAATCCTTCAACTCATTTATTATATATGTTCTTGTATACTCTGCCGTTAAAATAAAAGTATTTTCTCTGAGAATGTAAAGTATCTGGGAAAGAATATGTGGATTCCTTTGCTGCAAACTGACCGGAAAGCCAAGGGATGTCGTTTGGTAATCCTGATCGTCTAAATTTGAAATGACTATAATCTTATGATTTTTTCTAAGTTCCGGTTTCAATTCCCTGAATAGCCTGAGATCGATGAAATTCATCAAAAAAATAATTATGCCATAAGAATCTTTTATATCAGCTATCTCTGATTTAAATGACTTGACGGACAATACTTTTAAATCAGATCTAAGGATATTAAGTGATTTGACAGTTTCCAGATCTGCTTCTTCAACACAAAAAATATATTCTTTAATTACCATAAGCTGACTTCATATGGTTGACAGAAATTATAATTCCGTAAATAATATAAAAAATAATTTTATAATTTTCCTTTTTATTTAAAGATAAGCTGAGCTGTCCTAAATAATTAGATTTTAAAAAAGATTCGTTGTTTTTATTGATTTTAGTCCGCTGTTTTAGATGATATGGAAAACAACCCCCAAAAAAAGTTATCAAAAATAACTTGTCGCTATCTTCAGATAGCGGTATAAAAATAACCGGAATATGGGGCTTTAGCCCTAAAATGAACTTTCATCTGGGACTGAAGTCCATTTAAATGGAGCTGTTCTAATCCACGATCTAAAGATCGTGGCAAGTTAAAATATTTATTTAGGACAGATGTGAAAGATAAGATTATAAGACCTTTAAATCGGTTGATATAATTGACAGCGGACTTCTTATCTTCTATATTCTTGACAATCTAACTTAAAGTCTGAAAAATGAAAATTACATTAAAGAGAGAATTTGACGGCAAATATTACATTGGTTCAATCGCCGGTATTCCCGGATGCTATGTGCAATCTGAGTCGTCTATGCAGATACCTTTACTTATGAAAAACGCTTCCTCTATTTTTATTAAAAGTTTTCGGGATAAAAACCAGACAATCACCAATGAAGATGAAAAGCCGATATTTAATCTCAAAATACGTTTTGAACAAATATCAACAAGTCAGATCAAAAATCTTTTAAAATCCCGGAACTATTATGTAGAGTATCAGGATAGAAGTTCCTTATTAATGGTAAATTCCAACTTCCCTTTTAACCGGGTTCATTTGCCGCAAACCGACGATTTGTCTCCCCTTATTATTCAGAAACTTATAGGCAGGGAAAATACAATATTCGTAAGACCGCAGAACAAAAACCGAAAAAGCAGATTTGTAATCTGATTATCGTTCCAATTTGAATTTTTCGCCAAGATATAATTTTCTGGCTTCTTCATCCTCCGCCAGAAAATGCGATGTGCCCTCTTTTAGTATTCTTCCTTCGAATAACAAATAAGCGCGGTCTGTTATGGATAAGGTTTCATGCACATTATGATCGGTTATCAAGACGCCAATGCCACGGTTTTTAAGATTATGGACAATATTCTGGATATCTTCCACCGCGATAGGATCCACGCCGGCAAACGGTTCGTCCAGTAAAATGAATTTGGGACTGGTAACCAGAGTCCGGGCAATTTCGGTTCTTCTTCTTTCCCCGCCCGAAAGATGATAGCCTTTGCTTTTCGCGATATGTTTAATATTCAGCTCTTCAAAAAAGTGTTCGCATTTTGGCTTTTGCTCACTGCGGCTTATCCCGATCATCTGCATAATCGCAATCAGGTTTTCCTCCACAGTCAGCTTTCTGAATATAGAGGCTTCCTGGGGCAGATAGGCAATCCCGCGCCGCGCTCTGCGGTACATGGGCATCGTTGTTACGCTTTTATCGCTTATTAAAATTTTGCCGCTATTGGGACGTATCATGCCGGTAATCATATAAAATGTGGTTGTTTTGCCAGCGCCGTTTGGACCTAAAAGGCCAACGATTTCGCCCTGTTTTACCTGAACGGATACATTGTCTACGACTTTTCGTTTATTGTATATCTTTATCAGGTTTTTGCCCTGCAATATATCCGAATGATTATTCAAAACCTTTTTCTCCTTCGTAATCATCAGGGTAAAAAGTACCCTGTGCGCCGCCTCTCACATCTATACTGTCCAATTCACCCTTCTGAAAATAAACCACAATCGTATCGGCTGTAGCGTAATTGCTGCCTTGTCTTTCATTTTCTTCCAGAAGATAATAAATACTGCTGGCATTATCGATAGCAATAATTTTTTCGGGCTTTTTATTTTCGATATAAAACTGAATCTCTCTGGCCTCAAGGCTGTTATAATCAGCGGAAACAGAATCCACCTGACTCTCGGCAAGGGCATCCTCATAGATCGTGATATTTCTTAGTTTAAGAGAATCCACATCAACTTTCATGCGTTTCCCTTTCATTTTGCTCAATTCGTACCATGCGCGGGGTTTATTCTTAAGCCAGATAATTTCCTGATCGGGATGAAATTCCGCTGTGTCGCATACGGCTTTCAATGAACCCTGCAAAATAGTAGCACTGTCCAGTGCCACGGCCTTTTTCCCCGGTAGTTCATAGTATTCCATTTGTTGAGAAAGAATAATCAAAGTATCTTCCGAATTTTCATCATATCTTGTTAAACGGCAATTATTTCTGATCAGGCTGAATCCCTTATTCCGGTCATATCGGCCGTTCTCGCCCCAAATCTTTACATTATCTTCAATGCTATAAATAAATAAATTCGTGCGACCGGTTGCTTCACCGCTTTTAAAATTATAGGTGAAATATTCGGCATATAAGGAGTCTTTGGGCGTTTTTATCCGGACATGGCCAACACAGACGGCTTTACGTTCTTCGGAATAATAATCTACTCTTCTGGCCCGCAGCGTATTATGCCCGTCATTAATATAAACCGATCCGATGAATTCCACTTTGTTCTGAGACTCGTAGAATCTTGCTTCATCACAATACATATCAATGGTATCCTGCCGGAAATGAACATTACCTTCGGATATATTAACCCGCTCGTCATCGATCATTTTTCCGATACTTTTATCGGCATGGATTAATTCTATTCCTCCATCTCCGGCATATAAATATAGAAATGTTATAATAAGGAAAGAAAACAGCAGGATTCTATTGTTCATCTTGAATGGTTATCCGTTTACTGCTCTTGCCGCGTGGTTTAATAATTTCGTAATTAATCAGGTCCGGATCGGAGATAAAGCTTTCACCGTACAAAGTGTCGGATTTATCGGTAATAACCTTAACGGGTGTTTCCGAGTAAACTTTCTGATCCTCATTATTCCAGTTTAAGGTATCGGTAAATAAAGTTACGCCGCTGTCCGAAATAACAACAACATTACCAAAAGCCATCATATTCTGTTTTTTTTCATAAACGATTCCGCCTACCGCATACAACACAGAAGTATGCACGCCATTGCGGTTATAAAAATGGACAATAATTGAATCAGAGAGATTTAACAACTGTCTGGATGAATATTTTTCAACATGACCTGCGGTAATTTCACCGACAGTGCGGCCTTCGTCGGAAATAATCACCGTTGCATCCCAGCTTTCCTGATCAGGATAGCTGCCTTTGGGAATTAAACTCTGATTGGCAGAATCCTCTTTTTCGCAGGAAATAAGAATTAGGAATATGCCCAGCAACAATAAACCTGATTTCATGTGGCCAGACCCTGTTGTAAAATATCATGCATATGTATTACTCCGGATAATTTCTTCTCCCGGTTTAAAACCGGCAAGGATATAATTTCATGTCCCTGCATCATATCCAGAGCCATGGTGGCCAGATCGTCTTCATATACAAATTTTGGATTCCTGGTCATTACTTCTTTAACCGGAATCTTAAAAACGGATTCCGTTTTTTCAATCAACCTGTTTAAATCTCCTGTGGTTACAACGCCTTTCAGAAAGAAATTTTTATCAACCACCGGGCAAATACCGCGTTTATGCGCCATTTGCATGATGGCGGAGCGCATCACATCAGATTCCAGGCAATAGGGCAATAATTCGCCGTTTTCCATCAAATCAGATACTTTCAGAATCAGTTTTCTTCCCAGGATTCCCGCCGGATGCAACAAGGCAAAATCTTCTACTGAAAATCCCCGGTTTTTTAACAAAGCCACGGCAATAGCGTCCCCTATAGCCAGGGTAACCGTAGTGCTTGCCGTGGGCGCCAGATCGTTCGGGCAGGCCTCTTCTTTAACGCTGATGTCCAGAATGACTTCGGCATATCTGCCCAGCGTCGATTCCCTGTTGCTGGTCAGGGCAATGATCGGAATATTAAGCCGTTTAAAAGAAGGAAGCAGATTCAGGATTTCCGAAGTTTCCCCGCTTTTGGAAATGGCGATTACAACATCATTTTTGATTACCATCCCCAGATCGCCATGAACGCCTTCCGCCGGATGTAGGAAAAGCGATGTCGTGCCCGTGCTGGAAAGCGTTGAAGATATTTTACGTCCTACGGCTCCGGACTTACCCATCCCGGTAACAATTACCCGGCCTTCCGATTTTAGAATTAATTCTATGGCTTTGGCGAAATTTTCACCGATACGTTGTTCCACATCGGCAATGGCTTCTTTTTCTATGCGGATAACATGTTTACCGATTTCTATAATCTCTTTACTGCTGAGCTTCACCGGGAATAATTCCTTCTACATTAATCATAACCATATCAGAGCCTACCGGACTTGCGGCATTATTAGCCATGGCGTTAATTTTTATCTGCGTTTTACCCACCATATGTGCCGTTGTTGTAAACGCTCTCTTATAAATATAATAAGTCGTCTTGGTTTTAAATCCCAGGGAATCTATTAATAATTCCAAATCATTTTGTATTACATACATCTTAATCCATTTTAAACCATCCACGTGTTGTATGGTCGCTTCCATATTGACAGGTTCGCCTAAAATAAAATATTGCAACGGCGATGGTTTTTCTATCTTCATCACCGGATTCAGAGTATTTTGAATCCAGATTTGTCGGGCGGGAGCGCTTACTTCGTCCACATCATTTTTTACGGTGACGTTTAAATAACAAGAACATCCTCCGGGATATGGAGCTATCCAGTAAACCGTATCCCTGTCGGCCGGTGGTAAAAAAGTTCCGCCATTTTCCGAACTCCAGGAATAACTATGCGGACCTTCTTCAGGATTTTCCACATAGATACTGGCTCTAACCGTATCATAGGGTAAGACAGATGTTCTATTAACCTGAATACCATCCGGATCAAGTTTAGGCCCTTCACCGGATCCGGATTTTAATAATTCCCCTACTTCATCGCATCCGTAGAACAGAGTAAGGATGAGCAAAAAAATGACTATACGTTTCATTTTACATCCCATTTAATGCTTTGATATGTTTCCAAATCATTTTTTGAAGTTAAGGATAAATAAAATGCATCCGGCGGTTGTACGAATTGGAATGACCCTATATTAACTTCCTTAAATGATCCGGCCTCGACATAATCAATTTCGTTATCGCAGTCTAATTCAATGGCCACTCGTTTGCCGAGCATTTCTCCATTGTCATAAACAACGATAAATTTGATTTTTACATCATTCAGACTGCGGCCGCCTAAACCCGCCACCAGACAGCTTACATCGTAAGACAAATCGCTGTATTTTGAGATTAACGGTTCTATTGTAAAATAGTTTTTTTCTCTGTAAACAGAATTAATCTCAGCGCTTACACGGCTCACTACCGATTCAACAGAAGAAGCTCCTGAAACACGGTTGAAAGCGCCGTTAACAAAAATGTCCGGCAAAACCCGTTCTTTGGATTCCGATGACTTTACATATTTTTGGTGAAGCACACTATCTGACCTGGACATCCCCGGCGTGGTATAATTATCCGGGTAATCTTTGATATTACGGTGATACTGCACAATAAGTATCTTATCTTTATAATTCGCACTAATCTGGTTAAGTCCCTGAACCGCCCATTTATTATAATCGGTCGGATGATCCAGGTTAACAAACGCTTCGACAAGAACGACGCCGGATGTATAACTGTCTTCGTTTTTCGGATCAAGAAGATTATCGCGTTTCAGATCCTCACAGCCAGCCAGAATGATGCAGATAAAACTAATATTAAAAATGAATTTTAATGCCCACACTTGAGATTCCCTTTTCATTTATAGAAACCTGCGGAACAATTTTCTTTTTTTTCTCTGAAAAAGCTTCCACATCATGGATGGATTTATTACGTACCCAGCAATAAATTGTTCCTACCAAAGCAAACGCACCGACGGCACCTGTAATAAGAGAGATTTTTCTGTAATCATTTGCTTTATCATAGTAATTGTTATAATCCGGCAGAGAGGATGCCGCATGATATTTATCATAATTATCCTTGTATTGATTATCCAATAGAAAAGTGGCCGTAGCCAGGCCTGCTGTCGCCAGTAAAAAATAACCTGTAGGATGTTTACTCAGTTTAATTTTTTCCTTATACTCTCCACTGCCTCCCAACCGATAACGTATGTTGGCGGCTAATAATTCGGCCATTTCCCGGCCATGTTCCGTATCATAAGCCGTCACCTGCTCCAGCCTCATTTCGGCCGTTTCCACATGGGTTATATTCACATCGATCCAGTTTTTTTCGCCCATCGAATGAATAGTTCCGGAAATCAGGTAATCTGCGCCGGCAATTTTCCCTAATTCAACGGAATTAGAACTATCCGCAAAACCGCTCAGTGATAATTTATATTCTTCAAAAACTTCATCCAGCTTTTCTCTTTCAAGTATTATAAATTCATTATCCTTAGCCAGTTCCGCCCTTAAAATACCGGGCACTGTCGACTCCCAGCGATCAAGCTTAAAATCATCGCTTATATTTTTAAAGGTTGAAATAGCGATTTTAGTCTGGGCGAATCCAATATGAATCATTGCGCATGTTATCAATGTTAGCAGTATAAATTTCTTCATATTTTTTCTTTTGTTATTGAGTTAGTTTTTCAATCAAAGTATCTAATTTATCCTGACGTTTTAAAATAATATCTATGATTTCCCTCACACCGCCATCTCCGCCTTTGGCCGTGCATACATAATCGCATATGGCTTTAACCTCGTCACGGGCATTGGCAACACAGGCGCTAAAACCGACTCTTTTCAATATGCTTATATCAAGAATATCATCGCCAATATAGACAATTTCTTCATCTTTTAACTTTAATTCTTTTTTTATTTTTTCATATTCCGGCAGTTTATCAAAACTGCCCTGCGAAACGATATCGAATTGTAATTCTTCCGCTCTTCGTTTAACCATCTCCGATATGCGGCCGGTAATTATCCCTGTTTTCAAGCCGGCCATTCTGGCCAGAGTAATGGCCATACCATCCTGCACGTTAAATTCTTTAATTTCTTGACCGTCGGAGTTATAAATAATTTTTCCGGAGGTTAGAACGCCATCAACATCCATTAATACAAGTTTAATTTTATTTAATTTTGATTTCATTTTTTTTCTTCTTAAAACTTTAATTAAACATCAACAATTTTTTTCTTTCGGTCAATATACTCCGTTATAATTTTAAAAATATAAAGCGCAATCGCTGCCAGAATTCCAATAGCGGAAAAATAGTACCATATATAATGAGCATTTGCATAATAAACGGCTTTTTCAACATTGGAAATACCCTCCGGCAGAATCCTGGGATCGGGACAATATTTGCCAAGAAGATAACCGGATAAGATGCCGCCTGCAATATAGGATACAAAAGAATGAAGATGACTGAATCCTAAATATGTTCCTTCCTCACCTTTCGGCGCCTGAATGGAAAAATACTCGAGAAACCGTGGCGAGATAAAACATTCAGCCAATGCCTGTAAGCTTATTCCGATGATCATCATAACCGTTAAGGGGTGAAATACCAATCCCCAGAAAAAACTTACTTCCGTGCCTGAATATGTTTCCAGCCATGGGCCCAAGGACATGGAAAAGGCTGAAAGCGGCATTATCAGCATGCCGACCATCATCGAATTTACCGCTTTTGTTTTACGCATCCACTGAGTAATAATTACCACAAAGAGAACAACCACAAAAGGATTTACATTGGCCAGCCAGGCCGGATTAGCCGTATCCCCGACCATCCTGAACACATATTTCGGCATGGACGCATACAATTGACTCTGGATCAGCCAGAAACCGCTGATGATGAGCGTCAAAGTCATTAATCGTCCATTTGAAAGTATCTTAAGCAAAGCTTTAAAAACTTCTTTAAATGATTTTCTTTCTTCCTTCTTTTCGATGTCTTTAAATAAAAATACAGCCAATATCAGCGCTATAATTGACATGGCGGCGGAAAAAAAATTGATATACTCCATGCCAAGTCCTCTTCTTATCCAGGGCACAACGGTTTTACCGCTGAAGGCTCCGATATTGACTATCCAGTAAAACAAGGAAAACGCCCTGGCTCTGTTTATTTCCGTGGAGACCTTCGATACGGTACCTGTAATTAAAGGTTTTATAAAAGAAGCACCAACCATTAAAACGACCAGAAAGAAGAGAACGGCAGGTTTGGAATGAAATATACCTAAAAAGAAATAACCGACGGATAGCAGACCAAAAGCAAGCATTAGTCCGTTTTTAAATCCTATTCTGTCGGAAATTGCCCCGGAAAAAGGAGGTAAAAAATAGACAAGTCCGGCAAATACACCGGCAATGGTATTGCCCCAGAAATCTGTAAAATCCACAATATCGGTTAAATAAACGGTCAGTAAAATGTAAAAACCATAGTAGGCTGCCCGTTCGCACAGCTCCATCAAATTAGCCATCCAGAATTCTTTTGGAAACTTCCAGCTCATTTCGGTGGGGATCATAACATGCTCTTTCCTGCTTTTCGAAACTTAAATGCTTACCGGATTAATCAATATTATCATATTTCAATTTTGGTTTCACGATTTCATTGATAGCCAACGCCTGTTTTAATAAATCCTCTAACCGGTCAATCGGCAACATACTGGCCGCGTCACATAATGCATTATCGCAATCCGGATGGGTTTCAATGAAAAGTACATCCACACCTGCGGCCACGCCTGCCCTGGTTAATCCGAAAATAAACTCCTTAGCACCGCCTCTTTTATCGCTGCTGCTGACGCCATATTTACGTATGGCATGTGTAGGATCGAGTACAACCGGATAACCGAGATCACGCATAATCTTTAAATTACGCATATCCATAATCAGATTATGATACCCGAAAAATGTACCGCGATCGGTTAATAAAATCCTGTGATTGCTCTCGCCTTCGATTTTATTTATAGCGGTCTGCATATCGCTGGCTGCCAGAAACTGACCTTTTTTTACATTGATGGCTTTGCCCGTTTTAGCAACAGCTAAAATAAGCGAGGTCTGCATGGAAAGGAATGCCGGAATCTGAATGACATCAAGCACCTGACCGCAGGCTTCGGCATCATGCATATCATGAATATCCGAAAGTACAGGGATGCCAAAAGTATCTTTTACTTTCTGCAGGATTTTCAGGCCCTCATCAACGCCAAAACCCTGAAATGTTTCAGCCGAAGATCGATTGTCTTTTAAATACGAAGATTTAAAAATTAATGGCATACCAAGTTTATTTGATACCTTAAGGATCATCTCAGCAGTCTGCATAACTATTTTTTCCGATTCTATGACGCATGGACCGGCGATTAATGCCAAAGGATGTTCATCTCCGATTACTATATTATCTATTTGAACTGTTCTCATAACACGCTCCTGAAAATAAAAAAAACCAATAACATAAAGTTTAAAATATAAAGGATTTAATATTATTATTCAAACGCTAAACCTTGTATTTTTAAAAAATTATTCATTTGATTTATCCTTTCTATCATCTATAGTATAACCCGAAATCGTGCGGAATTTTAAATATAACTTTTTTGATATTTTTTATTATATTGGACACCGTTTTTAACAGATAGAAAACCAAATGCGTTATATTCAATTCATTTTATTATCTATTTTATATGGTACAAGCCTATGTTCTGCAAATAATGGCGCCATTGCAGGTTGCCTGTTGAATTCTGCCGGCGGCCCTGTTCCAAATGCAGAAATTCATATCGAAAACACAAATAACGGGACCATCAGCGGTGAAGACGGTTGTTTCATCATATCTTCTCTTACGCCCGGCAACTATGATCTTATCGTCAGACACATAGCTTTTTCCGATGTTTTTATTCCGGGAATAGTTGTTACCGCCGGAGATACGGTATATCTCGATAATATCCCGATGGAAACCAGGATCGACAAATTAAAGCCTGTCATTGTTACCGCATCCCGTCGACTCGAAACTGAATTTAAGTCTTCCGTACCCTTTAATTATATTTCTGAAGATAAGATTTTGACCAGGAATGCAAAAACATCTGCTGAAGCCTTGCGCGAAGAAAGAGGCGTTTTTATCCAGAAAACCAATCATGGCGGAGGTTCGGCAATCATCAGGGGGATGAGTTCAAACCAGATTTTACTACTTGTTGACGGCATTCGTTTAAACAATTCAACGTATCGGTTGGGAAACCATCAATACCTTACCACCGTTGATCAGAATATACTCAGTCAGATTGAGATTCTTCATGGGCCGGCTTCGGTGCTCTATGGCAGCGATGCCCTTGGTGGCGTCATCAATTTAAGAACCTCATCTCCTGATTATCCCGATTCAAATTCATCTTTTAATTATAAACTAATATCCCGTTTCGCTTCTGCTGATTTGGAAAAAATGGTTCATGGATCTCTGAGCTATACGCATCGTTTTTTCCACTTAAGTGCCGGTTATAGTCATAAAATCTTCGGCGATTTAAAACGAGGCGCATGGAATCCATTTGATCACAGAAAAAATCCGGGTAATCGGGCTACTCAAAATCCTTCAGGATACGAAGGGTATGACTGGGATATTCAAATGAATATTCGTCCTTCGTATAATCAAAGTTTTGTCTTGAAACATCAGATTTCAGAACAAACCGAGGTTCCCAGATACGATAAATATGAAGACAGCGGTTATTATAAATGGCTATATTCTCCTCAATCCCGTAATCTAAGCTATATGTCATACAACATTAGCAATCCCATTAAACATATTTCTAAATTTAATACAACACTGTCCTATCATGTTCAGAAAGAAGGAAGGATTACCCAGAAAAGCATGGATAATCCGATAACTGAGGAATTGGATAAAGTCCGTACCTATGGTGTTTCGTTAAACCTTTCAGCCCCGCTGCGCAGGCATATCCTTATTTCCGGAATGGATTTGTATTTCGATCATATTTCCAGCAACAGATATTTTATCGATCCTTTCACAACAGAAAGACAAAAAGCCGCCGATGCCCGATACCCGGACGGCGCTTTATATAATAGCTATGGCTTCTTTATCCGCGATGAATACTCAATGACCCGGAAATTTAGTATTGCAGGTGGATTACGTTACACCTTTATTGAATCTGCTTATCGTTTACAGGGTATACCTGCCGGTTCCTTCCTGCCCGCAGATATGGAATCCCTGTTCGAATCAGTTACCGGTAGTATGAATCTGCAATATAAACTCAATCCGGATATATTTCTTAATCTTAATTTTAGTCAGGGATTCCGGGCCCCGAATATCAGTGATTTTTCAAAATTCGGTGAATCAAAAGGTTCAATTTTTGAAATTCCAAATCCGGATTTACAACCTGAAAAATTGCAGGGCATCGATTTTACCATGAAAGTAGAAAATAAAAAATATCAAGCCTGTTTTTCTTCCTATATTCATTTTATAAGTGATGTAATTGCCAGTGCGGATGATCAATATCAAGGGGCCTCATTCATTTTATGGAACGGAACGTATTTTAAAATAAAATCAAAACAGAATACCGGCAGAGGCTATATTACCGGGATAGAAACATCAGGTACGTTTAAATTCAATCGTAATACAGATTTATATGCAAATTTGACTTATACATACGGGGAAAACACAACACTACAAGAACCGATCGGCGGAATTCCACCTCTTTTTGGTCTTATTGGTCTCGATTATAATCATCGCTTTTTAAAAATCGGGTTATTTTCCCGGTTTGCAGCAAAACAAAGCCGTTTATCCTCCGATGATAAAGATGATCTGCGGATACAGGATGGCGGAACACCGAAGTGGTTTACATTGAATATACGTTCCGGCATAGAATTAATGCCCGATACTATTCTGCGAGTTGCTATCGAGAACATATTAAATATGAATTACCGAGAGCATGGTTCAGGGATAAACGCTCCGGGCAGAAATTTTATTGTAAGTATCAATATCAAAAATTGATACGTATCGCTTAAATTATTTTAGAAATATCTTTTTGCATTTCATTTCATATTTATTAATATTTCATATATGGAACTTTTTTATGCTGAACCTGAAAATATTTCTAAAATAAAAATTTCACTCGATCCGTTTGAAGAAAAGCATATTAAAACGGCATTAAGAAAAAAAACCGGCGATATTATATACATTACCGACGGTGGCGGTCGTCTTATTAAAACCCGTATACAAAAAATAAAACCAGCGACGGAACTGGAAATTTTAGATATTCAAATTATACAGTCTCCTATCTATAAACTGGCGCTGGGTATTGGATTCATTAAACCCGCCCGATTGGAATGGATTTTAGAAAAAGGCACCGAATTAGGTGTCTGCGGCTTTTATCTTTTTCGCAGTCAGTATGCTAATTACTATTCGGACAATGAAGATAAATTTAGAAAAACTTTAAGACAGGCAATCAAGCAAAGCCAGCGCGTTTTTCTGCCAAAACTATTTTTATGCGGTTCTCTGGAAGATTTTCTGACCGGAGTTCAACAATATCAGAGTAAATATCTTGCAGTAAATTCGGAGCATCCTTTACTCTTGAGCCGGTTGATAGCTGATAATTCTGACGGGGCAAATAGTAACCCCTCACTACTGGTTATCGGGCCCGAAGGAGGTTTTGATGCACATGAATTAGAAATTTTTAAACAAAATAATTTTATACCGGTTTCTTTGGGCGAATCCAGACTGAGAGCCGAAACCGCTGCCATAAGTGGCATTACTATTTTAAAAATGTTTCAGGATCATTTAATGGAGGGCAAAAAATAATGATGATGGAAGACTGTATATTCTGTCAGCTCGTTACGAAAAAAATACCCGGTAAAATTGAATATGAAGATGATGATCTGATGGTTTTTTGGGATATTAATCCCCAGGCGCCAGTACATCTGCTGATTGTTCCTAAAAAACATATTGCCAAACTATCGGATTTCAAGAATGAAGATGTACATCTTCTCGGCAAAATGATGGAAGCGGCAAAAAATTGCGCGCAAAAATTAAATCTTCATGAAAAAGGTTTCAGACTGGTGCTAAATGAAGGCAGAGACAGTGGTCAGAGTATTTTTCATATTCATCTTCATATGCTGAGCGGACGGCGGCTGATGTGGCCTCCAGGTTAATAGGATAGAAAAGGATTTTAAAAATCCAAATCATCATTTTTTGTCGAAGCTTTTAAGTCAATTATAGCAGAATCCAGATAATCCTTTTTCTGGATTTCGGTAATATTTTTCAGATTTTCCACTAATTCTGTTATCCTGCGAATCATTTTTTCATTTCTCTGAACGAGAGAATCCGAAGCCAGTTCCTCATTTAATAAAGAGGTATTAATGGTAAGTACCTGCAATGGCTGGGAAAATTCGTGCGCAATACTGCCCGCCAATTCACGTATTGTTTTTAATATCTCTGCTTTTTTTACGGCTTCTTCTGCTTTTCTTCTTTCCATATCATCGACGCGAATTGCTATAAAATATTTTATGATATCATCATTATTTTTAAAAGGGATAATCGCCACTCTTTCCCAATAATTACGGCCATCTTTCATCTTATTGCAGATATCGCCTTTCCATACTTTGCCGCTCAGAAGTGTATCCCACATGTTTTTATAAAAATTCGTATCATGGATGCCGGATTTTAAAATCCGGGGGTTTTTGCCGATAGATTCTTCCAATGTGTATCCGGTTACCCGCGTAAATTCAGGATTAACATATTCAATATTCCCCGCAGGATCCACAATCAGCGCCGCACAGGGACTGTAATTAAAGGCTTGTTTAAAATCTTCCAATTCTTTATATATTACCTTTTTCTCTTTGGAAATCCGCTTTTTTTTCAGTTTTTTTTGTTTTTGTTCCGCCTCAAGGATATTCAGTTTATATGATAAATCCTTCTTATCCAATAAATTACGGATGGAAAAACCAACTTTTGTCACCGTGTCCGTTTTTATATCCCAGACATCAAAGATATGACTATTTTTATAGATGTCGGGATCAATCATGATACTGCCGTCGACGGTAAGTATGATGTTTTTGACCTTTTTAAATAAATGTTCTTTTTCTAAAATTGATTTACACGTCTGGTAATTCATGATAAAAATATCGATGTCAGATAAATCTTTGTCGAATAAACTTTCGATACAATTAGGCGTGACCAGATCATAACTGGTTTTTATGACTTCATCGAGATAGTCTTCTAATTTTTTTATGGCACTCGGGACGAAGCCCACGGCGAAAACGGATATCATGTTATTTCTTAATAAAAGATTCCACAATCAAATATAACAACTTTTAGACGAAAAAAACATCGTCATTTATTTTATATGTTTTTCTAAAAACTCTTCTATACGGGAAAATAATTCGATTCGATTCTCTTCTTTTTTATAGCCATGACCTTCATTTTTTTTAATCATATATTCAACCTTAACGTCTCTTTTTCGCAGGTTTTCTACCATTTCTTCTGTTTCTTTGACGTCTACCTTTGGATCATTAGCGCCCTGGGCTATGAAAACGGGCACCTTGATTCGATCCACATGAAAATAAGGCGAAGCTTCTATCAGAATATCTTTATCCTTAACCGGATCACCGATCATCTCATAGAACATTTTTTTATATTGCTCAACAGTTGGTGGTATATCATTTAAATAGGTAAAAATATTGGTAATACCCGCATAACTGATACCGCACGTATATAAATCAGGCGTGCAAACCAGTCCGCACAAAGCAGAATAGCCGCCGAACGAATAACCGAATATGGCAATTCTGGATGAATCGGCAACACCTTCTTCAATTAACCATTGTACACCATCGGTAATATCATTCTGGATGCCTCTGCCCCACTCTTTAAAACCTTTCATCCAGAAATCCTTACCGTATCCGGCCGATCCCCGATAGTTCATTTGCAGAACGGCATAGCCACGATTAGCAAAAAACTGGACGATCGGATTAAATCCCCATTGATCTCTCAGCCAGGGACCACCGTGAGGATAAATTATAACCGGAAGTTTTTTTGCTTCTATTCCGGGAGGTAATGTTAAATATCCTCTGATAGTCAGACCATCCCGCGCCTGATATTTAATAGATGTCATGCCGGCCATTCTTTCTTCTTCCAGCCATGGACTCATATCGGCAAGCTTAGTGAAGTAATCGTTTTCCATATCATAAAAATAATAGGAGCCCTGTGTTCGATCGCTAAAAGTCTGAATCAGGATTTTAGTTTCTTCCCTGTTCATATCTTTTATAACAAGATCTTCTTCCGGTAATCTTGCCTGAACCGCCTTCTGGATTTTTTTTCTTTCCTCATCGAAAAAGTGATATTGAATACGGTCTCTTATTACCGCCAGGCCCGTAACGGTTCTTCGTTTATGGGATAAAAAC
Organism: Calditrichota bacterium; assembly: GCA_003854985.1. Taxonomy (GTDB): domain Bacteria; phylum Calditrichota; class Calditrichia; order Calditrichales; family Calditrichaceae; genus Zgenome-0002. The sequence goes on from RQOG01000084.1 coordinate 22,544, forward strand.
ATCTGCCATACATCATATTCCGGATCTTCAAAGATAATCTTTGTTTCGCGGGCATTCTCAACATCAAACTTAACCAAAGCGATTGTATTTCTGTTTAAATTAGAGGCAGCATATATGTACCGGTTATCGAATGTAAAACTGATCGGATGCAGGGTTTCCTTATAGCTTAAGGTAATTACAGTTTCAAAATCCTGGTCTTCTTTCTGCCGATACAATAATGAGCTGTTTACGCCATCTGTCATAACCGCCAGCCTGATTTTCCCTTCCCAATCTGCAAACCATCTGGAAATATTACCGGGATTCCTGGCAACCATTTCATACTTACCATTTTCAATGTTTAATTTGTAAACGTCATGAATCCGTTTATCCCGCAGATTCATTTCTACCAGAATTTGATCGGTAACATCATTTAAAAGATCAATGACATTGGTATTAACCGAATCGAAAGGCGTAAGATCGGTTTTGTTTGTGCCATCACGGTTTATGGCTATTAAGTGATAATTTTCATCTCCGTCCTTATCCTGCAGATAAATAAGCCGGTTTTCGCTCACCCAAAAATATTTATTAATATCGCTGGTTTGCAGATCGGTTATTCTTATAGCCTCCTTCTGACCTATCTCCTGCACATAAATATTCATTCTGCCCTGCCAGGGCTGCAAAAAAGCAATATAATTTCCGCTAAAGGAAAGTTGAAATGATGATTTTTCCGGATTTCTAAAAAAATCTTCTATGGGAATCAATTCAGTCGTAGAAGTTTTATCGCACTTTTCGCAGGAGTTTAGCAATAAAAATAAAATAACCATTCCGCAAATAATAATCGTTTTTTTCATATATTAACTAAGCCCTCTCCGTCATTATTATAAAAGTAAAGCTATAACATCAATTATAACTATTATAATCCCTGTGTTTTACCAGCTCTTATTGCTTAATATAAGTTATCTATATTATTGATAAAAATGAAGTTTTTCTTTTAGTAACTTAATCATTTCTTCATTTAAGCGCATAGAGGTTAATTCCTGAGCAGAAAACCATCCGGCATCTTCGGCATCATCTCCGGAAATAACATTGCCGGAAAGATATTCCGCCAAAAAATCCACAATAATATAATGAAACTTTAGCTTATCTTGTTTTTCGTATTCTATAACTTCAAATACATGGATAATTTCGCCGCATTTTATTTTAATACCTGTTTCTTCAATCGTTTCGCGCTCAACAGCGTCTTTCATTTTTTCGCCTGAGTTCACCTTACCGCCTGGAATTGCCCAAAGGCCCATAGATGGTGGATTCTTCCGCTTTACCAATAATATTTTATTTTTATGAATGACTACAGCGCCTACGCCGATTACTGGAAATTCTTTTTTCATGGGTTAAAACGCAATCTTACTGTGCGAAGATAAATGTTTACAGAGATGAATAAGCCTTGGAAACTGAAAGTAAGATGATGCGTTTTTCTCATAATTTGGATTTAAAAATCAAGCCCCATGTCTGTTTAAGCAGTCCCATTCGCAAAACATCCCGGAATTTATTGTTCAGATATACTTCCTGATATAATATGCCTTCCAGTTCAAAACCGAATTTTGCATTAAGATTAATGTTTTTTATGTTCGTATCAACCGAATGGATATACACCTTATTATAGTCCAGAATATGAAAAACGTAGTATAAAAATATGAATGTCGCCTTTTTACCAATACCTTTGCCCTGAGAGTCCCGTGCGCCAATCAGTTTTTTCATTTCAACGGATTTAGCCGCAGGATTTATGCGATCCGCGCCGATAATACCAACGACCTCATTATTATCCATTATTGAAAAGTATTGACGATCCTGTTTTCTTAATAAATATTCTTCCAATGATTTTTGTTCATGAGGGAATAAAGTAATAAAGGTGTCTTTAACTTCATCCGAATCAAGCCAGGAAGATACAATTGCAATATGTTCCGGAATCAATGGCGTAATGCTTATACCATTAAAACCGATTTCCTTTTTAGTCTGCCATTCATCCCTGACATCCTGCAGTTTAAAAATATTATTATACAAAGAGTTTTCATTGTCAACAGTTTCTTTTTTTGTCACGTAGTCCAGCAGATTAACGGATATATTAATCAGATCGCTTTTGTCGATGCCATATTTTATTAATTCACGATAAAAACTATTGGTGACCAGTTTTAAAATCTGCTTTTGTTTTTCTTTATCGATGTCATTAAAGGTATTTGCCATTTCCATTGCGCATAACCCTTTTTATTGATACAAATTATGTAAATCACTTTCTGACAAATATAGGACTTATTATATTTCTGATTGTGATTTAAATTCACCTGAATATACATAATTTTTTTTCAATAAAAACCTATCTGACATTTTTATTCTGTTTTTTGGTGTAAGTGAATACAATAATTTTATACCTGTTTGAAAATAAAGAAAATATTTTGAATATTCTATTCATTAAACATGATAAAACTAACGGAGAAAATCGTGCAGAATAAGAATAATCAAAATAAAAAAAAGACTCCCAATTCACTGGAAGATCCCTACTCAGAAAAATCCAACCTTAGCGGACTAAAAGGTTTTTTAGAAACATTGCTTAAAAAATTCAGAACAGGGGCTTTTATTTCGGCCTTACTACCTGTTTATTTCTTAGCAATCATTGCAATGGGTCTGGCTGCAGCTCCGGGGATTTATGTTTTTAGTTATATTTTTCATTTAACTCCGGCTCTGGCGGATGTTGTGAGATATCCGATATTAGGCATAGCAGCGGTTTGCGCGTATTTCCTTTATGGTTTTTCCATTATTTTTATAATTCCACTTTTAAACTGGCTTAATCCTTTTAAGCTAAAACCATTTCGCGGCAGTTATTTTTCTTTACAAAGTATTCCCTGGTATGTGCACAATGCACTATTGTATATAGTCCGCTATACATTTTTAGAATTTATTACACCTACACCTCTTAATATTTTGTTCTACAGAATGATGGGTATGAAGATTGGAAAAGGCGTTCAAATCAATACGACCAATATTTCCGATGCCTGTATGATAGAACTCGAAGACCGGGTGACTATCGGCGGTTCAGCACATTTACTGGCCCACTACGGTCAGCATGGTTATCTGGTTGTTTCTTCGCTTAAAATCAGAAAAAATGCCACGATTGGTTTAAAGGCTACCATAATGGGTGACACAGATATTGGCGAAGGTGCTTTGATTAGTCCGCACGAAGTTGTACTGCCGAAAAGCATCGTTCCGGCAGGCAGAAAACCAGAAAAGTTAATTTACAGTGTGGAAAATAATAAAAAATAATTAGTTCTTTACGGCAATATAATTCCAGTTTTTCCATTCTTCGAGTTCAATGTTAACGCTTCCAATAAATACCTTCATTTTTGCATATAGCGGCACCCTATGCGAATCCCTGGAAAACCATCCCTCATAAGGACCGGAAACACCGGCAATGCCTTCTACCAGCAATTCTCCATCAATATAGTAACAGTTTAATTCATCGTCTAAAGCACCGATCTCAATATTGGATTCTTTATCGGTAAAATTAATTATAACCGGACCTCTTTTGTCTTCGACCATAACCAGTAAGGTATCCGGTTTATTTTTACCTACATTACCTCTGGCAAAAAATATTAAAGATAAACCGTCATAGGGAATATCATCAAAAGGAGATTCTTTGTTAATAAATTTCGTGGAATCCTCGACACTTCTGTAATTCATTGTAACGGTCTTTTTGTTATAGTTAAACTTGAAAGTTCCTCTGTAATTCACGCCATCGATGTTTTCATTTGAATAGAATAAAACAGGTCTGAAAGACTCATCCATATACACCTCAAAAACGCTGTGCATATTTACCCAGAATAAAATAGGATTGGAATCAACGTACATCATTATCTTATAGACTTTATGGCCGTCAATCCGGCTGGTATCGTCAACGCTTAATTTCAATGTCCCAAGCCTGATAAAAGAGTACTTAACTTTATAAGTATACTCTTCATGAAGATTCCACTTGAACTGATTCTTAGACAAATCCTGACCAGACAAATGAAAGAAGTTCAGAATGATAAATACAAACCATAGAATACTGTAACGTGATTTCATTTCTATTTCTCTTGAGATTATTAATGGTTTTTCCGGTATA
>RQOG01000016.1 GCA_003854985.1 Calditrichota bacterium
ATGACCATCCATTTCCGGCATATTTAAATCGAGCAAAAGCACGTCCGGATTTATATGTTCAATAGTCGCTATGGCTTCTTTTCCACCGCCGGCAGTGAATATTTCAAAACCGAACTGCAGAAAAGTCTGTTCCCATAAAAACCGGTCTTCTTCACTGTCGTCAACAAGCAGAATTTTAGTCTTAATCTGCATCGAGCCAGCCTCCTTCTTTGGCAATATTTCTGGTGCGCGGTATTGTAATTTTAAATGTCGTGCCCTGCCCTACTTCGCTTTCTACCTTTATTCGGCCGCCATGCGCGCGGATTATCCTGGAACTGATATACAGGCCCAGACCCGTGCCTTTTACGGAAATGGATTTGGAATTTGAAGCCCTGTACATTTTTTCAAAAATATACGGGATTTCCTTTTTAGGAATGCCGATACCCTGATCTTTTACGGTAATATTCACCACCGGTATTTTAGTGGTAATATTTACCTGAATGGTTGTGTTCTCAGGCGAGAACTTGATGGCATTGGAAAAAATATTCTGAAAAACCTCGCTGAGTTTATCTCTGTCAAACTCCCCTTCGATGATTTCGGAAGATTTATTAATATTCACTTTAATCCTTTTTTCATTGAATAAAAGCGCCATATCTACCAGAATATCTTCGATCAGCTTACGGATATTAAATCGGTTATATTTCAATTTTATATCTTCGGCATCATAAGAGGTACTGTGCAAAATATTATTAATCAGCTTAAACAATGTTTCATAGTTATTTTTTATGATCTTAAAGAATCTGTTTTGATTCTCATCTTTTACGGGTATTGTATTTTCAAGCAGGGTAACCGCCTGTTTGATTGAACCGAGCGGGCTTTTCATTTCATGGGTAAACTGCGACAACATACCTGTTTTATAGGTGTTTGACTCGCGCATTCTTTCACTGAGTTGTTCGAAAGCCATACTTAATTCGCCAATTTCATCATTGGATTTGTTTTTAATGTTAATATCATAATCCTGAATGGCAATCCGGTCGATCGCTTCCTTTAATTCCGGAATGGGTCTGGTTAGTTTTCTTGCTCCCAGATAAGCGGCGATGATTGTTAACAGGATGATCCCGGCTTCGGTCCATAAAATAAGCCGCTGCGTTTTACGGGCAATTCCTTCCATATGATTGGCTTTGATCTTTCCCCGTTTTCCCAAAACTTCATTTAATTCTGCCAGAGGTTCCCTGAGATTTTTCATTGCCGGTAAAAAATACATATCTCTGTGGTCCCGGGCTTTCGCCATATTATTCAGTTTCATATAATTAATAGTTCGGCGAATGATGCTATTGGTATTTTCCCAGCGTTGATTAACTTCATCAGCAATTCTTTCTATGTGCAGATCATAATCTTTCAATTTTTCTTCATCCGGCAAAACAAAAAACAAACCATAGATTCTTTTAAGTATCTTATCATACCAGGCAGACCGGGGTTCCGCCATTAAGCGGTTGTTCAATTCGATCCAGTTGGAATGAAAAGCGCCGCGCGAACGTTCGATTCTGACAATGCATTCATGAATGGCTTTGCCTGGTAAGAAGGAAATCAGGTATTCCGAATTTAAATCTTCGAGTTTCTGTAATTGTTGTGAAACAAGTATTATTCCTTTCACATCTTCATTTGCATGACGTCTTAAAGAGAGCGTTAATTCGCGTATTTCGAACATCAGCCAGATCAGAGAAAAAGAAAAAAGAATAATCAGGAAAAAATAACTAAAAAATAATTTGGAGCGTAATTTCATTAGAAATATGCTGATTTATTCAAATGATATTTTTGGAATGATTCAGTTCCCGGTCATTCGTGTTCAGGAAGTTTCTATTAAAAACAATACCTGATTGTATTCAACAGGTTGAGCGTTTTCGACGGCTATTTTAACAATTTTGCCACTGATTTCAGATTCAATTTCATTCATCAGCTTCATCGCTTCCACAATACATAAAGTCTGCCCGACACTAACCATATCACCTGCTTCAACATAGGGATCGGCGTCCGGTGAAGGCGCGCGATAGAACGTACCCACCATCGGCGACCGGACCTCCAGGATATTAGCAGCGGTTTCATGAACGGGCGTTTCCTGAACGATAGGCGCCGGGACCGATATCGGATTTGAAACCGGAGCTGTTGTTACAGGAGCCTGATGACTGATTTCCGTTGTGGCAGACTGATAGGAACCGTTTTTCGAATTATGGCTTTTTATTATCCGTAACCGCGAACCGTCTTCTTCCAGTTCGAATTCATTTATATTAGAACTTTCTACTATTCTTATAATTTGACGAATTTCTTTCAGATCCATTAGTCCTCCTGTCAATTCTCCGGCGAAAAATTAAATAAATTAGTCAACATACTCTTAATTTCCAGATACAGATTTTTCTTATAAACCACATAATCAATCTGGTGCTTTCCGATTTGGCTGAAATTTAGGTCTTTTAGCTGCTCATCGCAATAAATAATTACGGGTATATCGTCTGCTTTACGTCCGTTTTGCCAAACGGTGTTCATTATTTTTTCTGCTATTTTATAATCCAAAATTAAAAAACTGGGTGTAAACTGCCCCATTAATCTCAGGGAAAACTCGTTTAAACCAACAACCTTTGAATTCACTCCGATCAATTTCAACATACGGTTGGCCAGCAGTCTTTCAATTCTGTTATCATCGATAATCAGGCTCTTTAAAGCATCTTCCAGCATATTTTCCTGCTTTTTAATTTCATCCTTTAACTTATAGGCTTCGAGAAGCAGGTTGGTAATACTGGCGTCTATTTTCCCGACTTCAATATCATCCGTATCCTCAAACCGGAAACTTAACACGCTGTTGCAGGCCAGCTGCAAAAAAGCGTCTTCCTTAATAATATCTGCGTAAGTGGCGTGAACTACCCGGCCTTCTTTTACAGCAATTTCACCAACATGAATTTTTTGCGGATTGTAAAAATGGAAGATACCGCTGCGTTTACCCTGTTCTTTTTCCTGCGCTTCTGAAAAGAAATATTCATTGGGCGTCATTACGTTGCGTAAACCGGCTTCCTGAATCCGCAGCCTTATGCGCAAAAGTATTTCTTCAATTTCCATGGAAAGATTAATAACCTCGGCGGCTCCGTTATTGAAGAACGTTTTAACGGATTCCATGGAATGATCATCCGGTATCAGGCCGATAATGGGAATTCCATCTAATTTTGGCGTCTCCAGGACAGACTTGATCAGTTCATCCAGAGTCTTTTCTTTAAGGTTATCCGCCAGAATCAAGGCATCCGGTTTTTCTTCTTCGGTATGTTTACGTATTTCAAATAAACTGGAAAATAAAATAGCATCGAAAGATTTTGCCTTTAAACTTCTGATTAATAAATCCACGAGTTTATTAGGCGCAGAAAGCACATAAATTTTAACCATAATTAATATTCTTTCCGAATTAAATCTATTCTTTTAAATTCATCGATAACCACATTAAGTTTTTCATCGCTTAAAAGCGTCGTATTAATTCGCGCATGTTTAAGTTTTAAAAGGTCTATTTCGACATTTAAACGTTCTTCTTTAAAATAAGCGGCCTTATTCACCCGCAATCCGCTGGGATCAAGCATTTCCGATCCCCCCCAGAAAATAAGACCGTCCTCAACGCCTACCCTGTTGGCAAAAACAACAAATGATGTATTGGTAACCGACTGGGCGCGATTAAGCGTTTCCCACACCTGCACATTCTGGGGTTTCATCTCTTCGCTGAAACCGCGCGAAATTCCCGCCGCACATACAAAAATAACCGATGCACCATCCTGCGCCAAAATGGCCGCCGAGGTAGGATGCCACATATCTTCGCAAATTAACAGGCCAAATTTGCCAAGCTCGGAATCAAATGATCTGAACCGGTTCCCGGAACTGAAATACCGCTTTTCTTCAAACATTCCGTAAGTCGGTAAATATACTTTACGGTGTCTCGACAAAAGCCGGCCTTTTTCAAACCAGAAGGTGCTATTATAAAATTCATACCGATCCGTTAATTCCACGCAGCCCAGTAAAATCGAAATTGATTTACTGTAGTCCAGTATCTTTTTGAATTTATTGTCTTTTGCGGATAAGGCAACGTCAAACACCGCGTCTTTTAAAGAATATCCTGTTAACGACAATTCAGGGAATACAATGATATCATGTTTATCGGCGATGGCCTGCTCAATAAACTCATAATGTTTTTCGAGATTTTTATCAATATCCGCCAAAACCACATCCAATTGAACGACGGATACGGATATTTTTCGTTTTTTGTTCATAACTGCGTTCTAATCAGCACTAATTATTTATTCCTTTTACAGGAGCGGGGAATCTTCCACCCCGGTTTATAAATATAATATTATCAAGTTTGGAAACAGACATGATTGGCGCTTCACCGAGCAACCCGCCGAAGGTCACACTGTCGCCGACATTTTTCCCGGGCGCTGGTATAATCCGCACGGCAGTTGTTTTGTTGTTCATAATGCCCAAAGCGCACTCATCGGCAATAACTCCTGAAATTACCTGTTCAGAAGTATCCCCGGGTATGGCGATCATATCTAATCCCACACTGCAGACACAGGTCATGGCTTCCAGTTTTTCAATGGGAATATGTCCCTTTTTAACAGCCTGGATCATGCCGTAATCTTCGGATACGGGTATAAATGCGCCGCTCATGCCTCCGACATTGGAAGAAGCCATTAAACCGCCTCTTTTTACCGAATCATTCAGCAGGGCCAGAGCGGCGGTAGTTCCCGCCGCACCTACATCCTCCAAACCCATTGCCCTGAGGATATCGGCGACACTGTCGCCGGGCATAGGCGTTGGTGCCAGAGAAATATCCACAATACCAAAAGGAACATTTTGTAAAGAAGCTACCTTCTTGCCGATAAATTCGCCGGCCCTGGTAATCTTAAAAGCCATTCTGCGGATTCGGTCGCTCAAATCGGCAAAATCCATATTATCCGGCGCTTCACGCACTGCCCGTAAAATAACTCCCGGGCCGCTGAGACCGACATTAACTACAACATCAGGTTCGGAAACACCATGAAAAGCGCCGGCAATAAAAGGATTATCTTCCGGAACATTGGCAAACACAACCAATTTAGCGCAGCCAATGGCATCCTTATCCGCTGTTTTGGCAGCGGTTTGTTTAATAATTTTACCCATCAATTTCACGGCATCCATATTTATACCGGCTTTCGTGGTTGCCACATTAATCGAAGAACAGACATGCTTTGTAACAGAAAGAGCCTCCGGAATAGCCTTAATCAGATTTAATTCGCCCATCGACCAGCCTTTTTGGACCAGGGCCGAAAACCCGCCCAAATAATCTATTCCCAATTCATCCGAAGCTTTATCCATTACCCTGGCAATTTCCACATAATCTTCCTCATGAAAACCATCGGCGGCAATGGAAAGAGGCGTAACCGCAATGCGTTTATTGGCAATAGACAAACCATAGTCCGATTCCACTTTGCGGGCGGAAGCAACATGCTCCGAACCTATCCGCATGAGTTTTTCATAAATATTGGATTTTAATTTATTAAGGTCGTCGCTGGCGCAGTCTTTGATATTAATACCCATGGTAACTGTCCGGATGTCGAAATGTTCGACTTCGGTCATTCGGATTGTTTCAAGAATTTCTTCCAGAGAAATCGGCATTTTTAAATCCTGTGCATTGTATTAAATATGGCTTCGTGCTGAACGACAACTTTAAGATTAAGTTCTTCTCCCCTGGCGATTACCGCATCTTTGATTTTTTCGAATTCATGTTCAGATTTGGATATATCGACAAGCAGCATTATAGTGAAGAATTCCTGCAATATTTTTTGCGTTAAATCAAGCACATCACATTTATTCCGGGCCAGTATATCGGTAAGTCCGGCAAGAATCCCCACCTGATTTTTCCCAAATGCGGTAATGATAATCCTGGTGCCGGTTTTATGTTGCAGCTCAATCGGAGGCCTTGGCGTTTCGGCTGTTTTTTCAATCTTTGCCAGCGCTGCTTTTACCACGCGTTCGATTGTTTCAGGATCGGCCTGGCTTCCCAGTTGTTTGATCGCTTCCTTAGCCAGATTCCGGACTTCAGTTTCGTCATATTTTGGCATATTAAGTTACTTTCTTTTTATTTTGACGATTTTTTTTTTTTCCGTTATATTTTGCATTTGTTCATCTTCAATATCCATACGATCCACAATAGCCACTACCGCCGCTTCTATACTAAGCGACTTTGGATCAGCGGGACAAATAGCCTGGCGGGCGGCATGACCATAGGCGCAGATAACCGTTTCACCAACCCCGGCGCCCAGTACATCCGCAGCAATAACAACATCGGTTAATGGTTTTGCTTTTAAATTAATTGGATTGATTACTAAAAATTTTAAATTCGTCAGATTATCCGTTTTTTTTGTCGACCAGACAGAACCGACAACTTTTCCTAAAAACAATTAATCTTAATCCTCATGTATCAAAATGAATGAAGCCTGAACGGCTGAATCTACCATTTTTTATAAATCTATGCAAACGGATTTGAGAGTGTTTGAGGTTATAAATTGTTGTAATTATTGCCCGGTATAAAGATGATGATTTACAATATGTATCCACGCGGAATCAGGAATCATGCTCTTACATGAAAGGTTGTTTTTTATGCGGTTGCGCAGAAAAGTTGATGAAAGCTGAATGACCGGATTATCAAGAATCTCGAAATTAAACCGGCTGTTTTCATTCCGCACCGGCTCCTCCGGATTTCGGCGAAATACTTTAAATTCAGCCAGATCCGGCAGTAGTTTATAGTCCTTCCATTGATCAAACAATGCCATATTATCGGCGCCGATCAGGTAGATCAATTGGGCTTCGGGCCATTTTTTTTTAAAATATCGGAGCGTATCGATGGTATAGGAAATCTTGTCTTTCTTTATTTCATAATCATCAAGACAAAAACGGTCGTAGTCTGCGATGGCTGCGGTAAGCATTTTTAAACGGTGTTCGGTGGAAGTTATATCCGACTTACTGGAAAAGGGATGGATATTATTCGGAATGAAAATAAAACGGTCAAGTTTTAAGGCATCGAGGCTCCACTCAGCCAGGATCAGGTGACCATTGTGCAAAGGATCAAAAGTCCCGCCAAACAGTCCAATCCGATGGGGATAATCAGCCATTTTGAGCGGCCTGATTTTCCGTCTCTTCGAATGTTTTCAGAATTTCCTCCACGTCTTCCCGATGTGTACTGGTGGGAAATTGTTCAAGCAATTTATAGCATTCCAGCCGGGCTGAAGTATTATCTCCGGAATCCAGATAGGTTTCAATTTTACCAAACATGGCTTTATCAGCCCATTCGGTGTCGTAGTATTGATCCAAAACCATATCAAAGTAAATAATAGCGGCTCTGAATTTTCGCATTTTGCGGTAAATTTCACCGCTTTTCCAGGTTTTTTCTGACAGCTTGGAACGCATCTCAAGCATTTTTTGCTCGGCATCTTCCCGTAATTCGTGGGATGGATTTTCTTCGACAAAAGCCTGGTATTCCCGGATGGCTTTTTCCGTATATTCCTGATCCAGAGAAGGGCGGGGAGAAAGTTCATAGTAGCTTTCAGCCATTTTATATTGAGCCATCGGAACCAGGGGACTGTTGGACATATAATTAATTAGTTTTTCATATTCGGCGGCCGCAATAATATATTCGTCCATATTGTAATGACATTCGCCGAGAAAAAACTGGGCGCTGTCAGCCACCGAGCTTCCGGGATATCTCAGTACGATAACCGTAAATTCATTGGCCGCTTCAAAATAGTCCTCATCGTTAAAAATATCCATCGCATATTTAAAGTACTCGCTTGCCGTCCAACCGGGCTGAGGCTTAACGCCGCCGCAATTATATAGTAAATACACGCCTAATAAGATAACCACAATCCTTTTCAACACATTTTCTCCTTGTTCAGTCTGGTCAGAATGTAAAATTCTGATATAAATCATTTTTAAAAATTAAATTTACTTAATTCATTATAAAAAGTTCAATTTTAACTTCTTTGAGTAAAAAATAAATATATGATTACCGAAACAGAACCTATTATAATTACAGGTTCGACTATAGCGCTCCAGATGCCTCCCGAATGACGCCGGCCTGTCAAAAAATCGTACCCGTCTTTTTCAAGAGCGTTAATCCTGTCACCATCGATAATATCAGAAATATGTCTGTTTATTTTTAAAGGCGCCTTAAGATCTGCCCTGAAATCCTCAATCCATCCGTTAATGGTGACGCTTATGTTTCTCTTTAACGCATTATCATAACCGAAAAGATGCTCCTTCGTAGGCGTATAGTCTACTAAAAAATTCACCCTTTCAAAGAAAAACAAAACAGCCGGACTGTCAATGCGCACGGCAACTTTCTTTTCATAGCATCGTTGCAGAAATGCTGATTCCAAAAATTGCAGCTCGCCATACCCTCCTTCTGCCGTCCGTACTCCCAAATCCGTATTCCCGGTAACGTGGACAGTTATCAATGAATCAATTATTTCAGTAAGCATTTTTTCCGCTAATTCCACATTCTTAAGATTATTTTCAGCGTTCGAAATGCCATAAAACAAAATAAGAACAACCAAAACGGTTATTTTTATTAAACGATTCAAATCAATCGGAATTGTCTGTAATTTCTTAAACGCAAAGGGTATCATATTTTTTTTCGATCATGATACATGCTAATTATCCGATTCTTACATCTTCACCGGTATTTGAAGATTTATAAAGCGCCTCTATAATTTTCATTATCTGCACCGAGTCTTCTGCGGAAGATTGATTTTTTTCTTTACCCTGAATGACATCGAAAAAATGCCTGATTTCTTTCTCGTACGCCGATTTATAACGTTCTATTGAAGTCTCTGATGACATCGGGGTCACGTTTACCAGGTTGCCGTGCAATTCCTTATTAATTCTTAATGGATTCAGATACGCAGCGCCTTTATTACCAAAAAAATTTGTGTAAACCAAATCTTTCTCAAGATGCATTCTCCAGCCCATTTCAAGGGCAATAATAACATTGCTTTCCGTACGGATTAAGGCCAGCGCCGCATCTTCCACCTTGATGCCCGGATTTAATTTATAATCATATAATCTTACAGAATGAATTTCAGGCATTCCGGTAATATACATGGCCAGATCCAGTAATTGTATTCCCAGATCGATTAAAACGCCGCCGCCTGAATATTGTTTGTTGGTCTGCCAGTCCACGGCCATAGTTCTGGACCATTTCTTTAACCAGCCTGCTTTAATATAAAATAGTTCACCCAATTCATTATTATGAATGAATTCTTTAAGTGTCTGAACATCATCCCGGAAACGATGCTGCATACCTGTCATGATATGTTTTTTTTGCTTTTTAGCCAGAACCGCTAATTTTCCGGCGTCTTCACTGTTCAGGGCAATTGGTTTTTCCACAAAAACATGAATGCCGGAATTAAGCGCCAGGTAGCTCATTGGAAAATGATACAGACTTGTTGTACAGATGAAAATAACATCCAGATCTTCTTTTCTGACCATATTATCAATCAATTCATAAACCGCGGGAATATGAAATTTTTGCGCAATGACATTTGCTTTTTTCAGATCCAGGTCGCAGATGGCTTTAATTTCCACTTCTTCCATACCTAATAATATTGGTAAATGTACAACCTGGGAAATGCTCCCTACACCTACAATGGCTGCTTTAATTTTTTCCATCAACTGTTACTCCCTGATAAAAGCCTGATAATTAATAGATTCCAAAATCCGGATAGCCTGTTCGGCCTGTTCCCGACCGCTGAATGACAACCGAAAAACGCCGCCTTCTTTTTCCCGGATTTTTAGCAGTTCAATATCCCTGATATCTATATTATTTTCGGAAAGGGCATTGGAAATTTTCGCGATAACGCCCATCTGGTCATTAACATACACCATAACATCCGTAAGAGGCTGCAGAAATCCCTTGGTATGTCTTGGTACATTCCGCCTGCATTGATTGGCATTTATAAATGGTTGCGACAATTCTCCAAGATTATCCCGGTAATCCTTCAGCAACTTAATAAACTCGTCAATTACTCCTTCAATATTGCTTTTATTGGATTGAAGAATATCCTTCCACATGGTATAAGGGCTGGAGGCAATACGGGTAAGATCTCTGAAACCTCCGGCCGCTAACTCGAAATACGGCTTGTTATCACTATTCTTTTGCGCAGTCAAATTCATTAATCCTATGGCTATTACCTGAGGTAAATGGCTGATTAAGGCCATAATTTTATCATGCACCTCAGGATCGATAATCAATGTTCTTGCTTTGATTGCATTCAGTACAGGATATAACTTTTCTTCAACGATATGACTGTTATGATGATTAATATTGGTTAGAATATATAAGGCATTTTCAAATAATAACGGGTTGGCCGCATTGATACCGCTCTTCTCCGCTCCGGTCATGGGATGACCGCCAATATAAACGCCTGTGAAGTTTAAGGATTCAACAATTTTACTCAGCTCAGCCTTTGTACTGCCGACGTCCGTCACAATACAATCGGGATTAACCATTCTGTTTAAATCGTGAAGATGCTTTTCAATTACCGAAAGCGGGGCGCATAAAAAAATAATATCGGCATCTGCGCATTCCGCAGACCAGTCATTTATCGGATGATCAATGATTTTTTTTTCTACAGCGGTTTGCAAAACATCCGGAAAATCATATCCGTACAAAACCACTCCCTGCATATTTTTTCGGATAGCCAGCGCCAGCGATGCGCCAAGTAAACCCAGACCGGATATAACAATTTTCATTCAGGCTCCGACACCGGTATTATCTGATTTTACGGTTTATAACTTTTGCAATGCCACGGATTTGTTTCATTAATTCACTGAATTGTTCAGGAAACAAAGATTGCGCCCCATCGGATTTGGCATTTTCAGGATCATGATGCACTTCTACCATAAGGCCGTCAGCGCCGGCAGCCACAGAGGCTCTTGCCATGGGAATCACTTTATCTCTTAAACCGGTGCCATGCGACGGATCGGAAACAATGGGTAAATGGCTCAATTTTTTCACGATGGGAATAGCGCTTAAGTCCAGAGTATTGCGCGTATACGTTTCAAAAGTTCGGATGCCGCGTTCACATAAAATAACATTTTGATTTCCGCCTGACAGGATATATTCCGCTGACATCAGCCATTCTTCTATGGTTGCGGCAATGCCTCTTTTAAGGAATATCGGTATCCGCACCTGGCCAAGCGCTTTTAAAAAAGTAAAATTCTGCATATTCCTGGCGCCTACCTGCAGAATATCGGCATATTCGCTCACAACAGAAATCTGCTCTTTATCCATGGCCTCGGTGATAAGCAGCAGATTGTACTTATCAGCCGCTTTACGCAGCAGTTTTAAACCTTTCTCACCCATACCCTGAAAAGAATAAGGGGAACTCCTGGGCTTAAAAGCGCCTCCGCGCAGAATGGTTGCGCCGTCCGATGATACTTTCTCGGCAATCGTCATAATCTGCTCTTCCGATTCAACGGAACAGGGCCCGGCCATTACAACGATTTCTTCTGCCCCTATGGTTATATCTTTAATTTTTATCAACGTATCGTTATGCTTAAATTCCCTGCTGACCATTTTATAAGGCGCCGATATTCTATGGGCATCGGCGACGCCGGGGAGAACCTGCAAATCACGCGGATCAATTTTGGCCGTATCGCCAATAACGCCTAATACTGTGTGATCAACTCCGGTTGAACGATGAACGCTAAAACCAAATTTATCCAGTTTATCTATAATTTGTTCTATCTGTTTCACATCGGCTTCTTTTTCCATTATTATTACCATAGCGAACTACTCCTTGGATATTATCTTTTTTGACTATCTAAAAAACTCTGAAGTATGTATACAGCGGCAACCTGATCAATAATACTCCGGCTTTTACCTGTCTTTTTTCCTGCTGCATGCAGTGCATCCTGGGCCATTTTTGTTGTCAATCTCTCGTCAATTGTAAAAACCGGGACAGAAATTTTTCCCTTTAATTCATCCACCTGGGTTAAAATTTCCGCGGTCTTTTTAGAATGTAAACCTTTCATTGTATAAGGGATTCCTATAACCATGCCGCTGATATTATGATCGTCAATTATTTTTCTGAGATCGGAAACCAGTTTGTCAATATTTGTAAATACCAGTGTTTGTAATGGATGAGCCAGCATCCCAAGTTCATCACTGACAGCCAGACCAATCCGTTTTTCACCAAGGTCGATCCCAAGATACTTCTGTTTCAATCAGTTAGTTCTCAGCAAATAATTAATAAACCCTTTGTAAACAGGGGGAAAGATACAATAAAAATGACTATAAACGCAATGCAGGAATATGGATAAATATAAATAAATTCAGAAAAAATCGGTCAGACTTTCTCTTTTAAAACGTCTTTCAGCAGTTTTCCTGCCTTGAAATGTGTTTTTCTTCTGGCAGGTACATAAATGATTTCACCGGTTCTGGGATTCCTGGCTTTGGGCTTTGGCTTTGTACGCTTTACCTCAAATACACCGAAATCCCTTATTTCAATACGAACTTCAGGATTGGCCTCGCTTAATATTTTTCGTAAAACCGTAAACACAGAATCAACAAATTTTTCCGCTGTATAGATTTTTTCATCCAGCTCCAGGGCAGTGCGCTTTGCAACATCCTTTTTCGTCACCGTCCTCATACTATCCCTCCAATAATATCAAAAAATCAAGCTTACCTATTAATTTTACTAAAGATAAACCTTGATTTCTTATAAATCAAGGTTTTCTTTAATAATTATAAATTTTTATTGAACTTATGTACTTTTTTTTACCAATTTTCTATTCGACAGTTTTTTTTAGAACTTTATGGAAAAGTTATATTTTAAGGATTTGCTATGAATTTTAATCAAAAATTTTCTTCAATTCATCAAGTTTTTGCAGCGCCTGAAGCGGCGTTAAATTATTAACATCAATTTTATCCAATTCTTTTTTTACCTTGTTTAACGATTCCTCCGGAAACAAAGTCATCTGATTAATATCAACATTTCTGCCCGTATGCCTTTTGGCCAGTTTGGGTTTTTTACTATTCGGAGTCAATTCATTCGCTTCCAGGTTAACCAGAATTTCCCTGGCTCTCTCCACCAACTGGTGCGGTAATCCGGCCATCTGAGCCACATGAATACCATAGGAGTTGTCTGTGCCCCCGGGAATAATCTTGCGTAAAAAAATAACCTGATCCTGCCATTCTTCCACTGCAACATTATAATTCTTGATACGCGGATAAAGCAGAGCTAATTCGGTTAACTCGTGGTAATGCGTAGCGAACAATGTTTTTGATCGCACCTCGGCCTGATTATGAATATATTCGGCAACAGCCCAGGCAATGGATAAGCCGTCGTAAGTGCTTGTGCCCCGGCCGATTTCATCCAGCAATAGCAGACTGCGGTTGGTTGCATTATTTAATATATTAGCCGTTTCATTCATTTCGACAAGAAAAGTGCTTTCGCCCATGGCCAAATTATCCGAAGCGCCTACCCGGGTAAATATCCGGTCTACTATGCCGATTACGGCTTTTTCCGCAGGAACAAAAGAACCGATCTGGGCCATTAGAACAATCAATCCTGTCTGGCGCAGAAATGTAGATTTACCGGCCATATTCGGCCCGGTTATTATCCATATTTGTTCTTCTTCGGGATCAAGCATAACATCATTGGAAATAAAATCATCGCCGGGAGGAAGATTCCGCTCAACAATGGGATGCCGGCCGTTGCGGATTTCGAGTCTGACGGAATCATTCATTTCCGGTCTGACATACTTATATTCTTCCGCCGCAGACGCATAACTGAGATAACAATCCAGCATGGCGATTAATAGACTATTGGTCTGAATTTCATTAACTTTATCACCAATTTTTTGCCTGATTTCCTGAAAAAGTACATATTCAAGTTTATATAGTTTTTCCTCCGCCCCCAGAATTTTGTCTTCCCATTCTTTCAATGCAGGCGTGATATAACGTTCGGCATTCACTAGCGTCTGTTTGCGGATATAATCATCCGGCACTTTGTTTTTATGCGCATTGGTAACTTCAAGATAATAACCAAATACTTTGTTATAACTTACTTTTAATGTAGTAATTCCGGTCCGTTTTTTTTCTTCTTCCTGATATTTCAGCAGCCAGTCCTTGCCGTGCTCCGATATGCTGCGGATTTCATCCAATTCTTTATTATAACCGGAACGTATGATATGACCCTCCTGAATAGTAAGCGGAGGACTATCGACAATAGCGCTGTTTATCAGATCGGACAATTCATGCAAAGGATCAAGCCCGGCAAATGTTTCAATCAATAGTTCAGATCCACTGTCCGCCAAACAATCGCGAATTGGCTGCAATACAAGTAATGATTGTTTAAGATTCAGAACGTCACGGGCATTAGCTCTTCCGGTCACAATTTTTCCGAGCAGCCGTTCCATATCAAAAATTTCTTTTAACTGCTCCAGAAGCTTATGTCTGATCTCGGATAAATCCAACAAAATTCCGACGAGTTCATGACGTTTAACAATTATATCCAGGTTAAGCATGGGCTGCTGAATCCATTGTTTCAGCAAACGTGCACCCATGGATGTTACAGTAAAATCAATGACTTCCAAAAGAGTATTGGTTTTGCTGCCTTCGGATATCGATCGTGAAATTTCAAGATTTCTCCGAGTGCTTTCGTCCAGGGCCATATATTCGGATATATTCAGCGTCTGCAGATGAACAAAATGATCGAGCCGGGTTTTATAATTCTCCTGGAGATAATGAATGATGGCTCCTGAAGCAATCACGGCCTGATCCATCGATTCGCATCCGAATCCTTTTAAAGAATGGGTTTTAAAATGATTGATCAACAGGTCATAGGCATAGTCACGCGTGAAGATCCAGTCTTCGCGCGCCGTCATTATGGCATTGAACCTTTTAAAATTCAGTTTCATCAGCAGGTCTTCATCTTTACGGGCATGAAGAATTTCTTTCGGCTGATAACGGTTAAGATGTTCAAACAGATTGGAAGCAGGACATTCTGCCGTTTGGAACATGCCTGTGGAGACATCCGCCAGCGCTAATCCGCATATCTCATCGCCGATAATAACAGCGGCCAGAAAGTTATTGGACCGGCTGTCCAGAAGTTTTTCAGACAGGGTCGCTCCCGGCGAGGCAATTTCCACCACTTCCCTTTTTACAACGCCTTTAGCCATTTTAGGATCTTCAACCTGTTCGCAGATGGCAACGCGTAAACCGTTGTTTAACAGTTTTGGCAGATAGTTATCCAGCGCATGATAAGGGAAACCGGCCAGGGGAACATCGGCAGATTTACCATGCGACCTTTTGGTGAGGGCAATACCGAGCGTTTTGGCAATAATCCGGGCGTCTTCATAAAATGTTTCGTAAAAATCGCCCATCCGGTATAATAAGATTACGTCTTTATGATCTGCCTTTATGCGCAGATATTGTTCCATCAGGGGCGTTGATGCGCCTGTTTTGCTCATATATTTTTAAAATTAAATTTCCACTGGCGTATATGGTATACTAAAATAGAAGGTGCTGCCTTTTTCTTGTTGGCTTTCCAGCCACACCCGGCCATTATGCAGCGACACGATTTCCTTACAAATAGCCAAACCTAATCCTGTGCCTTTCAACGAAGCATCCTTGCCCGCTTCGGTTTGTTCGTATTTGCTGAACACCTTAGCCTGTTCCTCGATCGGAATGCCCACGCCGGTATCGGTCACGCTTACCTGAACCACGGGCATGTTTTCACCGGTTAATTTATTCTTTTCTTCGGTAAGGAGACTTCGGATGGTAATTGTGCCATTCTTTTTGGTGAATTTAAGCGCATTACTGACATAATTAGTGATCACCTGTTCTATCCGTATTTTATCAAATTCCATCAACGACATCCTGGCATCAAGATCATGCTTCAACTCTATTTCTTTTTTCTTGGCCAGAATAAGATGATGCTCATAAATCGCTTCTATTAATGCATTTAACGAATTCACTTCTGTTTTTATGCTGAATTTACCCGCTTCCAATTTGGACGCCGTAAGAAAATTGTCGATTAATTTTAAGACCTTATCTACATTCTCTTTGGCAATTAAAAGCAATTCCGCCTGTTCATTGGAAATTTTACCTACAACCTGCGTACGGACAATATCGATGTATCCCTGGATGATATTCAGCGGCGAACGCAAATCGTGAACAATCATCGAATTAAAATCGGCTTTTAACCGTTCAATTCTTCTCTGCGGACGAAGATCGGATAGTACCGCCAGGAATCCGGCTTTTTCCGAATGCCTGTAATAATCGGTAAGAAATATCCTTAATGGAACCAATTCTCCATCGGTGGCCGTTAACTCTACTTCAATACCTTCGTGCACTCTGGACTTCATTTCGTCTTCTTCATCGGCAACATCACCCCGTTTAAGATAGGCCACGGCATTTTCGAGATCATTTTTTGTTTTCGGCGAACACAGCGTAAAGATGTTTTTATTTAAAAACTGTTTGACGGATGCCATTTTAAGAAGATTACTCAAGCTTGTATTTCCGTATTCAATCCGGCCTTTAAAATCACAGGTTACCAGACCCATAGTCATTGTTTCGGCCAGCAACCTGTAACGAAGTTCGGATGATTTCAGGTTCTGATACAAGGTTGCATTTTCCAGGGCAACCGCCGCCTGGTTGGCAAAATATTCCAGGCTTTTAATTTTATCTACCGTGGGCCGCAAACGTTCAACCGGATCATTGACCATAATACAGCCCAATTCCTGCCCCCGGCTGCGCACAGGACTCAGCACCCAGTCTTTGTCGTTCCATTCCTTGCCCAAAGAACGCATAAAATGATGTTTGACCACTTCATCATTGGTTTTTCCGGAAAGCTGGTGATCATAAAAATAGGAATTGCTGATGGAAAAACTTTTATCTTTCAGGGCCAGATAAACAGATTCAGGATACTTCTTTTTGATCGATTCGTACACATCATCCTTAACGCCCAGCACACATACATTTTCACAGGCATTCGTGTATAGGTTCATTTTATCAAGAATTACAATATTCCAGCCCAGGGTTCTGCGGATCGATGCGGCGATTGTGGATAGCAGCACTTCGAGATCATTTTTTAAGGTAAGCTCTTTACTGAGTTCAAAAATCCGGTCTAATTGTTTTAGTGTTTTCTGAGCCTGCCGCACAACCCGGCTTTCAACCAGCACATTAGCGGCTTTTTGTATCATCTGTTCGGCCTGCCGTATTTCCCCGGCCGTATATTTTTTTAAACGGTCTTTTTGCGATACGATGAAAAAGCCGATAGTTTCTTCTCCGATTTTCACATCAAACAATAGTGCGGAAGGATATTTGAACCCGGCCAGTTTTGTCAGCGTCTGTAAATCCTGCGACTCCGTGCCGTCAAACTCATAAAACTGACTGTTACCGCCGGAATGAATGAAGCTTTCCAGTGTAGGATAGTCCTTAAGCATCAACACCGGCGGCTTTTCCTCGTCAAAAAGGTTACGCTGCTCTCCCCTGCGGTAACAATATTGCGGATAAAGAAAGCGGAAGCCTTCATTATAATTAAGATAAATGCATGTATCGGCCTTCAAATTGGTCAATAACTGCTGACATAGATAATCGGATATTTCATTCTCATTGAGTTTCTGAAAAAGATAACGGATTTGAGCCGTATCTTCTTTGGGGCGGACCAGCCCGGAAAACAAAGCCCTGATCTGAAAGATTCTGTGCCCGAGGGTTGAGGCCAGTAAATCGATTTCATGGATTTCTTCCGGCATTAAGGCGTTTTCGGCATTATAACCTATAATAATCAAACCGATTAGTTTTTGTTTTGCCTGAACCGGAAACCGAAAATAAAAATCCGATCTTAATCCCAGACGCTGGAAAAAATCAAGTTCTTCTGCCTTGACAATGCGTCCCGGCTCGGTTAAATCGTATTGAAAAAAGACCTGATTCCAGGTTTTATAATCAAATAAAACCGATTCGGATTCCAGCGTTTGTAATTTAGTGCTGTATATATTGCGGTAATCAAATTGTTTAGTCTTGCGGTTAGCCACCAGTGTAACCAGAGAACTAATCTGATAATTATTAAGGATAAACTCTTCCACCAATTCATTTAGACGATGAACGTCCTGCTGACAAACAATATTGTACTGAAGCTCGGAAAGGTCCCGCATGTGTTTTCCGTGTCTTTGGTAGCGGTCCAGTTTCCTTTTATTTTCCAGGTGAAACCTGATGCGGAATTTAAGATCAATCAGCGAAGGTGATGAAGACAAAATTTCATTGATACCGGATTTTTCGACTTCAATGCGATCATACAGCGCCAGTTCATCCACCAGGGCGAAAACAGGCATATTGAATGCGCCGTCAACGGATTTGATTTTTTTTATAACCGACTTAGCATGAGTGGAAAGATCTTCCCCCCATAATAAAATATCGGGTTTCATACTTTGAGCGAGGCTCAGGGTATTTTCAACGTTCTGGGAAATAATAATGGTAAAATTATTTTCTCTTAAATACTCCGTCAGCTTTTCTCTGATCAGATTATTTTTATGTAATAACAGAATTTTAAATCGAGTTGCCATAATTTTTATAATAAAGTTTTACAATGCCTTCCAGGCAAAGATGCCTGTCAACGATGTTAATTGAATCCGACTTACCGGCCATTTTATCGGCCAGTCCGCCGGTAGCAATAACTTTTAAATTTTCCCCAAGCTCGGTTTTCAGCCGCCGGATGACGCCTTCCAGCATGCAAATGGCTCCGTTCAGTATCCCGCTTTGAATACTCTCATCGGTCGTTCTCCCGATTAATTGAACCGGAAATTCCAGCTCCACCAAAGGTAATTTAGCCGCCCGCAGATGCAACGCCGAAATTGAAGTCTGTATCCCCGGTGCGATCAGTCCGCCCAAATAATCCCCGTTTCTGTCTATACAATCGAAAGTAGTCGCCGTGCCGAAATCTACTATAACCAGCGGTTTTCCGTATTTCTCAATGGCCGCAACCGAATTACATAACCGGTCGGCGCCAACAGCACCGGGATCGGTATATTTGATTTTCATCCCCAGATCGATGTCGGATGTTATCAGGAAGGGCTCGCAGTCAAAGTACTTCTTCGCCATATGGATCATTCCGAAAGTAAGATCCGGAACAACCGAAGATATGGCTACGCCGTTTATATCTTTTGCGGAGATACCATACAGAGCGATAAGATAGTTGATGATGACACCGAATTCGTCTTCTGTTCTGTTCAACCCTGAAGATATGCGCCATTGCTGTATAAATTTTTCGCCTTCAAAATAACCGACTACCGAATGGGTATTGCCAACATCTATAGCCAGAATTTTTTTCACTGCCATAACGCCTCGCCTGCCGCTAACTCCCGAATTGTTCCATCGCTCGTTTTATACATCAGAAATCCCTGCTCGCTTAAATCATAAAAAACCGCATCTTCCAAACCATAACCGGTATTAACACGAATGGACTTTCCAAAACAATTGCTTCTGGCTTTCCACTGGGCAACCACATTGATATACGATTGTTTTTCCATATCAAAATAATCGGCTTCAAACTGCCTGAGAAAAGCAGATAAAAAATTTTGTCTGTTTATCTCTTTTCCGGCAATGTGTTTTAATGAAATTACCCCGGACGCTAAATCTACGCCGGCTTCGTCAGGATCCATATTCAGGTTAATGCCGAATCCCATAACCAGGGCGGCTATACGGTTATTTTTTAAAACAGATTCCGTTAAAATCCCGCATAGCTTTTTATCATTCGCAATGACATCATTCGGCCACTTCACTTCCAGGGTATAGTCTTTTACCGCTAAATCCGCTAATAATCGGGTGATTGTTTTGTGTACGCTGACCGCTGCGCCCAGCGTAATTTTTTGGGCCGATTCAATGGTTGTTTGCGGATACAGGAGGATACTGAAAAGCAGATTCTTTCCGGGCGGCGAAATCCATGAGCGGTTCAGACGTCCTTTGCCGCCGGTTTGATAATCAGCGGCTACCACCGTGCCCTGAGGTTTCCCGGACCGGGCCAGTTCCAGAGCATAACGGTTGGTTGAGTCTATGGTATCAAGACTATAAAAATGACGGCCAAAAATATCCGTATTTAACTTCTTTAAAAAACTATTTTTATCAATCATAAATTCAACGAAAAAAATGGCTTAAACGAACTGAATTTAAGATAAGTTGTAAAAAATATCAAAATATTCACGGTCTAAAACGAATAAGGGAAATTTAATCCTCTGCGATTACTATCCGGCAGCCGGGCTGAATATCATAGATATCGCAGAAACCTCCGACAACTTCCAGAACATACATGGCCGGATAAACCGACGAAATCGAACGCAGAGAGAATGGTTCGGTCTCCCAGGCGATATGCACAATCCGCATATCAGCGTTAAGAAAAATGATATCAAGCGAAATGGGCGTATTTTTCATCCAGAAGGCTTGCATATTTTCTTTTTCGAAAATAAACAACATTCCCTGATTGGCGGCTAATTTCTTCCGGTTCATCAATCCCTGGGCACGCTCATACTGAGTATCCGCGATCTCCGCAATCACATCGATAATCTTAACGCTGTCCGCCGAAAATATGGATATGGTTTTAATATCAGGGGCAGAGGCTTTTACCTGTGGAGTCTTTTCCTTGTCTCCCGAACAATAGGAGAATAAAAACATCACACATACGAATAATACCCCATAAAATCTATGATTCATTTTGCTGTTTCCTTATCTATGGTCCATGACGATTGTTATTCCTCCGGAACCTTCCAAATAAAAGAACCTTTTTCTAAAAAATGGATGGCCTGTTGGATGCTCTGCTCCGATTTACGCATCACCGCTTCCTGCGTATTAAAGGCATTATGCGGCGTAAAGATAACATTGGGATACTGACGCAGTTCCAGGATAGCCTGTACGGCAGGATCGTTGCTTTTTTCCCGGCTGCGGAATGAAACGCTCAGTTCGCTTTCATTTTCGTAGACGTCCAATGCCAGACCGGCAATAATTTTGTTTTTTATAAGATAAAGCATTTCCCGGGAAGGCGTCAGCTCGCCTCTGGCCGGATTCACTAAAATTACATTGGGTTTGGTTTGTTTAAAAAGACTACGGTTAAAATAACCCTGATTCTTACGGGTAAGATTCATACAGCAGACGATGATATCGGCCTGTTTCATTCCCGTTTGAATATCCACATAGTCGACATCATCATACTTTTGAACAATATCCACGCCAAGCGTATGCATCTGCAAACCCTTGCCGATTTTAACCACTTCGTACCCGATATGGCCCACGCCCACCACCAGCAGGGTTTTACCGTCGCACTCCGACCCGGAAAGGCCATCCCGGTTAAAGTCGCCGAACGCAACGATTTGCTGAGGCAGCTTACGCAGCAGGCTCATCCACAGCATTAAAGCCTGTTCCGCCACGCTGCGATGACAATAAAGCGGCAAATATCCGAAGGGCAGATCAATTCCGGAAGACCGGCGATAACGGATTAAATGGTCATAACCGGTGCTGCGGGTCAGAATCCCTTTTAATTTTTTCGCCCAGGCTGCCGGAATATCGGTTTGCGTGCGCAAACTTATTAACCTTGCCGGCGGCTCTTCATCGCCGCTTTCCTGGATCGATTTCCAGGTAAAACCGGCTTTTAGCGAATCTTTTAAAAAATGTTTTAAGGCGGCGGCTTCTTCTTCAAAGGCTTCATAAAAATAAATATCGTAGGTATTGTTTTCTGTCATCGTATCTGTTTTCAAAAGTTATTATACCAGCTGATGAATCCGGGTGTTAAAGTAAAATATATTTAAATGCGATGCAACGATATTAAAACGGTTGAAACTTCCGCAACGGCAGTTCGTATTTTTTATCAGTTTTTAAATCCGGGAGGTTTAAAATGAGAATCGCCATCGCCTTTGTTTTATCATTATTCATATTATCCTCTGCCGTTTATGGCGTGGATTATAAAAAGAAAAAAAAGCATCAGCACAAGGAATTTATGGAGATGCTGGATAACGCCAATATCGATATCGATGATCAATCCATATTTTTGTATCCTAAAGATCATAAAGATACGGTCGTTGAGATTAATGAAGATCATGAACTGATTATCGACGGCGAAGAAATTGAGCTTGATGACAATCAGCAGGAACTTGTCTCCGAATTTTACAATGATTTTTTTGAAATTATTGACCGGGCTAAAGAAATCGGTTTACAGGGTGCCAAGGTTGGCTTAAAAGGCGCCGGCATTGGACTGGCCGCATTGGTCAGCGTTTTAAAGCTTCTTGATGAAGATTACGATTCGGAAGACCTGGAAAAAGAAATGGAAGAGAAAACAAAGGAACTGGAAGAAAAAGCAAAAGCGCTTGAAGAAGAGGCTGAAGAGCTTGAAGCCCTGGCCGAAAAACTGGAAAAAACCGCTCAAAGGATGAACAAGGAAATCGAAGAGATCAGGGAAACGGAGATTTTTGACGAAGAAGAATAGGCATTGTTCTTAGGTCGTTTAATAGACATAATTTTTTTACGAGTTTTTCAGATTATTTTATAACTTTATCTAATTTTAAGATTTTAATTAGATCCTCTTTATCTTCTTTAGGAATACTATTGAGTACTTCATTTATCTCAGATTGATTTTCAGACTCATCAGTATATAAATTTTTAAGATAATCGTAGGCAACACTGCATTTCGGTTCTAGTACGGCTATTTTTTTTCTCATATTTTGTCTGAGATTTTCCTGTTCAGCATTTCCATCACCCATATAGCTGGATGCCAGATACAGGAAGGCTAAATTATAAACAGAATTTTCAAAAAATCCTGATTTGTAAATTTCCATTAATTTATAATAATTTTCATTTTGGTATTTATCTCTATGAGGCAAATTGGTGTTGATATCTATTAGCTTATTCAGGTATTTTCTCATATCATTGGGAACAGGTTTAATATTAATTAATACTTCGTCAGATAAATAATAATTATTGTATCCTCCTGGTTCGGCAATTCTAACAGAAAGCAAGTAGCGGCCCGCTTCCCAATAATTGAATTGTTCTAACTTTTCATTTGCTGCTTTCTTGTTGTAAAGAAAAGATTCACTCCATCTAATAATATTTTCTGACATAGGTTTAATAATTTTATAATATGTAGGACTGCCTGATATACCATATGAAAATGTCCTATCTGAATCCAGACTTTTAACAATAGATTGAGGATATTTTATTTTAATAGCTCTATCCGAGTTATTTTTTATATGAATGTCAAAATTAATTATCTGGCCTTCATAATAATCCGTAGTATCAAACACTAACTTTATATCAAGCTTTTCATCATCTGTTTTATACTGCTGATCATTATCAATGGAGGCAATATAGCCAGGTTCCGAAAGGTTATTGTCAATCGTGGATGGAGAAGGAGCAGGTTCTCCGTAAGGATAGAAACGGTCATTTTGCCAACTAACGTTCAGCCCTCTTAGGCTCATAATAAGATTTTCGTAATCTTCAAATTGTGCAAAACATATTGGACAAAAGAAAAATGTTAAGATCAAAATTTTTAAATATTTCAAGATATTAATTCCTTAATTATTTATAACATTATTAATTTTCAACACTTCAATTAAATGCTTTTTCTTT
Source organism: Calditrichota bacterium (assembly GCA_003854985.1). Taxonomy (GTDB): domain Bacteria; phylum Calditrichota; class Calditrichia; order Calditrichales; family Calditrichaceae; genus Zgenome-0002. The sequence goes on from RQOG01000016.1 coordinate 23,651, forward strand.
TTTTCCGGTATTGTTTCAATAATTTCTATAAATTTTTTAAAATTATTATCTTTATTATCATATGCTTTTTTTATAAGCGAATAAGCCGTATTCGTATTGGGATAATTGAATATTATTTCTTTGGCAACTTCCTCTTTAAAATTCTTTTCTTTATCTATATTCCTATAATAATCTCTTATGCAAAATAATAAAAAGCTTAATTCATAAGGAGTTGCCCTAAACGCTTGTTTATCATATTCTGATTTGTATGTTTCAAAGATTCTATCATAATCATCAAGATGATAATGACTATAAGTATCGATTTCTGTCAGTCTATTAAACAAATGTTTTACATTTTGAGGAACAGACTTAATATTTAACAGAAGTTCATTTGAATTATATACTTCACCGGAAATATTTTCAATATTAACTTTAATACTATATTGTCCAGATTCCCAAAAGTTTAAAAGTTTTTTACGCATTTTAACATCTACTGAAGTATCTAAAAAACGAAAGACAACAGTATTTGGGATGATAATTTTAGAATAAGGTTTTATCTCATAATAGTATGTTGTATTATCAGATCTTGCGCTAGTATATTCATAATTATTACTAAGACCCGTGTATGTGAAATTAATCTTATTATTTGGAATATTTATTGTTTCTTCAGTTAAATTAGAAATGGTGATATAATATGTAAATGGTTGCCCGATTAAGTATTCAAGAGAATCAATTTCAATATTTATTTTAATTTCAGAATTCGAACTGCCATAATCGGAAAATTTATTTGAAGCCAAGTATTCGTTTTTAATTAATGATTGTTTAAAATTCATATTGCTTTCCAGTATTCCATAAGGTTCACTGTGATCATTGTACCAACTAACATTTAAACCTCGTTGGTTATGGCCCTCACAAAATAATCCTATATCTACTTTACTTTGCGAATTATTTGATAAATAACCATTATTAGCGAACAGGAAATTAAACAATAAGAAGAATATGAAAGATAATTTATTTTTTAACATCAGGAGCCTCCGGAATTTTAACGAAGAATTTTTTAATATTATTACTATAGGCTTCTATTGCGATTACATTATCTCCAAAATTAAGCAGGTTGTCTTTATCAATGATGTTTTTATTATCAATTTCAAAAAAACCATTCCCTTCAGTTGCATTCCCTCCCATAACATATTGATCTTTAATTATTTCTTCACCTAACATATGAGCCGAAGATAATAAGACCAAATACGTGTTACCAGTTTCAACAAGCCGTTTTGCATTTGGCCCGCCAATAATATTAATGCAATCATTCCCTTTAAAATTACCTTTAATATCTGATATCACCTTGCATTCATATAATGGGTAATTTGCTTCAGGTCTTTGTGCACATCCTGTTCTTTTGTCCAGGATTTCTACAATTAAAATGTATCGTGTAGTGAGATGAAAAGTCCATTCCCATGCCAATCTGTCTTCTATTACTCTTTTGAATAAAGAAAAAAGACCCCCCGGTTTAATGGCTCTAATTTCAGTAAATGACATTCCCATTTTTTTCGCCTGTTGTTCTCTTCTTATTTGATCATGAAATGGTTCGTTAATTGTAATTAGAAAATTTATATATTCATCGTATGGTATATAAAATAAAAATACCAGAATTTTAGCAATTTCTTTTAGTTCTGAATTACTCATACTCTTCACCCAATCTAAACTGGATTTATTGTTTGAGACCAGAGCCGGGTAAGTATTCGAATAAAAATTTTTAAAATAATTATCTATTTTCACTATATGATCATTTGTGAATTTTGATTTGATGTTCTGTGGATAAAGATTAACATATTTCTTCCCGTTTTGCGCATTTAAAGTAATATTTGTAAGTATTAATGTTATACATATCAAAATAAAAACTCTTCTCATATTAACCTTTTTGAGTTTGAAGTTTAATATAAAAATTTTTTTAACTTTTTTTAAACAGTAATCATATAATTTTATAGACTTGTATATCAAAGATTCTTCCATGATAACACCTGCACATTATTCCGGGTATATTCATCGTCGCCGGCATATATCAGTATAGAATTCTCCAGTTTACCGTCCGCCAGATCAGCATAATAGTTTAATCCCGTATACTGGTTTTATGGAATATCCTCTTAACAAGCTTCGTCTTCCCGGATTACCTTTGACCCATAATTTTAACAACAGGATATTGTTTTGATGCCTTTATAAGTCTATTGGATAGAAATCGTTTTATCATACAAATAGGGTACAATTTAACTTTTGATGTTAAATGATACCCATCCTTTTAAATGTCAATGCATTAATTTGTATATTCATAAGTATCAATCAAACAGAAATATAGCCGATCCGGTTACATAAAAGTGTTCAATACCCGATAAAATCCTGCGCTTTCTTCAGGGATTCCGGCTTGCCCACATCCAGCCAGTTGTATGCGCCGCAATCCAGTCCGTATACCGGCTGACCAGCTTTTGCCGCCTGCAGGTAAACATCCACCATTGAAAACCGGCTCTGGCGGGGCATATGGTTAAAAATCTCCGGGGACAAAACCTGAATACCCATAAAGGATAGAGGGATCAACGGCTTATCCTCCGCGCAGGCAATAATTTTTTCATTATTCTGCACATTCTGCCAGCCGCCTAAGCGGTTCTGTCCGTCAAACAGAAAATAACGGCTGGTATCCCGTTGGCGCACAGCCAGAACCGCCAAAGCGCTTTTTCTGGCCAGTTCATCATACAATTCCCTATAATCCAGATTGGTCAGCACATCCACATTGTGTAACAGAAACGGCTGATCATCGTCAAAAAACCAGCCGGCTCTTCTAAGACCGCCGCCGGTATCGAGCAGTCTGGGTTCAGCGGAAATTTCTATCCGTATATCAAAATAGTTTTTTTGTTTTAGAAAACCGGTAATCAATTCCGGAAAATGATGAACGTTGATAATTATTTCGCCGATGCCAAAGGACTTTAAGCCGGAAATTGTTCTTTCCAATAAGGTAACGCCATTGATTTCAATAAGCGCTTTGGGCCTGGTATCCGTTAATGGACGCAGGCGGGACCCTATTCCGGCTGCAAGTATCATCGCTTTCATTTTAAGCCGTATCCCGCTCACGATGTTTTAGAATAACGTTGATGTTATATTTATTTTTAAGGAAGGCCGCCATACGGTCGGCAAAATAAACCGAACGATGCTGCCCGCCGGTACATCCGAAACAAACCATCAGGTGATTAAATCTGCGACTGAGATAATTATCAACCGCGTTATCCACGATGGTTTGCGTGGACTGCATGAACTGGTGAACCGCGGGTTCTTTTTCCAGGAATTTTATCACTTCGGCATCCGAGCCGGTCAGGTTTTTATATTCCGGATAGCGTCCCGGATTCGGCAGAAAGCGGCAGTCGAAAACGAATCCTCCACCGTTGCCGCTGTCATCCTGCGGCAATCCTTTTTTATAGGAAAAACTGTAAATACGCACGGTTAACCGGCCGTCGTCCTGTGTGTCGAGATCCACAAATTTTCGATCGGCTATCTTTTGTAAAACATCCATAAGAGCAGGTAATTTTACGGGTATTTTATTATTATCCAAAAGCCAGGCAATATTTTTCTGGGCAAAAGGCACGCTCTGTAAAAAATGCGTTTTGCGTTCATAAAAACCCCGGTAACCATAAGCCCCGAGCGCCTGAAGAATTCTTATCAAAACATAGCCGTAATAATGCGCAATAAATTTTTGCCGATCAATTGTGATTATTCCCCCTGCCCTTTTGATATAACGTTCTAGCAGGGCATTTCTCTGTTCCGGTGGGATATCCGCTTTGGCGTCAAAAAGCAGCGAAGCCAGGTCATAATGCAGGCTGCCTTTTCGCCCGCCCTGATAATCAAGAAAATAGGGCTGTCCTTCATAAATCATAATATTGCGGGACTGAAAATCACGGTATAAAAAATAGTCCTGATCCGCCGTTAACAGGAAATCCGTCAAAGACTGAAAATCATTTTCCAGTTCCTGTTCATGAAAAGCAATCGCCGCCGGTTTTAAAAAATAATATTTGAAATAATTTAGATCCCATTGCATCGATTGCCGGTCGAACCGGTCGCGGGGAAAGCAAATTGAGAAGTCCAGCCCCTTCCGGGCTCTAATCTGGAATTCAGGCAGAATATCGATAACATGTTCATAAACCGCATTCACCTCACCGGTAAAACCATTTTTACTATTCCTAAAATCAAACAACGTAATATCGCCCAAATCCTGCACCAGGTAAACATGATTCTCCAGGTTTTCGGCATATACTTCAGGCACATTCAGACCCATTTTTTTAAAATGACGGCTGAATGAAATAAAAGCTTTATTTTCGGCTAAATCCGGGTTATAGGCGCCAATAGCCTGTTTTTTTCCGCCGATGATCCGGTAGTATTCACGATTTGAGCCATGAGCGGTCAAGGGAAGCACATTTTCCGCTTTTTCGCCGGCCCAGTTTTCAAACAGATTCCTTAAAAGTATTTCTTTATCGGTCTTCATTTGGTTTCACATTTAAATTAACTTTAGCGGGAATGTAGAAAATTTATTTTTGATAGACAATATTATACTTATTAATCAGCCGGTGAATGGTTCTGCGATCCAATCCGCATAACTCGGCCGTTTTTGAAATATTTCCCTGGTTCAGTTTCAGGTGATGGGTTAAATATTCCATCTCGAATTTCTCCATCAGCGCGTCTTTGGCTTCCTTATAAGACAGGTTCAGAAAACTATCTTCCGTTTTAAAATAATTTTTCCCGGTAGGTATATTTAAATCTCCGCGCTGGATAATGGAATCCGAACAAAGATAATAAGCCCGTTCGATAATATTCTGCATTTCACGGACATTCCCCGGCCAGGAATATATGATTAAGGCGTTCTCAGCCTCTTTGGAAAAGCGGTGTACATTTTTTTCATTTCGCCCCGAAAGCCGGGTTAAAAAATGATTGGCCAGCGGAATAATATCATCTTTTCTCGCGCGCAGAGGTGGAATTTCGATACGCATGGTATTGATACGGTGGAATAAATCCTCCCTGAATTTACCCTCGGCAACCAGCTTCTCTATATCCTTATTTGTCGCCGCAATAATCCGGATATCGATCATAATCTCCTTACTGCTGCCCACCCGGCGGATTTTTCTTTCTTCGATCATGCGTAAAAGCTTTACCTGCATAGCCAGACTTAATTCACCGATTTCATCGAAGAAAAAAGTGCCGTTATCGGCAAATTCAAGTAAGGCGGGTTTAGTTTTTACAGCCCCTGTAAATGCGCCGCGCTCATGACCAAATAGTTCGCTTTCAAACAGATTTTCCGGCAATGCGCCGCAATTGACCGGCACAAAGGGATCATGCCGCCGTTTGCTAAGCTTATGAATGGCTCTGGCAAATAACTCTTTGCCCGTTCCGCTTTCACCGGTAATCAGCACATTCATATTACCTTTGGCAATTTTCTTCACCAGCAGAATGAGATCGGCAATTTCTGAACTTCTGTAAATGATCCCTGAGAAAGCATCATCGCTGCTATCCTGCTGTCCTGCGAAGGCAATACCCTTAAAATTCTGATGAATTGCCCTGTCAATCGTCTCATACAGTTTCTGTGAGGTAAAAGGTTTCTCAATAAAATCAAAAGCGCCTTCCCGCATGGCTTCCACGCCGGCTTCCACGGTACCATACCCGGATATCATAATTACCGTTGAATCCGGATAACTGGTTAAAGCCTGCCGCAGAATATCCATACCGGAAACCGGCTTCATTTTAAGATCGGTTAGAATTAAATCAAACTTTGTATCGGTAACCAATTCCAACGCTTCAGCCGGATTATCACAAACGTTAAGTTTGAATTCTTCTCTCCTGGAAAGAATCTTTTCCAGACTTTTCAGCATTTCCGGTTCATCGTCAATAATCAGTATTTTTTTCATTCTTTTCCCCCGAAAAGTTGAACTGTACAATAAAAGTTGTCCCCTGTCCCAGGTTACTTTTACAGATAATTTCTGCATGGTGATTCTGCAGAATTTTTTTCACAATGTACAGACCCAAACCCGTCCCTTTATCAACAGATTTGGTAGTGTAAAAAGGATTAAAAATCTGCCCGATCTGACGATCATCCATGCCCATGCCATCATCCATAATCTGAACGATTAATTCTTCCTTTTCATTTTTACTGATTTTAATATCTATTGTACCTTCTTCATCAACGGCGTCAACAGCATTGTTAATAATATTTATAAAAGCCTGTTCCAATTGTTGCTGATCGCCATTTATCAGGCAGCCGTCGCAATTGATTTCTTTTTTAATCTTAATATTCTTCTTACTAATCCTCGGTTGAAGAACGGACAGACTTTCTTTGATAATTTCTTCAAGCTTCACCTTGGAAAAATTTTTAGGAAGTTTTTTACCGTATTTTAATATACTGCCGGTGATGCCCGATATTTTATTTACCTGCTTTTGTATAACGTCTAAATCATCCAGATATTTTTTTAATGTTTCGCTGTCCGCAGCTTCCATTTGCAGAAAATCGGTCCGGGTCATAATCACGCCAATGGGATTATTAATTTCATGCGCCATTTCCGCAGCCAATTCGCCAAGTTTAACCAATCGGTCAGCCCGCCGCAGTTGTTCAAAATGTAATTCTTCTATCTGTCGGCCATTGTCTTTTAAGGTACCGGCCATGCGGTTAAAATGCCGGAATAATATTCCGAATTCATCCTCCTTGGTAATTATAAGCTGTGTATCCAGATTACCGCCCTCCACGTCATCCATGGCTTTAATCACCTGCTTAAGCGGCTTATTAATAAACTTATTGAACATAAAATAAAATCCCAGAAATATAATTATAATTATCGCCGCCGCCAGAAAAAAAATATGCATCGTACCCGTATAAAAATAAGATTCCGCAGGCGTCATTTTCGCTTCAAGATTTATATAAGCGATATTTTTTGCATTGCCATGGCAGGACCTACATTCCCTGGAATTCGGCACTCTATCGATAACGGACACCGTACCTTGAGATAAATCATGCGTAATGACCGGCCCTTTATTTAATTCAGAGAAGTCAAAATCATCGTCAAGTTTCTCCAGGTACTTATTCTTTAATTGAGGTTCCGAAGAAAAGGTTACAATGCCCTGCTCATTAAAGAAAAGAATTCTTCTCAGATTGGGAACGTCGTTATAACGTTCTATAACTTCATCAACATCCTTATCATCATGCATCATAACATGCCGCAGACAATTATTTATCACTTCAAATGAGGTTTTTAACATCACCTCGGAACGTTGTTTAAAATTAACATTGAACAGGTATAGCAAAAACATCGAAGGGATGCTGACGCTGAGAACAATAAATAATAATGAAAATAAAATGAACCTGTTTTTCACTGATTTAAACAAGATAGTGCTCCTTTTTTAACGATTATTAATAGTCCGTTCCAAAACAATGAGCAACCGGAAAATTTCAGATAAATCAATATAATCAATCCGGCACCGCAAATCTAAATTCTTTTGAAACCCATCGCTGTCGCTTTTATGTCGCGGTGAGACACGTATGCCCTGTTTTTTATTGAAAATGGCCTGTTCTTCTCACAATCAGGATAATCATATTTTACATATAAAAATAAATTCAAGAGATATAACTCTATTTTATACAGTTACTTACAAAAAGTATATGAACAACATTCGGGCAAGGTGACATAAAATCATTTTGTTTTTCTGTTATTATTTTTTTGGCATATGCTTTGCCCCTGTATTATTCATGAAAATTGCCGTGATTACAGATGACTCCGAATTGATTGCGATGTTAAACAAAATGTCCATTGCCGGACAGGGCTGGTTTTCCTTTTACAATGAAAGCCATGAACCTTTGGATATTATGTCTATGGTTTGTTCATCGAATCCCGGTTTGCTGATTGTAGACGATGATTTTGTCAAGCCAAACACCTCGCCATTATTAAAATCCATAAAAAAGGTCAATCCGAAAATCGAAATTATATTTATTGCTTCGGATAGCAATATTGATCTGGGCAGAGAAATCAGCCCTTTGGGAATAAAATATTATGATATCAAACCTGTTGATTCAGGTGATTTGGAGGCATCTCTTGAATCATTGCTTAGAATAAAAAACAAGTTGTAAACAATCGATCCATAATATAGGAGGAAAAATTTATGATCAAAAAACTGATGCCTTTTTTAGCGGTAATTTTTATTTTCTCTTTAGCTGTTTTTACGGCATGCACCGAAGAAAAGGAGAAACTGGTTGAAATCATGGTTCACGATACTCTCTATGTAAATGTGGAAATTATTCCGGTAATTATTGATGACATAGAGATTAATCCGGAGATGATATCGGTCGGCCAATCCATTACATTAACCACTAATATTACAAAAGAATCCTATGTGGGTGATTTGATTTTTACATGGCGCGCCAATGGCGGAACATTTAATGCGAATGTCGGCGACACAGTGACCTGGAAGTCTCCCGATGAAGCCGGCACTTATACGGTAAGTGTTACAGCGGATGACGGGGCCGCCTACAGCGGATTTGGGAAACGGAATATCGGCGTTGGGATGTATGCCGCCACGGCGGACACTTACTATGTTGGCGCAATGAATTGCGTCGGATGTCATTCGGGTATTCGCACTGAATGGGCGGAAACCGGCCATGCGCATGCCTGGGCTTCGCTGCAAACCTCCGATCATGCCGCATCTTACTGCAATCCCTGCCATACAGTGGATTTTGACCAGGTTCCCGGTAATGCCGGTTATGATGACGCGCCGATTGCCAAATTTGAAAATGTCCAGTGCGAAAACTGTCATGGCCCATCATCGTTCCACCCGGGTAGTGAGGGGAATCCGTCGATCAGCTATAAAGAAGATAATTGTATCACCTGCCATTCCGGCGATCATCATCCTTTTGAAGCGGATTGGAATGCATCAAGACATGGCGTTGCGTCTACTAATCATGGTTCTGAAAACTCCAGATGTCAGCCTTGCCATAGCGCTTCGGGTTTCATTGCGGCATACGGCGGCGGTGTGGAATTTAATTCCGACGATCCCGGCGATATTACCTGCTCGGCCTGTCATGATCCTCACAGCGCTGCAATACCGTACCAGGTTAGAACCATTGCCGATGTTACCTCTGTGGAAGCCAACAGACAGACTGCCGTAATCAAAGTCTCCGGAAACGGTCAATTGTGCGTTCAATGTCATAAAGCCCGCCGTTCAGCCGATACTGAAATCGAAGAAGGTTATGAACATTTTGGCCCGCATGCATCCCCGCAGGGCGATATGGTTTACGGCGTGAGCGGATATGAGTTCTATGACGTTCAGTTTGAAGGCTCATTTGGCGGAGAGAACACCGGTCATGCCGTGATTGAAGATGCCTGTGTTACCTGTCATATGTATGCAACGCCTTATCCGAATGCTAATACCGGTCATACTTTTAAGGCCAATCCAGCCGCATGCGCCAAGTGTCATGGCATCATTGATGATTTTGATGATATTCAGGCTAATCATGATTTTGACGGCGATGGAGCTGTTGAAGGTTTACAATCCGAAGTTACGGGTTTAATGACCAATATAGAAGTTTTACTCGTAGCCGCAGGCCTGGATACCGTTGGACATGCGGATATTGTAGAAGCGCTTGGAGCAACTATGAATGATACTCTGGCCACAGGTGAGCCGGATCCTGCTGCGCAGGAATTGCGCCGGGGAGGATATAATTATGCCTTTGTTTATGATGATAAAAGTCTTGGCATTCATAATCCGACCTACACAATACAGTTGTTATTGTATTCTCAGGATTACCTGGAAGGTTTAATCAACGGTAAAGGTAAATCTATTCGCGAAACGCCTATGCTCAGCGCGCACGAAAAAGCGATTGTTCCATTCTAAAAAGTAACTCTTTGAAAAAGGCTGGTTCACCCGGATCAGCCTTTCTTTATTTTACAGATAATTATACTCGCATCTGCCTGTTTTATTTATCCGGATATTTATTTTAAAAGGCTTATCTAAATTTTTCGGAAGAACTTCGGTTAGTTAAAAATAAAAAAGGCGCGGAGAGAAAATCCGCGCCTGAATTATACAAGGTATTTTTTTTACAGTCCGGAAGAAGTATCTGCCGGGGCTGGTGGCGGCGGGGCTGGTCGCTCCGATACTTCTATGGTTGTCTGCATCTCCGCAGAGGCTTCTCCATCCGATACTTTTATCGTAATCGTATGTGAGCCGACCTGATCGTCCGCCGGCGTCCAGGATAATTCGCCTGATGCGGAAACGCTGGCTCCTGAAGGCAATCCGCCGCCCGAAAATTCCAGGCGGTCGTTATCGGGATCGGAACCCGTAAATTTTAGGCTTAAGCGGCTGCCGGCCTGCACTGAGCCTGCGCCGGGTCCTTCAATGGCCGGTTCCCTGTTTACATTTTCTATAGATACTTTAACGCTGGAACTGACTTCATCTTCACCATCGCTGAGTTTAATGGTGATGGTATGGTCGCCGGCCTGATCGTACCCGGGCGTCCAGGAAAAAGTTTTCGACGCGGGATCAAAAGACGCGCCCGCAGGCAGTCCTTCGGCGCTGAAGGCTAGTTTATCCTGCTGCTCCGGATCAGGATCACTGCCGGTAACGGAGAAAGATACCGGTTCATTTTCTTTTCCTTTTACATCCGTAACCGGATCGATAACCGGAAGTCGGTTAACATTTGCAACCGTGATATTAAAGGATTTCTGGTCGCTTAATCCCGCAGGATCGGTAACGGATACCGTAATATTTTCAAAGTTTCCTGCCTGTTCAAATCCCGGCGTCCATGTAATTTCCGCGGATTGCGCATTAAAAAGCGCGCCCTGCGGTAAATTATCAACCGATACGACAAGTTTCCCCTCATCTTCTTTATCTGGATCGCTGTATGGTATTTTAAATGTCCAGGCTGCATTTTCATTAATTACCGGTGCGGTAATAACATCAATTACCGGTGGACGATTAATATGATTCACAGTAATCATCAGAGGTTGAGCGACTGTAAATTCCGAATCGGCGACCTTAAAAGTGATTGTGTATGAACCGGATTGTTCATAAGTAGGCGTCCAGGTGAGTGTAAGCGTCTGCGGATCAAAGCCGGCGCCTTCCGGCATATTTTCTGCGGTATAGACCAGTTTACCCTCGTCTTCGGTATCGGGATCTTCCGCTGGAATAAGTTTATAAGTTAAAAGTATGTTCTCATCAACGGTTTGTGCCGGTTGTTCCGGGAAAACCGGCGTTCTGTTTACATGGTTAACGGTTATAACCGTTTCTTTGGAATCAGTTAATCCGCCTGGATCTGTATTTACAAACGTGATTGTATATGAACCGGATTGCTCAAAGGTGGGCGTCCACGAGAACTGCGCAGAAGCCGTATCAAATACGGCGCCCAAAGGCAGATTAAGGGCAGTAAACCTCCATTTATTCAAATCTTCTTTATCAGGATCGGAACCGGTAACCGAAAAAGTTAACAATTCGTTCTCATTAACAGTCTGTGCGGTTATGGCATCCATTACAGGCGGTCTGTTAACATGAATTACCGTAAACGTGGTTTCCTTACTATCGCTCAGCTGGCCGTCGTTAAGTGTGAATTTAATGGTATAAACGCCCGATTGATCATATGTAGGCGTCCATGTGACTGTTGTGCCTGTGAGTTGTGCGCCTTCCGGCAGACCTTCCGCAGAATATACCAACTTATCCTTATCTTCTATATCCGGATCGCTGCCCGAAAGTTCGAAGGTGAGCAATTCGTTTTCATTAATCGTTTTAGGCTCAATTTCCGCCAGCACAGGGGTCCGGTTAACATGTACAACCGTTAATTTGACTGTGGCAGAATCTGAAAGTCCGTCGGGATCCTTCAGCATAAACAAAACATTTTCATATTCTGCCGACTGCTCGAAATCCGGCGTCCAGTTGAATTTAAGAGAATCGGGATTAAAAACGGCGCCCTGAGGTAGATTGGCTGCGCTGAACGTTAATTTCCCCTGGTCCTCAACATCGGGATCGCTGCCCGAAATAACAAAATTCAAATTTTCATTTTCATTAATCGTATTATCGGGAATAGCGGCCAGAACCGGGTTGCGGTTCACATGAACCACGGTGATATCTACTGTAACAGAATCGCTCATCGCTCCGGCGTTAAAAATGAATAAAATACCACCGTATTCACCGGACTGATCATACGTCGGCGTCCAGCTGAACGTAGCGGTCTGAGCATCAAAGGAAGAACCCTCAGGAAGGTTGACCGCCCGATAACTTAATTTATCCTGATCTTCCGCGTCGGGATCGCTGCCCGAAAGTGTTATAGTAAGCAGCTCATTTTCATTTACCGTCTGTGGTTCGACTTCGGCCAGAACCGGTTTGCGATCTACGTGAATAACCGTAATAGTTGCCGCATCCCTCATCACACCGCCGGCCGGATCGTGTACAGCAAAATCAATCGTATAGATACCGGATTGCTCATAGGTTGGCTGCCAGCGAAATGCCAGGGCCAGAGAATCGAACTCAGCCCCTTCCGGCCTGTTAGAGGCGCTGTAGAATAAACGCCCTCTATCTTCGACATCCGGATCGCTTCCTTCGGGAACCCGGATAACCAGAATCTGATTTTCGAATACCGTCGTATCGGAAATATCAGGAATACTCGGATTTCTATTTACATGATTAACCGTTATATCAAAAGTTGTGGAAGTGGAAAGTCTGGAATCGGTAATTTCCCAGGCCGTTATGGTTACTTCCGGATACAGACCCGACTGCTCATAAGTGGGTGTCCAGGAAATCTGGCCGCTCAGGGAATCAAAGGTCGCGCCCTCGGGCAGATTCTCAATGGTATAATAAATCTGATCCCCGTCAGGATCATAGCCGTCCGGCACAATATTCAAAAGACTAACTTCATCCACGGTCTGATTTTCGATCTGCGTTAGTACCGGCGGATGGTTATGTCTTAAAATCAATGTCGAAATATCCGCCGCCACGTATACATAAACATCGTGTTTGATGGCGGAATAAATTTTACCTTCATAGGTATAATCACCTTCTTTGACAGGTTTGGCGGGATCGGTAACATCTATAATTTCCACCCTTCTTCTTAACTCATTGGACAGAAATACCGAATTACCATATTTAGAGGCATTAAATACAAATCCGTCTATTGTAAGCGTGCTGAGTAATTTGGGAAATGCCGAATTTGATACATCTACTATAACCAATCCATCCGGACCATTGGCAATATAAGCCAGGTTATTATCAAATTGCACCGTTTTAGCGTTATTTATACTGGTTAACTGGCCCAGCTTTTTGGGACTTCTCGGATCGCTGACATCAAGAATTAAGAGTCCGCCGTTCTTGTCGGCTACATAAAGCGTATTATCATTCAGGTCTACTCCCCATGCCCAGCCAGGCGTATCATAACCGCCAATATGCTGCGGTGCGGCCAGGTTAGTAATATCATAAATATTGATGCCATGGGTTTCTTCAGCGACATACAAAAACGGGTATTTGGCCACAACCCAAAAAGCATCGCCGATCGTTTGGATTGTGGAAACGAGACGGGTAGCGGCAGGAGTGGAAGCATCTAAGATGGAAACGCCGCTCAATTCATTGGCCAGATAAACATATTGATCATCCACATAAACATTATGCGTCCGGGCTTTTACACGATAAGCGCCTATTTCAACAGGTTTTGTTATGGCGCTTACATCCAGTATCTGCAAACCGGCCCAGACATTGGAAACATATAACCGGCCGTCTTTATAAAATAAATTCTGGATACCGTCATTCACCTGTTCTCCGGTTTCCAGTTTACCGGGAGCATATGAAGTGATAAATTCTGCGCTGGCTCTCTGAGCATAGGAAAAAGAACAGAACAATACAACTATAATAATTAGAATGAATACTTTAGGAAGGATGCCTTTGCTAAACATACGCGACTCCTTTTGATATTAAACCGCTTTATGAGGAAATTGAGTTATTGGTCGGTTAATTTATAACCGGCCTTCCTCAAAAGCAAGATTGAATTAAGATCGTTCAATGATTCTAACTATCGTTAATTAAACATGAAATCTTTAGGTTATAATTTGATTTGCAGTTTTTATCAGGCTTTAATTGTAAATTCCTTATCACATTCAGAATAAATCCTGCATATCCCATTTAAAATTAAAAAGATTGTATTTCAGACCGATCCAGAATTCAGTGAAATCCGCATCGAGTCCCGGTCTCTGATGAAAATCCTTACAGGAAGTATGAAATAAGGCGGTATTAAGCTCCAATTTATCATTCCAGAACCATTTATGATAATTTATGCCTAAAACAATTCTGTTTTCTTTCTGCTCCGAAACAGGCCTGGAAAAAGACCGGCTGAAAATTGGTATTTCACCCTGCCGGATGAAACGAAAATGGAAATCGAAGCTTTCCCAGCGCATCCTTGATAAAAAGGCGATTGCATTTGCTCCCAAGGGATGACCGGAAAAACGGTGAAATTCTTCGGTATCCCGCAGACCCTGTTTTTCCTCAAATACAAAATTAAGCGTGTAATAATCAAACCAGGGAAAACCGTGATTGTAAAGCCACTCCGTAAGTTTAACATACTCGGCTGTAAAAACAGAGTTCTCCAGATGAAACGGGTGAACCCAGTCGATGCCTGCCAAAAGTCCCCATGCTTCGCGTCCTTTATCGCCATTCTCTTCCAGGGATTCAACATCAATTTCATCCACAGCAAATGAACCGTATAATTTGATGCCGGGTAGAGGCGTCACTTCTAAATCCGCGGCCGTAAGAACATTACGCTGTTCAGGATAATCATAAATATTATGAAAAAACAAAAAGGGATTTATATACGCGGCATTTATGGACTGATTGGTCATCAGCATTTCCGAAAGTGAAAAGGCTACCCGGTTAAAAAACCTGTATGTAATGCGATGAATATACATTATCTTCGGACGTTCATCTTCCAGCGTAGTATTTCTCATCGAAGCGATGTAGTGATTAAAAGCGAGTTTATCTTTGTAGCGATATTGTAGCTGAAGGAAATGCGTTTCGGGTATCCCTTCTGAAACCAGCAGCTTTCCAAGATTTCCTACGCCGACCGAAATTCTATCCAAACCGGTGTACAATTTTATCCGGCTAAAATGGAAAAGCAGGGCCGCTCTTTCGTTAACATTGATATTTATCTCTTTCAGATCCCTGGGAAAATCATTTTGCCGGGCATTCATTTTTTTCCAGTCATTTCTGAAGGAAGTTCTTGTGGAAAGAAACAGGTTTTTATGCAAAGGCATATTTACCTGCAGGTCAAAAAATCTTTCGCGGTTTTCATATTTAACTGAAAAATCCTTATCCTTAAAAGCATTATAAAAAGGATCCGACTGCGTACAATCCGGAACGGTATGATGAAGATAATCAATGCCTATACCGAGATTTACTTCCACTTCGCCATGCGCTGCAGAAAATAATTCATCCAGCCGCTGTATAATGTTTTTCTGCTCGTCCTTGATATCGCCGTTTCTTTCCTTCCAGGAATCATAGAAGTCTTTGGCATCCTGCAGGGTCAGAATATAATCCTGCGCAGGATTCACTTCGCCGGACAGAATATACAGCTTGTTTAACAAGCCGAATATTTCATCCCGTTCATAAACACGGGAATGATGGTTTCGTCCCTGCTGTGCCGGTAACATATTTAACAAGAAGAAGACCGGTATTAAGCCAAAAAAGAAAAGCTTATACATTTTATCCCATTTGTTTATTGACATCAATTCCATAGCTGCCTATTTTGCCTTTGTATATTATTTTATAGAAGGATGATACTATGGCCGCCCTGCGCGGTTTCAGCCTGGCAGACCATCTTTTTAATATCGATACTGAGTACAAGTTTAATAAAACTATATACGCTTATCCAGATAAAAAAATATTCAGGGGATATAACGGTTATGATTTTTCAATAAAGCATTTCGGTGCAGGGGCCTACACGCCCTTAGGACCGGCCGCCGGCCCGCATACACAGCTCGCCCAGAATATTGTTTGCGCCTTTCTTGCCGGGGCGCGTTGTTTTGAACTAAAGACCATTCAGATCAATGATCGGATAAAAGTATCGCGTCCCTGCATTGATATCCGGAATATCGGTTATAATATCGAATGGTCTCAGGAACTTTCCCTGAATGATTCATTGCAGGAGTACCTGAAGGCCTGGCTGTTACTGAAATATATTAAGCAAAGCGGCATCTTGAATATTAAAAATGATTCGGGATTCTATGATTTTGTTTTCGATGTCTCCGTCGGATATGATTATAAGGGAATCACTTCCAAGCCGGTCACGGACTGGCTGAACACCATAAAAACCCCCGAAACGGGCATAGAAAAACTAATTGCTGACCTGCCTGATAATTACAAATCAATACTTTCAAAAATTGAACCGGCGCCTGTTTCAGAGACCATAACGCTTTCCACATTTCACGGTTGTCCTGCGGATGAAATTGAGCATATCGCCTCTTTTCTTCTTTCCGAAACCGGGTTTAATGTAATCATTAAATTTAATCCCACTTTACTCGGATATGACCAGGTATGTCATATACTTTATGGGGATTTAGGGTATACGCAGTTAATCCTGGATCAGAAAGATTTTGAGAAGGATTTAAAACTCGATTCCGCAATCGGGATCATTAAACGGCTTTCGGAAACAGCCCAAAAATGCCATCGCCGGATCGGCGTAAAATTCACCAATACTCTGGTTGTTAAGAACACAGAAAGCATATTCAAAGATCCTATCCGGTATTTGTCTGGTGCGCCGCTTTATCTGATCGCCTTAAAAACCCTTAACGAATTCAGACGAAAATATAAAACGGAAATTTCCGTGGCTTTTTCCGGCGGGATTAACCGATATAACTTTCCGCAAACCCTGCAAGGCGATATTTTTCCCGTTACGGTATGCTCAGACCTTTTAAAAAAAGGCGGTTATCATCGTCTGAACAATTATTTTATAAGCCTGAAAGAGGCATTTGAAACAGCCGGCGTATCTTCAATATCCGATTTTATCAGAAAGGACCATCCGAACGGCATATCAGAAAATCAGGCGGGCATCGAAAACATTAACCATCTGATACATTCAAAAGAAAAAATGGAAGAGCAAAGTTTTGATAAAAACAGCCGTTTACCAAAGAAAACAAATCAAATTCTTAAAACTTTTGACTGCCTGAACTGCGATATTTGCCTTAAGGTTTGTCCGAACCTGGCCATCATAGCTCTCACTTTTCCGGAGACAACCCTGTCCGGAAATACAATTGTATTTACAAAAAACGGATATGACTATGAAAAAGAAGAGGTCTTTCAATTACAAAAAAATAAACAAATCTTTGTTATTGACGAAGCCTGTAACGACTGCGGAAACTGCACCACATTTTGCCCGGAAACGGGCGATCCGAACAGGGTGAAAATTTCAATTTACCGATATCACATTACCTTTATTAATAATCCGGATAAAGACGGTATTTTTATGATTTCTCCTTCCGAAATGCTTATCAGGATAAATGGCGAAACAGCAAAACTCACATCGATTCAGAATAAAAAACTGTTTAGTTGGGAAACGATTAAAGGCCGTTTTGTTTTCGACGAGGATAATCAACTGATCGATTATACATTGGAAAATGATTTTTCCGGTAATTACAGATTGTCCGTAATGAATTATTTAACCGCCAGACTGTTTTATAGGGCTGTTATATATAATTCGACGGTTTATCCAATTCCCATACTGTTAAATTCCCGGGAAATTTAGCCGCTTTTATTCCATCAGTAATTACTATTGATTTCCGAAGACCTGATTAAAAGAAACAGGTCAAGTATGATGCCGGTTAATACGCATACAGCCATGAAGACAGAATGGCTGCCGTTTAAAAAGTAAAACTGGAAGCAAAGAACTAATGGTATAAATGTACCAATGATAATCCTAAGTGCAAAAAGTGTTTTATACTGAATTAACAATCTGCGTATAATGCCTCTGGATTCTGACGAAACAGTGTTGAATATATGTATCCTGAAAATCAGGTTTAATAAACCCAGCACTAGCAAAACACAAATAAAATGAAAGAAAAATCCTAATTCCAGGGTTACGAGCGCTATGGCACTCCCGGCAAGCAGCCAGTTTAACCAGTAATCAATGCGCGCTGAATAGTGCTGCCATGCAGGACCTTCGATGCCTCTGGTCAGATCATAAAACAGATAGGAAAGATAGATAAATATAAAAGCCGCTATTAATTCGAATAATCGAAACTCTATGCCATATCGATGTAATAAATAAGACAGATAAAGTAAAACCAGCCCGGTTGCCAGACCATAAACAATTTTTCTCATAAACAGCATCCAAACTGGTAAAACGGTTACTTTCCTGATTTTCTCGTAGGCGGGAATTAATGGCGCTAAAAATAATGTACATATTCCCGTGTTTATCAGTAAACCCTGATAATATTTTTGTATTATATACGCATCGTTAACATGGATATAGATTGAAAAGAATAAAAACAGAAAACCGGATGTTGTAACAATGAAAATAATGTAAAAAATAAAAAACCAATCCGTAAACGAAAGTCTGTCTTTCATTTCCTGTCCAGGCAAAAATTGATGAAATCGAGCATTTTCCCGGAAAGATTCTGCCGTGTATATGCTTCGATATTTTCAAATTTTAAATCAGGAGACCTGTTTAACCATGTTTCCAACGTCCTGACGATGGCTTGGACATCATGGTATGAAACGACAACACCTGAACACGTGGAGTTAATCAGTTTTGCCGCTTCGCCGTTTTCGGGAACGACTGCCAAAACCGGTTTTTTTAACTTCAGGTATTCATAGACCTTTCCGCCAATGGTATTAGCGCTGTTTTTATGATGATCATCGAGAAAAAACACAAACGCGTTCATTCTATTCAGAATCTTAAGACATTCAACATGCGGTTGATAGCCATGAAGAATAACCTGGTCTCTTAATCCATATTTTAAGGCCAGGCTTTGCACATCAATGGAAGCCCTGCCAATATGATGAAAAATGATCCTTTTGCCCGGAATACTGTTTTTCCCTTTTTCATTCAACAAAGCCATTGCCTTAAAGAGCGGTTCGGGATGATTAAGATGTGAATAAAATGTTCCAGAAAAACCAATATGAAGTCCGTTATCGTTGAAAGAAGATGTCCCTATCGCTGAAAAATCTTCTTCGTCAAATCCGTTTGGAATCCAGCGCCATTCGGCCTTTCCAAATCCTTTTATATTTTTCTGATAAAAATCAATTAATGTCTGATAAGCGCTGATGCCGAAACGGATATTTTTAACCGCCTTAAATTCAAGGGCTCTGTCCAGCCATAAATGGAAAGGCGTAGGATGAATTTTATAGGGATTCGTGCTCCAGGGATCCCGCATATCCAGGATAACCGGCACCGGTAATTGCCGGGATAATCTTGCCGCCAATTGTGCCAGGGAATAAGGCGGCGAAGAAATGAGAACACAATCGTATGTATCCTGATTAAACAACGCAATAATTTGATCTTCCGCCTTGCGCGCCCATTTTTTACGGACATCCGGAATATAAAAAAAGGCGCTCATCCATCTTGTAAAGAAAGTACTTTTCACTCCGGCTTTAGTATGAATAGCAGATACCGAAACAGGTAAAACACGGCAAAACGGTTTTATTTCATCGATCTGGGAGCTATCCTCCGGTATCTGACTATTATCCTTATCCCCGGTGACCACTGTAAATTGCCAGCCTGCCCGGCCTGCATATTTGATAAATTTCGAAATCCGCTGCACCCCGCCGCCGCCTGCAGGCGGGAAATAATAAGCGGCAATTAAACAACGTCCAGCCACGTCTGATTCTCAAGATTAACGATTGATTGATAGATGATATTAAAATCCTTTTCATTTTTTTCAAAATCTCTGTATCTCATATCAAAAGTAACCACATGAAAATTATCCTTTTTAGCTCTTTCTATCCAGTCATCGTAAGCATTATTTAATATGGACAAATAGCCCGGATCAATGCTTTGCTCATATTCCCGGCCTCTTTTACCGATATGTTCGAGCAGTAATTCTATCGGCGATTTCAGATATAAGATAACATCCGGTTTCCGCAGGTAGGTTACCATAATCGAGAATAAATCCTGGTAATTATGATAATCCCGGTCGGTCATTTTACCTTGTGCATGAAGCGTACGGGCAAAAATCTCCACATCCTCATAGATACTTCTGTCCTGTATACAGGAATCAGGCCAGTTGCTGATCTCTTTCTGGCTTCTGAAACGATGGGATAAAAAGTAAACCTGCAGATGAAAACTCCACCTTTCCATGTCAGCATAGAAATCCGATAGATAAGGATTATCGATTACTTTTTCGTAATAAGCCCGCCAAGCCAGTTTTTCACTGAGCATTCTGGTAAGTGTTGTTTTACCGGCTCCGATATTACCGGCAATGGCGACATATAGTTTTCTTTTGCGGATCACCCGGTGTTTCCTGTAAATTTAATGCATATTTTCAAATATAGGGATTTTTTCTGAAATCCGGTAGGTTTGATTTAAACTGATATTTATGATAAATCCACTACATGTAAAAATAAAAAACCCTGCCGTTTAATGCAGGGTTATAATAGAAAATGATTATTTTTTCCATCATCGGCAAAACGTTATTTCCAGCTTAAAATTTAAACACCAGATTAGTGGAGAACTTTATGCTTTTGCCATGGACGGTTCCAGGTTTAAACTCAAATTTCTTCGCAGCGTCCAGCGCAGCCTTATCATGAGATGAATTTATTCCCTTTAAAACCTGCCCTGATTCCACTTTCCCGTTTTTTCCGACAATCACTCTCACAATGACCCTTCCGCTTGCGCCAAACCGATCTACCGAAGGAGCGACAGTTTTTGTTATTTGCTTCTTAGAGTCTAAAAACGCGTCAAGAAATATCTGATTATAATCAATTTCCGGCTCTGCAGAAGCCGGTTTAGCGGCGACGGCTTCCGGTTTAGTTTCCGGAGCTTTTTCTGATTTTGTAGGAGTCGGAGAAACGGCTTCGGGCTGTTTGGCTTCTTCTTTGGCGGCAAGGGTTCCCAGCACCTGATCAATGGTCCTGTGTTTTAAAGAGGGAGATTCCGGTTTCGGAGTTTCTTCCACGACTGCCCTATCCTGAGTGTCAGCGCCCTGGCGCGAATCACCGGTTAAAGCGCCGCCCTGCTGTTGTCTGCCCGGGCTGCTCTGCGTAGCTGCCAGCGCTCCGCCTGCAGCAGTCGGTTCACTGGGCGCCGATGACTCCTGTGAAAGTCTAATGAGATCACTCATATCCGCAGTGCTCGCACCCAATATGGGAGAAAAGTTTACCAGTCCCCATTTTCGTTCATCGTTTCCATCAATAATCGAAGCTAAAATTTCATTATTATCAGAATTTCCCCAAAAATTATTAACCGCCATAATGTCCTTAGAACCATGATTATAAATATTATATTCATGGTTATCGAACAACCTGTTTTTCCCCGAATTATAATCGCTGCCCTGTTTTGTATTTCCAAGATTTGGCTGAGAAGATCCCAAAATAATAATTCCGATTTGATTACCCGTAATTAAGTTTTCCGATAAGAACGGTTTCGCCCCGAGTTCACAAATAATTCCTCCATATCCGTTTTCGGAAATAATATTACCAATGATCTTTGGTTGTGAATTAATATTAGTCGAAATCCCGGCATTATAATTAAATCTGAACTGGGAATTATTGATTTGTGGATTTGATTTTTTTATAGATAGACCATTGAACGCATATTCGATTGTCACATAATCGATGATAGACGTCTGCTTTCCGCTGGAAATAGATATCCCGTGCCAGTCGCCCATTCTTGGCGCGGCAGAATTCGAAGTAAATAAAATTTTATTATTTACCGTACCTCTGGCAATTAGAACGCCTTTTATAATGATCTCACTCTTTGTCTTATCGTCGCCATCCTTTGTTTTATCTGTTTCCGGTTGAAACAGAATCCGTGTCCCGGGATCAATAACCAACCGGCCGGTTTCGGACACAACGACGTCCCCGGTAATAATAATTGTGCCCGACCAGCGCTCATTTTTATCGATGGTTTTTCCATCGATAACCCTTTGCTGGGCAAAAACTATCCAGACCACGCAAAGGAGGAACAGGATAATTTGATATATTTTTCTCATTTTTTTTCCCGGTCTTTTTATATTAAACATATAGTTAAAACTTACGTTGTTACATAATCATTTACAATTCTTATCAGTTCTTCTTCCTTAAAAGGTTTAGTAATGTAAGCATCAGCGCCTCTTTCCATACCTTCCTTTTGCTGCTCATCGCTCGATTTTCCGGTCAGAATTATAATCGGAATTTCGGTTAAGTCTTTATCATCACGCATCTCTGTGATCAGCGTAAATCCATCCATGTTTGGCATTTCCAGGTCTGTTATCACCAGATCCGGCTTACTTTTACTTATACTTTCCAAAGCCAAAGCCCCGCTGTCTGCTGTCTGTGCATCAAATCCATGCTTTTCTAAAATTGAACTGACAAACTTCCTCACACTTACCGAATCATCCACTACAAGTATTATCGGCTTCCTGTCCTTTATTTGCGCAGGTTTTTTAGGTTTTCTGATCATATTCTGGACAGTTATTGATTTTGTTTGTTCTTTTTTGGCAGTTTCGGCAGTGGATACCGGCGTAATAATCGGGGTTTTAAGATTCCCGAAAAACTGCAATTCCGCAGCCCGTATTAACAAAGCACAGTCCAAAATCAGGGCAACTTCGCCGTTTCCTAAAATGGTGCCACCGGAGATGAATTCAACATTTTGCAGATGACTGCCGAGCGCCTTTATGATAATTTCCTGACGCCCATCAATACCTGGAATCCCCAGGGCGATACTCACACCAGCGTCGTGTAAAACAATGGCTGTCTGTATTTTATCTTTAGGCAGATCACTGCCTTCAAAATTCAGAACATCATCCAGCGAAAGATAAGGTAAAAGCTTATCGCGGACTTTTATGTACTGTTTGTCCTTCACGATAATCATATTATCCGCCTCGATGGCCACCGTTTGCTGGACAGCGGAAGCAGGAATGGCAATGCTTTGTCCCCGGCACTTTGTCATAATCGCCTGTGAAATCACCAGAGTCAAAGGCACTCTTATACTGAATGTTGTCCCTTCATCAGGAGCGGTTTTAATCCGGATATTACCTTTCAGTTTCTGAATATGGCTGGCTACAACATCCATGCCTATGCCTCGGCCTGACACCTTGCTGACTTTATCTGAAGTGGAAAATTCAGGATAAAATAAATAATCGAGCACTTCCGCTTCGGTTAATTCTTCAACTTTTTTCTTTTTTTCAAGTTTGCGTTTAACAATTTCTTTCTTAACCTTATCAATATCAATTCCCCGACCGTCGTCCGTAATGTCGATAACTACCTGATTTCTTTCGCGTCTGGCCTGCAGAATGATCTGTCCGGTCAGGTTTTTATTAAGTTTTTTTCGTTCTTTTTCCGTCTCGATACCATGATCAACCGCGTTGCGCAGAATATGCAAAATCGGATCGACCAATGCTTCAACCATGGCTTTATCCATTTCCGTATCGCTGCCCTTAAAAACCAAATCGACCTTTTTTCCCAGTGAATGGGCCAGGTCTCTTACCGGTCTTGAGAACCGGTCAAACAAATACTCAACGGGGACCATACGCACCCGCAAAATATTGTTATGCAGAAGATTACTGAGATTGGTGATACGTCCTATATTTTTTTCAAAATTCTGGGACAATCTTTCAAGCTCGGAAGTAACGGCGTTTACTTTTCGCACCAGCTGCCGGAAATTAGTGGATAACTCCTGCAATTCCTCAGGGCTTTTTTTAGCGGCTTCCGCCTGACCTTCTCTGGTAATTTCCTGCTCAATAATATCATCAAACAGGTTTCCTGTCTGATAAATCTGCTTTTTTCCTGCTTCTACTTCGGCAATAAGTCTTTTTAGATTATTATATTCGGAAGACAACTCGGTTCTGTTTACAACCAGGTCTGTGGCCATATTTACCAGGTTATCTATATAAGTAGTGGTTACTTTTAGAAAATTGTCATCCTCTTTTACCCTGTCAACGGATCGGGGTATCGATCCTGCCGGACTCTCTATTTGAGAGGCGGCTATTTCGCTACTTTCAAAATTTTGGAAAAGAAATAGTTTGTTATCAATTTCTGCCAGCGTATTGGTAAACTGCTCAGAATCCTCTTCTTCTCCATTTTTAACTTTGTTTATCAATTCTTCAATCACATCAACGACCTGAAAAGCAGTGCTGATCATGGTTTCCTTAATATCCGGCCGCTGTGTTTTGTATAATTCGAAATAATCTTCGAGTTTATGACACAGGCTGCCGGTTTTTTCCAGCTTCATCATCATTGAACTGCCTTTAATGGTATGAAGATTTCTGAGAAGGTTAGCAAGCAATGTCACGCTTTCAGGTATTTTTTCAATCTCGAGCAGATCTTCGTTCAACGATTGAATTATCTGTGAAGCCTCATCAAAAAAGTATTCATCTACTTTAGCGTCTCTGTGCGCTTCAACAGGCGCCGGTTCCTTAACCGTGGGTATCCTGATTTGCTGTGTGGCTTCTTTTTCAGCCCGGACATCAAAATCCGATATCAGTGAATTAACCTCATTACTCGATACTTTGCCGCCTTTACTCATCCGGATAATCGCATCAAGAATGATTCCGATTTTAGTCCTGAGTTTTGGAGACGGGACAAGATCTCCGCGCTTAACCGAAACAAGCGTATCCTCAATTTTAGAACTTAATTTGGCAATATCCCTGAATCCCATCATTTTTGCCGCGGCTTTAAGCGAATGAGCGGAAGATTCAATCTGAATCATTGTATCATCGCTCATGGAAGTATTGCCTAATTTTTCGCTTTCGCGTTTGAGTATTTTAAGATAACCTTCCGCTTCCTGTTCAAATATGGATACCAGTTCCTGATCAACTTCCCGTTTTTCAATAAACAGGGTATCTTCTCTTCCTTCTTCCGGAACTGGACTTTCCGCAGGCATCGGTTCCACAGCGCTTTCCGGATGGATATCTTCGATCATAATCTGATCTAGAACTTCATTAAGACTTTCAACAACTTCATCGATGTCATGATCAGGGTCTTTACTCAGAATTTCCAGTTCATTTAAACCATTCTCCAATTGATTTGGCAAATCTTCAGGAATAGGAATGGTGCTCTTTCCAAATAATTCGGCGATATCTTCAATCGGAGACGTCAATTCCGGAAATTTGTTCTTATTTAAAATCTGGGCGGCTGTTTTTATCGAATGAATGGATTGCTCAATCGCCTTCAGCGCTTCTCTTTGGGCAGGATGCATGCTAAACTGTTTCAACGCTTCCCGGGCCACAGCCATATGCTGAATAAATTCACTTTTAAAAATAGATTCCACTTCATCTTCCGGTTCAATGGCCGGTTCTTCGGGTTTCGCGGCTTCTTCAACCGTTTCCAGTCTTGCTTTAAACTGAGTTAAAAGATCATCAGCATCACCGGATTTACCTTTCGATTTAATTCTTGCCAGTATTTCGTTTACAAATTCGTTAACTGACTCACTACTTTCTATCTTTATATCGCCGGCCGCCAATTGTTTGAGATATTCAAAACCCGGCAAATAATTATCATATCCTATCAAAGACAGGTTATCGGTAATATGATTTATACAACGTTCAGCTTCTGAAACGGCGGATGCATTTTTTAGGATAAATATATCCTCTAACCGTTTTCCCATTTCCTGCCATAAGACTTTGTGTGTATCAGCGAAAAGCGGACCGATATCAAGGTCTTCAACGCCGATCAGGTTTTCCTCCGGCCCTTTTTCTTCTCCGCGAAGTTTTTCCAGCAAATTAAGGACACTCTGCCATTCCTCTCCGGCATTAAAATAATTAAAAAATTCAGCCCAGATATTATCGATGTTCTCGCAATATCCGCGCATCAGCTTTTTATCCTGCGCGAAGATATATTGATAGGTGATGCCAAGTTCGCTTAAAAACCGGTCACTTATCTCCGGGAAGAACGGTTGAAGTCCTTTTTTAACATGATCAATTAATGAAAGAATCGATGACTGATTCTGTTTTTTATCGATTTTAACATGAATGGTAGAAAGCGCTTTGCTTAATTTTCCGAGAATCTCTCCGGCAATTGGATTAATTTTTTCCTTATCCGAAAACATAAACTCATCGGCTTCAATAATTTCCGGTTCCGTCGCTTCTTCTTCAACGATTTCAGCCGTTTCTGCTTTTTCCGTTTCAGTCTCAAATGTAGTCTTCAGGGCTTCGAACATTTCTGATATCTTTTTAATCTGCGGATCGTTTTTCGGCGTCTCGGTGAACTTGTCTACATTACCGAACTCTTTCAGCATCTTTTTTATTTCGGTAACTGTTTCGCCCGTAAAAACAAGATGGTCATCCGCAGCCTGTTCAAATTTGTTGATGATCATCGAAAGACCATATTCCATGCCGCCATAGCCATGAATCATACTGATTTCTTTTAATGATTTTAACTGTCGGATCAATTGTTTATAACTAAGTTCCTGATCTTTCAGAAAATCCTTTTTGCTCAGTAATTTTTCAATTTGACCTAAGTGATCATCCACTTCCGATTTGAAATATTCCATGAGCAGATTATCGATGGTTACAGGTTTTTCCGGCACTTCTTCACGGGCTGGTTTTGCAGCTTTTTTCTGCTCCCTGACTACCTCCTCAGATATCCCATTTTTTATCAGACTGGTATAAAGTTCATTGTCGCTATCCTTCATTTTAACAACATCATCGACAAGCGCAGACACATTCTTTTCCAGCCCGGAGATTTGATCAACAATATTGATTTTCTTTTTCCCTGTAAACTGAAGCGCATCCAGATCTTTCAGTAATGAGACAATAACCGCCTTGTGATTGGTCCATTTTTTATCTTTACTTTCTTTCTGATAATCATCCAGTGCAGTTATTAGTTTTATATTCTTCTTGGTTTCAGAAGTATTAAATACGCCGCCCAGTTTTTCCTGTAGTAATTTCTGAAACTCACTGGTATAGAAATCTTCGATCGTGATCCATTCTTTTTCTTTGGGCAGTAACGAGGCTGCCTTCTTCTTCGGAGCCGCTTTTTCGGCGGGAACGACAACCTCCGGTTTTTCTTCAACAACGGTTTCTTTTTCTTTTCTTTCTTTTTCCACTTCCTTTTTAACCGTTCCGAACTCTTCTTCAAATTCAGCAAGAATTTTATGCAAATCTTCAGCGCTCTCTTCATCCTCAACCATTAATCCATATAAATTAACAAAGTCATCGGCCAGGTCAGGCAGAGTCGCATAAATCATTTCCGAAGAATAATCTTCGATCCGGCCAACCATATCAAATAAAAATATGGATAGTTCATTTGTTCCCTGGAGTCGGGCGAGTTTCTCAAGCGCAGGGATAATATCGGCTTCCCTGGTCATATAATCGCTCAGAGAATGAAGAACCTTATATGGCTCGCCTTCGACACGTTCTTTGCCCTTTTCCAAAATTTGATTAAAAAACTCCAGCAGAAAAAAATCGGTAAATGTCAGATCTCTGTTTCTTTTTATATGCATAGTATTTCCTTAATGAGCTAATCTGAACTTTTCAACAGCCTGGTTAAGCGTTTTTGAGAGCGCTTCCAGGTTTGAAGCTGCTTCGCGGGAAAGTTTTGCATTTTCGGCGGTTTCTTTTGCAATTCCCGCAATTTTTTCAAGAGCGCTTACTATATCCTTACTGAATTTAGTTTGTTCCTGTGTTGCAGCCGAAATATCGACCACGGATTTGGTAGATATATCCACAGTCCCAAGAATTTCCCTGAATGTATCGCCCGCTTTATCTACTAATTCCGTACCCTGGGATACTTCATTTGTTCCCTTTTCAATGGCGCGTACGGTTTTAGAAATGCCATTTTGGATATCGCTGATTAAATCGGAAATTTCCACGGCAGATTTATTTGCTCTGTCTGCCAGATTTCGGATTTCTTCTACAACCAGCGAAAATCCCCTGCCGGCTTCTCCTGCCCTGGCTGCTTCGATTGAAGCATTTAAGGCCAGCAAGTTCGTTCGGCTGGAAAGCTCTCTGATGAAATCGGATATTTCACCAATTCTCGTTGAATTTTCTCTTAAAATTCCTACCTGGCGCGCCGCTTCTGATACAGAATTGTTAATAATGTGCATTCCTGTAATCGATTTTTTAAGAATTTCCGAGCCGTCTTCGGCAACGGTTTTTGCTTTCTGGGCGGCTTCCGCTGCCCGGTGCGCATTCTGATTTGTATTGGTGATCAATTCCGCCATTTCTTTGGCAGACTGACTGATATCTTCTGTTTTAGCCGCCTGATCAGCCGCTCCTCTGGACATCATTTCTATATTATTAAGAATATTCCGTGTCGAACTTGATACCTGATCAGCCGAATTTTTTGCATCTCTGATCAGCGCGCTAAGATCGCTGACCATAAGATTGAACGAATCGGCCAGCGCCCCAAGGGTATCCGCTGTGACCGCCGCTTTCTGAGTGAAATCCCCTTCGGCAGCAGCGTTTACAGTGCGTAGTAAAGCGGTAATCTGTTTCTGTATTTTCTCCCGTTCCTGCCTGTTTTCGGCATAACCCTTTAATTCAACTTCCAGATTTGTTAGAACCGGCACCAGTTCATTGAGATAGGCATCGGATTCTTCCAAAGACAATTTTTGACCATTTTTAACGCGTTCCAGGTTTTCAGTAAACCAGTATATTCGTTTATTAATTTTTCTTCCCTGACTATTAACAACCCAGAATAAACAAAGAATTAAAAAAACCGAAGCAATGGCCGGCGCAACAAAAAAATCAAGTAAACCGGCATAAGTCTGGTTTACTTCCTTTTCAATAATCAGGATGGCCACCGGCGTAAGATCAGCGTTAAGAACAGGAGCAATTCCCGCTACTAAATTTCTTCCATCTTTTGATAAATATTTTCCTGAAAGCTGGCCGTCAAACGCAGGATTCATTTCCGTCCAGAAATCAAAACTTAATCCAATAGCATTATAATTCTGGTCTGTGACCACAATTTCCGTATTCATGCCCTTACGGCGTAAAATTCTAACCGAACCCTGCTTAAGGTTATTGTGCTGCCGTATTTGGCTAAGCTGATTCTGTAATTCACGGAAAAAGATTGTATTAAATTCCTCTCTGGTTTGTATCTTCTCTATGGTTTCGCCTTTAGTGATAAGGGCGGTCATCGTAGCCAGATTTTTTACATTTTCCAAAAGTTCCGCCTGCTGAATCTTCATGGACTTATAATAATCATAAGCGCCCAATAATATGGCCGCAACCAGCAATAATGGAACCATAATAAATAAAATTTTCCGTTGTAAACGCGATCCGGACTTAGTCATCTTTCATTCTCATCTGTATCGATAACCGGCGATTTCCTCAGCTGAACTGAGAGCCGCAATATTTAATATATATATATTGCCCAACTTATCATGTTTATAATATTTACTGACAAATTTTTTATAGGATACCGGAATATCCCGATCGGGTTGCTGTAAATCTGCAGGATCAATGTCAACGATATCAACCACTTTATCCACGATAACACCGAAATTCAGGCTTTCATATCTGAGCAGGACAACAAGATTTTTATTATTAACCGGATTAGCCGGCATTTCAATTAATACCCGAAGATCGATTATGGAATAAATTTCTCCTCTTAAGTTAAAAACGCCAATAATACTTTTATGCGTATTAGGCACCTTTGTAAATTTGGGCAACTGAATAATTTCTCTTACACCAAAAATTTCTACGCCAAAATATTTATCGCCAATATTTAATATTGAATAGCTATTTCCCGCAATTTCCATAAACCTATATTACTCTTTCCACTTGACCATTAATTTTATTCTCTTAATCTTTCCCGAAATCATTTCAATTTGAAATCAGGCTTTTTATTTTTTCAACCAGTTCGTCATCTTTAAATGGCTTTGGCAAAAAGGCGTCGGCGCCTTCCGATTTAGCATTCTCAACCATTTGCGGAGAATCTTTACCTGACAACATGATAACCGGGATACCTTTGGAAGCTTTTACCGTTTTCAGGATATCTATTCCGGAAATATCCGGCAGCATTAAATCCAATATCACTAAATCAGGATTTATCTGATCTATTTTGTCAAGCCCCTCTTTTCCACTAACAGCGGTTTGAATATTATATTTTTCGTCCTCGAGGGCTATTTCAACCATTTTTCTTATAACAATACTGTCGTCGACAACCAGAATGGTTTTTTGTCCGCTTTTGATAACAGGTTTTTCTTTTTGTTTTTCTTCAGCTTTAGCGGGCGCTTTTTTCTCAACCTGGGTATCTTCCACCTTCTCACCTGATTCCATAGCCAGATCATCTGAAAAATCCAGATCGAGATCCAGACCGGATTCATCAATCGTTTCTTCTTTTTTCCCAGGCTTCTCCTTGATTTCACTTAAGGACTCAAATGATTCCACCTCCGCTGAGACTTCTTCTTTTTCCGGGACAGGTTCCGGTTCCGGCGCTTTTTCTTCTGTTTCTTCCAGTTCCATTAATATTTCCGGTTCCTGCATTTTCTCTTCTTCTACCTTTTCCGGCTCAGGTTCTTTCTCTTCAATCTCAGGCAGAGCTTCTTCTTCCATGATTTCTGTTTTTTCTTCGGGCGCCTCTTCCTCAATCGATGGTTCTTTAACCTCCTCTTGCGGTTCAGGTTTAGCAGTCCTTTTTTTCTCTTTAACTTTTTCTTCGGCTCCCGCCGCCTCAACGGTAAATATCAGCCCTTCCGTTTCCAGCTTTTCCAGAGTTTCCCGAATTAAAGCCACGTCTTCTTCCAGGAGACTGGCCATTTCTTCTTCTAACAATTCCCCATTCACAAGAAATAAAACTTTCCAGGCGATATAGGGCAATTTTACCGAATGAATTTTTTCATCGATATTATCTTGTCGTTTATAAATCTTATCCACTTCGTACCCTTTCATCTATTCAATATATTTTTAACTTATTATTTCTTCCGCCAGCCTAAAATAATTCAGCGAACCGGGCGAACCAAGATCGAATAATGCAACTGGCTTGCCAATAGCCGGAGCTTCCGATAGTTTGGAATTCCTGGGAATTAAGGTTTTAAAAATAATATCCTTAAAATTTTGTCTTAACTCCTCAACGATTTCCTTACTTTTGTTTAGCCTCTTATCAAACATTGTAATCAGTATGCCGCTGAATTTTAAGCCTGGATTATATTTTAAACTAATATTTCTTATTGTTCTTAAAAACTTTCCTAAAGACTTAAGCGAAAAATACTCCGACTGAACGGGTATCAATATCGAATCTGCAGCGGTAAGAGCATTTATTGTCAGGGTTCCGAGACTTGGCGGGCAATCCAGTAAAATGTAATCATAATCATCTTTTAAGGGACCTAATATACTTCGCAATAGTTTTGGCTTAATTGAATGCGTAAATAATTCCACTTCTTCTTCTTCACTTTTTATATTTGATGGAACAATTTCCAAATTCTCCAAACCTATATCCATAATTGCCATAGCCAGGGGTACCTTCTTAACAATTATGTCATACAGCCCATAACTTATTTCGTATTCATCCAGATGAAAACTTGTTGCGATACTTCCCTGTGGATCAAGATCGATTAACAACACCTGTTTTCCTAAAATTGCGAGGCTTGTTCCCAGATTAATAGCTGTCGTTGTTTTCCCCACGCCGCCTTTCTGACTGGCAATTGCAATAATATCACCCATAGAGTTTTTGCACTAACCAAATTTGATCATTATCCATATCCGTTCCGGATTCAGGCTGCCCTCGAAATTTAAATTTTAATTAACTTATTTGCAACAAATACACGCAGTTAGGTTAATACGGCACCCTTGTCAATGAACTGAATGAAATAACAATCTTGTTAACTAAGTTCCAACACATATCCATAAAACCGGACATTATTTCTCAAAAAAATCATCGGCAGTATTTTCGTAAACTCAAGTATATATATTGATTTATGAAGAATATTTTTTGCTGTTTTGCTTTGTTATCCGCTACACCAAAACTTGTTTTACTGCGCTGATTCTACCTCAACCCCCTGATTAAGGCCTCAATATAAACAGGATTTTCCTGTAAATAATTATATGAAAAATAAGCGATACCCCCGGCAGGATACTGCTCCAGATATTTTATTCGCTGTATTACAGCGTCGGATGACTGGTTATAAACAGAAATTCCTATGATAATTTTTTCCTTACAGCCATTATTCATTTCAGCTGATTTGATATTACGCTTAAACTGGTCAAAATCAGTATCATAATTCATCAACATTACCTGATCGCATAAATCATTTTCCAGCCAGTATTTCCAGTCCTGTTTGTATTGAGCAGAAGCCATATACCGGTTTGGTTTTACGGCTATCGATACTATCTTACCAGGATTTGCTTTTCTGATTGATGATAAAAAATTATTGATATTGGCATACAAAAAACTATTATAAATTTCCGCAAGGAATGCTCTTTTCTTTTCAGTTTTTATAGGATCATTTGGCCTGGTTAATTCCAACGGATCAAAATAATTTTTAAGCATAAAGTCTGTTCTGCCGGAAATTGAATGCAGAAATTTACCCCTGGGATACCTGAAATAATCAAAATGCAAACCATCAAAATCATAGAGTAATAAGAGTTCTTTAATCGTTAGCATCATCCTGTTTAAATAATTTTTATCAACCGGATCAATATAAAATCCTTCATTACCTGTTTTTTTTAAGTAATTATAGTCCGGTAAGCCAGGTTCCGGATCGATACACAAGATGGAATGATTGAAGAAATTAAAAGGGTGTTTGGCCTGAACGGGAGCCTTCTCCGAACCCCATATATAAAAAACATTAATCCAGGCATAAACCGACAGGTTTTTTTTATGGGCATCATGAATAAGTCTGGTGAGGAGGCCGTGGGAAACATCGGCATTTTTTGATTCGGTCAGATATTCGGAATCCCAGTAACTCTGCCCCAGCGCATAAACCTGAATATAGAGCGTAGTAATCTTTAATCTGCCGGCAGTATCTATAATCTGTTTGATATCCTGTTCTGTCTGAAGGGCGTGTCTTACCACCCATAAACCGGTATGATTGGCAGCCTTCAGCAAAGTTGAAAGAAAAAGAAACAAAATCAGACAATTAACAAAATATATTTTTTTCATTTAGGATATATTTTTCAGGATGGATAACATCCGGTTTAAATCTAAAAAAAAAGGCTGACCAATACTGGACAGCCTTTTATATCCTGGCATTTCATTATTTATCTTTTGTATCCTCTTCAGGCGCTTCCTCTGCAGTAATTTCATCACTTTTTGCTTCTTCATTTTTTTGTTCTTCAGATTCCACGGTTTCTGTTTCAATCGGTTGTATTTCTTCAACAACCGGTTCTTCTTTTGGAGATTCCTCAACTGTTTTTTCTTTAATTTGTTTTTCCGGAATCTCTTTTTCCTCGGATTTTTGGGCAGCTTTTTCTTTTTTATCGCTTTTGGCTTTAGCTTTCTTTGCTTCGCCGCCTTTTTCAAAACCTACCAGTTGAAATAATGATAATGAAGCCGCATCCCCTTTTCTTTTACCTAATTTAATAATTCTCGTATATCCGCCGGGGCGGGTTTCGAAAGTCGGGGCAATTTCATCGAAAAGAGTCGTTACAGCATTTTTATTTTGTAAAAATCTGAAAGCCAGCCTTCTGTGATGTCCACTGCCCTTCTTGCCATAAGTGATTAAACGCTCTACATACTGGCGAAGCTCTTTCGCCTTTGCCACTGTAGTGCGAATTTCTTTGTGCTCTATCAGCTGGGCAGCCATAGTTCTCATCAATGCTTTTTTATGGCTGGTAGTTCTACCTAAATGATTTCCTTTTTTATTATGTCGCATCCTAATAAATCCTTGCTTTTACTTTTCTTCAGATTTCAGATACTTATCAACATTCATACCGAATTGTAAACCGCGTTCTTCTAAAATTTTACCCAATTCCATTAAAGATTTTCTACCGAAGTTTTTAAATTTAAGCATCTCCTGCTCATCTTTTCGCACAAGATCGCCAATGGTTTTAATATCCGCCGCTTTTAAGCAATTATGCGAGCGCACGGATAATTCCAGCTCATCAACACTCATCTTGAGCAATTTTTTAATGCGAAGCGCTTCTTCATCAATTTCTGCTGTTTCTTCTTCTTCAGATTCTATATCGAAATTAATAAAAAGCTGGATATGATCTCTCAGAATTTTACCGCTGAACGTCAACGCATCGTCCGGAGTAATGCTACCGTCGGTTTCTATCTCCAAAACCAGTTTTTCAAAATCTGTCCGCTGGCCAACCCGTGTATTCTCAACCTGATAGCGCACATTAAGTATGGGCGTAAAAATAGAATCGATCGGGATCACACCGATAGGCATATCCGGAGTTTTATTTTCTTCGGCGGTAATATAACCTCGTCCTCTGCCCAGACTGAGTTCAATATTCAATTCCGCATTTTCATTAAGTGTTGCTATATGTAAATCAGGATTTAAAATTTCGATATCGTTGCTGTGATCCTGAATAGTCTTACCGGAAAATTCTCCTGCGCCTTTCAGATAAAGACTGATTTTATCAGGTCTTTTATTAAGCAATTTAAGGCGCAATTCCTTGAGATTAAGAATAATCTCCGGCAAGTCTTCATAAACGCCCGGAATGGTAGAAAATTCATGTTGGATATTATTTACTTTAATCGCTGTAACCGCAGCCCCCTGAAGCGAGGAAAGTAATACCCGTCTCATCATGTTTCCAATGGTTACCCCATAACCTTTTTCCAGAGGTTGAACGATAAAGCGTCCAAAGTTATTGGAGTAAGACGCATCATCCAATTCTATTCTTTCGGGCATTTGTAAATTTGACCAGTTCATATTCACCTACTATTTTAATTTATTTACTACTTAGAATATAATTCTACAATCATATTTTCCTGAATATTAACAGGAATATCAGCGCGTTTCGGTTTTTCAACAAACTTTCCCTTTAACTGGGCTTTATCCAATTCCAGCCAGGGATAAGCATTTTCCGCGCGTACCTTTCTCAATGCTTCATGAAACATTGCCAGACGACGGCTTTTTTCGCGAACCTGTATTTCATCGCCCGGTTTTAAAATATATGACGGGATATTCACATGGGAGCCATTAACTGTAATATGTCCATGCAAAATCATTTGCCTTGCCTGGGTGCGCGAAACGGCGAGCCCAAGGCGAAAAACGGTGTTATCAAGACGGCTTTCCAGAAGTTGTAACAAATTTTCTCCCGTTACGCCTTTCATACGTTCCGCTCTCTGAAAATACAATCTGAATTGTCTTTCAAGTAATCCATACATCAGCTTAACTTTTTGTTTTTCCCGCAGCTGAATGGCATAATCACTCATTTTTCTACGATTTAAGCCATGCTGACCCGGAGGATAGGGCTTTTTGCTTAAAAGCTGGTCGAATTTTTGATTTCCAAAAATATTTTCACCAAACTTGCGTACAATCTTACCTTTTGATTCAGTATATCTGGCCATTAAAATATTACTCCTAACTTATACACGTCTTTTCTTGGGTGGACGACATCCGTTGTGAGGAATCGGTGTTATATCTTTTATAGAAAGAATTGATAAACCGGCTGCCTGTAAAGCTTTTATTGCCGCTTCTCGTCCGGAACCGGGTCCTTTAACCTCTACATCAACACTTTTCAGTCCTACGTCAATCGCTGTTTTGGCAGCATTCTCCGCCGCAATCTGAGCGGCAAACGGCGTATTTTTACGTGAACCTTTATAGCCAACCTTCCCCGCAGAAGCCCAGGATATTACATTTCCATAATTATCGCTCAGAGATACCTGTGTGTTATTAAAAGTTGATTTGATATGCGCTTTTCCGTGCGGTTCAACTTTTTCCTTTTTCTTTGTTCTGATGCTTTTTTTAGGTGAAGCCAATTCCTATCTCCTATTTATTTCTTTTTTCCGCCAACTAAACGTTTGCGTCCCTTACGGGTATGGGCGTTTGTTTTTGTGCGCTGACCGTGTACAGGCAAACCACGATGATGCCTGTAACCGCGGTTGGAATTTATATCCATCAAACGCTTAATGTTCATATTAATTTCTGCTTTAAGCGAACCTTCGACTTTATATTCATTTTGAATTATTGTACGGATTCGCTTCACTTCCTCTTCAGAAAGTTGATTAACTCTTGTATTTTCATCAACTTTAGCTTTCTCGCATATATCTTTTGCAGATGAAAGACCAATGCCGTAAATATAAGTTAATCCGATTACAATTCGTTTTTGTTTTGGTAAATCAACACCAGTAATTCGAGCCAAAACTGCCTCCTAATTTTCTATTTTTATCCCTGACGTTGCTTATGCTTTGGATTTTTACTACATATTACCCTAAGCACACCTTTACGACGTATAATTTTACAGCCATCGCACATTTTTTTAACAGAGACCTTTACTTTCATATTTATCCCATTCTTACTTATATCTGTAAATAATTCTTCCTCTGGTCAGATCATAAGGAGATAGCTCTATGCTTACCTTATCGCCGGGTAAAATTTTTATAAAATGCATGCGCATTTTCCCCGAGATATATGCTAAAACTTCATGACCATTTTCCAAAGTTACAATAAAAGAAGCGTTCGGCAGCGTTTCTTTGATTATACCGTCTACTTTTATTGCTTCTTGTTTTTTGGCCAAACTTTATCTCCTTAAAAACTACCTTTTAAATTATATAACCGATAAAATCACCGGACCATTTTCTGTTATTGCCACCGTATGTTCGTAATGCGCCGAGGGCAAACCATCCATGGTGCGCACCGTCCATTCATCGTTGTCTATGAGAACCTTATAGGTTCCCATATTAACCATCGGTTCAATAGCCAGAACCATACCTTCTTTTAAGATCGGGCCTTTGCCCTTTTTGCCAAAATTCGGTATCTGCGGATCTTCATGCGGTTTATATCCTACACCATGACCAACCAGATCCCGAACAACCGAATAACTATTCTCTTCCACATGAGTCTGAACAGCCGCTGAT
Organism: Calditrichota bacterium; assembly: GCA_003854985.1. Classification (GTDB taxonomy): domain Bacteria; phylum Calditrichota; class Calditrichia; order Calditrichales; family Calditrichaceae; genus Zgenome-0002. The sequence goes on from RQOG01000016.1 coordinate 60,710, forward strand.
ATATCGCCGACCCGCTTACCGCTACGGCATTGACTTATACACAATTCCAGACTTTTTTCCGTAACCTGGCACAAATGCCTTACTTTTGGCGAAACATTTCCCACCATAAAGGTTTTGGCGGCATCCCCGAAATAGTTATCCAGTTCCACACCAACATCAATACCTACTATATCCCCTTCCACTAATTTCCTTTTACCGGGAATTCCATGGACGACCTCTTCATTAATTGATATGCAAGTTGCGGCCGGAAATCCATACAGGCCTTTAAATGCAGGCCGTGCTTTCTTATTTAAAATAAAGCTCTCTATTTCCCTGTCCAGAGTCCGGGTATCAATACCTGGTGCAATAAATTTTTCAATGAACTGTAAAGCTTCTGCGATAATTCTGGAACTCTCGCGAATTTTTTGAATCTCGCTTTTTGATTTTATATAGATCATCTAAAAGCTGTCTTTTACCCTCTCCTGCCTTTTATCCTACCTGATTTCATAAAACCATCATAATGGCGCATAAACAGATGGGATTCAACCTGCTGCAAGAAATCAAGGGCTACACCTACGATAATCAAAAGTCCTGTGCCGCCATAGAATGAAGCCAGGCTATAAGGGATTTTAAACTTTGCCAATATCGCCGGAATAATTGCCACAAAGGCTAAAAGAATGAAGAAGGCAACGTTATCCGGGTCAAAATATTATCAAGATATTCAGCCGTTTTCTTACCCGGTCTAACTCCGGGAATAAAACCGCCTTGTTTTTTCAGGTTATCGGCAACATCAACCGGGTTCAGGGCAATAGCGGTATAAAAATAGGTAAAAAACACAATCATTATACCGTAGAAAAACCAGTAAAACCAATGTTCCATCGAAAACCACTGTTGCAGTGTCATCATAAATTCATTTTCAGAGAAGAACGTCAATACCGTTGTCGGCACAAACATAATGGCCTGGGCAAATATAATCGGCATGACGCCTGCTGTATTAACACGCATCGGAAAATGGGTATTGACACCGCCGTATACTTTCCGGCCAATAACCCGCTTTGCATATTGAACGGGTATTTTCCGTGTACCCTGAGTGAGAAGTACAACAAAATAAATGATCGCCAGGGCCAGAGCCATTAAGATAATTTCTGCCAAGAGTCCGCGCTCACCGATTGAAAACTGCTGGTATTCATCAATAACGGCTTCAGGAAACCGGGCGATGATACCAATAAAAATGATTAAAGAAATACCGTTTCCGATTCCGCGGTCATCAATTTGTTCTCCGAGCCACATGATCAACATCGTGCCCGATGCCATCGATATCATTGTCAGTAAAAGAAATCCTATCCCCGGATCGGGGACAGCCAGCCGGCCGTCTGCCAGGCGAATCGTTTGCAAAAATAATCCCACACCATAAGCCTGCATTGCAGAAATGATCAATGTGCCGTAACGGGTATACTGCATAATTTTTTTACGGCCTTCTTCACCCTCTTTTTGCAGTTTTTGGAAAAAAGGAATAACAGCGCCTAACAACTGAATAATAATCGAAGCGCTGATGTAAGGCATAATTCCCAGGCCAAAGACGGCAGCTTTGCTAAAAGCGCCGCCGGCAAACAAATCATACAGCCCGAAAAGCGTTCCCTGCAAATTTTTAAATCCTTCGGCTAATGCAGCCGTATCGATACCGGGAGTAATAATATGGGTGCCGATTCTTTCAATTCCAAGGATCAGCAGCGTGAACAATATGCGTTTACGCAGCTCACCTATTTTGAATACATTTCGAAAAGTATCGATTATCATACCAGCGTAACAACGCCTCCCTGTTTTTCAATTTTTTCTTTGGCAGTACGGCTGACCGCATTTACCTGAATATTCATTTTCCGCGTCACATCGCCCTCACCGAGCAGTTTTATTGGCATCTTCTTTTTGCGGATCAGTTTCTTCTCGATCATCACTTCCCTGGTGATCTCTTCAGCTCCGTCTATTTTATTAAGCTCGCCAACATTCACAACCTGATAATATACTTTTTTAATATTGGTGAAACCGAATTTGGGCAATCTTCTCTGAAGCGGCATCTGTCCGCCTTCGAACCAGGCTCTTTTTTTAGAACCTCCGCGGGAACCATATCCTTTATGTCCGCGGCCGGCAGTCACAGCCAAGCCTGAACCTTCACCGCGTCCTCTTCTTTTTTTATTTTTTGTCGAACCTTTCGCCGGACGTAATTGACTTAAATCCATCCTCTTTATTCCTTATCAATTAGATTAGATTTCTTCTACTTTAACCAGATGCTTTACTTTATTAATCATCCCGAGTATTTGCGGTGTAGCTTTATGCATTCTGGAATGATTTATTTTTCGAATTCCCAAAGCGGCCATTGTTCGTTTCTGGTCTATGGAAAATCCAATAGCGCTTTTGATCTGAGTAATTTTTATATTTTTTTCAGCCATAATTTCAATCCTTAACCATGAAAAACTTTTTGTACGGAAATTCCTCTGTCTCTGGCCACTTTATCGGCGCTTAACGTGTTCTGGAGCGCCGTAATTGTCGCTTTGCTTACATTATGCGGATTCGACGAGCCATTGGATTTGGTTAAAATATCCGTGATTCCCGCCGCTTCACAAATCGCCCTGATCGGACCACCTGCGATAACTCCTGTACCTGGAGCGGCCGGCTGCATAATTACATATCCGGCTCCGTATTTACTTTTTACGGGATGAGGTATCGTGCCGTTTTTAACAGAAACCCGCACCAGATTCTTTTTTGCCTGTTCCGTACCTTTTGCGATTGCGTTAACTACTTCGTTTGCTTTACCAAGTCCCAATCCAACAACACCATTTCCATCACCGACAACAACGATCGCATTGAATGAAAACCGTCTTCCGCCTTTTAATACCTTGGCTACTCTGTTGATATGGATAACTTTTTCTTTTAATTCCAATTCACCTGGGTTTATACGCTCAACCACATTTAACTCCTATAATTAGAACTCTAGTCCGCCTTCTCGGGCGCCATCGGCAAATGCTTTTACTCTGCCATGATACGGATAGCCATTTCTGTCGAAAACCACCTGTTTAATCTTTTTCTTTTTGGCTTCTTCCGCAAAAACCTTACCCAATTCAAAAGAAGCCTCCGACTTGTTTTTGGCAGATTTCAGAGATGTACCAACTGCTTTGCTTTTATTAAACATTCCGACAAGCACCTTGCCCTGGCTGTCATCTATAAGTTGGGCATGAATATATTTTATACTTCTATAAACCACCAACCGTGGTTTTTCGGAAGATCCGAACATTTTTTTCTTACGTTTAGGCATTTTCCAATTCCTTGTTACTTACCGGCTGCTTTTCCAGCCTTACGCTTAATGTATTCATTTTCATACTTCACACCTTTGCCTTTATAAGGCTCGGGTTTTCTGAAACTTCTTATTTTTGCCGCAACCATTCCAACAAGCTCTTTATCGATTCCCTGAATAATTATCTGGTTTGGCGTGGGCGTGCTTATAGAAATCTGCGCCGGGACACTCAGAATGATCGGATGAGAAAAGCCCAAATTAAGAACCAGTTTCCTGCCTCTCATCTCTGCTTTGTAACCAACGCCTACGATTTCTAATTTTTTATTGTAACCTTCAGATACGCCTTCAATCAGGTTTGATAGAAGAGCGCGGGTTAATCCATGCAACGCCCGGCTGTATTTAAGATCATTTTTACGGTTTACTTTTACAGTATTATCTTCAATTTTAATATCTATCTGATTTGAAAACTGTTTTTTAAGCTCACCTTTAGGGCCCTTAACTGTTACCAGATTATTCGGATCGAGGTTAATCGTAACGTTTGCTGGTATCGAAACAGGTAATTTTCCAATACGGGACACTTTAATTCTCCTTTTACACTACCAAATATAACACAACACTTCGCCGCCGACATTTTGCCGTTTGGCTTCCATAGCCGTAACAACACCGCTGGGCGTAGTTAAAATGGCGATACCAAGATTATTCATTACGCGCGGTATACTATCTACATCAACATAATGCCGCCTTCCGGGTTTACTGACCCGGATCATTTTATGGATAACCGGATTATTTTCCCGGTCGTACTTGGGCCATATTCTGATAATGCCCTGCTTTCCATCGTCTATCAGGATATACTTATTAATATATCCCTGTTCCACCAAAATACGCGATATTTTTCTTTTCATAACAGAAGCAGGAATATCAACATATTTATGCTGGGCATGCAGTGCATTTCTCAATCTAGTCAAATAATCTGCAATTGGATCTGTCATCGACATTTAACTTGTCTCCTCCCTCAATCTACCAGCTTGCCTTGGTTATCCCGGGAATTTCTCCCTGGAGAGCCAATTGTCTGAAACATAAACGGCACATGCCAAACTTGCGTAAATAGCCTCTCGATCTTCCACATCTGCTGCAACGATTGTATTCACGCACACCAAATTTTTGTTTTCTTTTTGCTTTATTTATTAAACTTTTCTTTGCCAAACCACACCTCGCACTTATTAATCGTTTTTCTTAAATGGAAATCCAAGCGCTTTTAATAATTCATAACCTTCTTCATCTGTCTTCGCTGTTGTAGCAATGGTAATATCAAAGCCTCTGATCTTATCAATTTTATCCACATTTATTTCAGGGAAAATGATCTGTTCCTTTATGCCAAGACTATAATTTCCCCGGCCATCAAAGGACTTGTCGGAATAACCACGAAAATCCCGGATTCTGGGAACGGCAATGGAAATAAACCGTTCTAAAAATTCCCACATTCTGTCGCGCCGGAGCGTTATTTTACAGCCCACTTTCATACCGGCTCTTAGCTTAAAATTAGAAATTGACTTTTTAGCTTTCGTGATCACCGGTTTTTGCCCGGCGATAATCGTCAGATCATCAATTACATGATTCAGCGCGTTAGCATCCTGAATCGCTTCGCCAACGCCGGCATTGATATTAACTTTTACTAATTTTGGAATCTCGTTAACATTTTTATAACTAAATTTTTTCTGAAGATAAGGTATCACTTCATTTTTATATTTTGTAACAAGATTAGGAACATATTCAGCCATAATAAACCTCTAAATACCGCTATTGATTGTCTGTAATAATTTCTTCCTGGCATACCGGATTTTTACAATACCGTGCTTTTGATCCATCTTCCAGGCGTTTATATCCGATTCGTGTGGTCACATTAAATTTATTGGAATAATACAATACATTGGAAACATGTATCGGCGCTTCTTTTTCCACGATTCCACCCTGTTGGTTTTTCTGGGAAGGGCGGGTATGCCGTTTAATAATATTTACGCCTTCTACAATCACTCTTTCTTTATCCGGAAATACCTTTAAAACTTTACCGATTTTTCCCCTGTCTTTATAGGAGCCGGCTATAATTTTTACTGTATCGTTTTTTCTGATTTTCATTGATCAGTCCTTCTTATAATACTTCAGGCGCCAAAGAGACTATTTTCATAAACTGCTTATCACGCAGTTCCCTGGCTACCGGTCCAAAAATACGCGTTCCGCGAGGCTCATTTTGTTGATCGATCAAAACGGCGGCATTTTCATCAAAACGGATATAGGAGCCGTCTTCTCTGCGGATTTCTTTTTTTGTTCTCACAATCACCGCTTTGGAAACCTGTCCTTTCTTAACCGCTCCCCCGGGAATGGCGCTTTTAACAGAAACCACAATAATGTCGCCTATATAACCGTATTTTTTCTTGGAACCGCCTAACATACGTATACACTGAACTTTTTGAGCGCCGGAATTATCCGCAACATTTAATTTGGTATATTCTTGAATCATTGATTTCTTCCTTATTTCGCCTTTTCAACGATTTCTACCAACCGCCATCTTTTGGTTTTACTCAACGGTCTGGTCTCCATTACTTTAACGATATCCCCTTCCTGACAGGTATTCTGCTCATCATGAGCTTTTAAGGTCATCGTTTTCTTAATAAATTTTTTATAAACCGGATGTATCAATCTGCGTTCTACAGCAACGGTAATCGTTTTATCCATTTTGTTACTGACGACTTTACCAATCCGCGTTTTCCTTAAGCCTCGTTTGTTTTCCATCTTATCTATTTATCCTGGGTTTTACTTTTAAATATGCCTAACTCATGCTGACGGATTACGGTATTAATCCTGGCTATTTCACGGCGTACATGACGAATCCTGATCGGATTATTTAATTGATGTGTAGCCTTTTGGATATTAAGATTGTTATATTCTTCTTTTGTATCCGCCAGTTTTTGTTTCAAATCATCAACGCTTAATCCGCTTAAATCTTCTTTGCTCTTCATCCGTAGTATCCTGCTTATTCGTTAATTACAAATTTTGTTTTAATCGGCAGTTTATGAGCGGCCAGTCTCATAGCTTCTTTTGCCAGATCAAGGCTCACGCCTTCAAGCTCAAACATAATCCTGCCGGATCTTACAACAGCGACCCAGTATTCCGGCGCTCCTTTGCCTTTTCCCATTCTTGTCTCAGCCGGTTTTTTAGTAACCGGTTTATCCGGAAAAATCCTGATCCAGACTTTTCCTCCTCTTTTAACATGACGTGTAATGGCGATACGAGAGGCTTCAATTTGCCGGCTTGTAATCCATCCCGATTCCATGGCTTTTAATCCATATTGACCAAAAGCGACGTAATTGCCGGTTTGAGCATTACCTTTCATACGGCCGCGTTGTTTTTTTCTATATTTAACTCGTTTGGGCATTAACATGAATTTTGCTCCTAAAAATCTCGCTTATCTTTTTCCGATCACTTCACCATTAAAAATCCAGACTTTCACCCCGATCGATCCATACGTGGTTTGCGCCGTATAATTTGCATAATCAATATCGGCTCTCAGAGTATGAAGCGGAATACGTCCATCTTTATATTGCTCTGTTCTGGCCATTTCTGCGCCGCCCAGACGACCCGAACACATTATCTTTATACCTTCCGCACCGATCCTCATGGTCGATGTAATGGCTTTTTTCATGGCCCGCCTAAAACTGACCTTACCCTCTAATTGTTTGGCAACATTTTCCGCAACCAGGTAGGCGTCTAATTCCGGTTTTTTTATTTCATTTATATTTATCTGAACATCTTTACCTGTTAAAGATTTCAATTCTTCCCGCAATTTATCCACTTCAGCGCCTTTTTTACCGATTACAATACCGGGACGCGCCGTATGAATAGTAAGAATTATTTTTTTGGCCGTACGCTCTATTTCAACCTTTGATATCGCAGCTTTATCCAGACGGCTCCGGATGTATTTACGAAGCTTCAAATCTTCTTCGAGTTTAGCCGCAAAATCTTTTTCATCAAACCAGCTGCTGTTCCAGCTTTTAATAATTCCTAAACGTAACCCAATCGGATGCGTTTTTTGACCCAAAGTTAATCTCCTTAATTATTGCAAATCATTATATCTGTCTTCAACCACCACGGTAAGGTGCGAAGTGCGTTTTCTTATCCGGCCTGCGCGACCCATAGACATCGGCCGAAATCTTTTTAAAGTCGGTCCGCCATCCACATAGGCTTCTTTTATAAAGACATTGCTCATTTCGATACGCTCACCTTCCTCTTTACTGCCTAAATTTGCGAAGGCCGAGGTGATGGCTTTTGCAATCGGTTCGGCAGCGCTTTTTGGTGTATAATGCAGAGTATTTAATGCCTCATTAACATTCTTACCAAGAACAAGGTTTAAAACCCGGCGCATTTTCCTGGGAGACATTCTTATATGTTTACTTATTGCCACTGCTTCCATTTTTTTTACTCCGTACCTTTATTTTACGCGGCTGACCCGCTCTGCAAGCTTACCACTATGTCCGCGAAATGTTCTTGTTGGCGCGAACTCACCTAGTTTATGGCCGACCATATTTTCACTAACATATATGGGTATAAATTTATGACCATTATGCACTGCTATTGTATGACCGACAAATTCCGGAGGAATTGTGCTTCTTCTGGCCCATGTTTTTACAACAACCTTTTTTCCATCTTTATTAAGAGCATCAATTTTCTTAATCAGGTTATCATCAATATATGGCCCTTTTTTAACGGATCTTGCCATAAACTCTATTCTCTCCTATTTACGACGCTTTATAATCAATTCGTTTGATTTTTTACTCTTTTTACGTGTCTTTAATCCCTTGCTCAGCTGACCCCATGGCGAACACGGATGACGACCACCGGATGTTTTTCCTTCCCCGCCGCCCATAGGATGATCCACAGGATTCATGGCAACGCCCCGAACATGCGGGCGACGCCCCAGCCATCTGGAACGACCGGCCTTTCCAATAGAAATATTCATATGATCTATATTGGATACCTGGCCGATTGTGGCATAGCATACCGCATGCACCTTCCGCACTTCTCCTGAAGGCAGTTTAATCATTGCCCATTTACCTTCCTTGGCTACTAATTGGGCTGCGGAACCTGCGCTGCGAGCTATCTGCGCACCTTTTTTTTCCTTCATTTCAATGGCGTGAATCGTTAAACCTACAGGTATTTTCTCCAGCGGCAGCGCATTGCCTTTTTTTATTTCCGCTTCCTCGCCAGCCATCAGCTTGTCGCCGACTTTCAAACCATCTGTGGCTAATATATATCGTCTTTCGCCATCTGCATATTTTAACAGCGCTATTCTTGCTGTGCGGTTCGGATCATATTCTATGGTTTCAACCAGAGCCGGAATCCCGCGCTTGTCACGCTTAAAATCAATTATTCTGTATTGTCTTTTATGACCGCCGCCACGGTGTCTTACCGTAACTCTTCCTAAGTTGTTGCGTCCGCCTGACTTTTTTAAAGTTTCCACAAGAGACTGTTCTGGTTTTGATCTTGTCACTTGATCAAAATCGCTGACAGTTTTAAATCTTTGTCCCGGCGTAATCGGTTTAAATGATTTAATACCCATTTAGTAGCTCCAAATCGCGTTTAGGCGTTTCCAAACAATTCTAATTTCTGTCCGCTTTCCAGCGTTACAATTGCTTTTTTCCACGATGCGCGTCTTCCATAGAACCTGCCTTTTCGGGTAAGCTGCTGACGCATTTTACCAACCACATTCATAGTTCTTATAGACTTAATTTTCACATCGAATCTTTTTTCTATTACCGTTTTGATTTCAATTTTATTCGCTTCTTTGCTGACCTTGAAAGCATACTGATTCAGATTATCCTGCAAATTAGCCATTTTTTCGGTATACATTGGCAATACTTCTATTTCTCGAACGCTCATCTTCCAAGCACCTCATTAACTTTATCCACAGCGCTTTTCTGCATAATCACCGTATCAGCGCGCATTATATCATAAGTTGAAAAAGCGATAGAATCCCTGACTTCCACCCGGTACATATTCGAAGCCGATTTTACAACCGAAGGTGAATTATCAGAAGTGCACAATAAAACCGGTTTATTGTTCAATTCCAGCGCTTCCAGCAAACCTTTAAGTTTCTTTGTCGATGGCGATTCATAGCTAAAATCCTCAACGACAACGATTTTATTATCGCGCGCTTTATAGGATAGAGCAGATTTACGGGCTAATACCTTTACCTTTTTATTTATCTTCAGATAATATACCCGGGGACTTGGCCCGAATACGCGGCCGCCACCCACATGGTGCGGAGCCCTGGTGCTACCCTGACGCGCCCGGCCTGTTCCTTTTTGCCGGAAAGGTTTTCGCCCGCCTCCGGAAACATAAGAGCGGCCTTTGGTTGCATGCGTGCCCTGGCGTTTGCTAGCCATTATGGCTTTGACATCCAGCCAAATCGCATGATCTTTCGGTTCTATGCCGAAGATTTTATCATTGAGTTCAACTTTCGTTGAAGTTTTTTTACCATCCTGATTATAAACATCTAATTTCATAATTCACCCTGATAAGCATTTTCAGCTAATTAACAATTTCCAACAATGAATTTTTACCGCCTGGAACAGAGCCTTTTAAAAATATAAGGTTGTTTTCAGCTTCCACTTTTACTATTTCCACCGACTTTAACGTCAACCGGTTGCCTCCCATTCGGCCAGCCATTTTAAGGCCCTTATATACCCTGGAAGGATAGGAACTCTGGCCTAATGAACCAGGAGCGCGCATTCTATCAGATTGTCCATGTGTTTTTGGACCACCGCTGAATTTATGCCTTTTAACAGCGCCCTGAAATCCTTTTCCCTTGGAGATTCCCGATACTTTTACAATCTCACCAACCTTAAAAATATCTGCTTTCAGCTCATCACCAACCTTTACTTCTGTCATATCACTGAAATCAAATTCATGCAAATACTTCAAGGGCTTCAGATCAGCTTTATCAAACTGCCCTTTTTTAGGTTTAGCAACATTTTTCTCTTTAGGGTTATCAAACCCTATCTGTGTCGCATCGTATCCATCTGTTTCCTTTGTTTTTATCTGCGTTACAAAACAAGGACCAGCCTGAACAACGGTAACTGGTATAACAACTCCATTTTCAGCGAAAATCTGAGTCATCCCAATTTTATGACCAAGCAAACCAGCCATGAATTTCTCCGAACCTTTTCAATCTCAAGTTTTTATTTCTATATCTACGCCTGCCGGCAACTCTAATTTCATCAGAGCGTCAACTGTTTTTCCGGTAGCGTTTAAAATATCTATTAATCGTTTATGAATACGGGTTTCAAACTGCTCACGTGATTTTTTATCGACGTGTGGAGATCTTAGAACCGTATAGACAGAACGATCCGTTGGCAATGGAATCGGACCGGAAATTAATGCGCCGGTGGATTTTGCCGTCCTTATGATCTTATCCGTCGATTTATCGATAAGATTATGATCGTATGCCTTTAATCGAATTCTTATTGTTTGACTTGCCACAACCTGCTCCAATTCTTAATCGTTAAAATCCCGCTATTCAATAATTTCCGCAACAACGCCGGCGCCAACCGTACGACCGCCTTCACGAATGGCAAATCGCAGCTCTTTCTCCATGGCGATC
>RQOG01000085.1 GCA_003854985.1 Calditrichota bacterium
ATGCCAAAGGGAAAGGTTTGTCATTTGTATGAAGCGGCATTATTTTAATCCCTGTTTTTGGCCTCAATCTGAAACCCTGTTTCCACTGGACTGCCAATGGATTCAACAATTGCATACCTATGGTCTGCTTCAGAGTTCTTTTCGACCGGAAAATCAAATTTGCGAGCTTCGAGCCTATCTGCGTCAGAGAGCGATGCTTATATCTTACGCGTCTCACCATATCCAGCATATGCAAAAAGCTCTCGAACAGATGAACGTAAAGCTCAATCAGGTTCTCAGCGATATTACTGGCGTTACCGGAATGAAGATTATTCGAGCCATTATCTCAGGTGAACGCAAACCTGTGACGCTGGCTAAAATGCGAAATCCTCGGTGTAATAATAGTGAAACAATCATTGCTAAAGCTTTACACGGCAACTGGCGATCAGAACATATTTTTTCTTTAAAGCAAGCTGTAGAACTTTATGATTTTTACAAAAAACAAATTATTGAATGTGAGTCTCGCATTCAACAACATCTTGAAAGTTTTGATGATCGTAGCGATGGGACGCCTTTAGAGAAACCCACTCACAGATCCGGAGGATCTTCCAATAAGTATAACTTTGACGCAAGAAGTTATTTATTCAGGATTACCGGAGTTGATCTTACTTGTATAGAGGGCATTGATGCTCCTTCTGCATTAAAAATAATAGGTGAAATTGGGCTTGACATGTCCCATTGGCCTACTGATAAACATTTTGCTTCCTGGCTGGGACTGTGTCCGGGAAGCAAGATAACAGGTGGCAAGGTCTTAAGCAGTAAAACAAAACCCTCGGCCAACCGGGCCGCTTGTGCCTTCCGACTTGCCGCTTATAGCCTTCAACGAAGCAAAAGTTCTATCGGTGCATTTTTTCGGAGAAAAAAGGCTCAAATAGGAGCACCAAAAGCGATTACTGCGACAGCACACAAAATAGCTCGTATTTTTTATAACATGCTCAAAAACGGTACTGAATATTTTGATCTTGGCCAGGAATACTATGAACAACGCTATCAAGAACGAGTGATTGCAAACTTAAAACGCAAAGCAAAACAATTTGGCTTCGAGCTTGTAAATATCAAAGAAAATGAACTGGTTACAGGAATTGCGGAGGCTTGAGTTCGTTGGAAG
>RQOG01000086.1 GCA_003854985.1 Calditrichota bacterium
AAAAAATTCATTTAAAAGATCGGATAGATATGGCTTTTACTAAATAATTTTGTTTTTACACAAAATTATGGACGTAATCACTATTAACAAAAGAATTTTTGTCTTTGATTTTTATATGCAACGGAAAAAGGAAATTACTCAAAAGAGATAAGCATCAGAACAGAATTATGTTTTATACATCGTGATTTGAATAGGATAATTCCAGCTGTTTTAATTTTTCCAAACACTTCAAGGAATTCAAATCGCCAAAATTTCCAAAGGCATGAATACGTGCGCCAATAAAATATGAATGATCTTTTTTATCTAATTTTGTCCATAACACATGAACTTTTAATTTAAAACCGCGATGATGATCAACTTTTATCTCAACTGTGATGGATTCACCAATTTTAAAATTCCTTGTTGATTTAAAACAAAGGCCGCTTTTTGTTAAATCGATTAATGGGTATTTCTCTGAATTCTTGCTGAAGAAAATAAATGAATTCATATTGTTGCAAATGCTGACAAACGCATTCGGTATATTGATTCTATCAAATTTTCGTTTATCATTAGTCATAATAATTGACCTGTTTGAATTATTAAGCGTATATAACTTCAGCTTGATGTTTTATATCATCGGTTAAATTCTACTCATTATTTAGCTTAAAATAAAACTTGGATCATATTACCTTTTTCCAAAGTTTCAAAAACCATACGTTGCGCTGAGACAAAGCATAGATAAATTTTTCGGAATATCAACTTCAAAATGCTCCCATTCCAGGCGCACCCCAATTGATCCCAGATGAACACCGGCGCCTATGCCCCAGGCAAAAGATGTCCCGCTGCCGCCCCTTGATTCATTATTGAACATGCTTTCCGTATTCCAGAATATGACGCCCGCTTTTCCCATAAGGTCGATTAGTTTCAATATTTCCAAGCGTCCAAGTCCGTATACATCCCAGCCTGTTGTTTTTGATTCAAAGGTATTACCGGATTCAACATACTTAATTTTGCCAAGACTACGGTAGCTTCCTTCAATATTGAAAAAAGATTCCGACTGAAATCCGCCGATGAACTTAAATCCTGTAGCGCTCTTGTCTAAATGTTTTATTTCATTATTAATATCAGAAAATTCGGCATCGTAGAACGAATTTCCCAAACCTGCACCAAGATAAAAACCCTGCGCTAATAAGTTTTGCATCATGAATATTGTAGTCAGTAATGAAAGAATTTTTAATATTTTCATATCATTCTCCAGTTTAAAGAAGTTTCAGAATATTCAATGCCTCCAATAATAATACAGATTGTTTGGTTTTTCAACCTGTTTTTTTACATCTCAGATAATAGTTTCTTTAATAGTGTTAAATCAATTTGCCTTTTAAATGCATTATACTAAATTTTACTTTTAAATATTTCTGATGAGGAAAAAAATGTTTGAAACAATCTTTTTTATTTCAGGCTTTTTAACGGGTAGTATTTTAATATATATCTTTATGATCCGGCAGCAGAAATCTTCAGAAAAAATAGCGGAAGAGTTATTATCCAAAACGCAGGAAAAAAAAGAACAGGAATTGATGCAGATGTATCAAAGACTAAAAGAAGCCTTTGGATCTCTTTCTATGGAAGCCCTAAGTAAGAATACTGATGAATTTTTAAAATTGGCCGGTAAAACATTCAATGATCAGGGCAAAATGAATGAAGAAAAATTGCATTCAAAAAAGGAGTTAATCGATCAAACTCTACAAAGCATGAAAAAAGAACTGCTTAAAATTGAGGAAATGGTGCAAAAAGTCGAAAATGAACGGAAACAAAGTTTTGGCGCTTTGAATCAGCAAATTCAGTTTTCCATTGACCAGACAAAACAATTGCAAAAAACAACCAATGAATTAAACATGGCGCTGTCCAGTTCGCAGGCACGCGGACAATGGGGCGAACGTATGGCCGAAGATGTTTTACGTATGGCCGGTTTTATAGAAGGAATCAACTATTTAAAACAGAAGTCCGGCATGGATACCAGTCATCGGCCGGATTTCACTTTTTTACTGCCGCAGAATCTGAAAGTTAATATGGACGTTAAGTTTCCTATAAACAATTACCTTGGTTACCTTAATTCCAAATCCGATTCGGAAAAATCCACCTACAAACTGCAGTTTTTGAAAGATGTTCGAAACAGGATTAAGGAAGTTAACAATAAAGATTATATCAATCCGGCGGATAACACGGTGGATTATGTAATTGTGTTTATCCCTAACGAGCAGATTTACAATTTTATCAACGAGATGGATAAAAAAATTTTAGACGACGCCTTACACCAGAAAGTGATTTTATGCTCGCCGGTTACACTCTATGCCATTTTAGCGGTTATCCGTCAGGCTATAGACAATTTTAACCTGGAAAAAACAGCCGCCCAGATACTGGCGCTTTTATCCGAATTCAATAAACAATGGGATAAGTTTAAAGAGAGCATGGATAGAATGGGCAAACGCATTGAAGATGCCCAGAGAGAATTTCAGGGTTTGATCAGCACAAGAACCCGGGCTTTGGAACAGCCATTATTGAAAATTGAACAGATCAGGACACAGAAAAATTTAAGCGCGCCGGGCGAATAATGTTTTGTATTAATAATCCGCTATTAGAAAATTTTATACTTTTGCTTTTTAATCAATTCTCATAATTTTCTGTTTCCAATAGGACATCGTTTTCTGCATGTTAATATCGTTCAACCCGATTCACACCTTGTATAAAATGTTGCTTTCATAAATTGGTTTAATTTTGACAGAGAAATCATATAGGTTTGCTTTTGATGTTTTCTCAGTTGTTGCTTAAGAGTATAATAACAACAGAGCCAATTATCATTATAGTCGAACCGATCAACTTTTTACGAATATGTTGTTCCCTGAAAATCCTTTGTCCGAGCAAAACGCTGATAATGATCGAAAGCTGAAAAATTGATAATGCATAGCCTACAACCATATGTTCAAAAACATAATTGGTTGTTAACTGCATGGTTCCGATACAAATGACAAGAAAAAAGTAGCCGCACATGTCAGTAAACCTAAATCTCATGGCCATTTGTTTAAAATCCAGCCGGAAAATGCACAGCAGAGCCAAAGAAAAAACAGCGCCGAAAAAACACCAGCTGATAAACGCAATGCCGGTTGATGAGGCCAGAATTACTTTTTTTACAAATACCGCTTCAATAGCAGTTAATATCATAGCCCACAGGCGGTATTGTATTTCGCTTCTTTTCAGAAGTCTGAAGGAAAAACCTTCTTCGGTAGTTTCTAAAACAAAATAGCTTCCGTAAATAATTAAAACCATGCCAAATATACCCCATATATCCGGCAGTTCTCCAAGTAATATAATGCCGGCAATAATTCCGACAACCGATTTATATGAATTTACAGGACCAAGCACCGAGAGATCTCCTTTTTGGAGCGCCTTAATCAGGAAGCCGTTTCCCAAAGCGCCGGCCATCCCTCCCAAAATAGAATAAGTCCAGAATGACCGGGGCAGGATCTGCCAGTATACGGATACGGCAAAATAAAGGCAGATAAGGGATAAAAAGAGATAAGTCAGAAAATTGACAAGTAAAGGGTGATTCCCTTTTGCCGTGAGTTGTTTTTGAAATGCGTTTCCCAGCGGATTAGAAAATATGCGTAATAGAATAGCTATGGAAAGAAAAATGGTTTCTGTCATTTATCTGATAAATTCTTTGTTTTCAAATCTTGGATATAATATTCCTCAAATCAATGGCTGCATTCCGATTTATAATCATTGTTTTTACCTTTAAAAGGAATTCTGCTAATTGACAATCAGACTTTAAGTTTTCTCATAACCGTGGTTTCAGGCAGGTTTTACCTGTTTACCCGAAGCTTTTTTACCGTAGATGCGGGTAAATAAAAGATCAAAAAATATACCGGTTAGTTTTTTAACGGGATTCAACGGCGCCGGATAATAATACCCGGACTTGAACCAGCCGTTTTCCCGGTAATAAGTATAATCCCGCCAGCTCTCATCGAGCGTCAGTCCGATGCTGGTCCGGGCCATCCGGAAGACCATCAGATCAAAGAAACCCGGAACCGGGTATGATTTTTTTACCAGTTCCCTGTAAAATTTTTTGCTTTGTCTGTCGATAATGCTATTAAATTTCTTCTGATCTTTTTCGGTCATCGGTTCCAGTGAATTTAAACAACAGCTGTTGACGACATTAAAACCCAGGCCTTTCCCGATAAAATCAAAATATTCCATAATCTTTTTACCGCCATAAATGCCTTCTACCACGATCCCGGTAAAAGTCTTTCCAAAGTAACGAGGACGATGGAAGATATATCCAAGCCGGTCAAGAAATATCTTCATGAACCCGGATACATTAAATGAATAATTGGGTGAGGCGAACACCACACCGTCCGAATGATTCATTTTTTCAATCAGCAGATCTCTGTCGTCTTTTAAGGAGCACCGTTCCTCTCCCCGATCCAGGCACTGTTTACAGCCTTTGCATATGTTTAGCCGGCAGTCGCTTAAGCTTACAATTTCATATTCGATATTTCCCAGAGACTGAAGAGTATGCATAAATCGCTCAACGGCATAATAGGTGTGTTTTTTTCGGGCGCTGCCCACAAACGCAGTAACTTTCATAGCCTTGATCTCCTTAAAAAACAATAATATCCATTATTTTCGTGATAAAAAATGAAAATAGTATAACCCCTGTCCGTCTATTTATAATTCATATCCGTTTTCTATATACTGAACCAGATCATTTACCAACCGTACCATGGGCCCGCCGTCAATCACATCATGATCAAGCAATACGGTCATATTCAGTATCTCCCTTACTTTTATTTCATCATCGATTACCACCGGTTTTTTGATAATGGAACCAATGCCGAACGAAACGGGATGGATAGATCGGGTTATGAACCAGCCATTAATCCGGCCGATCATGCCCAGAGAGGTAACGAGTACATTGCCCATTTTCTTATAGACGAACTTTGGATGCTTCAGCATCCATCTCCAGGCGGCTCTGCGCAGTAAACCCGGTAAGTGGTAATAAAGTCTTTCGTAAAGCTTTGTTTGTTTTTCCAGAACAATATCTCCGGCTGACAATGGCCGGCTTTTAGCGTTTTCAATTTCCCGGGTAATTTCAACCGTACCTTTTTTGTTTGCTTTTTCAATTACCAGAGGAATGGGTACTTTTTTCCCGCTTATTTCCTTTTCCACCATCATAGAAATGTTGATATCCCTGAAAACTATAAGTTTCTTTGTGCTGTATAAAAATCCTGCAGCTTCCGGATGCTGTTCCAGGGCTTTACCGATCACCCGGACTAGCCAGGCGTTAAAGGAAATTTTATTTCCATTGCGCTTCAGAGCCCTGAGTTTTATGCGGCTTTCGGTTACATCCGCCTCCAGCAGGGCGCTGACATGATGCCGCGATAACCCGACCGCATAAACGTCAAATGTTGCTATTCTTGATTGAGGGATTTTTTGATATTTGTACGGTTCATTCATTTTAATTCATCTGATTATTAAAAAGCCTATTTAATTCTGTCCTGGTTTGTTCACATTGAGGATTAAAATCTGCGGAGTTCATATAATTTATCAATGACTTATAAAGCTGGAAGGCTTCGGGTTTTTCGGGCATTTGATCCAGGCGCGACATACAAATGAGCAATTTCCCTCTGCCGGATCTAAATTCAAAAATCAGTCCCAGTTTATGGTTACGTTCCAGGTTATCAATGACCTGGACAATGGGCCGGTACTTCCTGGGAGTGCTGTCCAGGATTAAAGAATGACTCGCCCTGGTTATGGAAAACCATTGCCAGTTGGTGTGAAAATCAGTTGGAAAAACATTAAAAATTGCATGATCCGGATCGGTCAGAATTCCCAGTGTGCCCGGAGATATCGGTTTTTTAGCCCATTCGCTGATACCTTTGAACATGCCATAATTCCAGAAATCAGGCGGGAAAAGACCGGGCAGGCTGTTAGAACGAACGTCTTCCGCCTTAGGAAACAGCAGAACTTTGGCGCCCTGTTCCAACCGGTTGAAAATTGCGACGGTTAACTTATTGGTTACTATAATATCCTTTACATCCTGGCCGGTTTCACTGGCAGGATAAATCCACACCGGATAGGAATTTGTATAGTGACCGTTTTCTGCAGAAAGGTTTACGGTGAGTTTTTCAGCCTTTTTTATAGCCGAAAGCAGAAAATTAATTTCCCCGCTAAGATGGACGTAACCATTATCAACAATTGCATTCGGGAATATTTCAGTGTGGAGAATATCGCCGACAGAATTCATAATTTCCCACTTTAATTCCGTATTCAAAGATTTGCCCGAATAATTGGCCGCTTTTACTTTTGCATGGAAATTTTCGTTGTTTGTCCAGCAGTATTTGGGAAACTCAAGCAGTAAAATCACGTCGTCGCAGGATTGCCTCCATTCCTGAGGACTGATTACATTTTTGCTGTCCATGAAAGCGTCTAAGATTCCTACCAGGGCGGTTCCTTGTCCGGGAAAATCCTGCAGGTCGAGTAATTGAAATCCGCCCAGTCCTCGTGTGCGAATTGCCGCTTCCATTTCGGCTTTGTAACAGAGCGCAGACCAGGCCCCGGATGCTTTCTGAAAATCAACCTGTTGATCCGCCATACCTGCATTTTGCAGCCGGCGTTGAAATAGTTCCAGATTCCACGCACGTAATACGCCGGTGTACTTACTAATTTCCTTATAATCGGGGAAAATCTGGTACTGACCGGTTTCATGGGCGATGATAGGAATTTTTATCTGAGAAACCGGATAAGAAAAATTGACTTCCGTAGATGGCGTTTGTGTGTTCAATATTCCGCCGTCCCGGGAATCTACAAAAGCATGCGTAAGCCGGATATGGGTCAAAGTGGTATCGTGGGTGTAAGGCGTTCTGGCCGCCACAAATAAGTCGGAACATTCTCCCGGACCAACATAACCGATATTATTATTTGATCCCATGGTATAAAGCGGGCGGCTATCAAATTCCTTAAAAGCGATGATATTTTTCTCAACACGGTCATGTCCGCTCCAGATTTCGTTGCCATGAGAAAATAATACAAACGAAGGATGATTCGCGTAAGATTTAAGCATTCCGAGCCCTTCTTCCCTGAGCATGGCGGCAACCGAATCGGATTCCAGCCCTCCCCAGAAAGGCAGCTCCGCCTGAAGATAAATCCCTTCCTGATCGGCGGCAGTAAAAGCCGCTTCAGGCGGACAATAGGAATGAAAACGATAATGGTTTATTCCGTATGATTTTGCGATCCGGAAAACCCGTATCCATCCTTCCGCATCCATGGGCGGGTGACCGGTAAGCGGAAAAACGCAGGCGTCGTGTTTGCCTCTTAAAAAAGTAACGCGACCGTTTATAGTAAATTGCGTTTCTTTTGCGGAAAACTTTCGCATCCCGAAGACCGCGGTTTTTGAATCTTTAAAAGTGTCACCGGATATTAACGCTGTTAAACGATAAAGCGGTTGTTTATACTCATCCCATAAAAGGCAATCGTCGCTTAAATGATATTCCAGCCGGATTACCGGTTCGCAGGTTTTAATAATTTTCCAGGGGGTCAGTTCTTTTGTCTTCCCATGAGTTGTTCTCTCAACCATTAATTCGATATTCACTTCGTTGATTTTCAATTGATTATCAATTTCCATCTTAATATCGATTTTCCGCTTATCAATATCCGGGTAAACCTGAAGGTCTGAGATATAAGTCTTTGAAGAGGCTTCCAAAAACATTTTTCCGATTATGCCGTTCCAGTTGGTCTGATTGTCTTCCGAATAGATATGTGCATTCCCGTATGGCGTGAGCTTCA
Organism: Calditrichota bacterium; assembly: GCA_003854985.1. Lineage (GTDB taxonomy): Bacteria > Calditrichota > Calditrichia > Calditrichales > Calditrichaceae > Zgenome-0002. The sequence continues at coordinate 7,819 of RQOG01000086.1, forward strand.
GGCGGTTATCAACGCGGATACTGATATAATGCTCGCCCGGGGGCATCAAGGCAGATACCTCGAATTGTTGCGGCGACTGTAGCAGGCGTGATTCCCCGGCGAAAACGCTATCGATCTATATTTTGGCCGGTTTGGTCCTTTCAAGAAATAATATAATATGTTTATCCGCAAAGTCTTCCGGAATAATAACTTTTTTGCGGTACCAGGCCGGACCTTCATATTTATAGACCCGGTTCAGATGTAAAGTGGTAGTGTCTTTATTAAGAAAACCTTTACAGTTTATATCCATGGTTCCCGGCAGGTGAACAACGTCTTTCAGCTCCGTTAAATACCACTTTTGAAGGATTCCTGTATCAGCGGTATCCAATGCAAACTGCCATATGCCAGTCAGATCAATATAAGTTCTGTAATTGGTGTTTTCAGGTTTACAGGAAAAAAAGATAAAGAAGGAAAACAAAAGATAACTAATCTTCATAGGATATTACTTTATTTTTTCTGCCAATTTAATGGTAAAGTCAAAGTGGAACAACAGTTAAAGTAATATCCATGCATTATGTGCGGCTGTAATAGAATATCAGCCGGTTTGATTTTGCCGGCTGATATTATGTATTAATTCTTATGTCTTTAAGCTCTTTTTAACAATTTGGATAAATGACATTTATATAGTCATCGCTATCTGATTAATATCAGTTTTTTAGTTATAACATAACCCTCGGCCTGTAAACGATAAAAATATATACCGCTGGACAAATTTTCCGCGCTGAAATTCACCGATTTATTACCCGGCAATTCGATACCGTTTACAAGAACAGCCATCTCCTGCCCCAGCATATCAAATACTTTCAGAGTAATATGACTGCGGAAAGGCAGTTGATAATGAATAACCGTACGCGAATTAAAAGGATTCGGATAATTCTGAGACAGGGCGATTTTTTCAGGCATCAGATTTTTTTCATTATGAATCCCGGTAAGCGGCGATATAAATCTGGCGTAAACATCTCCATCGGTAAAATTAGAGTCAACTTTTGTGGCAACCACTAAATACAAACCGCCGCCAAATCCAACGCCTCCGATTGGTAATTTGTTTTCAGCAGGGCCGATAACCACAAAAGAGGAATCAAGCGGAGCGCCAAACTTATCATAAAACCTTCCATAAAGCGACCTATCCGTAGCTTGCGCCCAGGTTATAAAATAATTGGTATTATCGAAAGCAACACAAGGAGCTAAAGGCATTTTGGAAATATCGCAGATTGTAAAGGTTTCTTCAATTTCTCCTGTGGTGGTGATAAAACGACCATAAAGATACCAATCACTATTGCCTGATAGAGGCGGCTGCTCATGGAAAGCCAGCAAATATCTTGTACCGTCAAAGCCCAGCGATATGGGATTATCGCTGTAATTTGGTCCTCCATCGATAAGAAAATTACTACCAATCAAGGAGCCCTCTTTACTTATAAACTGTCCGTATATGTCTTTATCGGTGTCAGGAATAATCTCTACCCAGGCTATCAAAAAGTTGGCGCCGTCATATGCCATAGAAATTTCACGGGCAAAATTATCGCTGATTTTTATCTGGCCGCCAACTAAGTTACCATTTGTGCTGACAAGCTGGCTGTATAAATAATTATCTGTTTTAGTAAAGGCGACCATATACGTAGTATCAGCTAAAGCCAAAAAATAAGTCCCACTCCGATTAATAGATACATTTGTGGCAATAGTAATTGACTTTCCCAAAAAACCTGAAGTATTAAGGAATTGTCCCTTAAGATTACCACTGAAGTCACGCCAGACTAAAAAGTAGTTGGTTCCATCAGATATCGGTATTGCGCCCGGCGTAATACCTGAAGCGCCAAGAGAAATTCTGGGACCTATTAAGGTTCCGCCGTCGCCGACTAACTGGGCGTTGATACTATATGGACTATCATCATCGCCCTGGACAGCCACTAAACCGTTAA
>RQOG01000087.1 GCA_003854985.1 Calditrichota bacterium
AAGTTTAAAATATTTTTAATTCTATTCTGATCACCTGTTCATGAATTATTCAAGCGAATCAAATGCTCGTAATTATTCTATCCGCTTGTCTTCCGGCGGACCGAAATAACTCGGCGGCAACGGGCGGTCGCTAATCATCACTTTTGCCAAAACAATACCGGGATCCACCATGCGAATTTTCAAGGTATGGGGACCTGCTGTTGTGATGGAGTGGGAAGATTTGAGAACACGCGCGTTGTCTTTGGTAAAACCGGACCACCAGTTTTCGCTGAGAAATGTCTCGGCTTCCCGATCCGCAAAGATATCCAGCCCCTGGGGTGTTTCATCATCAAAAAAGATGGCTATTCGCATTCCACGATCCGGAACAAAATCCATAACAGGGCTGAGAATCAAGCTTACTTCAAATGAGCCATTCTTTGGCATAAAAACCGGATATTCGAGCTGCGGCGCCTGCTGTGGTGGTAATACGCTCTTTGTTGTAACGGGAAAAACAGACATGCCGTATTCTCTCCGCCCATAGTCGGGAATTTTCTCCCACTTAACGCCCCGGACTTCTATGTTTTCAGCCGCTTCCTGTACCGCAATAGAGATAGGCCCTGCCAGGCTTGCGAAACGTCCCTTAGCCTGACGGACCTGCTCCTTGGATGCTTTAATAGCTTTGACATGCACCATCACCGGCTCACGTTTACCGGTAATAGAAATCACACCCGAGGATTGACCGACCGGCGCTTTTTCCCAGTCGATTTCTACCCAATAACGCTGGTCTAATCTTGATACCGTATCTTTGGTCAATACAATCCAGGGTTTGTTTGCGCTTATTTCAAAGGAAATGGGACGGGTACCCTCGGCAAAGACTTCCACATAAGAACGCTGATTCTGAAAAGAATCAAAAACAGGCAAAACCGCGTCGCCCCAATGATCAGGCCAGGCGCTGTCATCGCCTTCAATGGCCACGCCGTAATTGTCGTTGTCTGCCGGCAAAATTTCAGAAACCGCCGGCATGGAATTGACCCGGGGCGGCTGCCAGTCATATTGGCCGAGATGCGTCTGATCCATTAAATGGTTCCATTTCCCGCCTGCCAATTCTTTATTGTAATAATCGCTAAGCGCCTGATCTTCTTTAAAAAGCGCGCGTACACGGTTAGCTTCGGTATTGGCGCTCAGGCGACCCTGCCGCGCATATAGAAGATTGCGCCCGGCGGCGATTTGCATTTGCACCACAATAGCCGATGCTTTGGCCGGATGAAGCGCCAATTGATAAAAGGCGTCTTTTTGTGCTGCGGGGATGATGTTGTATAAAGCTTCCGCTCTTGCAGACACGTCTTGCCATACCGCCTCGACACGCTCGGCTTCGCGAAAATTGATCGCACTGTAGGTGTAAGGCGTAATTAATTCCGGTTTGCGCCATCCATTGTATTTTGCATAACGGGAGACTATTTCTGCGATTTCCGTTGCATGCTCCGGGCCGAATTCCCGTTCCGCCCAGCGTTGTGTATATGGGAAAATTTCTTCTTTTATCATGGCATCCGGATTCCAGGCCATTCGCAGAAAAAACTCGATGGGCAATTCCAGCGGTTTAAGATCGCCCACATTCACAATCCATATTCGATTGGCCCCGTATTGATGAGCCAGATTCATCTGCTCCCAAATTTTAGGAAAGGGATTGGTATTGATCCACTGATAGGAAAAGGGTCCGCCGTGCATATCGAAATGATAATAAATTCCCGCGCCCCCTTTACGATTGCGCTCCTCGGGTGTCGGAAGTCGTCGTAACATGCCATTGTTGTCATCTGTCCAAAGCAGAGTCACATCATCGGGTACGCGCAGACCGGCTTCGTAAAATTTCTTGACTTCAGTAAATAGGGCCCAAAGTTGAGGCACAGTAGCTGGATCGGTTTTCATTTCATCGGCGATAATCTTCCGTTGATCTGCCATAATGCCTTCGAGCAGTTTTATATCCGACTCAAGACTGCCTGTCGTAACCATTTCTTCATCGCCGTCGCCGCGCATTCCGATGGTAATGAGATTCTCATACTTTTTGTTTCGTGAAATCCCTTCCCTAAAAAAAACCTTTAGCGCTTCTTTATTGGTAGCATAATTCCACTGCCCGTTTCCGTATTGCTTACTGCGCTTCGTCCATTCCTTGTGGGCCCGCATCATGGGTTCGTGATGCGAAGTGCCCATGACAATGCCGTATTCATCGGCCAAACGGGGATTCTCGGGGTCATCTTCATTGAAGGCTGAATTCCACATGGCCGGCCATAAGTAATTAGCGCGCAGACGTAATAATAATTCAAAGACCTTGGTGTAGAATTTTGAATTCATACCCCCGAATTTTTCTTCCGTCCAGCGGCCCAGGCATGGCCATTCATCGTTCAGAAAAATACCCCGGTATTTCACGGCGGGTTCTCCTGAAGCATATCGGCCAGGGATAATATAGGCTTCACCCCGTTTTTTCACCGGCACATCGGCCCACCAATACCATGGCGATACACCAAGCTGCTCCGAGAGTTCATAAATCCCGTAAATGGCACCCCTTTTATCACTCCCGACGATCACCAATGCCTGTTTGATTCCCGGTTTGGGATTATTGATGGTGGTAATGACAAAACTTTCCCATTTCCCTTCGAGATCACGCACATCAAGTTTTCCTGAATGGGCAAGTCCATCGATAAATGCGTTCTTCCCCAAAGTGCCTATGATCACTGGGAGGGCATCGACAACATCCTCATTGAATATTTGCGGCCTTTTCCCGGTGACACGTTCGATATCGATTTGAAGATCGCCAATGGCGCGCAAAACGCCTTTATAATCAAGTGAATCACACCAAAGCCCGGCTGTTTGATTTTCGGAAACCAGATGAAAGGCATGATTGATGTGCTTGCTGCTTACTATGGTTTCAGCCAATCCCAGACTCGGTCCGGCAAGAAGGTTCCCCGGCGCCAAACCGAATGCAACAAGGCTGATCAAGCAAATCCAATGAGGAATTATTTTTATTCTTAACCCTGAGTGATTCATTAACCTATTTCCTTCGATTAAATTATATCGATTTTACTTAAATGCCTCTTGATCGATTTAGTTGGCTCCTATTCCGTTCATTAACATAACCAAACCACAATATTGAATATACAAAAACTATTATCTCTATAAATCCTTGCATTACAATCTAAAATGTCCGGTATAATCTAAATATCCCTATTCATAATGGTGAACACGATGTTAAGCGGCGGCTTGCAAAGTTTTTCTTATCCTCCCAAAAACCAGTTCATAAGTTGTACCTTGTTATAGCCCCAGACCGTTTACTTTGATTATTTTTTGATATAATTTTGTTCCTAAATATCTAATTTTAATATTCATATTTACTTATTTCTTTGGTCGCTTTTTAAGAATTTATCGACACCATTGTAAAACCATGTCTATACTTCTTTGCACAAGGCTTTATCATGTATGGTTCATGCGGCCATCCGCCCCAGCTATCGTCACAGGTAACAACGTCACATTCTAATTTGAACCTGCTTCAATAACGGCTTTAAATGCCGGTTTGGGCCGCAACTCGCGATCAAATAAAAGCGCATCCTGACCCCAGCGCCACGACCTTCCGTCACTGATGCCCCAGAAGGTAACACGATCGATGACGTCTGAGTGACGCTTGAAGATTTTAAACAATGCCTTGTACACTTCGGCCTGTTTTTCGTAATTTTCTGGAGGGATAGGCTCCGGTTTACGACCAAATCCAAAAGCGCCGCTGTTTTCTCCGGTCGCCGTTACATCCAATTCGGTTATAGCAACCTTCAATCCCAGGGACGCATAGTTGATAATCGCTTGTTCCACATCTTCCAGGTTGGTATCCAGGTGCCAGTGTCCCTGGATGCCTACGCCATCGATCGGGGCTCCTTCTGCAATAAGACGCTTAAGCAATATCAAGGAGCTGGCGTGTTTGCCTGTGTTTTCCACGGCGCCCTGCTCAATATTATAGTCATTATAGTACAATTCGGCGTTCGGATCGGCCTCGTGCGCCCACTTAAAAGTCATCGTTAAAACATCCGGTCCGACAACCTGATACCAGCTAAAAGTCCGCAGGTTTTCCGTTGTGCAGTCGCCACTGTCGGCGATCGAATCGTTGAACACATCCCAGCCAACAATGCGCCCTTTGTAACGTCCGACCACGGTCAGGATATGGCTCTTCAGACGTTCCATTGCCACTTCGCGACTGGCCAGCGGACCGGCAATCCTGCTGCGCCAAAATTCAGCCATACTGGGGCGGGGACCTTGACGATTTCCTGCTGCTGCAGACGGTCTATTTGACCTGAATACCGGTTCGGCAGTTTTCGAAGGATCTGCCTGGAAGAACCAGGACGCTGTCTGCGAATGCCAGGCCAGTGTATGCCCCCAGACCTTGACGCCGTTATCCAGGCACCACTGAACCAGAGTATCTGTGATTGTGAAATTATAGGTATCCTCCGAAGGATGGATCGGCTGCGGTTTCATGCAGTTTTCCGGGGTGAGGATGTCATAATGCATTTTAATATTTGCCAGCTCGGCATCGGAATAGCCCTTCAGATCGCCTGCCGTACCTATAAGGAATTTCCCGGCATATACCTCTTTAAGAGCTTTTGAGGAAGTCGTATCGGTATCGTTTTGACCGTATACAGTGACAGCGACTATCGCACATAAGATGAAGTTCACTATAACATTTCTGTTCATTATATTTTTCCTCCGGTAAATTGGTTTAAATCAAAACTCGGTTTTCGTTAATATTTTAATTTCTTTTAAAGAAGATACTGGCACCATCGTAAAACTATATTTGTATCCTTCTTCACGCGGTCTTATCAGATAGGATTCATGCGGCCAACCGCCCCAACTGTCGTCGCCGGCAACGCCCATCTGGCGGTAATCGATATGCACCTCAACCAGATTTTTGGGCTGAATATCATAGGTATGACGGAGATTTTTATCTTTGTCAGGACCGGCATCAAAATCTTCAACCGGGTTATTAAGCACATTAAATTCGATGAGGGAATCGGCAACTACTAAAAGGCCGCTGCCATCATCGCGCGTTATGGCCATCCAGCGCACACCGGTTCGATGACCATTCTCCTGAGGACGGATATATGGCACATACAGATCAGCAACGGTTGATTTGTATCGCCCAACAAATGCTGAAGTATTGCGATCGCAATAATTTTCCCACGGACCTCGCCCGAAATATTCTAACTGATTGAATTCAACAGGCATTTGCATTTTCATCCCGACACGCGGGATTACCGGCGCTTTACTATCTTTTGTTAACAACAGATTCTCTACTTTTATGGCGCCATTGCCCATTATGGTATACTGTGTTTTCCATGTTGATTTTAAAGAATCCAGATTATATATAACTTCCACCTTTACCGCATTCCCTTTTTGAGTCGTTTTTACGCTTGCAGCAACTGGTGGTTGATCTGAGGCTTTCTTCCATAGGCGGCAAATTTTGGGCATTTTCCAGCCATAATCATTATCTGTAGGAGCCCGCCAAAATGCCGGGCGCGGGCCGTATCCGTTAAGCAGCAGCTCTTTCCCTTTACTTTTGTAAGATGTGATAATGCCGGTCTTTTTATCAATTGCTAATGAAAAATCGTTTCCCTTAATTTTAATAGAAGCGCCTTCTTCATAGATTACCTCTCCGGCATTGGTAATATCAAATTGCTCTTTGTCAGCTTCAACCGGTAATTTGAATTGTTCAGACGCTATTTCCCAACCGGCCGGAAGCAGGTTTTCCGCAACCTTAGTCTTTGCATAAATGGTCACAAAATATTCCACACCCGGTTCTGCTTTTACCTTACTGGTATTGATAGAAATCTGTTTTGACTGCTCCGGCGCAATATCCATAACAGGTAATTCATCACTTGTAAGAGGCTTGCCATTGGCTGTTATTTTATAAGTAAATGCGAATTTATTGAGGTTTGTAAAACGGAATTTATTTATGATGGTAATCTTGCCTGCAAGAAGGTCATCTGCTTTAAAGCCGATATTTTGATAAACATGTTTTACTTCGCGGCTATGCGGTTTAATACTCCTGTCCGGAAATACAACGCCATTAATACAAAAGTTACCATCCGATGGCGTTCCCTTAGGTCCATAGTCTCCGCCATATGCCCAGAATTCGCCTTTTTCATTTTTAGCGGCAAGTCCCTGATCAACCCAATCCCAAATCAAACCACCCTGAAGGTTAGGGTATTTTTCAATCGTATCCCAGTAGTCTTTCAAATTCCCTTCGCTGTTGCCCATAGCATGTTCATATTCACATAAAATTAGCGGGCGATCGGTATATTTTCGGGCATACTGCTCGATATGTTCGATTTTAGCATACATGGGGCAAAATATATCGGTATTCCATTCGAGTCCTGCCTGCTCATATTGTACCGGCCTTGTTTTATCACGATTCTTAATTAAAAGATATGTCTGGTAAAAATTATACCCGTTGCCGGCCTCATTGCCAAGCGACCAGATAACAACCGAAGGATGGTTTTTATCACGTTCAATCATGTTACGGGTACGGAATAAATGCGCTTTCGTCCAGTCCAGATTATTGGCAAGACTTTTGCCTTTGCTGCGATCATAGCCCATGCCGTGCGATTCGATATTGGCTTCATCAATAATATAAAATCCATACTTGTCGGCGAGATCATAAAAATAATCAGGTTCGGGATAATGGCTTGAGCGGATGGCATTGATGTTTAACTGCTTCATCCGTTCCATATCAAGCATGGTAGTTTTTTCATCAATCACCTGCCCGGTATTTTGATTAAATTCATGAATATTGACGCCTTTAACCAGTATGCGTTTTCCATTGATAAGGAATAATCCGTCTTTCACTTCACTCGTACGAAAACCAATTTTAGCTGAGGTTACTTCTGAGGTATTACCGGCGGCGTCTTTCACGGTAAGCAGTAAAGTATATAAATTTGGAATTTCTGCCGACCAGGGTTTCACCGAAGGAATCAAAGTCTTAAAATTCAAAATACCGGTTGTATCGTTACTTTCAACCGTTTTTGTTTCTGATACAATACTTTTATTGGTTTCATCTAATATTTCATAGGTTACCGAATGCTTTGTTTTCCGAGACGTGTGATTTTTTAATTCCACATCAAGATCAAAAACGCCATCCATATAGTTTTCATCAAGTGTACTTTTAACGAAAAAATCGCGCAAACGCACTTTGGGCTGAGCATAAACATACACTTCCCGGGGAAGACCGCTTAAACGCCAAAAATCCTGGCACTCCAGGTATGAAGCATCGCTCCAGCGAAAAACTTCAACGGCAATCGTATTTTCCCCCGGCTGCACATATTTAGTGATGTCAAATTCCTGGGGGGTCTTGCTATCCTTGCTCATCCCGACTTTTTGTCCGTTAATCCAAACAAAACCGACCGATTTAATGGACCCAAAATGAATAAAAATCTGCTGATCCTTCCATGATTCGGGCACGTTAAAATCGCGGCGATAATAACCAATATTATTCTTTTCCAGATCATTAATATAAGGCGGTTTAAAATTCCACTTAGGATAGAATTCGTATCCCACATTAACATAAATGGGAATGCCGTAGCCATGGATTTCCATATTCGAAGGCACCGGTATCTCTTTCCAGTTGGAAAGATCGAAATCCGGAGCGGCAAAATTTTTAATGCGGTTCGACACGCCGGTTACAAAATTGAATTTCCAAATGCCATTTAGAATAATAGCACGTGATGATTTGCTTTTATCATTGAGTAAAGCATTTTGACGATTGTCGTAACTGATAAACGAGGCATGGGGATATTCTTTATTTATCCCCTGAATTGCCGGATTTTCCAATTCCGGATGTGGCGGCCGATCCTGAGCTTTAATATCTGATATAAAAAAGATTCCGATAATCAAAATAAATAGTTTTTGCAAATCATGCTCCTTTTAATTTATGTATAGGATACATTTTTATTAAAAAATGAATTGTATGATGCTACAAATTAACGGTAACCTCTTTCCCTTTATAGATAACAACTTGATCATACTTTGCGACAATTTCCATTCCACTGCCCGCATCAGCAGATACTTTTACAATATTAAATTTGCGTTCTTCAAGCATTCCGGGAAACGAACCTTTCCGCTCGCCAATGGTCAACTCTTTTTTTGCATCATCCCATTGAAACGTAATAGTGGAATAAGCGCCCTTTTCATAATTGTAATTGTCAAATTCATCTTCATATAGAACAAATGTACCATCGGCGCCGGGATAAACGCGAATTTCTAAATTATCCCATTTCTTTTCCCCGGCATATTGTACCTCAGGGCCTATGGGGAGGATTAAGCCTGCTTTAACATATAAAGGAATAATGTCAATAGGAACATCTTTGCTTACCTTTTGCCCGCCTTTGATTTTATCACCTGTCCAGAAATCAATCCAATCGGTTCCCTTCGGCAGATAGATTTCTTGCTTTTTTATCTCGCCAAAATCTTCAACATTGGTTGTGTCTTTACCCTGAACATTCTTCTTTGAATACATGGGCGCAGTTACAGGACAAACTAACAATGCCTTGCCTAACATATATTCATCATTGATATCAAGCGCATCTTTATCATTGGCAAAATCCATCACTAATGCGCGCGTCATGGTGGACTGATTAGCGGTCACATCCCAGGATATGGAATAAATATAAGGTAATAAACTATAACGCAATTTTATTGATTTTTCGATAGCGTCATAAAGTATGTCCCCTTTTTTACCAAACTGATAAATTTCACGCGGGGCATCGGTGCCGTGCGAGCGCATCATCGGGCAGAAAGCGCCGAATTGGATCCAACGTACATAGAGTTCTCTATAATCGGCATCATTAAGTTTTTTCGGATATTCCCAAAGGAAGAATCCTCCAATATCACTGTTCCAGTGAGGAATACCGCAAAGTGAAAAATTTAATCCGCCTGATATCTGGTTTCTCAGGGCTTTCCAGGAAGATACCACATCGCCTGTCCAGGTGTTTGCCGCATAACGCTGCTGACCGGCAAATGCAGATCGTGTCAGAATAAATACGCGTTTTTCAGAGGTGACCGAACGCTGGTGATCATAAACCCCGCCCACGGTCATTAAGGGAAAAGCGTTTCGTACTTTCCGGAACGAACCCAGCCAGGTTTGATTATCCAAATCGGAAGGCTTGAAATTCAAATGATCAGGTTCCGATGAATCCATCCACCAGCCATCCATTCCAAGAGAAAAAATACCCTTATTCAAATATTTCCAGTATATATCGCGGGCCTGGGGATTATACGGATCATAAACCCGGACGCCCGATGGGTAATCCATTCTTGGCGGCCATTTTTGCGAACCCGACTGCGGCCAGGTTTGAAAATCCATAAGCGCGCCTATTTGATCCAGTTCTTTAAATTGCTTCGTCATGGGACCGAATGAATTCCATATTGAAATGATCATATGTGCATTCAGGTTATGCACATCATCCACCATCTTTTGCGGATCGTAAAACTCCTCATTGAGAAATTCCATGGCATTCCATAGATAATTATTACCCCAGTATTGCCAATCTTGGATAATTCCATCAATGGGTATGCCTAATTCACGGTATTTCTCAATTACTTCTATTAATTCATCCTGACTTTTATAGCGTTCTTTGCTTTGCCAATACCCGTATGTCCACAAAGGGAACATCGGCGCCTGGCCTGTCAGATTGCGCATTTGAGCAATTACGCCATCTGCATTTCCGCCATACATGAAATAGTAATCAACACACTCACCCACCTCTGATTTAAAGGAAGTAATTTCCGGATTATCTTCAAAAATAGTAGGTGAATAGTTATCCCAAAACAAACCATAACCTTTTATGGACAGGAAAAAGGGAATATAATCATCCGTATTCCCCTGTATCATATTTAATTTCAGGTTGCGTTGAATCATTTTACCTTGCTGTTGTATACCCAGACCATAAATAGCTTCATCCTTTTCCAGAATAAAGGATTGACCTATGCTGTATGTTTTATTTCCGGCGTCATTAAAATCAGTAAATACAGCGCTATTTTCTTTTTCATTTAATAATAACTTTCCCGAGTAAGTTAAAAAAGAAATTTTTCCATTTTCCAAATTCAGATTTACCTGTATTTTATTACTTTTCAGGGATAGTTCATTACCTATCTGGTCTGTCTCAAAATTGGTTTTTTGGGGAGTCTTAATTACCGAAAGGCTATTCTTCTCAAAGGTTCTGCCTGCAGGCGATTTCAATACTCTAACCGTTGATGAATTATAAAACTGAATTTCCATATCGATGGAATTGATAGTTGATTTTATGCCCAAATCCGTTTTTTGATAGGTTTGTGCTTGTATTGAACCTATCAGTATTAATAAAGTAATCAGAATTGAAATGACTTTTTTATTCACACGTTGACACTCCTAAAGTTAAACATATAATTCATATTAATCTATTTAGAAAAATGTAACTCTATACCAATTAACCATATTAAATATTTGCATTTATTCGAGTAAGCCCAATTTGTTTTAATCAGGTTTAATAAAAGTATTATATTTATCAATATTATTCAACCGCCTGTTCCACTTTCACATGGTCAAATTTCGAAACATTCATCATATGAGTGCTATGTGAAACAACTTCCAGACCAATTAAATATTTTTCAGAGAACGGCTGGCAAAACGTAACTTCATTCAGGAAATCCCATCGGATCCCATCAACTGATTTATATGCTTTAAATGTCAGACCTTTTCTGGAAAGTTTAAAATATGCCGGCAAGTCAATTGTAGTAAAATCCTTTTTATTACAACCCTTTCCCACACTTTCCCGCCACTGCAGCGAAATGCCATTTTCTGGTGTTATGCATAACATGATAAATTTACTTTTTGGATCGATTCTCTCTCTGAACATCAGACCTGTTTTTGCCCAGGGATCCGGATTCGTTTGAGAAATTATTCTCGCCAAAATGGAATTATCTTTCGACTCTTCTCTGTATAGAAAAGCAAATTGATCACTTCCACTCCAAATATCCGCCCCGTTGGCTTCAATAGTAAATATGCCTTTTTCATGAAAAACAGAAGCTTTATCATTATTAATTTCAGCAAACTTCCAGGGAGTCGGAATGTCAGAGGGCAGAACCTTTACCTGGCATGAGGCAGATAGTTTACTACCTGTGACTATTGCCGTTAAAACGCAATTGCCCGTTTTTTTTGCTTTTAATCTATATTTGTTTACACCGGCTAACGAAACAGAGACAATATCATCATTGCTGGAAGATACGGAAATCTGTGATATTGAAGGGACAACAGAAACTTTAATTAACCTGTGATTATCTTTATTCATTTTTATTAAAGATTGATCGAAATTTACTGCGGCGACCGGCGCTTTTTCTCCTTTTATTTTAACAACAACCACACCATGGGGCTCAACCTTGGTTTGAAAAATATCCTTAATCGCTTCAAGATCCTTGCAATTCCATAGGTCACGTACCGGACTTGGAACGCCATTTTTAAAACCGATTTCTTCGAGCTTTACAGACATTGGAGTTTCTGAATTTGTCAGATTAAGCATAGCGACAGCGATCGAACCATCGCTAAGTGGTTTCTGCCATACCTGAAGTCCGTCTTTGTTCTTTATCTGGATTCCCTGAATACCAAGCGGGTCCTGATCGATGGCAATAATTTCCGGAGCTGTTAATATATCTCTGATGGTATCATTCATAGTGCTTATGTTGTTACCGGCTATGAGCGGTGCGGCCAGCATACACCACATGGCAAAATGCGAACGACACTCAGTTGGTGTAAGGGCCTGATTGCCAACTTCCAGCATATCGGGATCATTCCAGTGCCCTGGTCCGGCATAAGGCGCTAAATCCGCATTTTTATTGAGAATTGGAACGAAACCCATGCCTCCCCAATTTCTAACACAATCAAAGCAATCCTGAATGTCATTTGTTGTGCGCCACATAGTGCCAATGCCTTGAGCCCATTCCCAGGGGCTGGAAACACCCCATTCACAGAGGCTCAGCAGCATTGGCCTGCCGGTAGCTCTGATGGCATCACTCATGATTTTATATTGAATGCGGGTTTCAAGTCCATCCGTATAGCACCAATCTTCCTTTATATAATCCACGCCCCATTCTGCATAAGTTTTAGCATCGATAGCTTCATAGCCATAACTGCCGGGTCTTCCTCCGCAGGTTTTTGTACCGCAACAGGTATAAATGCCAAATTTTAATCCTCTGGCGTGGACATAATCAGCCAGAAATTTTATCCCCTCCGGAAATCGCATTGAATCAACCACAATGATCCCATTTTCGTCTCTGTCGATCTGCCAGCCATCGTCAATGACTATATATTCGTAACCGGCAGCTGCCATCCCTTTAGCCACCATTGAATCAGCCACTGCCATCACGATCTTTGAATTGATATCCAATCCAAAGGCATTCCATGAATTCCAACCCATAGGAGGCGTTTTAGCTATATCCGGGAATTGGCCAAAAACGGCCAAATGCGAAAATAGAATTATAATCAGAATTATTTTCTTCATTACTTTTTGCCCTTAAGATTAAGTATAATTTTCAATATTTAATCAACAAAATTATTTCATATAACCAACTTCCCTGTAATACTTTTCAGCGCCGGGATGTAAGGGAACATCAAAATTCTGCCAGACAGTTTTAGGATCATAAGTATATACCCGGATAAACCATTTCAGCGCTCCATGATTTTCATCAATCGCTTTGGCCAGATCATAGGCAGACTGATCCGGGGTGTCATCTCGCACGAAGATAGCTTCTCCTGATCTGCCCAAGGTTCTTATACGTCGATGTATACCTCTGAGCATACTATTTTGGACTTCAACGAAATCTGCGTCTACATTTTGTTCTGCAATAAGCTTTAACAGATCTTCCGGTAATTCTAAAAAGTATAGGTCAAATTTCTGACTTAAGGTTGTCCAGTAAGAAGATTCCGGATTCATTGCCGGGCTTGCCAAAAAACCGGAAATAATATCGAATTCACCTTTCAACGCATCCCCAATGGATACACCCATTTTGCCGCCCCATGTCTGAATATCTTCTGCTGTAATACCATAATATTTCAAGATGGTCATTATACTTCTATCAGCGCCCACTATTTTCACCGACAGATGTTGTTCTTTAATATGTTTAATATCTTTAATTCCAGATTCTTTTCTTGCGGCAACCAGAAAATAGAACGGCTCTTCAATCTTTGCAATTAAGCGCAGGTTACGATAAGGTCCTTTATTGGCAAGCATATTATGGTAGGCAGAACTTAACATTGCGCTGGATGTCACTCCAAAATCAACAGGGGCATCGATGCGCACATTAACGCCGTCTTCCAGGTTTATTTCATCAAGTGGCGGTGGATAATCATGTTCAGACACAAGACCAGGACCATACCACCGGTTACAATTACGACAAAGAATTACAGAATAGCCATAGGGTTTCATTGCATCTTTGACAAAATCACCCAGTTCTCCCCATGGACAACCATTATCACAGGCAGCGGCCATAACAGGTCTTTTTACATCCCAACCTGTTTTACCTACATCGATATCTTCCTGGGCAAATAAACTTATAGTTAGCCCTAATACAAAAATGATTATGATTGGTGCCGGTTTTCTTATTTAATCTTCTCCTGTGCGTTTAGCTTGTTGAACTCAATGTAATTTCATAACTGCATCATTGTTTTTTTTAATTGGTCATCCGCTTGCTTAATTTTTAATAACATTGAAGTAGTTTCTATCCTTTTTTATTTGATTCATTGGTTATCAACCAGAAATATCTTCTTTAGTGTTTCGAATTTTTGTTGGGTGGCAATCAGTCTTGGCTCCATTTTGTCACCCAGTTCCATGATCTTCTCTGGCGATTCACTATACGATGGCCATTCAGGTAATCCTTCTCCATTCGGATTTCCAGTTGTAATAAAATTCACCCAATAAGAGGACATTATTTGTGCAATTTTCTGATCTTCCTGTGTCCATGGCCGGGGTGACTTGTTTAGATTATCAAAAACGTACGGTAACTCCGACGAATGGAATGTTTGATAGCGTTCTCTGGTATCACCCGGCTGCTGGTGTACAAATATGTAAGTGTACAAATTAGTTTTGCCTGTTTTTTCGCGCTTCTTACCCCATAGATATATAGCAACCATAGACATATCGCGTGTAAAAGCCTTCTGCGATTCTGCGCATTCAGCTTCTGTTGAAACCGGGTATAATTTTAATATCTCATTAGCATGATCACCCGCTTGACGTTTTACCCGGTTAATAAACTCTTCAGCCGGGACTTTGCCATAATCCTGTCCGGAGCTTCCTTCATCAGCAACCAGACCGGTGAGGGTAACGACATCATTCTGTTCACCAACAGTAAAAATCTCATCTACACTCTTTGGCAGAAACCAGCCGTCAACGATGGGAGAGAAGCGGAATCCTTCTATTTTAGGAGGCATCAGATCAGCTGCCGGCATTGCTCTTAACTCTTCTATTGAAGAAACTTTCATTGAATCGGCAAATTTAAGTCCATTTTGTTCCGCCGATATCAAGTTTGCTCCTGGGCCGAGCCGGGCATAGAATCCGCTCTGAGCAATTGCACGCACAAATAATCCTTTGGCCAGTGGCGATGCAGTTAAATAGTTTACTGACATTGCCCCTGCCGACTGCCCCATAATCGTCACCCGATCCGGATCCCCGCCAAATGAAGCGATATTTTTATTGATCCATTCAAGCGCCGCTACCTGATCCAACAGTCCATAATTACCTGATGAATTCTGTTCCGATTCTTTGGTTAACTCCGGATGTGCCAGAAATCCCATCACACCTACACGGTAATTGATTGTTACGACAACCAGACCTTTTTTAGCCAGATGTTCTCCATTGTAAACCGGCACATTACCCGATCCGCCGGTAAAAGCGCCGCCCGGGATATAGACCATCACCGGGCGCTTCTCGCCTTCAAATTTGGCGGCCGTCCAGATATTCAGGTGTAGACAATCCTCACATACTTCTCCTTTTGGCTGATATTCCGCTGTCCAGGGGCCAAAGGTATCATACATTTGCTGGGTGCAATTACAAGCATATTCGTCAGCTTTTCGAATACCTTCCCATGCCGGCGGAGGTTGCGGGGCACGCCAACGCAATTCACCAACAGGCGGCGCAGCAAAAGGAACGCCTTTAAACACCATAATTGATGTATCTGATCCGGTTGTACCTGATAGCCATCCCTGCTCGACCTTAGCTATAGGATATTTATTCTTGTCCTGCCCTTTACAACCCAACAAAAATAATACGATCAAAACATTGAAGACTACGATATAATTTTTCATATAATTTCTCTAATTATACTAAAATTTAATAATGTATGATTTTTTATCATAATATTTATTTTGCCCAGGCATCGCCTTCCAGTGTGCGTCGCCAGGTGAAGTAATTATCCAAAACTTTAAGTGATTCTGCGCTGGGAACCGGCCCTATGTGGGGTATTTTACTGAAATACATTACTTTTGAATTTTCATCACTAAAGGCTTGCCACTCCGGCATTCCATCGCCATTTGGATCACCATATTTCGCAAAATTTGTCCAGTAAGTAGCCATAGCCTCAGAAATTTCCAGGTCATTTTGGGTTGTCTGTGGTTTTGCCGTATCGAGTGTCTTAAATACATACCCGACATCCTGCCCATGCGGAGAACCATAACCAGCCTGAGGTGAATCTTCCGGATAGTCGGGGTGTTGATCGAAATAATAGTAGTAAACTCTGGCTTGACCTAATGTAGATTGCAAACGGGCCCATATCCAGGTTTGCCAGCCGAATGCAGCGTCGCGGGCAAGATCACGTGCAGTCTTCGTGATTGTCTTCTCCCCGACCGGATAAGCTTTGAGCAAGTCATTAGCAAACCGGCCATAACGTTCCTTTACGTCTTTAATATATTCTTTCGGATCTCTCGTTCGTGTAAAACTGGCTCCTTCATCCGAGTTGTATCCAACAAGAATCGGCGTATCGTTAAACTTACCTTCCTGGTAGAGTTTATACTGGTCATCCGGAATTATATAACCATCTATGATCGGCCAGGCCATACCGCTGCCGAAACCGCCCTTTGCCAGGCTGTCAGCAGGCAATTTTTTCAATTCTTCCAGGGAGGATGCGCCGACCTTTTTAGCATAATCCAGACCGTCTTGTTCGGCAACGGCAAGACGTTTCATATTTTCACCCGGATAAGTTGTGGGACGCGGAGGGCCAAATGAACCTCCGCTTTGTGAAATAGCGCCGTGAAAAAGACCTTTAGCTAATGGTGATGCGCATAACATGCTAACCGCAATCCCGCCGGCAGATTCGCCGAAAATGGTAACTTTATTCGGGTCGCCGCCAAATTCAGCGATATTTTTTTGAATCCATTTGAGGCCTGCTATCATGTCCAGAAGACCGTAATTTCCTGAAACATGATGTTCATTTTCTGCGCTCAACTCCGGATGTGCAAGGAAGCCTAAGCGCCCCACGCGATAAGCAATGCTTACCAGAACCACGCCCTTTTTAGCAAGATGTTCACCATTATAACCTGGCACCGATGTTGCTCCGCCATTAAATCCACCGCCATAGATCCAGACCAGTACCGGAATACTATCATTCGCGGATTCAGCGGGCGTCCAGACATTTAGATACAGACAGTCTTCGCTTTTTCCTGAGGGAGAATCCCAGGCCTGGACAGGACCCGGGGCAAATTCATCAGCCTGGAGAATTGTATTCCAATCTGAAACAGGTTGAGGCGCACGCCAGCGTAAATTCCCTACCGGCGGCGCAGCAAACGGAATTCCTTTAAAAACAGTCAAACCACTGTCAACTGTCCCCTGTACCATTCCACCTTCAACTTTAACCAGTGCAGGCTGTTTCTGCATATTTTTACAACCAGCAATAAGCAATACCATCATCGCCGTTAAAATAAATAGGATCTTCATCAGAAATTTCCTCTTTTCCTTTTATGATACTTATTTATCGATGCACGATTTGTAAATAAATAAAAATTTTAGTCGAATAAACAAATTTTCATATTCTCAATTCATTATGGATGATATCTTTCTCCAAGTATCACCTTATCGCCAGAGTCATCAATTTCATAAAGCTGCGGTTTACGCGGACCTCTTTCTTCAGCATGATGTATGATAAAAAGCCGTTTGCCATCAAAAGTAGTAAAAAACATACCATGACCGGAATTATCACCTTTGAAAGCCTTCTCTTCTTGTACCCAGGGGCCTTCTATACTGCCGGATGTGGAATAAGCAATACCCTGCGCATAGCGATGTTCACCCCAGCTTGACCAAAGCATACCGAGTTTGCCCGTTTGTGTTCTGAACAATTGAGGTCCGTCGGTAACCCAGCCCGGCATCTTCATACCAAAAGTGGCTTCGCCAATACTGTTCATCTCTTTGGACCAGGCAGCTTCGCTGGCACGGAAAATAGTAGTAGGATAGTCTGTACGATGGGTCAGATCTTTTGATAGAGGCATGTAATCCATCGTCCCATCAATTATTTGGGTCCATTCATGTACAAAAACCATATATATTGTGCCATTTTCTTCGTAGAGTGTACCGTCAATTATATCCCAATCTTCGGGTCCGAGGCTAAAATCATATTCTTTGACCAAAGGTGTGTAAGGGCCTTCGGGTGAATCGGCTACCAAAAGCTGGGTTTGATTGCGTGGAACATTATACCGGCGCGGAACTGCTTCGATTAATGTTGTGTGATCGCTCCAGGTTCCGGCCAGGTAATATTTATCACCGAATTTATGGATTTCTGCTGCAGCAACCCAAAGGCTATCCATCCAGGTGCCTGTGAGATCGATAATCTTATACGGCCCGGTCCACATTTTAAGGTCCTTACTTTTATATAATCGACCACCGGTACCTGTCAAATAATATGTCTTAGTTTTATCATCTGGAAAAATAAAAGGATCACTCATAGATATTTCTTCCAAAGAAACTGTCTTAATTTCCGGTTCAGGACGAACAGGGAATGGTAGCTGTTTGGTCTTCGTGGTACCTACATTACGTATTCTGCCGAAAGTATTCTGTCCAGGATTGGCAAGAGGCGCTTGTTCTCCCGGAACAAGTTCTTTTTTCTCTTTCTTCTGACTTTTTTCCTTTTCCTGAGCTGTGGTAATTTGTATTAAACTAAATACAAACAGCAACGCGATAAGATAGGTTATTTTCTTCATGTGGATACTCCCTTTATTAAAAGTTTAGTTTGCAATCTGTATATTCCATAAAAATTGATAGCTAAGCGTCAATTTTATCCAAATTTTCATATCATTCAAATGACTACAGTCCACTATTCGTAATGTGAAAATAATCAAACACAACGTCGAACGGCGCATCCGGCTTGGTAGTATCCGAATCAAACCAAAAAGTACTTTTCATATTCTGTGTGATTACACCATCGCAAACTATTAGTCCCGCCTTAATATCCTTTAACAAAATATCAGCAACTCCCAGCTTTTCATATTTCTCACCATCAAAAGAATAGTACGCTGTGTAAAAACTACCTTTTTTATCCAGTTTAAGAAATAGCGGATTACTATCAGTAATTTCATTTATCAGGTTAAAAGATGCCAAGGATTTTGTAATATCATTTTCTTCAATGATAAGGTCTATGGTTCCAGGTTGTAATTGCGCACCTCCTCCCATTCCAAATCTGGTTGTTTTAATCACCGCCCTGAACATCAATTTTACAAATTTTTTATCATCCTGATACACTAAAATTCCAGCATTTTCCGGTTGGGATGGAATTCTCGAAGCTGTCAATTTTGTTTCAATTGTCCAATCGTTATTGGCGCTTTGTAATAGAATATTCTTGGCGTTATTACTGCCTTCAGATACATCTCCCACTTCACTGGTGATTGTAAGAGAGCCTTTATTTTTTGAAAGGCTATAATTTGCCTGATTTTCTCTTATCCAATGCCATTGCTTGCCTAAGGAAGCATTGTTGAATTCATCACTAACAGAATTAACATCAAAATTTAAATAATAAATATTCGCTTCAAGCGTAACATTATCAATTAATTTTACGATAGCAGTTCCGGGAATATTTTTTGCCTGTTCTATTTCTATCGTAATATTGTCGCTTAATGCTGACGCTTTAACTACAGGAATTCTTGAGTTACTTTGCAGAAGGTAACTATAAGCTTTAACTTCTTTATCAAATCCTTTAATATTTTCTCCATCGACTGTAATGGATTTGGGATTCAGGTCCGGCATTACTTTCACCGGAAAACTATTTGATACGGTTTTTCCATCCACAGTGACATACGCAAAGATTAGTGCTGCCCCCACTCCGGCAGCAGTCACTTTCCCATCTCCACCAATACTTGCCACTGAAGGATTATTGCTTTTATATACAACCTTTGCTTTGTTTATATCGATAAAGCTATCATCAGACATTGATGCGGTTACGCTTGTCTGCGCAATATCACCTGGCCTGAAAACAGTTTTACCGCATTCAGCCACGACGGTAGTTAATTCCGGTCTATAGCTACCGCTCATTTGGGCTTCAACCTGCCCTTTAATGTCTTTGGATGAAGCGCCAATTTCAAAGATATATTTACCCTGATCGAAAGTGATTTTATCATTTTCCGAATCCCAGAACCAAAGGTCGGAACAATCGATATCAATCGAAACTCGTTTGGTTTGACCGGCGGGAATGGTCACCCGCTTAAAACCTTTTAATCGCTTGATTGGACGCTGTAACAATTCCGGGCTATCAGGTGTCTTAACATATATTTGTACAACTTCATCACCATCAACATCGCCTGTGTTTTCTAAATCAACACTAATGGTAACCATATCATTTGGCGTAATTTTGTTTTTATCGATACTAAAATTACTGAACTTAAAATTGGTATAGGAAAGACCATAACCAAATTCATAAGATACGTCTTTATCAAAATACCAGTAGGTTCTTCCATTCTTGTCCGAATCGCCCCGCAAGGTATAGTCATTAAAATCCGGAAGATCGTTTACCGACTTGTGCCAGGTTACATTTAGCTTTCCACCCGGATTAACTTCGCCAAATAATATTTTAGCCATCGCTGTTCCCTGCGCCTGACCATTGTATCCCGTCCAAACGATACCCGGAATATTTTTATCATTTTTAAATGCTTCAACTTCTACCATTCCCATGGTTTGCATAACTACAATGGTGTTGGGATTGACAGCAGCCACAGCCTTAATCAATTCCTGCTGATTACCGGGCAATACTAAAGAAAACCGGTCGGACTCTTCTCTTCCCGTACTTTGATCGGTACCCACAAAAATTAATGCAACATCAGCGGATTCTGCCATTGCAAGGATATCTTTATCGGTGGCCGGCGCTTCCGGTTCGCGGAAAACCAGATAGAGGTTTTGCGGGCCGGATATGCCCAGGGTATTAATTTTAGCCTGAACATTTACAATATTTCTAAATGCACTAAATCCACCTGTCTGGCTGCTGATAACTTTTTGTGCAGCAAGTATATTACCCGCGGCAGAACCGACTCTTACTTCAATTGTGCCCCCGCTAACAAATACATTCATATTAAATTTTATGGAATCAAGGTTAGTTACATCAATATTCTTATAGGCAAGCCAGTCGCTATTTTTAATACCTCTTACAGAAGATCTGCCAAATCTTGCCGAAGTAATAAGTCCTTTTGCGGCTTCATCATATTTGGTTGCATTATATTCTTTTATTGTACCGTCTTTATATTTGGTTGAAAAATTGATTAGGGTATAGAAATCATTTTTTCTTTCGGTATTTCCACCTGAACTATGGACAACTTCCACATTCAATCCATTTTGTTTAATATAATTCCTAATACCTGCCAGAGGGGTAATCTTAAGCGAAGGTTCAACTTCACCGGAATAATCACCTAATTCTATAAGATCAGCCTGGGGACCTAATACGGCTATTTTTTTAATTTTGCCTGCATCGAGTGGTAAGGCTTTTTCCCCTGTTTTAGTATTGATTTCATTTTTTAAAAGTACTGGCGTTTTCGTAGCAATTTCAATGGCAAGGTCATTATGAGATGGATCGTTGATTATATCTGGTTTGATACCTGCATAAGGAACAATTTCCTTCGGATCAAATTCACCAAGCCGCATTCTGATTGCAAAAATATTTACAAGGGCTTTGTCAATATCACCCTGATTAAGTAATCCTTTTTCAAGTGCTTTAAGCGTATGATTCTGATAAACGCCACCGCAATCGGTGTCGACGCCCGATATAAGTCCTAGTGCCGCTGCTTCCTCATTGGTTTTCACATAATGATGCCCTCTGACCATATCATCTATTGCGCCGCAATCGCCCGTAACATAGCCATCCATTCCGTATGTTTTTCGGGCAATGGTATCAACTAAAAATTTACTGGCTGATACAGGAACGCCATTAACTGCGCTGTATGCCGTCATAATAGCCGGCAAATTATAATCTTTTATAAGCGTTCTGTATGGTACCAGGTAATATTCCCTCATATCCCTGTCATCCATATTTGCACTGCCGGTATGACGGTTAAATTCTGTATTGTTTGCAAGATAGTGTTTACCGCAGGGTACCGCTTTAAGATAGGTGGGATCGTTACCCATCAGTCCCTGAATAAATCCTTTCCCTATTTGCGAAACCAGAAAGGGATCTTCACCAAAGGTCTCGGCGGTCCTTCCCCACCTTGGATCTCTGGCCGGTTCAACCACAGGTGACCAGTAAGTGAGTGTAAAAATAAGATCATGGTTAAAACCTCTTGCTTCATCAGCGATAACCGAGGTTTCTCGTTTTACTAACTCGGGATCCCATGTAGATCCAATTGCTACACTATTGGGGAAAGAAGTGGCTGTCATTCCACTGTTATTATTTCGGCCTAAAATCCCATGAAGCGCTTCACCCCAGAAATCATAATGATTAACGCCTAATCGGGGAATGGGCGGCATTGTATTGCCCAACTGACTTTGTTTTTCTTCGGGCGTCATTCTGGAAACAAGGTCTGCGGCTCTTTCTTTAAATGAATAAGATGGATTAAGATATATCGGCATTTTGTCCTTTTTACTACCCCTTTCAAAAGCCATTATAAAAAAAAAACATAGAATTAAAATTACAATTCCGATAATTTTAGTTTTCATTGACAAAAATCTCCTTACTTTCTGATTATCTTCCGCCTTAAAATAGTAAATAATTTTGTATCAAATCTATTGAAAATTCATAATCTCTGAATAAATACTGAATAATCAGCATCACCGATCAGTAAAAAATTGTTATAATAGATTATTGCACTTAAATCACTCTCAGATATTTTTATTAATTTATTACATTTGGAACAACCGGGCAAAGTAAACAATTCGCCTTTTTCACATGCAAGGATGAATTGATCCTGATCAGGATCATAGGTGATATCATTCGGCTCACTTATCAGGTAATTAACACTGCCCTTATCATCATAGTAAACCGGCAATCTCTCTGCCCAGACATTCCCTAATGATGAGAATAAAATAGATGGCGATCCATCTTCATGCGTGCCAATAATAAATATATTGTTATCAACAGCTAATATCTTTTTAAATTTCGAATACGGATTATATCCGGCATATTCTTTATTGTAATCCCTGATCTCCCATTTAACGCCATCTGTTGATTTTATAATCTCGCCGGCATCTGTTACGCCTATAAATAAGGAATTATTTGATGATAATGACAGGATATTACCTTGAGCTTTAGTCTTGATAAGATTCCATACTTTGGCATCCCTTGAAGTGAGTAAAGCACCATCCTCGGCGCCTGCTATAATCAATCCATTTTTAAAAGTAATTCCACTAATGTTCTTATCGGTTCCGGATTCAGCCCGGATAAAAGTATTCCCATCTGTTGAGTAAATAATTAAACCATGTTCTCCCACAGCTATGAATAAATTAACATTTGAAAAAGCGCTGTTTAGTTTATATTGGCAGGAACTATCAATAGTTAACTTTTCGCCATGTATCGAAATATTATCAATCCGACCATCGGTTCCTATAGCGATATATTTATCCCTGAAAAATACAATATCCTTATAACCATTTAAATGGCTTAATTCGTTAGGGATCAATTCGATAACAAATAACAAAATAAGTGCTCCCCACAATAGACTGGGTATAGTTTTATTATCTCGACTAATATTTTTCAACATCAACTTATCTGACACTTATTGATGTCTATATAGTTTATTAAAATTAAACAGGCTATTTCGCTCCACTATTTTGAATATGGAAATAATCTACCGACATCTCAAATGGAATCTCCGGCGCAGTCTGTTGCTGCCCACCGCGCATTCTCATAAAAAAGAGCATCCTTTGATCCGGTATTCCTTCACAAACAGTTAGACCCGCCTGGATATCTTTAAGCAGAAGGTTAATGCTGCCCACTGATTCATACTTTTTCCCATCTGATGAACACCAGGCAATGTAACGGTCGCCTGTTTTTTCCATTTTAAAATAAAGCGTATTATCGTTTTGAATAATATCTGCCATACTTAATGTAGACATATTTTGCTGATTTCCATTCTCTTCAATTACAAGAAAAACATAGCCGCTCGTATTATTGTCTCGTCGTCTGAAGCCAACTCCAGCGCCATAAACTAACTTTACATAGTTATCATCATCCTGATAAGCAATTAATCCGCCATGCTGCGAAAAACCCGAAGGTTTTCTTGAAAACACAACCTTGGATTCTATAACCCAATCTGTGTTAGCGCTTTGCAGCAATATATTTTCAGCATTATTATTTTGTTCCTTAATATCTCCGCCTTTAGCGGTAATCGTTAGTGTTCCGGCTTTCTTGGACAGGCTCCAGTCTTCAGAATTTTCACGTACCCATCGCCATGGTTTTCCAAGCGCTGAATGGTTGAATTCTTCATCAATAGATTCGATCCCAAAATTCACATAGTAAGAATTCTTTTCCACGGTAATATTGTCTGTTAAAGTAATGATAGCCGTTCCGGGAACACGTTTTGCCTGTTCAACCTCTACCAGAATATCCGGCCCGGAAGAAACAGCTTTGACCACTGGAACTTCAGATGCAGAAGCCGGTAAAAGATAGCTGTAACTATGAATATCCGGATAAAATCCAACAACTTCTTTACCATTAACTGTTAAGCTGACCGGTCTCATATCAGGCGTAACTTTGATCGGGAAACTGCCCGATTCGGTATGACCTTCGATGGTTACACGGGCTGTAATTGTGGCTACTCCGGTTCCTTCAGCGGTTATGAGTCCCTTTTCATTAACAGCGGCAACATCGGGATTACTGCTGGAATATAGAATATCAGCTTTGCTGATTTCATAAAAACTGTCGTCTGTCATCGCGGCTGTTACACTTGTTTGAGCGCTGGAACCATTTTTCATAATCAATACGCCACAATCGGCTGAAACAGTTTTAAGTGTTGGAATGAATTTCCCATCCATAATAGCGCTTACTGTTCCTCTAATATCTTTTGAAGAAGCGCCTATCTCAAATACATACTTACCCTGATCATAATTCATCTTGTTTTTATCCATATCCCAGAACCAGAGATCAGCGCAATCAATATCGATCTGGACGGTTTTTATATCACCTGCCGGAATGTATACCCGTTTGAATCCTTTTAATCTTTTGATAGGTCTTTGCAAAGATTCAGGGCTATCAGGCGTCCTCATATATATTTGAACAATCTCATCGCCATCATATGTCCCGGAATTTTTAACATCAACGCTGATTGTTATTTTATCATTTGGAGTTATATTGTTTTTACTGATTTTGAAATTGCTGTATTCGAAGGTTGTATAAGACAATCCATATCCAAATTCATAGGATACTTCCTTATCAAAATACCACAAAGTGCGGCCGTTTTTCCCATTACCACCCCTGAGCGTGTAGTCAGTAATTGGCGGAAGGTCTGTAACTGATTTATACCATGTACTATTCAGTTTTCCTCCCGGATTCACATCCCCAAAAAGGATGCTGGCGATGGCATCGCCCTGAGCCTGACCGTTATATCCCGTCCAGATAATTCCGGGAATATTATTAAGATTTTTAAATTCCTCTACTTCGACACAACCAAGCGTCTGCATAACCACAATTGTATATGGATTAACCTTCGCTACCGCTTTGATCAGGTCAACCTGGTTACCTGGTAAAAAAAGAGTAAGTCTATCCGCTTCTTCGGTGGCTGTTCGCTCATCCGTACCAACAAAAATAACAGCCACATCCGTGGAAGCAGCAATATTAATTACTTCTTCATTAATTTTCTCATCTTGCGGAGCTTTATATACAAAATAAAGCGTTTGAGGTTTATTCAATCCAAGCTTGTTAACTTTCACTTTCAATAAAGTACCAGTGCCATAAACACCACCTGCTCTGATTCCGGCTGCAACCGTTGCATTCAAGACTGCCAGCAGGTTTCCTTCAGTAGAACCGGCTCTAACTTCGACAATACCCCCTTCGGTAGGGATATTCAAACTGATGCCAATTGTATCCACATCTGTCAGATCAATATTATCGTAGGCTGTCCAGGATCCGTCATCGATTGTTCTTACCTGCTCCTCATCGTCCATTCCGGATCCAATTGTAATCCCTTTTGAGGACGAATTGAATTTCGTTGCATCGAATTTGGATATAGAACCATCGGATTTTATCAATTCAAATCGGGCGATGTAAAGTAAATTACTTTTACTGGCAGTATTACCTCCTGTTGAAACAAGAACCTCTGTGGAAAGACTGTTTTTTGAAATATATTTTTTTATTCCATCCGCAGGTGAAACCAAATTTTCTTTTGATGGTCTTCCGGAATAAGGTCCAAGTACAACCTGATCGGCCTGCGGACCAATCAAAGCAATTTTTCTAATTGATTTAGGATCGAGTGGTAAAGTCTTTTGTTTGGTTTTTATGCTGATATCATTCTTCAAAAGAACAGGCGTTTTGGTAGCTACTTCCAGCGCAAGCGCCTTATTAGCCGGTGAACCAATTACACCGGCTTGTGCGTTGGAATAGGAATTATTTTCAGGCGGATCAAATTCACCAAGTCTCATCCTTATGGTGAATATATTTACCAATGCCTTGTCAATATCTGATATTGTAATAAGACCCTTTTTTAAAGCATTGATAGCGCTTGTTTGATAAACACTGCCACAGTCACAGTCTACCCCTGCTTTAAGTCCTTCAGCTGTAGCTTCTTCAGCTGTCTGCACATAATAGTGCCCTGTATAAATATCCTCTATGGCGGCGCAGTCGCCAGTAATGTAGCCATTTAAACCGTACGTCCTTCGTGCTAAAGTATCCAAATAGAAT
>RQOG01000088.1 GCA_003854985.1 Calditrichota bacterium
AAAAAAAAAAGAAAACCTGGCAAAGGAAAATTTTATCAGTTTTTCTGATCATGAAATTCAATCCGTGCAACCGGAAGATGTTGTTTTTATAGTGGATGAATTTCATGGTAATTGCTTAATGAAACTGCCTGACCGGGAAATAAATTTTTATAACTGGCTGCAGGAAGAAGAACCGGCGGTATGGGATGATTTGTGGGGTGATGGTGAAAATGAATATATGATCAGCGTTAGTCTATTGGGGCAGTTAACCAATCCTAACTCCGGATTTCAGATTTGTGATTTAGTGGATCAGCCAAACTATTGGTTTTGCAGGAAACATTTAAAACCAAAAGCTTTGGAATTAATTCCCAGTATCTTAGAAAAGGTAGAAAACAGAATTAAACTTAAATTACATGAAGCTTTCCTGTTAACCGTTCACGAAAATCCGATTGATATCTGGCATTTTGCCTATCGCTATAAAAAAACAATTCAAGCCATGAAGACGCTGATTGAAGAACTCGTATACCAGGGCCTTCTGACCCATTTACCGGACAGGGAAGATCTGAATAAATACTTTGAATGACTTGTCTGAGCTAAACTAAATTAATCCCAACGCAATGGCTATAAAGCCGGGCCCATTCAGCCCGGCATGTATAATCCACTCCTGTCCATGAATTCTTTGTTTTCTGAACAACATAGGATTGTATAAAAAACAAAGGCGTTAACGCTAATAATAACTGCCAGCCAAAGGCAAGATGAAAAATTCCCCAGCCAAGGCCGTGAATGAACCATGTATATTTACCAAATACAACTTCCTGACGAGGCAGCATTACACCCCGCCACAGAATCTCCTCACCAAAGATATTTAACAACCAATGAGGAAACCAGATGGCCAGAATCCAATATCGTCCTTCAGAAAACGGTTCAAAAGATATAAACGCAGGTAAGTAATCAAATTGGCCAGAAAGAATTACCAGTCCTTTCATAATTATCGCGCTTAGCAGACCTGTAAAAAGTAAACCTGTTATACTCCATGTAATATCCTGAATGGATACTTTGGAAAACCTTAAGCGCAATTTCCATGTATCATAAGTAATCCTGTAATTTTCCGATTTCAAAATGATCTTGACCGATATTAGCAATGGAATAAAGACGCATAAACCGGATACCATAAACCAGCAGATTATGATTTCCAGTCCTGTTTGCTCCGATAAACAGGGAATTAAAAAGGCAATTGAAAAATATACCAGAAGTGAAGCAGGCAGATAAATGGCGGCTGAATACAGAATGCCCATTTTCTTAAGATTGTATGTTGTTGTCATGAAATCCTTAATGCGGTTTGTTTGTTAATTTGCCTGAGATTTTATTTGGCATTTTCCTATTATTTGAATAATTGATAATAATCAAATGATGAGCTTTACAGCCATGAGGATGATAATGGAGGCCAGTGCATACTTTATAAACCGGTCGCCTTTTTTAACGGAGATTCTGGCGGATAACCATCCTCCTGTCGCGTTTCCGGCCGCTAATACGATGCCGGGTAACCAGGCGACTTTATCGGCGGCCAAAAACAGTAAGAATGCCGGTATATTAAATAGAAGTATAATAAACACCTTATGAATATTTACTTTAATTAACGTGATTCTTAAAAGGTGAAATAATGCCGCCATTAACAAGAATCCCACGCCGGCCTGAATAAATCCGCCATAAAAACCGATGCCGAAAAGTGAAAAGTATAATTTCCAGTTATTTTGTTGTTCTTGTTTTTGATCGGCACCTTTAGGAACAGGGGGAATGAATAATGTTAACACAATTAAAATCATAACTACCCCTAGTATCCTTTTAAACCATAAGTCGCTTATTTCCACGGCCGCAAGGGCGCCAATAATAGCTCCGGGTAAAGTAAATAAGGCCAGTTTAAAACTTAGGCTGAATTCATTAAGTTTATCCTTCTGAAAACCCGAAATTGCCGCAATATTCTGAATCATAATCCCCAGGCGGTTAGTACCGTTCGCCGTGGCGCTGTCCAATCCTAAAAACAGAAGCACCGGCAGACTTAAAGTAGATCCGCCGCCGGCAACAATATTTATTAATCCGGTGATAATGCCGGTTGCCAGTAATATAAATAAGTCAGAATAATCCATGTGTCATTCCAGTGTGAAAGCCGTAAAGTATTAATTTTTATTTTTTACTACAAATATCTATGATATTTTTAGTGATGTTGAAAAATATATTTCGATATTTTAAAAGCTGAAAAATAGTATTAAAAATATTATGTTAGAAAATAATTATGAATTTTTTTTAAACAGATCACAAATTTATATTGTGCTGCTTTTTATTTTCACTCCGATTATTATTTAATTATAAACCGATAAATAATTTGAAAGAGCAATAGAATCATCTTATTTTAACAGGTAATTTTTAATCATGATAGAACTGGCAGAGAATAATAAATTGCTCAAAAAGTATAAGAATTCCGTAGATAATTATCTTGATTTGCTGGCAGTGCCGGCTTTTGTCATTGATCCTGAAGGAAATATCAGAAAGAATAAAGCCTTTGGAGTGATAGCCGAATCTTATTTTAATGAAGAAGAAATAAAAAACAGGTTAATCGAAACTGAAGATAATTTAAAAAATCACTTTATTCTGAAGGCCGGAAAGGAATATTACCAGATTTTTAAAATTCCGATAAAATCTGAAAATGGTAATAAAATGTTCTTTTTATATACTCAACCTCAGAATGAAAGTTGGGATATGAAAACTGCCGGAAAAACAGTGGATCATCAGGCGCATGAAATTAAAACACAACTATCAACGCTGACTATGGCAATAAAGAATTTAGAATACGTAACGGAGAAATCCGATTATCCGCCGTTTATTACAAATGAATTAAACGATTTTTTAAAGACTTCTTTAGAAGCGGTGAACAGAATTACAAAATTAACAGAAGGATTGATAACGGCTTTCTTTAATGAAGCTGTTCCGAAAGAGGAATTATATCTTGAGGATATTCTTTATAAATTTAATTCAATTAAACTGACAGAAAGCAGCAAGGTCACGATTTTACAACCAGGTACAACCAGAAAAAAGATTATTGTGAATAAACGTGCCGTTTTGGTTGTTTTCGATCTGCTTATTGAAATGCTTAGTCGTTACAGCACTGGGATCATAATCGCACAAAAGGTAAAGGATGAAGACAACTGTGATCTGCAAATGAGATTAAATAACTATACTGGGCCGGATTTGGGATATTTGTGCGATGGAACGGATGTGCTGAATAAAGATTTGCTTATAATAAGACGACTATTATCTATAAATAATATTATATGCGAGCAACAGCTTCAGGTAAAGACGCTCATACTCAATTTTACTTTTAACCGATAAACCAAACAAGAATAGACACATGGATAGAATTTTACTCATTGATGACAATAAAGAATATTGTGAACAGGTCAAAAAGACGCTAAACCTGCGCGGTATCGATTTAACTTTTTACACCCAAGGCAAAGAAGGTCTGGAATCTGCTCTTAATAATGGCTGGAACGTAGTGCTTTTAGACGTTTATCTGAATCAGGAAATTAACGGATTAGATATCCTAAAAACACTGGTCGAGCATAAACCGCAATTACCTATCGTAATGATTTCAGGCGCTTCCACATTGCAAACAGCGGTGGATGCAACCAGAATGGGCGCCTACGATTTTTTGGAAAAACCTTTGGACATCGATCGTCTTATCGTAACGATTTCCCGCGCAATGGAAATGAACAAATTATCGAATCTGAGTAAAAGTTTATTAAAAGAATTGGAAAAACAGCCAGAATTGATAGGACAGAGCGAAGCCCTGAAAAAAATATACAATGATGTTGTGCATATTGCCGATACCGATACAAAGATACTGATTACAGGTGAGAGCGGCGTTGGCAAAGATATTATTGCTAAAATCATCCATTTTCAGAGCGGTCGTGTATCCGAACCTTTTATTTCTCTAAACTGCGCGGCTATTCCTGCAAATTTAGTTGAGACAGAATTATTCGGATATAAAAAAGGGGCTTTACCGGTGCCTATGAAAATAACCCGGGTATGATTGCTCGCGCCGGCTGCGGTACCTTGTTTTTGGATGAAATAGGGGAATTAAGTCCTTCATCACAGGCAAAACTTCTGAAATTTTTAAATGACAATGAATATTCTCCCGTCGGAGGAAATGAGGTTTGTAAATCCGAAGCGCGAATTATTACCGCCACCAATAAAAACCTTGAGGAAGAAATAGCCAAAGGCAATTTCAGGGAAGATCTTTTTTACCGGCTTAATGTAATACACATTCATGTACCGCCGCTGCGGGAAAGAGTTGAAGATATTGAACCGTTATGTAATTATTTTCTGAAACGGGCGCGCGAAAAATTTGGGAAAAATATTACTCATTTTTCCAATGAAGCCATTGAGTTGATAAAAAAACAGCGCTGGCAGGGTAATGTAAGGCAATTGAAAGCCACTGTATATCGGATGATATTGTTTTCGCATTCAAATATAATTGATTATGGCACGGCCGCAACAGCCATTCAGATGGACAGAACAAATGATACATTGATTGAATCGCATACCTATGATGAAGCTTTAATTGAATTCGAAAAATTATATTTTATTAATCAGCTTCAATCCAATAAATATAATTTAAAGAAGACGGCCAAAAGTGCTGGTATTAGTGTGGAAAATTTAAAAGATAAGTTGGAATTGCTGAAGATCGAATAAAAAAGCTAAGTTTTAATTAAGGTTGGTTTCCAGTATTTGTGTCTTTATTTCTGTTGATATTTTTTCCAGTATTTCATTCAAATTAGATTCATCATGATCGATATGAATATTATCGATAATCCTTGTGTACATCTTTTTTAATTCGACCTTTATTGCTCTGTAATTTTTCAACATCAGATGAATATCATCCTGATTGTTCGGTGAAATTGTATTCTGCGCTATAAATTTAGTTGAATTTTCATGTTCAGTTACAATTCTGTCCAGATAATCTTCAATATCATCCCGGTCTATGTCGATTACAGCCGCGTATTTATCAATGAATTCAGGGATTTTTTCTTTATATGGTCTGGACTCCAATAGTTTTCTCAGTCTGATTTCTTCTTTTTCCAATAGGCGTAATTCGGAAGTAATATTTATGTATTTTTTATACCGGTCCACATGACTATCCAATAAATCAATATCATCCAGTAAGGCATTATTAATGCTCAGTTTTTTCATTTCGATTTCGATATCGCGGATAACTTTTTGCAGAACATGGGTTTCTTCTTCTATACGAAAAATCTGGGAGCGGATTTTAAAATTCCTGTGCCCGTATACGGAAAAGACAATGGCCGCTACCATCAAAGAGACCGGAATGACCATAATCCAATATAATCCGAAAATCAACAGAGTAATTATAAATACGATTGGTGTAAGCGTTATTAAAAGGATACGCTTGGTTTTTTTATAATCAATTAACAGATTTTCCAGTTTGGTAACATGAGCTCTGGTATCGGAAAGTTTCTGCTTTTTTTCAACCAGTTCTTTATGCAATTGCTGGTAATGCCCGGCAACCATTTCAAAACCGGGCTGCGTGTTTTTATAAACCGCCAGTTCATTTTTAAACATATCTTCGATATCATTGATTCTTTGCCGTATCTGGTAAAGATTATCTTCCGAAACAAATTTGATTTCGCGAAGGTTTTTCCAGAACAGAACTTCGTCCCGGAATTGAATCGGATTCATATTGGCCAGATGCGGAAATTTCTTTTGCAAGTGAGCATATTCGGTTCCGTAAGCCGGTAATTTTTCCTGGTAATTACTGATTATTGTATTCAGCGTCTGGATATCTCCTTCAAACTGATCAGCCGTTCGCTTAAGTTGAATAAGATATTCGATAGCTTCCTTTTTTGCCATTTTAGATTCAAGCAGGCTGAGTCTGGCTATAGAACGTTGGTGGAATATATCGAGTTGCCCGGCATCGTTTAAAAGGTTTTTTGCGGAATTGAACTTAAATTTACAGGTAATAATGATATTTAATAAATATAAAAGTTTATTAAAAGAATCCTTGTCGGGATTATAGGACGCTGCACAAATTTTTTCCAGATTATCCCGATTGGTGATAAAAAAGAATTTTGAAATAACATCCATGAAAGGACGTTTTTGCTCCGAATCAGGGTTGTCTTTACCATGGAATAAGGGCTTACTGCTATCGCGGCCCACGTAAATACAGGCGATAATGTCCGTTTCAAAATCTCTTTCGATTAATAAGGATTGTTTTTCCAACTCTAAAGTCACCATTCCGGTGAACACATTGGAGGAACCGTCTGAAGACCGATATTTTTTCTTTTCTTCAGCGGTTAAACCGAAAATTATCCCTGTAATTATTCTAAAAAGGTAAAAGGCGTCCTGGCCTGATATTTCACCGCCTTTTCTGAATCCAAGCTGATCTTTAAACTGAATCGTGTATTCAGGAGAATATCTGTCAAAACCAGAAATTTTTAAAGATACAATTTCCATGTGCCGTTTTTTTTATTTCACCCGACAAATAATATAATAAAATGTCGTAATAATTTTACATAAATTTATAATTATTATATATATAAGTCAAAATATTTGACTTTAATCACATTCTGCACGGTGGAATTTCATGGAATTGATAACCATCCATTAGGAATAAATATTTGATTTATTCGATATTTATTAATCTATTTGCATGAACTGCAAGCTCAACTTATATTACGCCCTTGTTTATAACAAGAGCAATATTTATCTGTTACGGAAAGATTATACAAACTTTGATGTTGGAGGATTTTTATGTCGACGTTTCCTAAACGAACAGCGATTCTGGTTGGCGGCGGGCCTGCGCCTGGTATTAACAGCGTTATCGGTGCGGCAACGATTCGTGCAATTCTGTCCGGATCCGAAGTCATTGGTCTGAAAGATGGTTTTAAATGGATTATGCAAGGCGATATTTCACATGTTATGCCTTTAACAATTGATTCCGTCAGCCGGATACACTTCAGAGGCGGTTCTCATATCGGGATTTCCCGTGATAATCCCACTAAGGATAAGAAGTATCTGGAAAATGCAGTTTCTTCTCTTTTAAGACTTAATGTCGATCAGCTTATCACCATTGGCGGCGATGATACGGCATACTCCGCCTATCGGATTGAACAGGTAGCGGATGGAAGGGTCAGAGTGGCCCATGTTCCTAAAACCATTGACAACGATCTTGATCTGCCTAAAGCTATCAGCACTTTTGGTTTTCAGACCGCGCGACACCTTGGTGTGGAAATCATTAAAAATATCATGACGGATGCCAAAACCACTTCCCGCTGGTATTTTGTGGTTACCATGGGCAGAAAAGCCGGGCATCTGGCTTTAGGTATCGGTAAATCTGCCGGCGCTACATTGACTTTGGTTCCGGAAGAATTTGGAAACAAGCAGATTAAGTTTGAACAGTTAGTGGATATAATGGTTGGCGCCATTATCAAGCGTCTCAGCTATGGCCGTCCCGATGGCGTTGCTATTCTCGCCGAAGGCCTGGTTGAACTTATGGATCCTAATGAATTCAAACAAATGGTGAATGTGGAAAGAGACGCCCATGATAATATCCGTCTGGCGGAAATTAATTTTGGCGAAATATTAAAAGCCCGTGTTCAGGAAAGACTGGCTTCCTTTAAATTAAAAGCGACTATCGTCGCCAAAAATATTGGTTATGAACTGCGTTGTGCCGATCCTATCCCGTTTGATATGGAATACTGTCGCGATTTAGGATTTATGGCCGCTAAATTTTTAACCGACGGCGGTTCGGGCGCTTTAATTTCCATGCAGGAAGGAAAATTCGTTCCGCTTTATTTTAAGAAGATTATCGACCCTAAAACAAATAAGATGCGCGTCCGGATGGTGGATATTAATTCCGAGACTTATCATATTGCACATCATTACATGATTCGTTTGAAGAGAGAAGATTTTATCGATGCACATGAACTGGCCAAATATGCTGCGACGGCAGGTATCAGCCTGGATGAATTCCGGAAACATTTCGAATACCTGGTTAAAGATGATACCGTCCCGGAAAGCGGAGATGATGCGGTTGCCATTCTGGAAAAAACAGAAATGCCGGCCAAAAAAACAACTGCCAAATAAAATCAAAGCTGGCCCTAAAAAGGTCAGCTTTTTTTATTTACATCTCAATCTAAATGCTTGGTGATTGATCTTTAAACGGGCTAGGTTATTTTTTGAGTAAAATTATAAATCTATCAATCATCGAAAATCAATATATATAATAATGCGGATGTGGCTGCTACCGAAACAATCAGGGCCGCCGTAGCATAGGTATCATAAGTATCAGCCTTGTCATAATAATAATTCAGCCGGGAAATATCCGAAGTCTTTTTGTATTCATCATAGAAATCATCTGCCTGTCTTCTCATGTAAAAGGATGCCCAGTTGGCGGTTACGGCGGATGCAATCAGGGCCGGCTTTACCATTTTATTTGACCAGAATCCGTTTTGTTCTTTTCCAATATGCATACCGGATTTTAAATCGATGACTTTAAAAGATGGAACTTCATATTGGAAACCAGGATTATCAAAAGTCAGATCAATGGTATCGCCCGAAGAAATCTGAACGGTGTTATATAAAGGAACCATATACCAATTGCGGTTCGACGCGGGTCTCAGGGCAAAACGCTTCAACCCGGGAGCAACCGGTACAATGCTCTCTTTATTTTTAATCACCAGGGTGTCGTTAATCTGCAAGATCAAATCTGAAGAGAAATTGATGCGAATATAGGCGGAATCCGGAGTAGTCTGTCCGGATATAAATTGGACAAACAGTATAAAACACATAATAAACTTAATTTTAAAATTCATTGCCGGCATCCTTTTTAGGAATAAGCGCAGATATTTTGGCGTATTCCATGCCAAAAATTAATCTGTTATTATAAACGACCGGAATCGAAGATAGACGGCCTTCCAGAATAAATTCCTGTGTAATGCTGCCATTATTTTTATCAATCAGATACAACCTGTTTCTGGTGGTGCCAATAATAATATGATTATTGGTTACCAGTGCCGGACAGCTTGCCGGTCCTTTCAAAACGGTTTCCCATTTTATCCCCTGATTTTCCGGTGTTATGGCCGTAACCTTGCTGTTGCTTACGGAGATGTATACAAGGGAATCATCCGCTGATGGCGGCATGTAAACAGGCGAATCAAATACCTTTTGGCCAATAACGACTCCGGTACGGTCGTTTATGAACAATAAATTACCTTCGTAACTGGTTATGGTGAGAGTGCCGTTATTGGTTAACAGGGGAGAGGAAAGAAAAGTATTGCCGGTACTTTTTTTCCAGATGACGGTTCCGGATGATCCGTCAAGTTTATATATATCGCCGGTTTGTGTTAACGCGGTCAGCTGCGACCGA
Source organism: Calditrichota bacterium (assembly GCA_003854985.1). Lineage (GTDB taxonomy): Bacteria > Calditrichota > Calditrichia > Calditrichales > Calditrichaceae > Zgenome-0002. The sequence continues at coordinate 9,419 of RQOG01000088.1, forward strand.
TCGTAGATCAGACTGCCGGCAATTTTAGAACCGGTATCGAATTCCCATATTAATTCGCCTTCGAGCAGATTATAAGCCTGGATAACACCATCATAACAGGCATGGAATACCATATCCATAGCGGAGACCGGTGAAGAGGTGGAATGGTGCTTAACCGTTTTCCATATAATTTTACCGGATGTAATATCATAGGCTGATAAACCGGCGTGATCGGCTTCTGAGGCTATTAAAATGAATGGATGCGCAAAAGTGGGTGAAGCCTGAATCCCATCGGAAATTTTCTTATCGGCTGTTTCATCAAGCGTTAAAACATCAACCTGACACAGGTAACCATTCCGGGTCGTTATAAATAGCTGATCGCCGATCAGGCAGGGCGTTGTTGTGCTGTGTCCTTTGAGCGATTCATCATCAATTTGTAAATAAGGGGGTTGAAGATCTATACCGATGAAATTCTGCCGTTTATAATTGATGCCTTCGGTATAAACAGGGCTTAATTTTGTGCTGTCGGATGGCGCAAGAGAAGGTTTACTGCATGAAGCTAGGAAAGATACAATCAGTATCAGGTTTATATGGAAGATTGTTTTCATATCAGAAATCCCATCCGAAAAAGAAATGAGTTATGGTTGAGCCGCCGAAAGATTTGAAATCGGTCTTCCTGCCCATATCCAGCCGCAATACAAGATAACCGGCCAGGCGCATTCTGATCCCGACGCCGTAACTGCCTAACCAGCCGGGAAAACTATGAGTCCAGGCATTGCCTGCGTCGACAAAAACTGCTCCGCGAATGCCGTAAAAACCAATGGTTCCGAAAGGCAGGCGCAGACCAAGCATATCAATTAAAGGAAATCTTAGTTCCTGGCTGACCAGAAAAAGTCTTTGACCATAGAGCGAAAACCGGCGGTAAATTCGTAAATCCCAGCTTCCTCCCAGATAAAAATAACGGGCTTCTTTACCTTCATTAAACATACTGAATAACCGGACGGCATAAGCGCTGCGCAGGCTTAAGCGAAAATATTTTCTGTAATCGATCATACCGGTTAGATAATTGACATTTGAAAAGGCGAAGGCATAGGTGTTGCCCAGGGTAAGATTAAGACGGTGTCCGTCAATCGGACCTGTGCCCAGCCATAGCGCGTTATCGTGGATGTAGGTAAGATAGGAGGTGTTCAAATAGGCCATCCGTTGTTCATCGGCAAATATCTCTTTATCCGAATAGCTTAAATTCTGGGAGAAGGATATCCTGGAAAACTGGGATAGAGGATAGCTGACGGTAAAACTTGCACCGACCCGTTCTTCATAATAATAAGCGTCCTGAGGATTATAATAATAACCGGCAAATCTATACAGGCCATATGCGTAATTAAACCGTTTACCCAGATTTACTTTGGTAATGCCCAGATTGAAACTTTTCCAGAATTCCGATGCGGTTCTGGCATTATTATAAACGAGTAAATAATACTGGTCATTGCCCAAAATATCGGTAAAAACAAATTGTGCGCCGCCCGTTGTGCCAAATACAGGATCCTGACTTACCTGGCTGGAGGCAAAATCCAACTGGTATTTCCGCGAATAAGGAGCATGCTTTTTTATAAAGGTTTTTTCAATATTTTCATAGGTCCATCGTTTGGCGGAAATAGGCAGAATGTCATTTGTGTACAGCGGCGATTCGGGAAATGAACCGGTTATATCCTTTTCCCTTTTAATCTGAAATGCGCCGTTTTCAAAGGTGCCGAAATATATCGATCCGTCAGCGCCCCATTCCGGATCAAACGTTGTGCCGATATAGTTGGTCATTTGCCTGACGGTTACCGGTTTGTTTT
>RQOG01000089.1 GCA_003854985.1 Calditrichota bacterium
GGACTGAAGTCCATTTTATTGGAGCTGTCCTAATCCACGATCTAAAGATCGTGGCAAGTTAGAATATTTATTTAGGACAGATGTGATTACTGATAAATCTTATTAAGGTTTTAAAAAATTAAACTGACCTTGGTTAAGCCTGATCTGGCAAGAATGGTTAATAAAAAATGACCCGTTGGAATAAAAGGCGCTTTTTGCAATAGTTTGCTCCACAACTGAAATGACCATAATATAATTAGACTGAAAAGTATTTTTTGATAACAACAAAGTATATCAATTTGTACCAGATCACAGTTTTTTCTGATAAGACTACCTATTATTCAGCTGTATGTGTTGAAATAAAAAAAAAGCGCTTAATAAAAATTATGAATAGACGAAAATCTAAATACATCAAAGAATTTGGAGGATGCGACATGGAAGCCCGATATAAAAAAATCAGGTACGTCATATATTTTGTTTTTGGATTAATTAATCTCGGTTTTGGCGGTTCAATTTTTCAAATTCACGAAGATCCTTCGGCCGGGAAAGTAAATGAAGTCAGGTCGATGAGTTATGATTTTTCCAATGTCATAGGCGTTGGCGATAACGACCGTTTTTATAAAATTATAAATAATGCTACAACTATGCAGTGGAAAAATCTCGGTTTTTCTGCTAATTATAAAGGTATTGATTACTATATTACCGGAACAGATACGGTTATGGTAATTCCAACTTTGGACTGTTCTGTTCTGGAATGGAACAGTATTCTGGATACCATAGGAGAAGTGAACTGGCAGAAGAAACAACTATCTGCAGGATTGTATCATGATTATAAACAGGTTCACTATTATAGTGGATATTTTTATGCTGGCGGAGAAAGCGATACTTTGCATTATTCAGTTCCAAGCAGTCCTTTTTGGCTAATAACTGATTTGAATAATCACGGCGCCGATGTTGTTGATATATTACATGGAAATAATAATTTATACATGGTGGCAACAAAAGATAATAACACTCTAATATATGCATTAGACGACTATAGTGTCCAGGATTTTCATGTTGAACATACCCTTGAGAATTTTATCGCATCGTCCGCAGGCTTTATTCAGGACGAATCTTCTAACGATGAATTATACGTTTTAGGAACGGATTTATCCGACGGATTTAGTGCAGTTATGAAATTCCCTAATGAAGGGTCGCGTCTTGAAAGTCCTGGGAAGATATTAAGTACAGGTGTGGCCGGATCGGAGTTTATGGATATTGATGGGTTTACGACCTATCTCAAACATAAAATCTGGGCAACCACGAACACGGGCGAAGTCTGGGAATCCTCTGATTACGGATTAACCTGGAAAATAGTTTATAACGATCTGCTCAACAGACCTTTGGGCCCGATTCTTATCAATCAGGGCGAAAAAATAAATGAAGACCCGGTCAGGATTTTTGGAGCAGAAGGCATCATACTCAAAAGCGGTTTTGAAATTCAATACACCTTGCCTTATAATAATGAACAGCTAAATACAATGCTCGATCACATTACAATAAAGTTCACCAGCATACCGGATATAGTGAGTTTGTCGAAAAACATTATGATTAACAGTTCCATATCCGGCAATCAGATGTTTTCTATTGCAGTTGATAATATGGATTCAACATTGATCACTATTAATTTCGAGAAAATATCAGGAAAAGGCACGATTCCCGGAGAACGGTTTTTTGTAGGTATTTCTGATTCTCTTCGGGATAAAAGCGGCGATTATATCTCAAGTGAAAAAGAATATAATTTTTCTTTTGATATCATGCCATTTGCGCAGTCTGATTTCGAGTTTGATCCCCAAAGTGAACTTGAAAGTCTGGGCGTACCAACAACGAATCCTGTAACCGGATTATTCAATGAAGACGATACGTTTGATATACTCTTTTATGCCCGCGATACGCTTTATATTGTCACAGAAGATCCGGATGACGGACAGTTCAGGATAATGGAAAGATATTTTCTTCCCGGCCAGGAAATTGTTGTTGATACTTCGCTTCAAACACAATTATCGATAACAGATATAAATCGGGACGGTCTGCCGGATTTAATACTAAATGATACCAAAAGTATTGGCATGGTAATTAATCAATCCACTGCTCAGGATTTTGCCTTTTCTGAAATCATTCTGATAAAAAGCACTCAGAAGATTAAAAAGGTTATCCCTTCTTATCTGAACAGCAATAATTTAGTTGATCTTCTTGTAGTCAATGATACGGTTTATACGCAACTCGATTTAACAGAGTCCGGATTTGAAGGCTATATTAATCAAATAATACCTTATCAATCCTATGCTTTTGATGCCACCATAGGCGATATTAATCATGATGGCGCTTTAGATCTTGTTATCACAAATTATACAAGCGGATCAATAAACGTCTTACGCGGTGATAATAAGGGAGATTTTAATGAAGTTACCGTAACCGATCAGACATATTACTTTAAAATTCTTTTGGCTGATCTTGATAATGATCCTGCTGTTCCCGATCTTGAGATTATTGGCGTTGGTTTAAATCAAATTGATATTTATAAAATGTCTGGTTCTGAAAATGGAAACTGGACTTTTGATAAGGCCATGGTTTATACGGATAATGTACTACCTATTTCTGATGTTTTAATTCATGACTTTGGGACCAATAGTGACGCATATGCTATGGATATGCTTGTATTAACCCGGGATAGTGTGCATATATTGGAAAATAATACGACATCACCGGGTAATTTTCAGTTTGATAAATCTACAGGAAATTCTATTGGCATTGATTATGACATCTATGATGGAATAGTCTATGGTGATTACAATAAGGATGCAAACCTTGATTTTACCTTATTTGACCGGCATAAAGGCGCCCTTGAAACCTATTATAAAGCTGGCTGGCAAACTGAAATTACACAGATTCTTCCTCATAAGTATACTGTGTATCTTGAATGGACGTCTTTACCGGAAGAAGAAGGAGAACTGGAATATTATCGTATTGCTAAGGACAGTCTGCCAAATAATTACAATCATTTTAATTGGAAAGTAACGACTAATAATTTTATTACGGATACATTAACTGACAGATATCCGATTTCATGGTACTCCATACAGGCTGTATATAACGGCGGCAGATTATCTTCCTGGTCTGATCCGGTGAGCGTACAGAATTATATAGAGCTAAACGGCGATCAATCCGGCGCTCTTGTCGATTCATCGCGATTATATGTTGCCAGATCAGGTCTAATTGTTCGGGAAGGGTACTCTTTACTAATTGGTCCGGGTATTGATATTGCATTTGAAACCGAAACTTCTTTTGAAGTGTTTGGAGGACTGACCATTGCCGGTTCTGATATTGACCGGGAAATGGTGCAATTACATAGTGTACATCATGATGACACTTCCTGGCGAGGTATAAAAATAAATTCCGGTATTGATACGGTTAACATGCGCTGGTTCTCGGTGTCCGATGCTGATACCGGTGTTATAGTAAATGGAAGACCTGTAAGAATGTCTTTAGGTGGTTTAGGTAATAATAAGGTAGGTTTGGTTTTCAGCGGGGATTCATTAGCGTTACAGAATATCGTTGTGGATTCAAATCTGACCGGAATTATCTTGGGCGATGGCGCCCGGGCGGCTTTTCGCAATATCAATGTTACCGGTAATGCCATTGAAGGTATTCATGTAAACGCAACCTCACGGGTTAAAATTAAAAACTCAATACTCTGGGGAAATGGTGAAGTGGCCCTGTCAAAGCAAACCGGTTCAGGGCAGGTTGATCTCTCTTTTTCCACTATAGATAACATGGTAGGATCAATTAACCAGTTTGCGATCAGCAACAGGCCGCCGATATTTATGCCGGCAGACTCCGGTCATTACAGGATGGATTATTTATCACCAACCATCGATATGGGTGATCCGGCAGATGATTTCAGCCATGAGCCTGCGCCGAATGGCGGCAGGATTAATCAGGGTCTCTTCGGAGGAACCCGGTTTGCAACAATCAGCAGGGCCGCCCGATTAGGCTTGTTCCCGGATAAAATAATTGCCCAAGTCAGGCCTCCACAGGCAGACACCATTTCAATTTTCGTAAAAAATGCCGGTGGTTCTGTATTGAATATTAGCAATATCGGTTTTACAAATAACCTTCCTGTTTTTTCTATTATCTCCCAGAGCCATTTTGAAGTTCCGGTCAACGATAGTTCCGTAATTCGGTTACGCTTTGCACCACCTGAACGTAATGCTTATCAGGATACTTTAATTATAACTACGAATGATAACAGATACGCTGACGGCATTATATCTGTGCCGCTTGAAGGAATCGGTTTGAATAGTCCGCCTGAAATTATGCAGATTCCACCAAGGTTTATTTTAGTTGAAGCGCTATATTCTCATCAGATTACTGTTTTCGATGCCGACGGCGATTCATTAACATATAATCCGGTAACAATGCCTGGCTGGCTGACTTTAGATGAAACGCATACGCTGATCGGGACACCGGCCCTCAGTGATACAGGGCTAAACCGGGTTGTTGTGATTATCACTGATGGATTCGGTGGCAATACAACTCTGGATTATTTTATCAGAGTCAGAACCCAAAGTACGGAATTGGAAATACCTCAGGTCGAAATTTATGGTCCAAAATCTTATACAGTTCAACAGGCGATGGTTTTTATGCGCTATGAAGTTTTTCCGGGTATCAGCGGCAAGCTGGAAACTTTGCGCATCCGCTATTATCTGCAGAAAGTCGTCAGCGCAGCTCAACCTGTTATATATGATACTTCTTTAGTTTATGCGTTAAAGTTTTATCCGCTTGACGATGGTTTATATTTATTTAAAGTCTGGGCTTATGACGAAGAAGGTAATGGATATGAAGGCCGGGGCGCTGATTCGGTTTTAATCAATGTTCAGGCTTCTGAGAAAAAAATTAGACGTTTTCGCTGGTATATGTCTTCCTTTCCCAGACCGCAGCATATTAATTGGTATGATTTCGAGTACTCTGATTCAGCCGCTATTTTCTTTGTCTGGGATAACAAAATGAATGATTACCGACCAATCAACAGAAGCCAGATTGCTATGGGAAGCGGATTCTGGGTATTATCGCCGGATACTATAAAATTCAATTTAAATAGCCTCCAACAACTATCAAGAAATGATGACAGGCTTTTAACCAAAAATATAGTAAAAGGCTGGAACCAGATCGGTATTCCGGTTGGCTATGCCGTTAACTGGAAAAATATGAGGTTTATCGACAGTACGAATGTCAGTGAAAGTCTGCTGGATGCTGTTAGCGATGGTAAAATTCAGGGCGCCGTGCACTGGTTTTTACAGGCAGGTTCAAGCCAGGGGTATCAGATGGTTGAATTAGATTCAAATGCCATAGCATTGCCCTGGGTAGGTTATTGGTTAAAATCAAATCACAATGGCCAGATACAGTTTACAACGGAACCTTTTGAAGTGGCCTCCGTTGCGCCCGTGCATGATATTGTGAATAAAACAAATCATACATCATCAATACAGCCGGATGAATGGCGGATTTCAATAAATCTAACCAATAAGAAATATGAAGATAATAATAATATATTTGGTATAAGTTCAAAAGATTATGGGATTATCAGTGATCCGCCTCCTTTCGGGGAATATTGTACGCTGTCGTTTACTGATGAAAAAACCAGTATATCCAGAAAAATTCAATGTCCTTTCGAAGATATTAAAGAAGTAAAAACCTGGGATATGGAAGTCGAATCACAAACGGTTTCAGATAAGCATCTTCTTAAGTGGAGTACAAAAAGTCTTGAATCCGGCTTTTTAAACATCTTTTTAGTGGACCTTCAACAAGAAAATGTAATAAACATGATGGAAGTGACGGAATACAGTTTTATACCGAAAAGCACAAAATACAGGTTCAGAATCTATGCCTCCCAGGATATGGAATTTTCACCAAAAATCATACCGTTATCGTTTAAACTTGAACAAAATTATCCCAATCCGTTCAATCCGTCAACTACTATTAAATTCGGAATTCCGGAGAGCAGCGCTAATGCAAAGGTACAATTGAGAATATATGACATACTGGGGCGGGAAGTAATTACATTGATAAACGGAACTTATGAACCGGGTTATCATACTGTTATCTGGAACGGCATCAATAAAAACAGGGAACAGGTTTCAACAGGCATATATTTTTATCAATTAATTACAAATAAAAATAGTATTGTAAAGAAAATGGTTCTGGTAAAATAGTATTCTAAAAAAGCATTAACCATATAAGAGGAAGCTGATCATTCAGTTTCCTCTTTTTAGTTTTAAAAGAACCCATTTTGTACTCTATATGTTATGTATTATTAAGCTGATCATAACAATATTTTCATTCGGTTTTCTCTATATTACACTTGTTTCGTTCTTGTGGAAATTTGTAAATTTCAAATAATTCTCGGTTTATTTAGAATGGAAATATAAATGGCAAAAAAGAAAAAAAGAGCCGTAGTTATTATACTTGACGGAGTGGGCATTGGGGAAATGCCTGACGCGTCTGCTTATGGCGATGCCGGAAGCAATACGCTTGCAAACCTGGCAACAGAAACAGGCGGATTTAACTTACCGTCTTTAGAATCGTTGGGACTAGGGAAAATAGTTCCCATAAAGGGACTCAGGAATGACATCCGGGCACAAGGCGCTTATGGAAAAATGGCCGAAAAATCTGCAGGTAAAGACTCTACCACCGGACATTGGGAATTAGCGGGTCTGATTTTAGATAAGCCATTTCCCACTTATCCGAACGGTTTTCCTGAAGAAATTATAAATTCGTTTAAAGAAAAAACCGGGCTTGGTATTTTAGGTAATATACCCGCATCCGGTACGGAGATTATCAAAGATCTCGGTGAAGAACACGTTCGCACTGGCAAACCCATTATCTATACGTCTGCTGATTCGGTTTTTCAAATTGCCGCACATGAAGATATTATCCCTGTAGATGAGTTATATAGAATATGTCAGATTTCAAGAGAAATTCTATCCGGTGAACACGCTGTTGCCAGAGTGATTGCCAGGCCTTTTGTAGGAACCAGTTCGGCTGATTTCCAAAGAACCCGCAACCGAAAAGATTTTTCGTTAAAACCTCCGGGAACATTACTTCATGAAAACCTGAGCAAAGCTGGTTATAACGTTGTTGGTATCGGTAAAATAAATGATCTGTATGCCGGAGTCGGACTGACAAAAAATATACATGCAAAATCCAATGAAGAAGGTATGAAAAAACTATTACAGGAACTGGCTATAATAGAATCGGGATTGATAATGATTAATCTGGTGGATTTTGATATGTTATGGGGTCATAGAAACGATGTAACTGGATTTTATCAGGGCTTAAAAGAATTTGATGTCTGGCTGCCTTTATTAATATCCAATTTAAAGCAGGATGATATAGCCATAATTACAGCCGATCATGGAAATGATCCCACAACACCGAGTACCGATCATTCCAGAGAATATGTTCTGTTATTAATATTTGGTCCTCCCATAAAAGAGGATATAAATATCGGTGTACGAACAAGTTTCACCGATCTGCAGGCAACATTGGCGGGATACTTTAATGTTCCATCGACAGGAAATGGACAAAGCTTTCTGGATTTATTAATTTTGGATTAATATTTTTGAAGTCAGTTCAGGAAACCCTTTTATATATAAGACGTTTTAGTAAATCATATTGAGAAAAAGGTTTTAGATATGACTTTATGGGAAAACTTAAAAAAAGGACTGGTTGATGGTTTACACACTGCCACCGACAAAACCACCGAATATACTAAAATCGGACGGATTAAAATTGATTTACTTGGCCTAAAGAAAGAATTAGAGGAAAAACTTGTGGAGCTGGGTGGTAGAGTATACCAGGCTTATGATGAAAAAAAAGAAATATCTTTAACGAGCGACATGAAGATCAAACAACTCCTGACCAGAATCAGTGAATTAGATCAGGAGCTTAAGAATTATCAAAAGGAATTGAAAAGAATAAAAGAAAACAACGGATTGGAAATAGACTAAAGAAATAATCCTATAATCCGATCTGTTTAATTAAGATGGAGCCAGGTATAGATAAAGAAAAGTACTTTAGTTTTTTTATTAAAAATGGACAGAATCTTGCCATTTGTAAATTTTTTTTTAAGTAATTAAATTTACGAATACTAATATAGGGATTGGGAACTTTTAACTTGAGGTAATTCTTTGTGAGCGATTTTTTTATTAGTAAAAATCAATCTTTGGAAAACTATTTGCGTGAAATTGGCGAAGTACAGTTATTGACTCCGGAGGAAGAAATAGAACTTGCTCAGCGTATTAAAGAAAATGATCAGCGTGCTTTGAAGAAACTTGTAAGCGCCAATCTTAGATTTGTTGTCAGTGTTGCAAAATCATATCAGAATTACGGACTTTCACTTGAAGACTTAATTAACGAAGGTAATCTCGGTTTAATGAAAGCGGCTTATCGCTTTGACGAAACAAGGGGCTTTAAATTTATCTCTTATGCGGTTTGGTGGATAAAACAATCAATTCTACAAGCTATTGCGGAACAATCCCGTTTAGTGCGTCTGCCATTAAACAGGGTCGGGACTTTGACCAAGATTGGCAAGGTTTACAGCATGTTAGAGCAGGAGTATGAGCGGGAACCGACGCCGGAAGAAATTGCCACTGTTTTAGAAGTTGATAGCGGCGATATTACAGATACGATTAAAATGGCAACCCGCTCTGTTTCGATGGATTCACCGCTTCAAAAAAACAGTGACAGCCGTTTAATTGATATTATCCAAAACCAACAGGACCCTGAACCGGATTCCGAAGTAATGGGTGAATCGCTCAAAGAGGAAGTAAACCATATTTTATCAACTTTAACAGCAAGAGAAGCAAAGATATTAAAACTATATTTTGGTCTGGATGGAGAAAAACCTCCCACCCTGGAGGAAATTGGAGTAAAGTTTAAGCTGACCCGGGAACGTGTCCGTCAGATTAAAGAAAAAGCCCTTCGGAGACTACGACACAGTTCAAGAAGTAAGGTTTTAAGATACTATCTCGGGTAAATGTATAATTATTTATTAAAAAGAACCAACTCTGCGCTTGATCGTAGAGTTTTTTTTTTATATATTTTGTTTTAGATCACAGAAAGTTTGCCGAATATTGCAATTGAAAAGGTAATAACACGGATTAATATGGAGTTGAAGGCTCTTGATGAAAGATGAATCCCGTTTAATTTTTGTATCAAAAAATCAGCAGAAAATAAAAGAATTTAAAATAAGTCGTATAAAATTATTTTCTTCTGTAACAATATTCCTTCTAGTCGTCTTGGCGATCGGTAAATTTACCTTGGATTATATGGTCGATTTCAGCGTTAATAATGAAATGAAACGTTTGGAACGAACAAATACAGTCCTTGAATCCAGACTCGAAGAAATGAAAAATAAGATTCAATTGCTCTCAGGTCAGATAAATGTTATCACGCAGAAAGATGATCAGCTTCGTACAGTGCTTGGACTTGATGCCATTGATGAAGATATTCGTAAAGTTGGTATCGGTGGAACAAGGTATGATTTTGATATCAATGATGAAGTTTCCGGATTCAACGAAAATATAAGCCTGAGTAAACAATTGACAGAGGTTGCCAAATTAGAGCGCGAAATTAATCTTGAACTGAAAAGTTACCAGGAATTATTGAATACTTATAATGCCAAACAGGATTCCATGGCTTATCTTCCCGCTTTGCGTCCCGTAGTTAAAGGTGTTTTGTCCAGCGACTTTGGGATGAGAACGCATCCGATTCTTAAGTATCGCAGATATCATGAAGGTGTGGATATTTCTGCGCCGAGAGGTACGCCTGTTTATGCTACTGCCGATGGCATCGTTAGATTTGCCGGTAGAAACGGCGGCTATGGAAATGTTGTCTATTTGAATCATCATTATGGATTCGAAACAAGATACGGCCATCTTAATAAATTTGTGGTACGCAATGGGCAGATTGTAAAACGCGGTGAAAAAATAGGCGAGATTGGCAGCACAGGATTAAGCAATGCTCCTCATCTCCATTATGAGGTTAGATATAACGGACAGCCGGTAGATCCGAAAAACTATTATTTTGATGATCAGATACTTAATGAACGAGTAGTTGCCGGGACTATGTCTTCCAAATAATTTAAACCGCCGCAAGGCAGTTTTTTAATATTATCGCTACCAGTTGAATTTTAATTTATATAAATCATTTTTTAAGTAGACTGATTCTTATGAGGAAATTTTTTTTAATACATTTGTCTATCTTATTTTTAATCAGCATTATATTTTCACAATCAAATTCATATAGTTATAATTCCAACTCTATTCTATTGCAGGATACTTGTAAAGTTTTGTTATACTTTAGCGGAGACGTCACTTTTGCGGATTTCTTCCAGAATCATGTTAAAGATAAGTTCGAATATCCGTTTCAAAAAATGCAATGGTTTAAAAATGCAGATATTTCGATGATTAATCTCGAAAATCCTTTAACTGACCGAGGAATACCAGTCGAAAAAAAATTTACATTTCGAGCTTCACCCGATTATGTAAAAATAATGAAATCAGGGGGAATCGATATAGTAACAATTGCTAATAATCATATTTATGACTATGGAGTAGAAGGGCTTTTTGATACAATAACTCATCTGGATTCAATTGGAATTAGTCATGTTGGCGCAGGTAAAAATCTTGCCGAAGCAAGGGCTCCTGCTATTTTTTCTGTTAAAGGTATAAATATTGGATTTTTAGCATATTATGGGTTAAATAAACACAGCGACTCATATCCGGCAACAAAAGATGAGGCCGGCACGGCATTAAGAAATTTATCATATATAGAAGAAGATATAAAAGGCTTAAAAAACAAGGCCGATTTTATTGTAGTAAATTTTCATTGGGGTGAGGAAAAAGCTAATTATCCAGGCACTGATCAAATTGATTTCGCGCATCAGGTTATTGAATATGGTGCAGATCTGATATTAGGACATCATCCGCATGTATTACAGGGAATAGAAGTATACAAAAAAAAGGTGATCGCTTATTCTTTAGGTAATTTTATTTTTGGAGGGAATTCCAGAAAAACCTATAAATCTATTATCTTAGCCGTTAATATCAATGTTTGTGACACTAAAGGCTATAGTGTAAAGATAATACCTATTCAGGTTGATTACTGGCAGCCATTCAAAATTAACAATTCGGATTCTCTTGAGGTTATCCACGATATGAAAAAATTTTCTTCAATTTTTAATCAATCTATTTTTCAGAACGAACCGTAAAAAGTTATACAGTCTGGGGAAATAAAAATAAGTTCTATTAGCATATATTACTGTTAAGAAATGTATACACAAAATTTATTTTCTTTTAGATCGCTAATCGATTAATCCATTTTATCTTTTATTGAAAGAAAAAGATGGGTTCTGCCGGTTTAACTTATTTATTTTTAATGTTTAAAGCGCTCATCAGTTAATACAAAATAAAAATGCGTATACCATTCCAACTTTATAATAATAAATACTTGAATTAATATTACTTAAATAGTATTATTAACCTTTAAATTTAATTCTGAGGTAATATGGCTGTCACAGAATCCGACGTTGAAAATATTGCGCATTTAGCCCGTTTAAAAATAACGGAAGAAGAAAAAGAAAAATTTGTCAGTCAGGTGAATCAAATACTTGAATATGTTGAGAAACTAAATGAGATCAATACCGATGAGGTTGAGCCGCTTTCCCATACACTGAATCTGAAAAATGTATTCCGGGAAGATATCGTTAAAGACTCATTACCGCAAAAAGAGGCTTTGAAGAATGCACCCGCCAAAACAGATAAGTTTTTCCGGGTTCCCAAAGTCGTTACAAAATAATCAATAGTTTTATTAATCGATATTTATTTGAAAATTTTATTTTTTAATACACTTATTCATGGTGTGAAGGATATTTTATTTTAAAAACAAAGGTTTAGATGTTTATGAAAAATACAAAATTTGTGTTCTTTACAGGAGGAGTAGTTTCTTCTTTAGGAAAAGGGATTGCCTGTTCTTCACTTGGTGTCTTGCTGAAATCCAGGGGCTATTCGGTAACTATTCTTAAACTGGATCCTTATATAAATGTCGATCCAGGCACGATGAGCCCTTACCAGCATGGCGAGGTTTATGTTACAGATGACGGCGCCGAGACTGATCTTGATCTTGGCCATTACGAGCGTTTTTTAAACCTGGAAATGTCCGCATTGAATAATGCCACATCGGGACAGGTATATTATGATGTGATTCAGAAAGAGCGTCGCGGTGATTATCTTGGTGCAACGGTTCAGGTGATACCGCATATAACGGATGCGATTAATGAACGTATTACCAGAGTTGCTGAAAAGAATAAGTGCGATATATTAATCACCGAAATCGGGGGCACGGTTGGCGATATCGAAAGCCTGCCTTTTCTGGAAGCTATCCGCCAGTTCAGGCTCAACAGACCTGTTGAAGATACCTTAGTTATTCATTTGACACTGGTGCCTTACGTTGCCGGAGCGGATGAGTTAAAAACCAAGCCTACCCAGCATTCGGTGATGCGGCTGAGAGAAATCGGTTTGCAGCCGGATGTGCTGTTATGCCGCTCAGACAGGGAATTATCAGATGTGGTTAAACAGAAAATCGGCTTATTTTGTAATGTAACTAAAGAAGCGGTTATAGAAGCGCTTGATGTAAAAGTAATCTATGAAGTGCCTTTGAAATATGCCGGGGCTAATTTTGATGCACTGGTATTGAAAAAATTAAAACTGCCTGCCGGCAAACTAAATATGATTGACTGGGAAAATAAAATAGATCGTTATTATAAAGCCGATCACCAGATAAATATTGCTATTTGCGGTAAGTATGTAACCCTGCCGGATGCCTATAAAAGTATCATCGCTTCATTTCTTCATGCCGGAATGGAAAATGATGTTAAAGTAAATCTTAAATGGGTCAATACAGAAAAAATTAACGACGATGTCAGTAAGGAACTTAATGATGTATGCGGAATTCTGGTGCCTGGCGGATTCGGCGAACGGGGAATAGAAGGCAAATTAAAAACAATTCGATATGCCCGTGAAAACAAGATTCCATTCTTCGGTATCTGTCTGGGATTGCAATGCGCGGCTATTGAATTTTCGAGAAATGTTTTAGGCATGGAAAAAGCAAACAGCACCGAATTTGATAAGAATACGCCATTTCCTGTTATTCACCTTATGGAAAACCAGAAAACGGTGAAAGACATGGGCGGCACCATGCGGCTTGGCAGTTATCCGTGTGAACTCCAGAAAAAAACAAAAGCCTATTTGGCTTATAAGGAAGAGAAAATTAATGAACGCCACCGTCATCGTTACGAATTTAATAATGACTACAGAGATGATTTCGATAAGAACGGAATGATTATCAGTGGTTTATCACCGGATGGACAGCTCGTTGAAATGATTGAATTAAAAGGACATCCGTGGTTTGTCGGATGCCAGTTTCATCCTGAGCTCAAATCGAGATTTGCCAAGGCGCATCCGTTGTTCAGAGAATTTGTTGCTGCGGCGCTCACATATGCCGTCGAAAATAAATTAGTGATGAAAAGATAATTAGAATTAATGGCATAATCCTGTTCTTTAAATTGTAATAAGTTTTGAACTGCAGAGTGTATTTTAAAAAATTTGTTTCCTGTTTCATAAAAAACTAACTTCAGTCTTAATTTAACTGAAATGATTATGTCGGCTACGTTATGGGATTCATTTGATCATCTGCTTCAGGAAGCTGAGCAGAGTTTTTTAAAACAGGATGTTGATCAGGCGTTAAATCTTTGGAAACAATATTATAAAATTACGGCTAAAGTTGAATACCAAAAAGTAATTGCCGAAGTCGCGGAATTATGGAAAGATTCCAAGCTGGATCAGATTTCTTCTCTTGAAATGCTGTATAATATTTTTACCCGATACCAGGAATTATTAAGAAATCAGAAAATAAGTTCTTTTACATTTCAATTATATAAAAAGCTGATTATTAAAATCTACAAGGTGAAATTTCAGCAGATTAATGCTTCAGATAATTCGCTTGCCGCCGGTATTTTCGATTATCTATCCGGGAATCATGAGTCTGCATCCGTAAAGCTTAATTCAATACTCAAATCCAGGATTGATTCCATTGAAGCCCGTAAATACCTGGGTTATGTTTGTATGGAGTTAAAAAAGCAGGATCAGGCAATTGAATTACTTACCCAGAATCTTTTTCTTGGAGCAAATGAATTAAAACCGGAAGATTTCTATTTGTCACAATATAAAATGCTTTATGGACGCCTGCATGCGACCTATTCCGCACATGATGTGGCCGCCTGGATGCTTGTTTTTGAATCCTGGTACAGAAACTGGCTGATCTTAAAAGAAGATGAATCATTTTTTATACTTTTGAGGAATAAAGAGAGCGCCGAGCGGATTATGCAGGTGAAATATTATCAGTTTGAAAGATACAGGCATTTTGTACGGTGCTTGTTTATAGCCGATTATGCCAGGTCATATAAATTAAAGGAAAGAGGGCTTATCATCGAGCAGGAACAATACATGATGAAACTGGATCCTCATTTATTTGCCAGATACAGAAATAAACGAAAAGAATTGGATTAACTTTTATTAATGATGAGTTATTATGCGCAAGAAAGCAATTTTATTTGATTTTGACGGTGTTGTTGTAAAAAGTATGGAACAGCATTTTAACGCCTGGCAGCAGGCTTTTGCCGAGGAAAAAATAAATCTGAGGCCGGAAGAATTCTTTATTCTCGAAGGTCAGGGTATTCGTTCCATAGCCGGATACCTTGGCCAAAAAAAAGGAATGAGCAAAGAACAAATTACAAAAGTCATGGATCGTAAAGTGAACTATTACAATAAATTTATGACCATTGAGTTTTATGATCATTTTCCTGAAATGCTGAATAAATTAAAAAAGAATAATATCCCTATGGGTATCGTAACGGGCGGCACAAAATCACGGGTAATAAAAGTGGTTAAAGAGTATTTTGATAATACATTTATGTGCGTTATTACCGTAGACGATGTGGAGAGAGGAAAACCATTTCCGGATTCATTCTTAAAAGGCGCTCAGGAACTGGGCTTTAATCCGAAAGAGTGTCTGGTGATTGAAAATGCCCCTCTTGGTATAGAGGGCGGTCTGGCTGCCGGAATGAAAGTGATCGCCATTACCACGACGCTGCCTGAGAAGGTTTTATCAAAAGCGCATATTGTTGTGAAGGACTTCCGGGAACTCGAGCGTGAAATCTTTAAATCGCTTGATATAAGCCATAATTAGCTTCGTTGACCGGCTGGGCATTTTTTTATAAATTTCACCGCTTTTAATTTTTTATATATGAGGATTTGTAATGTATTATTTATCTATAGACACGATGATATCTGCCGCTCATTTTTTAAGAGGATATGATGGTAATTGTTCAAAAATCCACGGTCATAACTGGAAAATCCGTATTACGGTTAAAACGGATCGGTTAAATGATATCGGTATCGGCCTGGATTTTAATGAGATAAAAGAATTAAGCTGGCAAGTATTCAAATTATACGATCATCTCTGTATAAATGATGTTCCTCCTTTTGATAAGATAAATCCTACGGCGGAAAATCTAGCTAGGCATTTTTATGAACAAATTGATAAACTGTTGCCTGCTCATGTAAAAATGCACAAAATAAGTTTATGGGAAACGGAAAATTTCCTCGTTGAATACGAAGTTTAATTTATATCCACTATGCCTGAATCGTTAAAAATAAATGAAATATTTTTCAGTATTCAGGGCGAGTCCACTTTTGCAGGTTTACCCTGCATATTCATTCGTCTGGCTCATTGCAACCTAAGGTGCAATTATTGCGATACGGAATATGCCTTTTATCAGGGAACGGAAATGACATTTGCTGAAATCCTTGACAAAATTAATCAATATTCCTGCAATCTTGTGGAAGTAACGGGCGGAGAACCTCTGTTGCAGAAAAATGTACTGCCTTTTATCAGACTGCTTTTGGATAAAGGCCGCCGGGTCCTGGTTGAAACCGGAGGACATATGGATATTTCCGGTATTGATGAACGCGCTGTTATAATTATGGATATCAAGTGTCCGGGTAGCGGAGAATCGGATAAAAACCTATGGGACAATATCGGTTATCTGAAAAAAACGGATCAGGTAAAATTTGTAATCAGTCATCGCCAGGATTATCTTTGGACAAAAGATATTATCAATAAATATCAATTGACTGATAATCATGAAGTGCTGCTGTCGCCGGTTTTCGGCAGAATTGACAACCAGGAACTGGCGGAGTGGATTATCAAAGACCAATTGCCTGTGCGTTTACAATTGCAGATACATAAATATATCTGGGCGCCCGACAGGCGAGGAGTATGATCAAATAGAAAGGCTTTGTTGTGGCTGATTTGGAAGTTTTTGAAAATAAATATCCGGACAGGGATTATTTTATTACACATGTAAACGAAGAGTTTACTTCGGTTTGTCCGAAAACCGGTTTGCCGGATTTCGGGACAATTACCATTAACTATATTCCCGGTAAATTATGCCTGGAACTGAAGGCTTTAAAATATTATTTCCTGGAATTCCGGAATAAAGGCATTTTCTATGAAGCGGTTATTAATCTTATTCTTGATGATCTTGTAAAGGCCTGTCAGCCGAAGTTTATGGAAATAATCGGCGAATTCACAACCCGCGGGGGAATGCATTCCAGAGTGAAAGCCGTTTATGATCCTGATAAACGGGGTACTTTTTAGTGGCAAAAGAGAAAGCCGTTGTTTTGGTTTCCGGAGGAATGGATAGCTGTGTCACAGCCGCTGTCGCTATCGAGGATTATCACGCTTTTTTCTTACATCTGAATTACGGCCAGCGCACCGAAAAAAGGGAGCTGAAAGCATTTATTGATATTGCGGACTTTTACCGGATATCGGAACGTTTGGTAGTTGATGTTTCCTATTTTAAACAAATCGGAGGCTCCAGCCTGACGGATACATCGATCGCTGTAACAAAGGCAGACCCGGAGAACAGAAATATTCCGGCCAGCTATGTTCCGTTCCGAAATGGCAATATATTATCCATTGCCAGCAGCTGGGCAGAGCAGGTAAAGGCTACAAAAATATTTATCGGCGCCGTTGAAGAAGACTCTTCGGGGTATCCTGATTGCCGGGAAAGTTTTTTTAAAGCCTTTCAGCAGGCGGTAAACCTGGGCACGAAACCGGAAACGCAGATAGAAATTATTACTCCGGTTATTCATATGAAGAAAAAAGAAATCGTTTTAAAGGGAATAGAACTTAAAGCGCCCTTGCATCTAACATGGTCCTGTTATCAAAATGAGGATAAAGCCTGCGGAGTATGCGACAGTTGTGTATTAAGGCTGCGTGGTTTTAAATCAGCCGGATTGAAAGACCCGCTGGAATATGCTGAAAATATAGATTTTTAATATTTTTACGATGTTCTGAATTTACTCAAATAAATAGGCGAGCATTTTTAATTCTTCCTGAATATTGTCGGGCATTTCTTTTGCAAAAACATCAAGTTCAACCAGAGCGTTTAAATTAGCGTCTTTTTCAGATAGAGATCTTAATCGGGCCGCCATGCCGATATTTACTTTTTGTACATCTTTATATATCTGTCTTAAACCGGTCAAATCCCAATCCGGCGTTTCGCCTTTTTTATATTTAAAATACTGACCCAAAAGGTAAGTGCTTGCCGCCCGGTATATAGTTTCTTCCACCGAGGCAAACGGCAGATGGAACCGGACCATCGGTTTTAATTTGGACATAATCGGGCATTTACTGGTTACCATAAAAATACCCATCATGGAAGCCAGAGCCTGCTGGACAGTCGTGGACGCGGCGTACACACGCTCTGCGATCCGGACGGTGACTTTGACAGCTTCGAATGAGTACATATCCACAAAAAAAGGAAGCACCCCGGTCAGATTATAAGCGATTGGACAATTTGGATAATCTTTGCTGTCCAACGGACAATTGGAACACTTCTCATTGTCCAGCCTGGCCCATCCGGTTGTATCTTTTACGGGTTTTGTTATCAGGTTCAGGGTGTCGGCATCCAAAGCGATTTTAAACTGAATATCTTCTTTATTCTCAAAATGAAAATTATATTTAAATACGAGGGGATCAGCCAGGCTCATGAATAGCTCCGTTGTTAGATTTAATCTATATATCGTCCGCTTTTTTTTGAACTATAGCAGGTTAATACCCAAGATTTGGGCTGAGAAGTTTTTCGGCCTGATTGAGTGAAATTCCCTTACGCCTGGCGTAATCGTTAACCTGATCCCTGTCGATTTTTCCGATTCCAAAATACATGGATTGCGGATGAGCGAAATAATAGCCGCATACAGAAGCCGCAGGAAGCATGGCATAACTCTCGGTTAATTTTATCTCTGTAGTTTCCGTCGCATTTAGAAGTTTAAACAGGGTTTCCTTCTCCGAATGTTCGGGGCAGGCCGGGTAGCCGGGCGCCGGACGAATGCCCTGGTAATTTTCCGCAATCAGATCTTCATTGTTTAAATTTTCATCTTTCTGGTAGCCCCAGTATTTTTTACGGACGAGTTCGTGCATCCTTTCTGCAAAGCCTTCTGCCAGACGATCCGCAATGGCTTTGGCAAGAATAGACTGATAATCATCATGGTGTTTTTCAAAATTATCTACCATTTTATCCAGTCCTAATCCGGTTGTCACCGCAAAAAGCCCGATATAATCAATCAAATCGCTGTCTCTGGGCGCAATAAAATCTGCCAGGGATAAATTGAATTTGCCATTCGTTTTGCGGATTTGCTGGCGCAGCATATGTAAAGTCGCCAGAACCTGGGTTCGGCTTTCATCCGCATAGATTTCAATATCATCCTGAATACTGTTTGCAGGGAAAAATCCGATAACGCCCTTAGCTTCCAGCAGGTTATTCTGTTCAATTTGATCTAATAGTTTTTCAGCATCATCATATAGCTTTCGGGCTTCGTTTCCACTGTCGGGGTGATTTAAAATATCCGGATAGGTGCCCTTTAATTCCCAGGCTTTGAAAAAAGGCGACCAGTCAATCCTTTTTCTTATCTCATTGAGCGGAAAGGAATTAAACGATTTAATACCGGTGAAAGATGGTTTGAATGGATTATCCCTGGTCCAGTCCGTTTTGAAATTGTTTTTTCTGGCTTCATTCAAGGGAACAAGCGAGGAAGACGTAAGTTTTTGGTTGTAATTTTCCCTGATTTGCCGGTATTCATCACGGATTTTTTTTTCGAACGAAGGCCTCTTTGTTTTGCTTAACAATTCGGATATTACGGGCACGGTTCGTGAAGCATCTGGAATGTAAACCACAGGCCCGCCAGAATAGCCGGGTTCAATTTTCACAGCCGTGTGCGTGCGTGATGTTGTAGCTCCACCGATTAAAAGAGGCATATTAAAATTCAGCCTTTCCATCTCTGATGCTACATGGGCCATTTCATGAAGCGACGGGGTAATCAAACCGCTCAGACCGATAATATCAACCTTCTGGTTAACCGCTTCCTGCAGGATTTTTTCTGCGGGGGCCATTACCCCCAGATCGATTATTTCATAATTATTACATCCCAAAACGATGCCTACGATATTTTTACCAATATCATGTACATCGCCTTTTACCGTGGCCAGTAATATTTTTCCTTTTACCGATAAACCGGCCGCCGATTTATTGGCCTCTATGTAAGGCGTTAAAATAGCTACAGCCTGTTTCATAACCCGGGCGCTTTTTACGACCTGGGGCAGAAACATTTTTCCTGAACCGAATAAATCTCCGATTTTCTCCATACCGTTCATCAGCGGTCCTTCGATAATCCGGATAGGATCCTGATATTCAAGGCGGGCCGCTTCAATATCTTCCGCTATAAAATCGGTTATTCCATGAATCAGAGCATATACTAAACGCTCTTCCGTTTTATTGGCGCGCCAGCTCAGGTCTGTTTTCTTTTCTTCCTTTGATCCCTTAAAACTTTGGGCAAGATCAACTAATTTTTCGGTGGCGTCCGTATGCCGGTTAAAGAGTACATCTTCTATAACGAGTCTGACATCTGCAGGGATATCTTCATATACGGGTATCTGTCCCGCATTAACAATAGCCATATCCATTCCGGCCTGTATGGCATGATACAAAAAGACGGAGTGCATCGCTTCGCGGATATCGTTATTTCCTCTGAAAGAAAAGGATAAATTACTGACTCCGCCGCTGATCTTGGCATGGGGCAGATGTTTTTTGATATGTTTTACGGCTTCGAAATAATCCAGGGCATAGGTGTTATGTTCTTTAATACCGGTAGCCACGGCAAAAATATTCGGGTCTAATATAATATCCTCCGGCGGAAAATTGATTTTCTCCGTCAGTATCCGGTAAGCCCGTTCGCAAATGGCAATCCGGCGTTTCAGGGTATCAGCCTGACCCTGTTCATCAAAGGCCATAACAATAACCGCCGCTCCAAAACGCTGAGCCTCGCGCGCATGCATGATAAATTCCTCTTCACCCTCTTTAAGGCTGATGGAATTAATGATGCATTTCCCCTGTATACATTTAAGTCCGGCAAGAATAACATTCCAGCTTGATGAATCAATCATCAACGGTACTTTTGCAATTTCCGGTTCCGACGCTACCAGGTTAAGAAAATGAGTCATTGCTTTTTCGCCGTCAATCATTGCGTCATCCATATTGATATCAAGAATCTGGGCCCCGTTTTCTACCTGGTTTTTGGCAATCTGCAGCGCCTGTTCAAAGTCATTCTCCCTTATCAGGCGGGCAAATTTTAAAGAACCAGCTACATTGCAGCGCTCGCCGATATTTATAAAATTGGATGTCGGTAAAATCGACAACGGTTCGAGTCCGCTGAGTTCGGTAATATAATTTTTTTCCGGTATTTTCCTGGGGGGAATACCGTTTATAAGTTCCGCTAATACCGCGATGTGTTCCGACGTTGTACCGCAACAGCCGCCAACAATATTAAGAAATCCGTTTTCCGCATATTCCTTTAAAACCACGCCCATTTCCTGCGGCGTTTCATCGTAACCGCCAAAGGCATTGGGTAGACCGGCATTTGGATGTAAACTGACATATTTTGAAGACAGCCTGGACAGAATTTCTATGTAGGGCCTCATTTGTTTAGGACCAAGCGAGCAGTTTATACCAACGGATAACAGATCATACTGCTTTGTTGTGATCCAGAATGCTTCCATCGTTTGGCCGGATAGTGTCCTTCCGCTTTTATCAATGATAGTTACCGATAGCATTACCGGAATGCTTTTACCGGTATCTGCAAAGCAGGTATCAATGGCGTAAAGAACGGCTTTTGCACTAAGCAGATCAAAAATAGTTTCGACCAGAAGCAAATCAGCGCCTCCATCCAATAAACCTTTTATCTGCGGATAATAGGCTTTAACCATTTCTTCAAATGAAACAGATCGTGCTGCCGGATCATTTACATCGGCAGACATGGATAAAGTTTTATTGGAAGGCCCGATCGAACCGGATACAAAGCGCGGACGACCCGGCGTTCGGTGCGAAAATGATTTTACTGAATTAACGGCTATTTCCGCTGCCGTCTTATTTATATCGTAAACATATTCCGCAGTCTTATAATCTTCCTGTGAGATTTCATTAGCATTAAAGGTATTGGTCTTGATAATATCGGCGCCTGCCGCTAAATAGTCATCGTGAATTTTCCTGATAATAGCCGGCTGGCTCAGGCAGAGGATATCATTATTACCTTTCAGGTCAACGGGATGGTTTTTAAACGGATTACCGCGGAAATCATTTTCGGATAAATCATTTTTTTGTATCGTTGTTCCATAAGCACCGTCGAGAATAATAATCCGGTTTGCCAGCAGCCGGTGTATAGGATGGTTTTTATCTGAATTAATATGCATTGATCAGCCTCTATAAATTTCCGCAAAAATATAGAAATCAGCAACGAATCACAAGTTTTTATATCCGGCAAATCTACCAGGCATTTAATGCGGCGGAACGAATCGCTTCCACCATGCTAAGGGGATTAGCCTTATTCTTGCCTGCAATTTCCATGGCTGTGCCATGATCCACCGAAGTTCGTAAAAAGGGCAGTCCCATGGTCAGCGCTATTGTCCGGTAAAAATCATAGGTTTTCGCCGCGATATGTCCCTGATCATGATAAAGCGATAGCACCGCATCGAATATTTCCTCTTTGGCTAATTGAAAAACAGAATCGGCGGCGATTGGCCCCTGGACATTTAAACCTTCCTTCACGGCCTGTTCAACGGCCGGTCGCAGGATATTTTTTTCCTCATCGCCAAACATACCGCTTTCACCTGCATGAGGATTAAGAGCCGCCAGAGCCAGCCGTGGATTTTTTATACCGATTTGCCGGAGATATTTGTCTGAATTATGCAGATTTTCCACAATATTATCTTTATGCAACGCGGAGGGAATATCCCGGAAAGCAATATGCCTGGTCAGGAAAAAAACACGTAATGTCCCGGTAACGAACAACGTCATTGTATGTTCTCTGGCGGTTAGTTTGGTAAGAATCTCGGTATGATCCAGATAGGGCACTTTAGCCTGGCGCATCGCTTCTTTATTGATCGGCGCTGTGGCTAAAGCCGATAGTTTATTTTCCAGCAGATATTTAATAGCCGATTCGATATACTGGAATGAAAGTCTGCCCGATTGCGCGTTTATCTGTCCCTGCGGAGGGAATTTTTCAAGTTTGTGTTCAGCCAGACAGTAAATATTACCGTGCTTTGTATCTTCGACCTGGTCGGGATGGTTTATCTCGCGACAAACGATCTTAATACCAAGTTGCTTTGCCTGGTTTTCTAAAATTTCTTTATGCCCGAAAACGACAGGCCGGCAAATATCATACAGATCATTTTTTCCCGTTAACGCCTTTAATACAATTTCCGGCCCTATACCGGAAGGGTCGCCAATGGTTATCGCTATTTTCTTTTTCATTTTCCGTTCCATAGAATAGAATTAGTAACCATGTTAATTAAATTTGTTAAATAATTCCGCGGGCGGTTATTTTTAGTTGATTAAATTTTCCTGATTTGCGCTAATAATTTTAATCTGATTTTCTTTCAGCCAGCCGATGGCAAATTTTTTATACGTCCGGTCGCGAAATTCTATAAACAAATCATAAAGTTTTTGTTTTCCGGAAATGATACTGTGAAATTCGGAAAAGCCGCCTTCGCTTTGAATCGTATTCCAGAGAGCCTGGGAATCAACAAAATTCCTTTTTTCAACTTCATTAACAAACGAAGACATCAGATTATAAATATTTTGTTTAAATAAATCAGGTATATATAAATAAGAGGACTTGTCGGATATTAAATGATCCACAAAATATTTTTCATTAAAATTCATATCGCTTACTTTTTTATGGTGTAACCGTTTTACCAGGTCCGGATTGGTAGGAATATTAAGAATTTTTCCCGAATGAAGATCCAGAAAACATTCCATTTGCATTTCTTCACCGCGGTGTAACACATACGCCAATTCAATGATATTAATCGCAAGCTCTAACAATGTAATCCTTTCCCCGTTTTTAGCCATAATTTAATATTATTTTTTCGTAAAATTAATCAAATGGTTTTATTAATTCAAAATTTGTATTTTCAATAGTCTTATTTATACCAGGATAAACTGCATAAATGAAACCGGAATATCTTAATCCCAAAGAACATGTTTATGGAGGTCTGTTCTCTGCAATCATAAAACACGGATTTTTTCATAGACTTTTACAGTGTATGATTATCACGGTATTATTTGCCTGCCAGCCCGAATGGGTAAAAAAAGGTGTAAAGTATGATTATTCTCAAATGGATGATTTAACCCGGGATGTGCATGAAAATACAGAAGCATTTCTCTATCAAATTCAGAAATCGAAGGAACCGTTTTACATTCCTGTCCAGACAAAAATACAGTCCATTCGGGTGGATGAACAGGCAGATTATTTTGAGGTGGAATTTACCAAACCTCTCTCCTATATAGCCTTGAGGGAAGAAAACGTCCGGGAATTTTACACAAAATTTAAAGAATATCTTTCGCGGCCATATAACAAATATAAGTTTACCCTTAAATGCCTTGGTTATCCTCTGCAGGAGCTTGTTCCTAATTTCTACCGCAGCGATACTGCCAGGTATGATCAACAACGAATTCCCGATGAACAGCCGGAGACCAGAATACCAGTAGTCAGCCAGGTCGGACAAGAGCGATATCTGAAAGCTTTAACCGGAATGAACATTGCCGTCTGGCCGAGTCACGGCT
The DNA here is from genome assembly GCA_003854985.1 of Calditrichota bacterium. Classification (GTDB taxonomy): domain Bacteria; phylum Calditrichota; class Calditrichia; order Calditrichales; family Calditrichaceae; genus Zgenome-0002. Next base: position 24,323 of record RQOG01000089.1, read on the forward strand.
GGTACTATAATTATAGTATAAAACGATGGGAATGGCAGCGGCCGCGGTTTTTTCAGACGGTGGAAGATTTATTATCCGTAAGTTTCACTACACCCTATTTAATTCCCATGCTGGAAAATGCCGGCGCCCTGGTTTTTACGCCGCGGGAAAGAGATATTCAAATCAATGAAGTCGTTGTGGATAACGACGGCTCTTCGGATGCGGATTGCATCTATCGGGAATGGTCAAAAGATCTTTCGAATACCTGGGAAAATGATCGTCAGGGATTTGGTTTCCGGCCGGAGCCGTTAACCGGCAATCAGAACCCGTTTAATTTCGGGACATCGCGTTACATTTTATCGGATACGGTTTTGTCCGCCGGAGCGGAATGGATTCCTGTTATTCCTTCGACCGGTTACTATTCGGTTTATATAGCTTTTAATAGCCGGGAGAATAGTTCGGATGAGGTGAATTATTCGGTATACCATTCAGGCGGTAAAACGACGTTTAAAATTAATCAGCGCATTGGCGGAAGAACATGGATTTATCTTGGAACCTTTAAGTTCAGAAAAGGAAATCATCCGGATTCGGGTAGAGTGGAGATAACAAATGCAGGAAAAGCGGCCGGTCAGACTATTAGTGCTGACGCGATCCGTTTTGGAGGAGGTCAGGGTAGTGTAGCCAGGGCAGGGCAGCCTAGCGGCCGGCCACGTTTTACCGAAGCCGGAAAATACTGGCTGCAATATGCAGGATTCCCTGACTCGCTTGTCCACGCAGTAAACGGAGATTCCAATGATTATGTGAATGATTATAAAAGCAGACCGGAATTTGCCAATTATCTGAATGGCGCGCCCTGCGGACCAAATTACGACAGAGAAAACAACGGACTCGGTATTCCCGTTGATCTGGCGCTGGCATTGCACACAGATGCCGGAACAAATGAGCAGGACGACTTAATCGGGACAATGGTCATTTACAGTATCTTTGACGTTGATTCCCAGAAAGTCTTTCCCAATGGCATTTCCCGGCTGGCAAACCGGGATCTGGCCGACATTGTTCAGACACAGATCGTATCCGATGTGAAAAATTTATATACATACCTCTGGCCGAGAAGATTGATGAAAGAAGCATGGTACAGCGAAGCCGCCCGGCCTAATATGCCTTCCGTAATCATTGAACTTTTATCGCATCAGAATTTTACCGATACACGGCTGGCGCTTGATCCGTTATTCAGATTTAACGTAAGCAGGGCGATTTATAAGGGGATTCTTAAGTTTTTAACTAACCGGTATGGCAGAAAGTATGTTGTTCAGCCTTTGCCTGTAGATCATCTCAGGGCAGAAATCGGAGCAGACGGTTCCATTTATGTGAACTGGCAGCCCGTACCGGATGTATTGGAACCCACGGCTATGCCGACAAGTTTTCAGGTATTCATCAGGCAGGATTCAGGCGATTTTGATAATGGACATCGTGTTTTTACAAACAATTTCATACTTAAAGATCCGAAATCGGATATGGTATACAATTTCCGGGTTCA
>RQOG01000090.1 GCA_003854985.1 Calditrichota bacterium
ATCTGTCCTAAATAAATATTCTAACTTGCCACGATCTTTAGATCGTGGATTAGGAAAGCTCCAATAAAATGGACTTCAGTCCCAGATGGAAGTTCATTTTAGGGCTAAAGCTCCATTTTCCGGTTATTTTCATACCGCTATCTGAAGATAGCGACAAGTTATTTTTGATAACTTTTTTTGGGGGTTGTTTTCCAGATCATCTAAAACAGCGGCTAAAATCAATAAAAACAACAAATCTTTTTTAAAATCTAATTATTTAGGACAGCTCAGTAACCATATAATAAAAATCTTTTGACTTGTACCCGGTTAGTTAATAATCTCCAATATCATTATTGAAGGAAAACATGAACCGCCTGATCTTACATGTAGATATGGATGCCTTTTTTGCCGCCATCGAGCAAAGAGATCATCCGGAATATCAGGGGAAGCCGGTAATCGTCGGAGCCGATCCTAAAAACGGAAAAGGCCGGGGAGTGGTTTCCACCTGCTCATATGAAGCCAGGAAATTTGGCGTTCATTCTGCCATGCCCATATCCAGAGCCTGGAAATTATGTCCGCACGGAATATATGTTTTCCCGAATGGCAGGCTTTATCAACAGGTGAGTAATGAAGTATTTGATATCTTATATGAATTTACCGATGCGGTTGAACCGCTTTCTATCGATGAGGCGTTTTTAGATGTTACCGGAAGCCAGAAGCTTTTTGGCGATGGCCGGTCTATTGCCATTAAAATAAAAGAACGCATATTTGAAAAAGAAAAAATTACGGCATCCGTTGGCGTAGCCCCCAATAAATACCTGGCAAAAATAGCCTCAGATCTACAGAAACCGGATGGATTAGTTGTGGTTGAACCGGACAGGATTAAGGATTTTCTTTTTCCATTGGATATATCACGATTGTGGGGCGCCGGAGTTCATACTCAGGAAATGCTAAAAAAAATGGGTATACAAACGATAGGCGATCTGACGGCTTATCCGCAGAATATACTGGAAAGAAAATTAGGTAAAATGGGCTCCCACTTCTTTAATCTGGCGCACGGAATTGATGACAGACCCGTTGAATATGATGCTACGGTCAAATCGGTCAGCAACGAACATACCTTTATGGAAGATATTGATACTCCGGAAGTTATCTACAAGTGTCTGCTTAAATTATCTGAGAAAGTTGGCTACAGGCTTCGTCAAAAAAAGCTCAAGGGACGAACCATTCATCTGAAATTACGCTATAATGATTTTGATACATTAACACGTAACAAAACGATTATGCAAAATACCGATAATACGCAAAATATCTATCAAATATGCCTGGAGCTATTTAATACGAATTACCAGAAAAATCGAAAGGTGCGGTTAATTGGCGTAGGAGTGAGCGGATTCGATGAGCGATGCGGACATCAGCTGACATTATTTAATAATAATTATTCGAAATATGAAAAGATCGATAAACTTCAGGATGATTTAATCAATAAATTTGGCAAAAAATCCGTTTACCGTGCGGAAAGCATGGAAAACCCCGATGCAACGTCCGATGATGAATTCTAAAAGATTTATTATTTTATCAGCAACATTTTTCGGGTTTCCGCTAATTTGTGATCAATGTAAAACTGATAATAATAAATACCCGTAGCATAATTGCCGGCCTGCCATTTAAAGCAATGATTTCCTTTCGGATATATTTTATCAACAGGCGTTTCAACGAGCCGGCCGTTGATATCAAATATTTTTATGGTAACATTTTTGGCAGAAGGTATACTGAATTGAATGGAAGTCTCACTATTAAACGGATTGGGATAATTTTGTAAAAGTGTAAAATGATCCGGATACATACTCTGTCGTTTAATGGCGCCCCAATGAGGGTTAAATACCATATAAGCCCGCCATATTTGTGACCCTTCATCGGAATTGTGCTGCCAGATGATATTCACATAAGATGTATCATTTTCAGATTCTGTGATAACTATAACCGATAAAGTATCGCAGCCATCCAATTTGGATATATTTTGGCATAGCGGCGCAGAATAATTATAATTTTCGGGTATAACAAATATCTCTCTGTTATTCTTGATACTGTCAGAATCAAAGCATACGAAAAAAGGCGTGTAATCTGTATTTCTTTTTATTACAACCGGATATGAAAAATAAGTTGGATTATTGACATTAAAACAACCGGGATGAATTGTATCACCTGAAAAATAGTAATGTGCAATAATCCCTTTCCAATAGCCCTGATCGAATGCTTCATAATGAATCAGACCTTCGCAGGAAAATCCCGGATTTCTGTTTCCCGTCGAGTCCGATATTGCATGGTAATTCACACTGACAATTTCACCTTCATAATTATAATTAATATTTAATTCAATAATTACAGTATTTGGAAATATACCCTGTTCAAAAACGATATGAGTATAGTAAGGATTGAAGAAATCTTCATTCAGAATATCAGGAGAACTATTCGTATCAGTGCCATAGATTTGTGCCGTTGTATCATGATAAGTAAAATATTTAAGCTTGATTTTGCCTTCTGCTGCCCAGACTAATTTCGAATATCCCATCGAAGGATCGGTGTTATCCAATGTATCCTGGGTTATCCGGATTAAATCTCCTAAATTGCCGTTTTTATATTTTTTACCAACTATCTGCCAGTGCTTATCCTGTTTAGCCTGCCAGGCAATAAACAAGCTATCATCAATATAACCTACGGTAGGATTAATGTTGGGAATCTTGTCAGCCTGATGTATTAACAGGGGCTCCGATTCAACCGGTGAGAGCTGTTTAATATAAATTGAATAAGCGCCGTCACAAATATTTTCCCAGGTTATAAAAATGTCTTCAAAGCCGAAAACATCATTTGGAGATAAATCAAAATTTTGATTATAACCAGGCAGATCAATCAAGACTTCATTTGTAAATTCCATATTTTGAGCGAAGGACAGGTTAGAAAGAATTAATACTATCAGGATTAGGAGTTTATAAATAATTTTCATTGGACCTCCCCGGTTTTAGAATATCATTATTTTTATTAATTTGCCAATATCTTCATTATTCTGGAACAAGGACCTTATAGAAACCCTGCCTTCTGAAATTTATTACTTCACACTATTATAATAATTTCAAATTGCAAATGAGATGCCATCTGTTAATCAAGCTCATTTTTTAATAGATATCTGAAATAGAATCCCGGAATGGCATGAAAAATATTCGTATTATATGCAAAATTTTCGTTATTTTGGATTATATTTTGATATAAGTTAATATTTGATATATATAAGTTTTTCTGAATATTTTATATTAAGTTAAATTCTGATTTATATCACAAATGGTTATTGTAAAAATCTGCATTTTGAAAAACAGATTACCAATTGAATTTAATCGTATCACCTTATATTATGCAGGCAAATGAAAAAAATCTTTCAGAGATCAATAAATTTATTATATTAAAGCATCATTTATACAATTAAAAGGATTTAATATTGCAATAACCGGGATTTAAGGATCAACTATACGTAAAAATATCTTACATCCAAAGGAATAGATGGAAGTGCGTTTTAAAAAGGACTTTTTATCAAAGATTGAATTAGCCGGCAAAACCTCCTGGCTGGAACAAAATAATCTCGGCGCATACGCCTCCTCCACTTTAGCAGGAATGAACACAAGACGTGAACACGGGCTTTATTGTATTCCGTTGAATAATGCAAAAGAAAGAATGATCCTGCTGTCCAAACTCGAAGAATCCGTTTTTATTGATAACCATCTATATGAAATTTCAACCAATCAATATTCAAATAATATTTTCCCGGAAGGATATAAATATCTTCATGAAGCCATCATTTATCCTATTCCCCAGTTTACTTTTTTGATCGATGGCCAGAAACTGCGAAAAACAGTATTGCTAATGTCTGATCAGAATATACTGGTTGTTCGATACGAATTGTGCAACCAGGGCAAGCCATTTAATCTTGTAATCAAGCCATTCTTATCGATCAGATCGAACCAGGAATTGCTGACTAACATTCAGGGCTTTAACACGGATAGTTACAAGGGTAATAATTTTGTACGCTGGGTCCCGAGAGATAAACTACCCGGATTAAATGCCAATTTTTCAAAAGGCGAATTTATAAGTTCAACGTTGTGGTATCATAAATTTTTTTATGAAGAGGATGTTCTGAATCATGATAAATATACGGAAGATTTGTTTAATCCCGGATTTTTTAATATAACGCTTGAACCTTATGAGACTGTGGAAATTTCTTTTTCGATTGAAGATTTTGGTTATTATAATCTCGATTTTGATGAGCTATACCGAAAGGAAACAGAAAGCCGGAAAAAATACAGTTGTCCTGAATTTATTTCTGAAGACAAGTTTTTCTGGATAGGCCGGGCTATAAGAAATTCCCAAATCCGCCATAATAATAAAAAAATAACCATTTTTTCCAATTTTGAATTTCGCCCGTCAATGCGCGAATTCCTGCTTGCCATGCCCGGTTTTTATTTATCTATGGGAAGATGGAATGATTTTAAAAACATAGTTGATGATTTGTTAAATCGTCTGGATCGGGGACTGCTACCTGACTGGTATCTTTTTGATACTGAAAATTCACCCTATTCTTCACCGGATCTAAGTTTGTGGCTGATTATAAATATTCATCATTATCTGGAAAACACAGGCGATGTTGAATTCCTTACCAAAGACAGATTGGAAAAAATCAAATCCATCATAGAAGAATATCAGAAAGGTACGTTGTTAAATATCTACATGGACAGAGACGGTTTATTGTTTTGTGGTGATAACAACATGGATATCAACTGGCTGAGTAATTTTAAGCCATTTCATCCCGGGCACAGATTTGGAAAACTGTTGCACATGAATGCGCTCTGGTATGCATCCTTAATGACTCTTGAAAATATTTATAAAAAACTTGATAAAAAACGTATAGCGAATAAATATGAATCGATGGCTGAATTAACTAAAAATTCATTCAGAAAGAAATTTATTAATGCGGATAAGAATCAGTTTTTTGAGATCATCTCCGAAAAAAATTATCTTAAAAAACCTACCTTAAGCCAGATTCTGCCTTTCGCTCTGCCTTTTAATCCTGTCAGTCAAAAACACAAAGAAGTTCTTTTTGCGAATCTCGTCGGTTTACTGGTTTCGAGCCGCGGCATGAGACCGGAAGTTGCAGATGAGAATTCTAATAGTGATGGCGTTTACTGGCCCTGGGCTAATATGCTGTATTTTCAGGCGTTGATTAATCTTGAATATCCCAAAACGGCTTTACTGGAGAAATACCAGACGTATCAAAATAAGATGCTTGCGGTTATAAGTGAAGGTGTTTTAGGTACAATCCCGGAAGCCATAATGACTAAAAAAGACAAGCAAATATATACCGGCGCTCCCGATTTCGGATTGTCGATAGCCGCGTTTCTATGGATTAGTTATCTGGTTTCCAAAGTCTGAGTTTTTTTATCCGGAAATACCCTAACAAAAAAATCCCTGATTTCCTTCCAGATATAGTAACCGATTAAAACACCTATGGTTATGCCAAAGAAGTCAAAAAGCAGCGGAATCTGGTTCTGGTTTATTATTTGCAGTAATTTAATTGCCATTACAAAAAAACCTGTTATTATAGCCAGGCTCAGTCTGGTTTTAAAAACTGTAAAATGTTCACATAATTCTCTTGAAATCAGACCTAATGGAACAAATAACGCTATATTCTTTATGGTCAGCAAGGATAGTGTTCTTAGCCGGTTTGACGGGGCATAGGATAAAATATTAAAAAGAAAAAAGTCAAGTTTGTTGTCTATCATAGCTATATTATTTACAAAATGGAATGGATATAAATACTTATAGACTACAAAAATAACATAATTTATGATAAAGAAGATGAATAAATAATAATACTTCTTTTTTCTTCCCACAGAGGTCGTAGTAAATTTTTCCTGATGGAAGAACAGATAGGTTATCGTTCCATACAGAACACCGGTTATTCCGGACAAAACGTCTGATCCCGAAAAAGATCTCGAATTAACAAAGAGCTGTCCTGCTTCTACAAAAACACATAGTAATGAGCCAAAGAAAACGGCCAATACGGCTGATTTAAGCAGGTGTTTTTGTGATAGGATTTTGGTGAAATATTGTGTAAAAATATAACCGCCCGGTCCAAAGATGAATATAATCGAAAATAAATTGGATGGCTTCTCGATGAATGCGTCTTCGATTAATTTCAAATGTAATATTCTCAAAGAGACAAATCGCGGTGAGATATTAAAATTGAACGGCGCCAAACCGATAAAAAATATAAATAACGAATAAACCATCATAAGAATAATGATAGGGTTTTTTAACCTGTTTTCAATAAAATCATGTATTCGGTGGAAATGTCTGTTTTTGTATAAATAGTAACCGAAACCGGAGCCGATCAGTGTTCCGAATGTATTGGTAATCACATCAGGGACGGAAGCCGTACGGCGCGGACTAAAAATTTGGATTGTTTCAACTAGTGTACTTAATATAAAACCGCTGAGGGTGATAAATAATATCGTGCCTAAATGTAATTTTCTTTCCTTTTCATAATAAAGCAGGTTAAACAAAAATAATCCGAATGGTATAAAAAAAAGAATATTTGCAACCATGTCGCTGCCAGGATTGCTTAATACAGAATGACTTTCATCAAAAAAAATAAAGAGTTTGTCAAGGTTGCGTTGAATTGTATCCGCATCGGTTGAGAATCGAAAAGGTATGGTTGTTCCGTATATGATAAATATGGTATATCCCAGGAATATCAGAAACCATTTATTTTTTAACACATAATCAATCATTAACTTTAAAACCTGTTTAATTTTCCGCAAGATAGAAAAAAATGATCAATCCGGTTGTGATCAAATTCATCTTCATTTTTTAAAAGGCCGGAAGATAAAATAAATTTATAGTTAAATTCAAGATAAATGCTTAACTAATGTGAATTTATTTTAGTCATTCAAGAATTTTTTCAGGCTTTTTTTTTGTTCCGTTTTTCCTTTAGAATAATTTCCGCATTCTGATATACTTCAATCCAAAAATCAACATCATTCATATGTTCTTGCCGGGTAGCCTGGAAAGCGGCCGGATGTATATCATTTGCTTTAAACACGGAATCCATTTTTAAGAGTTTCAGGCTGTCGGGAAGCGCATAATTTTGTATGATCGTTATTTCTGCAAGAACCATAGAAAATTTTTCTTTATCCACAGGTTTTGTTTCTTTATTTGAACAAGAAAAGTTCCAAAACGTTAAATAAAAACTTATGAACAGAGAAATAATGTGTTTGAAAGATTTAATCATAATTTTAATAAATCCTTTTGATCGGGAATAAAACAAATTTAGAGAATGTCTATAACTATTTCAAATAAGGGGGACATCTTGACTAGTCAAAAACTTATCCTTAGTTTGAGTAGCATAACTAAGCGGAGGACGGGCATGTTTCCGATAAAGTTCAGACGGATAGCCTTGGTGGTTTTCTTATTGTTTTTTATATCTCAGTCTTTTGCTCAATATATTGGTTTTGGGCAGAACAAGTTACAATACGAAAAATTCAAATGGCATTATATTCAGTCGGAGCACTTTGATGTTTATTTTTATCCCGGCGGATATGAAGCGGCCATCTATACCGCAAACATGGCAGAATCATCCTATGTGCATCTTCGGGATGATTTCCGGTTTGAAATTACAGCCCGTATAAGAATTATCCTGTATAAATCTCATAATGATTTTCAGCAAACCAATGTGGTTGATGAATATATGGTCGAAGGCATCGGGGGCGTAACGGAACTCTATAAAAACAGGGTTGTCATTCCTTTTGAAGGCTCATACGCGCAACTGAAACATGTATTGCATCACGAATTGGTGCATGCCGTTATGAACGATATGCTTTATGGAGGATCGGTGCAGGGATTGGTAGCCGGAACCGTGGTTCCCGTGCCGCTATGGTTTGCAGAGGGTTTAGCGGAATATTTGTCGCTGGGCTGGGATACAAGGGCTGATATGATATTGCGCGATGCCACTATCAGCGGCTATTTGCCTCCCCTTGAATATCTGAACTATTATATGGTTTACCAGGGCGGACAGAGCGTTTTTCGCTATATTGCTCAAAAATACGGACACGAAAAAATCAGTGAAATTCTTCATAAAATAAAGGGTAGTTTTAGGTTTGATGCGGCGATGAATTCCGCGCTTGGCATTAAGTTGGAGGACCTTTCGGAAGAATGGCAAAAGCAGATGCGCAAGGAATATTGGCCGGATATCGCTGACCGTCTGGAACCAAAAGAAATAGCCAGGCAAATCACCAAACACCGCGAAGATGAAAATTATCTTAATATCAGTCCGGCATTGTCACCTCTTGGTGATAAAATGCTGATGCTGTCAGACAGGGACGGGAAACAATCCATTTATCTGGTAGATATTTTAGAAAATAAAATTGTAGATAAATTAATTCAGGGAGAAACTTCCGTTGATTTTGAAGAATTGCACTGGTTAAGTCCGGGTATGAGCTGGTCGCCGGATGGAAATAAAATCGCCTTTTCCGCCAAAGCCGGTGATCAGGATGCATTGTATATTTACGATATAGCAAATGAATCAATAAAGCAGAATAAATTTAATCTTGACGGTGTTTTTTCCGCTTCCTGGTCACCGACGGGCGACAAAATTGCATTTTCGGGTCATCTGAACGGCAGCAGCGATATTTATATTTATGAAATTAAAAATGATGATATCGTTAAAGTTACAGACGATATATTTAGCGACAGCGAGCCGGTATGGTCTTCTGACGGCAGTAAAATTGCATTTATCTCTGACAGGGGAGGTTATGCTTTTGGAGAACCGCTGCCGGAAAAATTCCTTATGTCCGCCCATGACGTTAATAATACGGATGTTTATATCATAGATGCAGACGGCTCCAATGGATACCGGGTTACCGATACACCGCACAGAGAATCCAGTCCCGTTTTTTCACCCGATGGTAAAAAACTGATGTACGTGAGCGATCGTACCGGAATCTATAATATCTATATCAGGGAATTTGAGACTGGCCGGGAATATCCGGTTACGAATTTATTAACAGGCGCTTTCCAGCTTTCGATCGACAAGGAAGGAAAAACATTAGCTTTTGCTTCTTTCAATTTTGGCGGATGGGATATTTTTACCTTAAAAAATCCTTTTGAACTGGAAGAAGTTGAAGTTAATGATACCGAATATTTCAAGAGACTGGAAAAAGAAAAAAGCGTATTAGCTTCTGAAGAAGAAAAAGGAACTGACCTTCAGGATGATTATGTCCAGATACCCAAAACTTCCGATTACAGCCGTTTTGTATTTGCCGATCTTGACCGGAGATCCAAAAAGAAATCGGCTGATGTGGAATTAAAAGAAGATGATTACAAATTAGAAGATGGTAATTATAAAGTACGAAATTATCGTGTTCGTTTCAGCCCGGACATTGTAAACGGAGCGGCGCAGTATAATACGCTATGGGGATTCCAGGGTTATACTCAGATGGCTTTCAGCGATGTGCTGGGCAATCACCGGATTTACGTAGGCACCAATCTCGTTTTCGACCTGAGAAACAGTCATATTTCCGTTGAATACTGGTACTTGCCCCACCGGACTAATTTTGGCATAAACGGTTATCATTTTGCCAATACGTATATGTCTTATTATTATGGATTAACCCGGATTCGCGATTTTGGCGCTTATTTTATCGCTTCGAGACCCTTCAACCGGTTTATGCGTCTGGATTTTTCACTGAACTTTGAGAACGTAAGATTAGAATACTTACAGGTTCCCTGGCCCACCGAAAGATTGCGCAGCCTTATGCCGGCATTACAGTTGGTCTATGATACGGCCGAGTGGGGCTGGACAGGACCTGCAGGCGGATTCCGGGGCGCGTTGGTTCTGAACGCCAGCCCGGGCTATGATGCACTTAGTCCGGAGTTTACAACCATTAAGGCCGATTTAAGAAAATACTTTAAACTTAGTGATAATTACTCATTTGCTTTCAGATTAGCGGGAGCGTTTAGCGAAGGTTCAACGCCGCAGAACTTTTTTCTTGGCGGCGTCGATTACTGGTTAAATCGCTCCTATAGCAATTCCGATTTACGAAACGACTATATAACAAGCATTTTTGATTTTAGTTTTTCCGAATTTGTTACGCCGTTACGCGGGGTTTCCTATTATGACAGAATCGGAAATGCCTATGGGCTTTTAAATATGGAATTCCGGTTCCCTTTAATAAATATCCTGCAGCTTGGTTTGCCGCCAATAACATTCGGCAACATCCGCGGCGTATTATTTACGGATGTCGGCACAACGTTTACGACGAAATCAACGGATAGTCAAAAGGCGTATAAATGGGATCCTGTGGACGGCGACTATTTTAAAGATGTTGTCGCCGGTATCGGCTATGGTACGCGGATTGTTTTCTTAGGTCTGCTTTTTAAATATGATATCGCCTACAGAGTGCTTACGCCGGATTTGAATGAAATAGGCCGGCCGGTTCACTATCTGTCTTTGGGAATTGATTTTTAAGGATGACTCCGGATTAGATCGTTATTCTTAATGTAAATCTGTTCATGGTAAATGATAGCAATAAAATATCATTTGCAGCCAGATGGGTTATAAACGCCTAATTGCCGGGTTTTTTAGATTTATCCTTTCAGCGTATTGATCTCATTTACTTTTCGCTGCCGGAATATCCGGATTACGGCTATGATAATCAGAACAGCGCCGATATAGAAATTAAAACCGGGTATTTCCTGTAAGATCAGAGCTGCAAAAACAGTGGCTAAGACCGCTTCGGAGAGAAGAGCGGTGTTCACATAATAAACCGGGATTTTTCTTGACGCCCAGTTTAATATGGAATGCCCGATGAAGCTAGGACCCAAAGCCAAAAGTAATAGCCATAACCATGTTTGAAGAGGCAAAGACCAGAAACAGATATTTTTTAATAGCATTGCAATCAGCAAAAATACGGCTGCTATTCCATAAACTAAAGTAAGATAAGGAATAAGCGGTATGTTCTTTCCGGTTTTCCGGGCGGCTATCAGATAGGCGGCTACAAAAATTGCCCCGGCAACAGCGTAGAGATCGCCTGATAATAAATCCGGATCAAGGTTGATATCTCTGAATACTATTATAAACATACCCGAAAGTCCCAAAAAAATAACCGGAATGAATCGCAGACCGGGTTTTTCCTTTAAAAACAATACGCTGAATAACAATCCGAACAGGGGATGCGTACTCTCCAAAAAAATTGAATTTCCGACCGTTGTCAGTTGTAAGGAAGTAATCCAGGTGTAAAAATGTAAGGCCAGAAAAAAACCGGCTAGCAACATTAATTTACCCGAAGAATGCCAATGAATTTTTTTAAAATCCGTATTTTTCCATAGCGGCATCAGAATGATTGCACTGATGCTAAGACGATAAAATGAAATAATCATCGGGTCTACATCACCCATAAGCCGGATGATGATAGAACTCCAGGAAATAATAAAAACCCCAATAATCAGCGCAAAAGTTACCGGCATGTATCCAATATACGAACGAAGTGAATTGCAGGCTAATCGGATAATTCTTTCATAATAACTATTCATAAAATTCATATGAAATATTGAGTGCCGGATAATGGTTGGTAAATTTCATAAAAACTGATATAAATTAATAACCATCCGGTGATTTCAAATTGGAAAGAGAAGTGTAAATATTGTAAATTTCAGGTAATTTTAAATGCTTTTAAATAAAATAAAATTGACATGCAGGTAAATTTTCATAAAATAGCCACAGAAATTACCGATCGGGCTATTGCAGCTGTTGATCCTTATAAATTATTAATTGACCAAGTCGCTCTGGTTAGAAACCGGCTGACTATAAAAAACATTTTTTCTTTTGATCTTGATCAGTTCGAGACAATTAAACTAATCGGATTTGGGAAGGGCGTGGCTCCTATGGCGGCCGCTATGGAAGAAATATTGGATAAACGGTATTCCAAGGGGAAAATTGTGGTCAAATATGGGCACAGTCTGCCTTTAAAGAAAACCGAAGTGTTTGAAGCCTCTCATCCGATTCCCGATGCAAATACGCTGGCTGCTACGGCAAATATTTTAAACTTTGTTGATTCATTAAAGGAAAAAGATCTGGTAATTGTAGTTATTTCCGGCGGAGGCTCCGCACTGTTTGAACTGCTTCCCCGGAGTATAAAGCTATCCGATCTGGATACTTTGAGCAGATTGTTATTAGCCAGCGGCGCAAATATAGGTGAAATAAATATTATTAGAAAACATATCTCGCTTGTAAAAGGCGGTCGTCTGGCCCAGAAAATTGCCCCGGCAAACTGTATTTGTCTGATATTATCAGATGTTATCGGTGATCCGGTCGCCAGCATTTCTTCAGGCCCTACTGCTCCGGACCCTTCTACCTTTGATGACGCCATAGAAATTGTCCACCGATATAAACTTGAATCTAAAATTCCAAAATGTATATTGGACTATCTTCAGGATGGCTGTGATGGAAAAATTCCTGATACGCCAAAAGGAAATGAAACTCTGTTTGAACGTGTTCACAATATTGTTGTGGGAAATAACCGGCTGGCTTTGGAAAAGGCAAAAACAGTGGCGGAAAAACACAAATTGACAACGCTGCTGTTAACAGACAGAATGGAAGGCGAAGCCAGAGAAATCGCGAAATTTATCAGCGCAATGATTAAAAGCGCCTTACGTTCAGGAATTCCTGCAGCCTCGCCGGGATGCGTTCTGATGGGCGGAGAATCCATTGTTAAAATATCAGGCAAGGGAAAAGGTGGACGCAAGCAGGAACTGGCGCTGGCTGTTCTGGATTCAATGCGTGATTTTGACGGGCCGTTTTATTTTAGCAGCATTGGCACCGATGGCACCGATGGGCCTACGGATGCGGCAGGCGCATGGATTGATCATAACTCTTTTAGAAAAGCAATGAGTTTAAATCTTAATCCGAATGAATACCTGGAAGATAACGACGCCTATCACTTTTTTGAAAAATTAGGGCAACTAATTAAAACAGGTCCTACAAGAACTAATGTTATGGATTTGGCGTTCTTTTTAATCTGAATAAAATCCGAGAGGAATCGTTTGCAAACTGCGATAAAAAAAGAAGATCTGTTAAAAATTATCCGGCCGTACAGGCAGGAACACCTGGTTCAGTATTGGGATGAATTAAATGAGGATCAACAAATACAGTTGGCCCGTCAGATTCAATCCATCGATTTTGAATTGATGACCGAATTGTATAAAAAGAAGGTTGAGCATTCTTCTTCTAATATTGACTTTGCTATTGAGCCCTCAGAGGATTTTATCAACCTGAAGCAACGTTCGGAATCAGATGCAGCAGCACATCAAACCGGAGTGAATGCCATCCAAAATTCGAAGGTTGCTGCTTTTCTTGTGGCCGGAGGCGACGGAACGCGTTTGGGATATGACGGTCCCAAAGGCGTATTTCCAATCACTCCTGTAAAACAGAAATCTTTTTTTCAACTGCATGCGGAAAAAATAGCCGCCCTGAATTCACGTTATAAAATCACCATACCCTGGTATATTATGACATCACAGACTAATCATCAGGAAACGCTGGATTTTTTTCATAAAAACAATTTTTTCGGATTGAAACAAAAAGATGTCATTTTTTTCAGCCAGCAAATGTTGCCGGCCATGCATAAAGACGGGAAGATTATCCTGACCGATAAACATCAGATTTTTATGAGTCCGAACGGGCATGGGGGCTCAATAAAAGCCTTGTGGGACAGCGGTGCGCTGATGGATATGAAAGAGCGGGGAATCGAACGGGTTTTTTATTTTCAGGTGGATAATGTGCTCACTAAAATCTGTGATCCAGTGTTTTTAGGATACCATCTGATGAATAAAGCCGAAATATCCAATAAAGTGGTTCGTAAAGCCTATCCTGAAGAAAAAATAGGTGTCATTGCCCTTATTGATAAAAAGCCGGGAGTTGTTGAATACAGCGATCTGAGTGAGGAAGATATGTACGCGCCCGGCAGGGACGGCCATTTAAAATACTGGATGGGTTCAATCGCAATCCACTATTTAAACCTGGATTTTATTGAGAGGCTGAACCACCATGGCTTTAAACTGCCTTATCATTTAGCCAGAAAATCCATTCCCTATATTAGTTCGGATGGGGAAATTATAAACCCTGATCATAAAAACGGGTATAAGTTTGAGACGTTTGTCTTCGATGCCCTTAAATATGCAGACAAAATAATTTCCGTTGAAGTTGAAAGAGAAGAAGAATTCAGTCCCGTAAAAAATAATGAAGGTATTGACAGTCCTTTAACGGCTCAAAGAGATATGATCCGCCAGTATGCGTCATGGATAGATGCCGTCGGTGTAAATTTCCCCGAATTGAATTCCTGTTATGAATCGTTTAAAATCGAAATAAGCCCGAAATTTGCCCTGGATAAAGAAGAATTCATAAGCAAATCGTCGCAACTCAAAAAGTTAAAAAACAATATCTATATTGAATAGAGGATGTAAAAATGGATGACAATCTGCGGGATAAGACAAGGCAGTTGCATAGGGTAAATCGCTTATTATGGCTGTCCATTTTGTCAGGTATTATCATATTAAATGTTGTTGCGTTTATTTTTCACGAATTTAGGTTAATCTCGCCTCCATATCTGACAAATTTAGCTTTATTTTTAAATCTGCTGCTGATTATAGCCTTGATATTGTTATTTCTGGTGATCTATATTAAACGCAATTACCTGACGCCTGAGAAACTTGTGGAAAGGGCACGGGTCCGTAATTTACAAATAACCTCACCCGATGTGGACGATCTTGTTAAAAACCTGGGTGAAAAAGCAGTCTGGCTGTTAAAAGCGATGATTATTATGCGCCGGTATTTTATGGTTATCTGGTCGATTGCTAACCTAATTGTGCTGATCGGTTTTATAAGCTATATCATTACTCTTAACCTGGAAACTTTTTTTATTTACAGTATTGTGGGATTGTATTCGTTGGCAATTAATTTTCCGCGGTTTGCTTTAATAGAAAGTTGTTATCATAGAATAGATATAAATGAAGTGGAGGACGAGTGAATTTTGAATTTGGCGACATCGACGGTGTCATTATAAAAGAATTAATCAAACGGGAAGATGCGCGGGGCTGGCTAACCGAAATCTTTCGTCAGGATGAAATTAGCCGCGACAAATGGCCGGTGATGAATTATGTATCCGAAACAAAACCGGGTGTTGCCCGTGGCCCGCATGAACATGTAGATCAAACCGATTACTTTGGATTTTTAGGGCCGTCTGATTTTAAAATATATTTATGGGATAGCCGGGAGAAATCCGGAACATATGGAAAGCGAATGGTAGTTACTTTAGGAGAAGTAAAGCCGGGTATTGTGGTAATTCCCCCCGGTGTTGTGCATGCTTACAGAAACACCGGAACGATTCCCGGATGGGTGATTAATCTGCCGAACCGGCTTTATGCAGGTTGGCAAAAAAAAGAACCGGTTGATGAAATCCGGCATGAAGATAAACAGGATTCCATCTATAAGCTGGATTGACAGTCGTAATGTTTTTTTAAACAGGCAAGAGCGATAAACTGGATTTCAGTGCTCTTGCCAATCAGGAATTTAAAGGTCGTTTTTGAAGTTTTTATTTTAACATAATATGTCGAACGGGATAGATTTTGATGGATCCGTTATATATAAAAAATTCTTCGCTGATTGATTTATACGATAAAATCAAGTCAGGTGAGCGCGCCGGATTTGAAGATGGATTACGTTTATTTCATTCCAATGATCTGCTGATGATAGGTAAAATTGCCGATCATCTCCGCCGCGAACGCAACGGGAAAGATACCTATTTCACGTTGAATCAGCATATTAATCCGACGAATATTTGCAGAAATAGTTGTCTTTTCTGCGCCTTTTATCGCAAGGAGGGCCAGCAGGGAGGATACCGGTTAAGTCTTGATCAGATCCGCCGCAAACTGTTGGACAGGATTCAGGAAGATATTCATGAGATTCATATCGTGGGCGGACTGGATGACGGGCTGCCTTATGACTATTATATTGATGTCATACGTCTGGTAAGAGAAATCCGGCCTAAAGCGCATATAAAAGCCTATACGGCGGTTGAGATTGCGTACCTGGCGGAAAGAAGCGGAAAATCATGGGGCAGCGTTCTTGACGAATTAATTGACGCCGGCCTGAACACCATGCCCGGCGGCGGCGCAGAAATGTTCAGCAGCCGTGTAAAACGTAAGTTATTTATGGATAAACTTACCGCAGAAGAATGGCTGAAAATTCATGCGCTTGCCCATGAGCGCGGTGTTCATACAAATGCCACCATGCTTTACGGTCATATCGAAACTTATGAAGAAAGAGTGATGCATCTTCTGCGTTTGCGCGAAGCGCAGGATCAATCCGGCGGCTTTCTGGCTTATATTCCGCTGGCTTTTCATCCGGAAAACACAAAATTGCATAAACTTCCCAAAGCGACGGGATTTGATGATCTTAAAAACATTGCTATCGGCAGGATCATTCTGGATAATTTTCCGCATATAAAAGCTTACTGGGTAATGCTTGGGAAAAAGATGGCCCAGATCGCTTTATCCTTCGGCGCCGATGATATAGACGGTTCCGTTGTGGAAGAAAAGATTTATCATATGGCCGGATCCGATTCCGAACAAATGCTGACCCGGAAGCAATTAATCGGATTGATTACAGAAAGCGGGTTTATACCCGTGGAGCGGGATGCGCTCTATAACTCTGTTAACAGGGAAGTCGCTTAAATATTACAGGTAGATTTATGGATATCAATGAATTATTTAATGCAAAACCGGCGGAAAAAACAATCGACCCGTCAAAACCGGGGCAACGAATATTAAGTCTGGTTAGTTTTCTAAATGCGAAACCGCTGGTTTACGGGCTTGAGAAAAGAATTGTGCAACATGATTTTATCCTGCAAAAAGATGTGCCCTCTGTGTGCGCTCAGAGATTAAAAGAGGGCGAAGTGGATTTAGGGATTATTCCATCCATCGAATATGCACAAAGCAAGGGTAGCTGGAAGATTATCCCGGATTTGTGCATCAGTTCCAAAGGCGCGGTGAAAAGCGTCAACTTGTTTTTTAAAAAAGATTTGCAGGATTTAAATGTTATCGCTCTTGATACAAGTTCCCGCACATCGGTGGCCTTACTGAAGATCATTCTGAAAGAAAAATTCCAGATTGAACCCGAATATATGTTTATGGCTCCGGATTTAAATGAAATGTTTAAAAAGGCCGATGCCGCGCTTATCATAGGAGACCGGGCTCTGCATTACCAGGCAGAAAACCCTTCGCATCTCGACTTAGGCGAGGAATGGTACGATTTAACCGGTCTGCCTTTTGTCTTTGCTCTCTGGGCGGGCCATGAACTCAGTATAAATAAAGATGATTTGGAAATTGTCCGCCAATCCTATCAGGCCGGCAAGGAAAATCTGGAAGAAATCGCCCGGGAATTCGCATCCGTCCATCCTTTGGCATGGGATGCTTATTATGATTACTTATGTAAAAATGTTGTTTACACTTTTGGCGAGGATGAAAAAGAAGGCTTAATGGAATTTTATAGGTACGCTTTTTATTTTGGTTTAATCAAACATATTCCGGAATTACTTTTTTATGAACGCCCGTCTTAACCAGATTGAACAAAAGATTTTAAAAAAAGAGAGAATCTCTGCGCAGGAAGGACTGGTGCTTTTCAATAATGCCGATCTGCTTACGCTCGGGTTTCTCAGTAATTTTGTTCGTACGGCACTTCATCCGCACCGCCGGGTGACGTATATTATCGATCGTAATATCAATTATACCAATATCTGCGTTGCTCAATGTGATTTTTGCGCTTTTTATAAAAAAGTAGGCTCACCCGAAGGATATGTACTTAAAAAAGATCAGATCGCCCGGAAAATAGAAGAAACCATTGCTCTTGGCGGTACCCAGATTTTAATGCAGGGCGGATTGAATCCGGCTCTTAAAATAGAATTTTTTGAAGATCTGTTCCGGTTTATAAGAAATCAATATCCTACAATACGAATTCACAGTTTATCGCCGGCGGAAATTACCTATGTGGCTAAAATTTCCCGCTTAACGCTGGAACAAACGTTGATAAGGCTTAAAGAAGCAGGTCTGGCGTCTATACCTGGCGGAGGCGCGGAAATTCTGGTGGATGAAGTTCGCAGAAAATTAAATGCCAATAAAACCACCACAAGTCAATGGCTGGAAGTTATGGAAACCGCTCATCATCTGGGCATGAAAACCACTGCCACTATGATGTTCGGTCATATTGAAACGCTCGAAGACAGAATCGAACATCTGGTCAGGATCAGAAATCTTCAGGACAAAACGGGCGGTTTTACGGCGTTCATTCCATGGACCTATCAGCCGAACAATACAAAACTGGGAGGAGAAAAAGCCTCCGCCTTCGATTATCTGCGAACGCTGGCTATATCCCGTCTGATGCTGGACAATGTCCCTAATATTCAGGTATCATGGGTGACCATGGGCGCTAAAATCGCTCAGGTAGGTCTGCAATTCGGAGGTAACGATTTCGGCAGCCTGATGATTGAAGAGAATGTAGTGGCAGCGGCCGGCGCCGGTTTCCGCCTTTCCCTGGATGAGATCAAAAGACAGATTACCGATGCCGGTTACGAGCCGCATCAACGGGATATGGAATATAATCTTTTAAATTGAAAATAATGCCTGAACAAATTTGAAGAAACTGTATACAGCCGACTGGATTTTGCCGGTATCCGAAAAGCCTATGCGAAATGGCGCTATTCTGGTAGAGAATGGCCTTATAACTGATGTAAACCACGCGGCGATACTTTCCAAAAGATATAATATACTTCCGGAAAAATTTGAAAAATCAGTAATTGCCCCGGCCTGGGTAAACGCCCATTGCCATCTTGAGTTAAGCTATCTTAAAAACCTGGTCTCCCTGGGAGGCAGTTTTACATCATGGGTCAGGTCGCTGGTATCAGCGCGGGAAGAGAATATTGAAGCCGGCAGAATGCAGGAATTTTTTACTAATGAGCTGGCAAAATTATCGAAAACCGGAACCGCTTTGATTGGCGATTTAACCAATGGCGCCTTTTTAGAACCGGTAGAATCGGCAACCGAACGGGTTGTTTTTTATGAATTACTTGGTTTTCAGAAAGAAAAAGCGCATGATCTATACAATAATGCCCTGGCGCAAATTGAACCATTCCGGGGGGAAATCCACCTTGCGCCGCATGCATTATATTCCACCAGTGCGGAATTAGTCAGGCTGATTCTGGATCATGAAACGGTTTCAACCATTCATGTATCGGAAAGCCCGGATGAAATGATTTTATTAAATGACGGTTCGGGACCGTTCAGGAAATTTTTGGAGGAACGCAATGTCTGGGATAAAGCCTGGAAGATTCCGGGGCATAGTCCTGTACAGTATCTTAAAACGACCGGTGTATTGGATAAAAAACTTTTACTGGTTCATGGAATTTATTTCACGCAGGATGATATGATGCTTGTAAAAAAAGCCGGGAATACGGTCTGTCTGTGCGTGAGAAGTAATAATACACTTGGCGCCGGTATGCCTGCGGTCTATGATTTGATGGAGCATCAAATACCATTGTGTATCGGCACGGACAGCCTGGCCAGCAATCATGATCTTGATATGAATGAAGAAGTAGCCTATCTTTCGGCCTGTTTTCCGGGGCTTGATCATGCGGAAATTTTAAAAATGGGCACGCTGAACGGAGCGGAAGCTTTGGGGAAAGGCCATGAATACGGCGCTTTATCGAAAGGCAGGAAAGCCCGGTTTAATGTGTTTTCGGGAACGGAAATAAAAAATATGAAACCGGAGACTTTTATTGTAACGAAATCATGGAGTACGCTTACATGTTATTAAAACGGATAATGGAATATGGTAAAATGATTAAATTTTCTCATTCGGTTTTCGCTCTGCCGTTTGCACTTTCGGCGGCGGTGATGGCGAACCGGATAAGCGAACTGACTCTGAACAAGTTAATCTGGATTATTGTTGCAATGGTAAGCGCGCGCAGCGCCGCCATGGGTTTTAACAGGCTGGTCGATAAAAAATATGATGCTCTCAATCCAAGAACGAATGGTCGTCATTTACCTACGGGTAAAATACAGGAAAGGGATATCGTAATTTTTGTGGTCTTATCCTCGCTTATTTTTATCTGGTCGGCTTTTATGCTTAATTGGTTGTGCTTTTATTTATCGCCGGTAGCCCTGGCGACAATTTTTTTATATTCCTACACAAAACGATTTACAAGCTATTCGCATTATATTCTGGGTCTTGGCCTGGGTATTTCACCAACAGGCGCCTGGCTGGCGGTAACCGGCGCTTTTGCGCTGGAACCGGTTATTTTAAGCGCGGCCGTCGTTTTCTGGGTGGCGGGTTTCGATATTCTCTATGCCTGTCATGATATTGATTTTGATAAGGAACATGATCTCTATTCAATTCCGGCAATTTTGGGCGTAAAGAAAGCGCTTTGGATTGCGCGTGCCAGCCATCTTATCGCTTTTGGTTTATTGGCCTGGCTGGCTGTCCCGGCTCAGTTTCAATTTATTTATACCGCCGGAATGATCATCATCGCCGGCGTGCTTATGTATGAACATGCCCTGGTGAACGAGAATAATCTTTCCGAAATAGACAGGGCTTTTTTCAATATGAATGGTATCGTGAGTATCGTTTTCTTTTTGGTGATATTAGGGGATCTTTATCTTTTATGAACGTAAAATCCAAACGACTGGTAATTGCCATATCCGGCGCTTCGGGGATGATTTATCCGCTTCGTTTGCTGAAAAGCCTTCCCGCAGCGTATCAGGTTGAACTGATCATATCCGATCCGGCAAAAAAAATCATGGAAGATGAAACGGGGTGGAATTGCGACCGGCAATCCGCCGCTGATTTTTTAAGTGAAAAATACGGCCAAGATCAAAAACTAAAAAATATACGGCTTTGGACAGATGATAATTTTTACGCCGGTCCGGCCAGCGGTTCATATTTTACCGAAGGCATGGTGGTTTGCCCCTGTTCAATGAAAACATTGTCCGGTATTGCCAATGGTTATGCCCAAACGCTCATCGAACGCGCCGCGGATGTGAATCTTAAAGAACGAAGGCCTTTAATTTTGTTAATCCGTGAAACGCCTTTTAATCGGATCCATCTGGAAAATATGTTAAAAGCGCATGATGCCGGGGCGGTCATTGTTCCGGCTAATCCCGCTTTTTACCATTATCCCGAAACCATTGAAGACCTGGTCGATTTTATTATCGCCCGGATTTTGAACCTGTTAAAAATCGAACAGAACCTATTTACAGGCTGGCAGGAAGAAATTGACTAAAATTGTTCTTAAACAGGGCGAAGAACGAAAACGACTGGTAACGAGAATGTTTAACGCCATTGCCGCCCGTTATGATGTGTTGAATCATATTCTAAGCGCCGGGCTGGATATCCTTTGGCGTAAAAAAGCCATTAAAATGCTAAACATTGAACCGCATCAGCTTGTTCTGGATGTGGCCTGCGGAACAGGCGATTTCTCCCTGGAAATTTTCAGCCAGAAAAAATGCCGGGTTATAGGCGTCGATATAGCCCGTGAAATGCTGCGGATCGGCCGGGATAAAATTATAACAAATAAGTTAACAGATAAAATCCATTTGGTTTTAGCGGACGGGGAATTACAGCCTTTTCCGGCAGAAATTTTCGACGCCGCCGTTATCTCGTTTGGCATCCGCAATATGGGAAATATTCCGCGGGCTTTGGCCGAGATGCACAGAGTAATCAAAAAAAACGGGCAGGTGATTTTACTGGAGTTTTCCCTGCCTTCGTCAATATTTTTCAGAAAACCTTATCTGCTTTATTTTAATTATGCGCTGCCTTTCATAGGCAGGTTAATCAGCCGGGATAAAGGCGCCTATAATTATCTGCCGGCATCGGTGGCGGATTTTCCTGCTATTCAGGATTTCCGGTCACAAATAATGAAAGCGGGCTTCAGCCATGTTGATCATAAAAAATTGCTCAACGGCGTGGCCGTAATATATTCCGCATGGAAGAAGTGACGATCTTATAAGCCTTAGCTGGCAAGACAATCATAATATGGATTAAAACATTTTTTTTCAGATAGCCGTTACGGCAAAACTCAGTGGTTTCGACCCGCGTGCAGCGCGGCACAAAATCCGCTGAAATTCTTTGTTATGGATTTATTAAATTATCGATATCTTTTTTCCAGTTTATCGGATTATTGGCAATATATTTTCTGATAGCCTTTAAAGAGCGTTCATTCCTGATAATGTGATCATGAAATGAGCGTTGCCAGACAGGTTCACCCGGCATATTGCGCAGAGTATTAATACGCTCAGTCACAGCCGATTTAAAACCATTAACAAAAAATGACAAAGATTTCTTTGTAGGGGCGGCCGGTCGGCTGCCCATAATCCCGGCGCCCGTATTATTACCAGAGATAACGATAATACAATGTACATGATTTGGCATGATGACATATTGATCCAATATGATTTCATTACGGATGATTTGTGATTTTTTTAATTCTTCGTCTACGATTCTGCCGAATTCGTTTAATTGGACGGTTTTCGTAACAGCGGGCGGCCAGCCGACCGCCCCTACAATGATATTTCCGAATATATTTTTCTATTCTTTGAACAAATCGTAATGGAATAAAAACCATCTGTCGAATAATCGTAATTTTTTAATCGGATATTTTTTCTGGTTCTGAAATTTTGCATTATTGTCTACCGCGTATATATATAATTCATTCATCTTGTATGAGGATAATTTTTGTTATTGATTTTTAAGGACAAAAGCAGGAAAGGCAAGCATGCTAGACTATAATTTTACCTACCTTGCAATCACTCGGCCTTGTATGATTCCAGATATCAATTAACTTTTTACAAGATTTTTTATGCCACCATTCAATTATTTTTCTTTCTCGCTTACCAATTGTTCCCTCTATCAAGTCGCAAGTTTCAATTGTAAATGTAGCCTTGAAATCAGATGTAGAAACATGAAAATGAGGTGGTGGATGTTCATTATGAAATATTTCAACCTTAAGTCCATCAACATATGCAACTAATTGGCGTATAGAATAAAGCGTGCCATCTTCCCATACAGAATTATACCTAAGTAGTTTATCTAAGATAAATACTAACTCATTAAGTGAACTCGACTCGTTAATTTTTTTCTCAACAAGATCATCTATAATCATTTCTTTTCATTCCCGCCTGACAGGCTCAAGGTACTAAATACCGCTTTGTTTGATGGCCAAGGCAGAACTATTATATGGATGCAGTATTTAATACCTAATTTTGTTAGATTGCGATAGATTCTTAATTACCAAATTTTGTAGATAAAATATCTTCAAGATCACTAATAGCTTTACCTACATCTGAATTATCATAATCATCCCATTTTGCATGCATCGCTTTATTTCTCAACTCTTTTATAGTCTCCATTCTGGAAGATTCAATAGTGTTTAAAATGCTTTTAGATTTTAAGAGATCTATCTTACTTTTTGCAGAATCTGGCGGATTCTCTCCATTGGTTTTACATAATCTTGATAAGAAATCTTCAAACACTGCCGAAACTAACACACCTGCAGGTTTCTTTCCCTCATTTCCGCCATTATTGAGTTGTTTAGCTTGCTTTAGAAAGTCTTCAAATGAGTTTAAGTATATATAAAGTTCATACTTTTCTAATGCGCCATTTTCGATATCTCTAAGCGAACTATGAAGAATTGCTCTGTATTTTTCTATAAATGCACCAGCTGCTCCATTCATGTATTTACCCAATTGCTTGGCATAAACTGATTCTTCTCCAAATAAAGAGCAAATTGTTGAATATGCAGATGTTCTTAAAGATTCACAACTTTCATGATCTCCGTTTTTTAATTTTTGTGACTCTTTGAATAGTTGTTTTAAATAGTCAACATGTCTATTTAACATGAAATATCCTTTTTAATGGTAATTTAAAATCTATTAGTAAGAATTTTTTTCTCAATATATCAAAACACATTTGTACTATCAATCCTTCTATAAACAGCTACTAAACTTATAATGATTTATAAAAATGAAACCGCTTTATTGAAAAAACTTTTATGCCTGGTCGTGAAGCGAAGAAAATATTTTATCAAAAGGAAAAATTCCAATATATAAAATCAATAGCCATGACTTTTTTACACAAATGGTAAATAAATATCGCGTAAGAAACATGCTATTAACGAATCCCAAAATACAGATATTAACCTCATGCTAATGATATTGCCATTCGGAAGAATTTTAGCGCCAGCGCAATATTTAATACCTTATTTTATTATGCTTTATTTTACGAGTAACATTTTACGGCTTTGTTCAAATGAACCGGCTTTAAGTTTATAGAAGTATACGCCGCTTGCAAAATCATATGCATTAAAAGTCACAGAATACTCCCCCAGATTTTGTCTTTGACTTACAAGCGTACTTACCTCTCTGCCCGTGATATCATAAATTGCCAGTTTTACATCACTTGCTTCTTTTAAGGTGTACGTAATTTTTGTGACCGGATTAAATGGATTAGGATAATTTTGTTCCAAAACAAAGTTTTGTGCATTTGGACTTAAATTTTCTTCAATACCAACAAGCAGGTTATTTTGAATGATACACAAACCGTCACCGCCATCCGCCACATAAGCGTAAGCGCCGCTGACCGCCACGCCCAGAGCAGAACCGCCCGTATCAAAGAAACCGCTTTCCGTTGGAGCGGCTGGATTGGAAATATCGATGATCCGCAAACCGTCACCTTCATCCGCCACATAAGCGTAAGCGCCGCTGACTGCCACGC
>RQOG01000091.1 GCA_003854985.1 Calditrichota bacterium
CGGATATTAACAGGATTTTATTACAATCCGATGATCATTGAGAGTTAGTTTGTACTTTTCGGAGAGATGCCGGAGTGGTTGAACGGGACGGTCTCGAAAACCGTTGTGCGCATTAGCGTACCCAGGGTTCGAATCCCTGTCTCTCCGCTATGTTTTTTGCCTATATACTTCAAAGTGAAAAAGATCAAAAATACTATTATGGACATTCTTCAGACCTTGATCTAAGACTAAAATCGCACAATCAGGGTAAGGTGCGTTCTACAAAATACCGCCGGCCATTCAAACTGATTTACTTCGAATCCTTTTCTACAAAAAAAGAAGCAATTCAAAGGGAACGATTTTTTAAATCAAAAGCCGGATATGCCTGGCTTAAGAATCAGGGGATCATCTGAACGGGCGGTCTCGCGGCAATTGACATTCCATTAAAATCTTCTGATCAATTAAAGGCTGGAATTAAACCGTCGAAGATATTCTTGCCAAAGATAACTCTTAAATAAAAATAAGCCTATGTCTAACAAAAGACAGGAATTAAAAAAATGAAATATCCAAAACTTCAAAAAGCTTTTTTTATACTTTTAGTTATAATTGCTTTGTTTTTATCTTCCTGCAATCCGGCTTATGTGCCGAATGTTGTGAATACTCCCCTACTGAGTAATCACGGAGAATTCCAGGGAACCGTATATGTGGGTTCATCCGGTTTTGATCCGCAGATAGCCTTTGGGCTTACCGATCATGTCGGAGTGATGCTGAATGGCAGCTTTGACGACAGAACTTCTGATTCCACCGATAGCTTTCACAAACATCAGTTTTATGAGATCGGTGCCGGTTATTATACAAAAATTGGTGATTATGGACGCTATGAAACTTTTGCCGGATTTGGCTTTGGAAAATTAAAGGCAAAACATGAGATTCTGTTTTGGGATGACTATGTAGACGTCGATTGCAATCGGATTTTTCTGCAGCACAGCATCGGATTAACATCAAAAGCAATTGACGGCAGTTTTTCAACAAGAATTGTCATGTTGAATTTAACCCAAGGTCTTCAAAAACAGACGGGATATTTTATCGAGCCTGTGATAACAGGTAAAATAGGATTTCAATATATTAAAACCGTCATGCAGTTTGGCCTTTCAATTCCGTTAAATAAAGAAAAATTTGATTTTGATCATCAACCTCTCTTGTTTTCTATCGGTATACAGGCAAATATGGACAGGATATATAATAAATAAAAATATCTGTTCAAATAGATAAAGATATAATGAATCCTTTCTGAATCTCCATATAGATAATCTTGCCTGGTTTCATGACTATTGATATATTTTTAAATAAGATCAATAAAAAGTAGATGAATTATGAAACTGGTTCTTACTTTTTTTGTTTTACTATCTCTTTTAATAGGCGCAGGAACATCGGTTGGCCAATCAACGCATACTTTGTGGTATAATCAGCCGGCAGAGTATTTTGAAGA
The DNA here is from genome assembly GCA_003854985.1 of Calditrichota bacterium. GTDB lineage: Bacteria > Calditrichota > Calditrichia > Calditrichales > Calditrichaceae > Zgenome-0002. Next base: position 1,469 of record RQOG01000091.1, read on the forward strand.
AGCTCTGTCCCTGGGTAACGGTAAAATGGGCGCCTGCGTTTTTGGAGGAATACATTCGGAAAAAATCTACTTAAATGATGCTACATTATGGTCCGGCAAGCTTGTGAACGCCCATATGAATCCTAACGCTTACAAATATATCCCGCTTATCAGAGAAGCCCTGGCTAATGAGGACTATAAATTAGCTGACAGCGTGCAACGAAATATTCAGGGCAAATTTTCAGAATCCTATGCCCCGCTTGGAACGGTATATATCGATTTTGAACATACCGGAAAAGCAAATAAATATCACAGAGAATTAAACATAGAAGACGCTGTCTCAAAAACCAGTTATACAATTGACGATTTAGAATTTTCCCGGGAATATTTTATTTCACCTCCGGACCAGGTAATGGTGATTAAGCTGAAAGCCAGTCGAAAAGGAGCTTTAAACTTTCGGCTCCGGTTTGAGAGTCTGCTAAAGAACAAAATCACCATAACTGATACCCTTTTACAGGCTACCGGATATGCGCCGGTTAAGGCTGAACCGAGTTATAGAGGCGATATCCCGAATGCCGTAATATTTGACGAAAAGAGGGGTACACGTTTTACTTTGCTATCTAAAATCAAAAATAAAGACGGTCAGATTACTTATACGGACAGCGCTTTTTGTTTAAAAGAGAGCACGGAAGCAATGATATTTATTTCCACATCTACCAGCTTCAATGGCTTTGATAAAAACCCTGCTACTGAAGGTCTGGATAATTAAACCATTGCTAAAAAACAGTTGATATCCGCTTCGGCCAAATCATTTGATACTCTGAAACAAAATCATATTGAGGATTATCAGAAATTTTTTAAACGCGTTAAACTGGAATTAGGCGAAACAAACGCGCCTGATCTGCCGACCGATGAACGGTTAAAACGGTATTCCGAAGGCAAAGAGGATAAAAACCTGGAAGTTCTTTATTTTCAATATGGTCGTTACTTATTGATCAGTAGCTCGCGAACCACAGGCGTTCCTGCCAATCTGCAGGGATTATGGAATCCATATCTGAGGCCGCCATGGAGCAGTAATTATACTACCAATATCAATGTGGAAGAGAATTACTGGCTGGCGGAAAACGCTAATCTTACAGAAATGCATCAACCTTTGCTGAGTTTTATAAAAAACTTATCGGAAACAGGCGCTATCACGGCGAAGACATTTTTTGGTATTAACGGATGGACAGCCTGCCACAATTCGGATATCTGGGCTATGAGCAATCCGGTTGGCGACTTTAGTCAGGGCGATCCCGTCTGGGCAAACTGGTATATGGCCGGCGCATGGCTAAGCGCTCATTTGTGGGAACATTTTCTATTTACCCAGGACACTGTTTTTTTATCAATTGACGCATATGACCTTATGAAAGGAGCGGCGCAATTTTGCCTGGAATGGCTGATTGAAGATAAAGAAGGACGCATAATTACTTCTCCTTGTACTTCTCCTGAAAACAGGTATATAACAGATGACGGTTACCATGGAGCTACTTTATATGGCTGTACAGCAGACCTGGCCATGATCCGCGAATGCTTTCAGAATACCATAAAGGCATCCTTACTTTTAAACAGGGATGCCGGATTTAGAGAAAAGCTGGTTAAATCTTTGGAGCGTCTGCATCCATATCAGATCGGTAAAAAAGGAAATTTACAGGAATGGTATTTCGACTGGGAAGAAGAAGATCCGAAGCATCGGCATCAAACACATTTATTCGGCTTATATCCGGGACATCATATCAGTCCTCTATTAACGCCGGAATTAACCGAAGCCTGCCGGAAAACGCTGGAAATTAAAGGCGATGAAACCACCGGTTGGAGCAAAGGCTGGCGCATTAATCTTTGGGTCAGACTGGTGGACGGTAACCGCGCTTATAAAATGTACCGGGAATTACTTTCTTATGTGGAGCCTGATGCCATCAGAAAGTCAAATTCAGGCGGCGGCACTTATCCCAATTTATTTGACGCGCATCCTCCCTTCCAGATAGACGGTAATTTTGGCGGCGCCGCGGCCGTTATTGAAATGCTGATGCAGTCAACCGAAAACGAAATCATTCTGCTTCCCGCCCTTCCTGATGCATGGGATAAAGGATCGGTAAAAGGTATCTGTGCCAGGGGTGGATTTGTTATCGAGATGACATGGCAGAATGCCATGCCTAAAACAGTATCGGTATCAGCCAGAAAAGGCGGAAAAACTGTTTTAAAATTCAGGGATGAAGAAAAAGAAATCAACCTGAACGCCGGAGAAAAAACAAACATAATCTGGTAAACCTTAAATCAGGTTGATTCCGACTCTATACAAAAAAATGCCTTAAAAATTATCAAATATTTAAGGCATTTTCTAAAGATATTTAAAGTTATGGTTTACATTTAAAAAGCGCTGATAACGCCTAAAACAAACCGATTTTTTTCTTCATTTAAATCACGGGTATATTCCGTCAGTAAACGCAGATTTCGGGCAAGTTGATAAGTATAACTTAATGTAGCCGTTTCATATTTATAATACTCCGAATCGACCAGATTATACAAACCGGTGATACAATAACGCGATCGTTCTATATCAGGTGAAAAAACTAATTCAGCCACATATCCTTCTGTTTTTATCTTCGATGCGGAACCTGTAAAATATGGATTATCGTCTTCCCGCATTAGGTACTGCGCTGTTAATTCGAATGGCCCTGCGCTTAAAATTATGTCCGGGCCATAATAGGTTACCTGATTGGTCAAACTGGTATCCGGAGAATTTTCCTTACCGAAATAATAAAATCCCCCGATCGATAAAAAGTCGGCAATACTCTGATTTACCCGTAAACCGATGTTTTTATGGTTATCCTGATCCAGCTTACCATCAACTTCTTCCGGTATTCCATTTCCGTTTACGATCATGGCTACAATATCAGTTCCCGATTTTTCAATGCCGTAAGCCAGGATAAGTCCACGGTCATAAGCCAGATTAATGGTGGAATTTCCAATCTTTGTTTTATATATCATATAATCCTCATAGGTCAGACGCAATTCGCGCTTCATGAGAGGATCACATATCTGGAACTGACCTACCATAACATCAAGATTCGTATTAAAAATATTATCAAAATGAATATAGGCGTCCTCAACGCCGGCAATTTTGCCATGCTCCTGCATGTAAAAGTAAAAATAATAGCCAATGTTTTTATAAAGCGTTCCACCGGAAAGAAGTTTTAATCCCCATGGAATCCGCAAATCATTTTCAACCTTTTGTCCCTGCTCGTGAGCGGCAATCAGATCAATTCTGGCGGCAACAGGAAAATCTTTATTCAGCCATAACAGATCATCGCCGGCTGTAACATAATCCCTTTCATTTTCCTTTTCCTTGATGATAAAACCGTTACCGGCAAATTCATCGCCGTAGGCCTTTAAACGCGGAAAAACCGTATGACAGGTATTACAGGAGATTTTGTATTTTCTGGCAAAAGCCGGTATCGCGTTACCGGTTTCCGGCCAGATAAATGAGAAAAAAATCAATGCATAGATGAACAGTTTAAATATTACGGATAGCTTCATCATCAGTTTCCCCTTCTATTTATGGATGTAATAAAGACAATTTTGTCTGATTCAATTATTCGTAAATTTCCACCCAGGTCGTGGCGGTATTCACGATCATTATTTCACTTTCATCTTCAGGCACTTTCAGAAAATCCGCCACCGGTTTTACCAGTTTTTGATAATTTAACTGTGCTTTAAAAGTTACTTTTCCAGGAGCGATATCCAATGGCAGTTCAAAGGTATAAGTTTCGATTTTAGTTTCCCGCGGACCGATGCGGTAATCCACACCCAAAGACCGCGTATTCCATTGCATAATGGTCATGACGCCGTTTTCGTCAAAGTACGGCATGCGAAAGATTCTGTCGCCAACTGGTATGCCGTCGCGCTGAACGCCCTTAAAATTATCTATGCCTAATGGAATTCCCATATCTGTGTAGGCAAGAGCATCTGCGCCAATGGTATACTCCTCACCTTCGAATCCTTTTTTGTCGACGGACAGATGATAGGTTTTACCCTCAGAATCTGTTGCGGTTACATGCAGCCAGGCGATGCGGTCTTCCACTGATCCCGTGGGAAATTTATGACCTGTTTTGGCATTAAAAAGTTGAACTTTTAACACGACCATTTCATCGATTTCAACCTCTCTCTGAACCGGATGCATACGTATTTCGATAGCGCTGGCTACCTTTCCCGGATCGTGAGCGCCATGAAACAAGTGCTGGGCGACCATGTCCTCTTTCGCCATCAGAGCGCTGCGATCGGGCGCTTTGGGCATGTGGCAGACATGGCAGGTAACGTCTTCTTTTGCATAGGGTCCTTCTTTCCATTCAAATTGCGTTGATTTTACCCAGATATCAAAGGGGTTTTTTTCATTATGACAGGTACCGCAATACTCGGTTTGACGGATAAAATCCAGTTCTTTGGTTACATGATGCGGGGATACCAGTCCCGGTTTGGCGCCGTATTTTGTTTTTCCCGGTTCTGAAATATAGTTAAAGTTAAACGGTTCATCGCCATGAAAACCGGTAACCGTATGGCATATATCGCAGTTAACGCTCTCATTGGCCCGGCTGTTTTCTACCGGTCTCGGAGGCGGCACATCACCTGCTAAAAAGGCCATAGGCGTATGACAGCCGTTGCATCCGTCCGACGCCGCCTTAAAAAACGGATCCTTTTTGCTGTGTTCCACAGCCAGATCGAAATACTCGATTTCATCCCAGTGATGCATGTAAGCCTGTGACATCATGACCTGAGTCCATTGCTGGTAGATATCGGTATGACAACTTTGACATACGGCCGGTTTTTCATACTGATCATAGGACCTGGTTCCCAATGCTTCTTCCCCTACAGGAATAGGCTGTGAATGAACAGTGAGAATAGTGAAAAATAAAATTAAACAGAATAAATGTAAAAATCGCATTACACCCCCTACGTCCAAATGATTTAAACGCAATCTACCATTTTAAAAAAATGGCTTAGGAAATATAGAAAAAGAAAATGACAGATTCTACTAAAACTTTTATGAAATTTGCTTTGCCAATACAGTGGTTATGGGGATTTTATACTTACGTGATACATCAATGCCAAGAAAACCACGAAGGACACGAAGAGCACGAAGAAAAAACTTGCACAAGAAAACCCTTCCCTTTTTATTAAGGGAAGATGGCAGGAGGTCAGTCGACTAATTGAACGGATGGGGCAGACAATCCCGGCTAAATACTCGATACACGCGTATTAACTTGGAAACTTGGAAAACAGATTTATGGAAAGCCACCGGCCTAAAGATAGAGCCTGGTTTTTTAAACCTCATGCCGCCGGAATTTTATACTTACGTAATTTAAAAATTCTAAGGAAACCACGAAGGGCACGAAGAACACGAAGAAAAAATTTGCACAGCGAAAGCCTTCCTTTTTGATTAAGGGCATGTGTCAGTCACAGACTGACTGATGGGTTAGATAACTATGACTCGATACACGCATGTTAACCAGGAAAACAGATTTGTGGAAAATTATGGGATGCTGAATATAATCATTTGCCATTGGCGCAAGCGAAGAACACCATTTAATTAAGAACTTTTTTAATACGTGCACCGCCTGAATATATTCTAACTGAAGATTTTTAATCCCAGATGTTTTTCCATTAAATCAAAATCCTTATCAGAATGCAA
>RQOG01000092.1 GCA_003854985.1 Calditrichota bacterium
AGATCGAATCGCTCCGGCAGATTAAAATCAACCTGAATGGTCGAGCATTGCCAGGAGCGGCCGAGTACATCTTTTATTTTGATGTCGATTTTGGGTCCGTAAAAAACACCTTCACCCGGATCTATCACGTATTTCATCTCTTTCTGTTCCAGGGCATTTTTTAACGCCTCGGTCGCATGTTCCCATTCCTCGTCGGTACCGGCATACTTTTCCGGCTTTGTAGAAAGATATACATCATAATCCGTAAAACCAAAGCGGGATAATATCTCGGCGTTAAAATCAAGTACCCGGCAAATTTCTTCCGTAATCTGATTAGGATGACAATATAAATGCGCATCATCCTGAGTAAATCCTCTTACACGCATCAGTCCATGAAGAACGCCGGATCTCTCATAGCGGTAAACCGTTCCTAATTCGGCAAAGCGTATAGGCAAATCGCGGTAACTGCGAATCTGTGATTTATAGATCATCATGTGGAAGGGACAGTTCATTGGTTTTAACTGATATTCGACTTCGTCCACTTCCATAGGCCTGAACATATTTTCCGGGTAAAAACCGGTATGACCGCTGGTTTCCCACAACTGTAATTTGGCAATATGCGGGGTGGCTACCAGTTGATAACCATTTCGCAAATGGGCTTCTTTCCAATAGGTTTCTATCATGTGACGAATCAAGGCGCCTTTGGGATGCCATAACACCAAACCCGGACCAATTTCTTCCTGAATACTGAAAAGATCCAATTCTCTTCCTAATTTTCGATGGTCTCTTTTCTTTGCTTCTTCGATTCTGTGCAGATGCTCCTTCAGCATTTTTTTATCAGGGTAATTTACGGCATAAATTCGTTGCAGCATTTTATTTTTCTCGTCGCCATGCCAGTAGGCGCCCGCAACGGATAATAATTTAAAATTCTTTCCCAGCCTTCCGGTTGATGAAATATGAGGTCCGCGGCAAAGATCGGTAAACTCTCCCTGAGAATATGCGGAAATCGTTTCGCCATTCTTTTCCAACTCTTCAATCAGCTCAACCTTGAGCATTTCTTTCTTTTTTCTGAAAAACTCAAGCGCTTCCTTAGGAGACATAATAATTTTCTTTGTCGGAAGATCTTCATCAACTATTTTTCCCATTTCTTTTTCTATTTTTTCGAAATCTTCCGGGGTAATCGAATGATCAAGATCGATATCATAATAAAAGCCATCATCAATAGGCGGACCAATACCTAACTGGGTCTCCGGCCAGATACGCTTGATTGCCTGTGCCATCAGGTGGGCGGATGAATGCCAGAATAAATCTCTTCCCTGCGGATCGTTAAACGTTAATATCTTTAATGAACCGGATTTATTTAATTCTTCCTGTAAACCTATCAGCTTGCCGTCAAATTCTGCCGCCACAGCGTTCTTTTCTAAATTCTTACTGATATCAGCGGCAATTTTCTGAGCAGTAATTCCTGTCTGAAATTGTTTTTCAGAGTCATCTGGAAATCTTATAGTTATCTGACTCACCTTGCCGAGTCCTTTCCTTTAACGCCTTTATAAAATAAACCACGAGATAATCCCGTGGTTAATGGGGTGGGACGAGAGAGATTTGAACTCACGACCTCTACGATGTCAACGTAGCGCTCTAACCAACTGAGCTACCGCCCCAAAAATTGAACTTTGAATTTAATATCTAAATCAAGTAAAATCAAAATATTTTACCCTTTAAAAATGAAAAACCCCTTGCCAAGGACAAGGGGTTAGTGGAGAGAGGAGGATTCGAACCTCCGAAGACATTTGTCGACAGATTTACAGTCTGTTGCGTTTGACCGCTCCGCAATCTCTCCTGAAAAAAACGAGCTTTGAATATAAATATCAATAATATGAATTTCAAATTTATTTATAAACAAAAAAGGCGTTTGTATCCGGCTCAGATCAACGAAAATATTTTACCTTAACATCGGAATCGTTGATATGGTAAATAAGTTGTTTTAAATAAACTTTTTCGGGCACTCCGAAGACAAGTTCCGCTTCTATAAAAGGATTACCCGGGGTCAGTGTCGTATCGGTTATGGACGGATGTCCGAATATCCGGCGGCCTTCAAGTTCCCTTTTATCGATGGTATATTTATTTCCCGCCACATCCATAAGTTCAAAATTATCTACATTTATTTTAACCGGCCTATTCCAGTAATTTTTAATTCCGGTCAGTAAAATATAAAACTTCTTTTCATACAGTTCTTTATATATTGCAAAAGATAATCCTTCTCTCGGATCGAGAATATTTACCGTTCTCATTCGTATTTTGCTGATCAGGTTTCTTACATCCGGATGTTTGCTGTCCATTTGCGCGGCCTGCTTGACATAATATTCAGCGGTATTATACAAACTATAATCCCGTGTTCTCCCTGCTCTTTCATAGGCGCTGTTAGCTTTATCCAGCAAGGCCTGAAAGTTATCAATCTTTATTTCCTCCATAACGCTTAAAGCTTCCGTATCGGTACTGTCAATCGCTAAACACTCATTCAGATTATCAAGCGCCCTGGAAAAGAAATTTTCTCTTTCCAGGTCACTTTTCGGTTTGGCAACACGATAGGCCTGAGCCAGTAAAATCAGGCTTTTTCTGTACTCTGACATCAGCGAATCCGATGCATTTGATCTGATGAATTTTTTAGCTTCATCAATATTACCCTGGAACGATTTTACGTTTTTTGTCTTTCCGTATAATTCATTTCCACGGTATAAAAACGCCAGAGCAAGAATTTCATGCTGATTAAATTGGATGGAATCAATCTGATAGGACTTGTAAAGATAATTGATGGCATCCAGATATTGATCGGCCTGAAAAGCTTCTATTCCTTTTTCCTGATCGGATTTTTCGCATCCTGCAATGATCAACAATATGGATAGAATTAAAGAAAAGAACAAAAATTTTTTCATGATCTTTCTCCATTTATTTTACCCTTAATAAAAGTTATCGTCAATTCTATTCAGATAAATTAGCAAATTATTTTTTTTCATTTTAAGATATTATTATTTAACAGATTAGGAAACAATTATAAATTAAAAAATTTCTTTGCTTCCACTAATTGTTCTGCCAGATAATCTACTTCTTCGACGGTATTATAAAAATACAGGCTCGCCCTTGTGGTGGCGGCTAAATTGAGTTTACGCATTATTGGTTGCGCACAATGATGTCCGGCGCGCACTGCGATACCTTTCTGATCAAGAAAATGGGCTAAATCATGAGGATGAATATCATCCAGATTAAAGGAGATAGCCCCACCCCTTGCCGGAGCATTTCCATAAATTACAACGCCGTCAATACTCATCAGTTTATTTATGGTATAAGTCACCAGGTCTTGTTCATAAAGGGTTATATCTCTCATGTTCACATATTCAAGATATTCTATCGCTTTTGCCAATCCAATAGCACCGGCAATATTCTGCGTACCTGCTTCAAATTTATGAGGAATTTCATTCCATGTGGCATTGTCCAGCCAAACGCTGCTGATCATTTCTCCGCCACCCTGGTAAGGATTCATATTTTCCAGATGATTGATTTTTGCATAAAGAACGCCTATACCGGTTGGGCCGCACATCTTATGCCCGCTGAACACCAGAAAATCGCAATCCAGAAAACCGACATCAATGGGCAAATGGGGAACGCTCTGGGCACCATCCAGCAAAACCGGTATACCCCGGTCATGCGCCATACTGACAATTTTTTTGATGGGATTTATGGTTCCAAAAACATTGGACATATGTGTTACGGCAATCAGTTTTGTTTTATTTGACAGAATATGTTCAAACTCATTAAAAACCAAAGTACCGTCCAGATTTATAGGTAAAATTTTTAATACTGCGCCAACGTCTTTGGCTAATAACTGCCAGGGAATAAGATTACTGTGGTGCTCCATTTCGCTGACGATTATTTCATCCCCTTCGGAAATATATTTTCTGCCCCAGGCACTCGCCACAAGATTGATGGATTCGGTAGCTCCTTTTGTAAACACAATTTGTTTCTCCGATTCCGCTCCGATAAAGCCGGCGATTGTTTTCCGGGCTTTTTCATAGGCTTCGGTTGCTCTTTCACCCAACTGATGAATGGCACGATGCACATTGGCATTGTCTCTTTCATAAAAATTCTTTATGGCGTCGATTACCATTTTAGGCTTCTGTGTTGTGGCCGCATTATCAAAATATACAAGCGGATATCCATGAATTTTCTGCTTAAGTATTGGAAAATCAGGACGGTATTTTAACGGATCAAATTTGGTCTTCATTGACTTCTCTGTTTAGTAATATCCCAGTTGTACTTTAGCTACATCCGACATCATTTCTGGATTCCAGGGCGGATCCCAGATAATTTCGACCTCGACTTCTTTGACACCTGAAAGCTGACCTATCTTTTTCTTTACTTCAACGGGCAATATCTCCGCAGCCGGGCAATTGGGAGATGTTAAAGTCATGGCAATTTTTACATCTTTGTTTTCTATTATCTGCATATCATAGATCAGTCCGAGTTCATAAATATCCACCGGAATTTCCGGATCATAGATCGTTTTGAGCTTTTTTATAATGTTATCCCTGTTGAGTTCATTGCCGGTATCGCTCATTTACTTTTCCTCAGTTGTGACGGAGTTTGTAACGCCCTCTATGGAATTTCTCATAGCATGCCAGGCCAGGGTCGCGCATTTAATCCTGACCGGGTATTCGGCCACTCCGGAAAAAGCCGCTATTTTCCTGGATATATCCGTATCGTCGCCGGTAGTTTTGACTCCGGTTACGATATCGTGAAATTGTTCAAAAAGTTTTTTTGCTTCAGCTATGCTTTTACCTTTTAAAACCGATGTCATCACAGAGGCAGACGCCTTGGAAATAGCGCAGCCTGATCCTTCGAAACTAATGTCGGCAATTATACCGTTTTCAATTTTTAAATAGATGGTATACTGATCTCCGCAAAGTGGATTTCTGCCTTCAAGTTTATGTGTAGCATCTTCCATCCGCCGAAAATTTCTCGGCGATTTACTGTGTTCAAGAATAATTTCCTGGTAGAGTTCCCTGAATTCTGCATCCATAATTAGTATTGTTTCATTCCTTATTAAAATTCATATCCTTATTTAATCGATTTAAAATCAGGTTTTCAATACTGTTTTTTGTTTTATCATCGGCAATATTTTCAATAATCTCTTCCGCAAAGGCATAAATTAAAATATTTCTGGCCGTATTTCTGGCAATTCCCCGAGACCGCAAATAAAACAAAGCTTCCTCATCCAACTGACCTACAGTCGCGCCATGCGTGCACTTAACATCATCTGCATAAATTTCCAATTGAGGTTTAGAGTTGATTTTCGCTTCCTCAGATAATAATAAACAGTTGTTGCTCTGTTTGGCGTCGGTTTTTTGGGCGTCAGGGTGCACCATAATTTTTCCGCTAAAAACACCGCGCGATTTATCGGCAAGTATTCCACGGTATATTTCCCTGCTGTGACAATGCGGTTTTGCATGATCGATATGCGTGTTGTTATCGATCAACTGACTGCCATGCCCCAGATAAAGCCCGTCCAGTTCGGTTTCACAGGCTTCTCCATACACTATGGCATTAATGCTGTTTCTTGCCAGAGCGCTTCCTGAGGAAAAAACACAGGATTTATAAGCGCTCTGTTTTTCCTGATTTATATAAGTATGTGAAACATGAAAAGCAGAAAGACTTTCCGCCTGGATTTTTATATGATCCATCTTGGCGTTTTCCGCAATATTAATATCCGTAACAATGTTACAGAAATATAAGCTATTGCCGGGACTTTGAAAAGTTTCGGTTAAGTTTATGGATGAATTTTTCCCGATGTTAATTACATTTCTTGGAAAATACGCGATATTTTCCTGCCTGCCGGAAGCAATATGCACCAGATGAACAGACAATTCGCTTCCCACATTGTCGGCTAATTCTATCCAGATGCCGTCGCTGAAAAAAGCCGTATTCAAAGCGGTAAAGGCGTTATCATTTTTAGCGCTGCTTTTCTCCAGAATTTCGGTTAGTAATTTCTGCTGAGTCTTGGGTAAAGATCTTAGATTGGTTATTTTGATTTTTTGATCAAGGTTCTTAGGAATAGCGGAAAACCGATGACTAAACTGCCCATCGATAAAAACAAGCTGAATGCCGTCCCAGTCCGGATATAGATAAGTATTTATCTCTGATTCCCGAACTAAATTTTCATCAGGCTCCAGAGAATGGATAAATTTTTTTGCGGCAATCGGGCTGACATCCGTGAAGCGCCAGGATTCCTGTTTTGTAGAAGGAAAGCCGTTTTCTTTAAAGAAAGAAAAAGCCTGATCGCGGACGGCTATTCGGCGCCCGTCATTATTTCCGTTCAAATGATCCAGCAGTGTATTATAATTATTTAAATAGCCGGTCAGATCCATAGTTGGTTGATCCATAAGTCAACTCCCCTGTCCGTTTCCGTTTTTCAGCCAGTCATAACCTTTTGCTTCCAGTTCCAGGGCCAATTCCCTGCCGCCGGATTTGACAATCTTCCCTTTATACAAAACGTGAACAAAATCAGGTACGATGTATTCCAACAACCGTTGATAATGCGTAACCACCAGGAAAGCATTTTTATTGTCTTTGAGCGCATTAACACCATTGGCAACCACTTTTAAGGCATCAATATCCAGGCCGGAATCAGTTTCGTCAAGAATTGAAAGTTTAGGTTCGAGCACAGCCATCTGGAATATTTCGTTTTTCTTCTTTTCGCCGCCGGAAAAACCTTCATTCACAGGCCGTTTTAGCAGACTTTCATCCAAATCCACCGTTTTCATTCGCTGTTTGACAAGGGCTAAAAAATCTGCAGCGTCAATTTCTTCCAGTCCCTGATGTTTCCGGATTTCATTCAGGGCCGTTTTAAGAAAATAGGTATTGCTGACCCCCGGAATTTCCACCGGGTACTGAAAGGCTAAGAATAAACCTTCCCGTGCTCTTTCTTCCGGGGCTAATTCAAGCAGATTATGACCGCAGTATGTAACTTCTCCACTGGTTACCTCAAACTCCTCGCGACCGGCCAGCACATTAGCCAGCGTGCTTTTTCCCGAACCGTTTGGTCCCATAATAGCGTGAATTTCGCCGGGTTTTATTTTTAAATCTATTCCGTTAAGAATAGGCGCTCCGTCAATGGAAGCCTTTAAATTCTTTATCTCTAACATATTTTCTCCGTTTTAATTATCCTACGCTTCCTTCCAGACTCAGGCTGAGTAAATTCTGGGCTTCAACTGCAAATTCCATGGGCAATTCTCTGAACACTTCTTTACAGTAACCATTCACAATCATTGATACAGCGTCCTCAGTAGAAATACCGCGCTGGTTAAGATAAAATATCTGATCTTCCCCTATTTTCGAAGTAGTCGCCTCATGTTCGATTTTGGAAGACGTATTATTCACTTCGATATAGGGAAATGTATGCGCACCGCATTTATCGCCGATTAACAGGGAATCGCATTGAGAAAAATTACGGGCATTATGCGCATTCTTTAGAATTTTAACCAGACCACGGTAAGAATTATTACTCCTGCCGGCTGATATGCCTTTGGACACAATCGTACTGCTTGTATTTTTGCCTAAATGTATCATTTTTGTACCGGTATCAGCCTGTTGATAGTTATTGGTCATGGCTACGGAATAAAACTCACCAACCGTACGATCACCTTTAAGTATTACGCTGGGATATTTCCACGTTATTGCAGAACCGGTTTCTACCTGAGTCCAGGAGATTTTCGAATGATCTCCTTTGCAAATGCCCCGTTTTGTTACAAAATTATATATTCCGCCCTTGCCTTTTGTATCCCCCGGATACCAGTTTTGCACCGTAGAATATTTTATCTGGGCATCTTTTAAAGCAACCAGTTCAACAACGGCGGCATGGAGCTGGTTTTCATCTCTCATCGGCGCCGTACATCCTTCCAGATAACTGACATAGCTGCCTTCATCCGCCACAATTAAGGTGCGTTCAAACTGACCTGTTTCCGCCGCGTTTATTCTGAAATACGTTGAAAGTTCCATCGGGCATCTGACGCCTTTCGGAACATAAACAAAAGAACCGTCGCTGAAAACAGCCGAGTTAAGGGCGGCAAAAAAATTGTCCGTCATGGGTACAACCGACCCCAGATATTTTTTAACAAGGTCCGGATAATTTTGCGCGGCATCGGTAAAAGAACAGAAAATTATGCCCAGTTCGGATAGTTTTTCCTTGAATGTTGTGGCAACCGAAACGCTGTCAAAAACAGCGTCCACGGCTACACCAGCTAATTTTTCCCGCTCCGCCAGCGGTATACCTAATTTTTCATAGGTTTTTAATAATTCCGGATCTACATCATCAAGGCTGTTATATTTGGGTTTTTTCATCGGCGCGGAATAATACGAAATAGCCTGGTAATCGATTTCCGGGTAATGAACCTTCGCCCAGCGCGGCTCTTTCATGGTCTGCCAATGATGAAATGCTTTCAGTCTCCATTCCGTAAGAAATTGTGGTTCATTCTTTTTTAAAGATAAAGCCTGGATAACATCATCATTTAATCCCGGGGGAAAAGTATCGGCTTCTATATCGCTGACAAAACCGTATTTATATTCCTTTTTGGTTAAGGATTCTATTTTCTCTATCTCTGTGCTCATTTAATATACCTTAGTTTATTTTTTCTCTGAAAAGATTTTTTTTGTTAGCGGATTTTAATTTGTCCATTTCCGAAATTATAAAGATGTTATTTGATTTAGTCTTGAGATCCTGCATGCTGATGCCCGCGAAAAAGATTTCCAGATCATTCTGGACAACTTCCATAGAGACTCTGATATTACAGCTGGGATATTGATCACAATTATTAAAATCGCCATCAATACAGGCGGTAAGCGCAACGGGACCATCGATAGCTTCCATCACATCCAGCATACTTATTTCCCCCAATGAACGGCTTAAGGCATATCCGCCCTTTACTCCCTGAACGGAATTCAGAATATTATTTCTGACAAGTGTCTGGAGAACTTTACCCAATAATTCACCGGGAATGTTATAACGCCTGGAAATGAATTTCGCGGACACCGGTTCTAAATTGGCATGCTTTTCGACTTCCAGAATCGAGATCAATGCATATTCTATTTTTTTGCTCAGTCTTAACATTTTTTAAATACGATAAATTTAGTCCTATTTATGCTCAAATAAAATGCGACCTTTATAATCGCATTTTGAATTTATGTTATAACTTTAATTTTTTCAACAAAAAGTATGGTTTTTTTATTCCTAAAATAAAAAAACTTTAATAGAGCAGGATTAATGCCTGCCGCGCACTTCTATTTGAAATTCTATGAAAACCACACGAAGGACACGGAGAAAAAATTGTACAATAAAAACTTTCCCTTCTGATTAAGGGAAGGTGGTCAGTCGCCAGACTGACAGATGAGCCAGACAATCCCGGCTATAACCCGATACAGGCGCACTTAACCATGAAAATAGATTTGTGTAAAACTGCCAGTGTAAAGATAAAGCCTGTGGCTTTTTAAACCGCCTGCATCCGGGAATATATACTTACGTGATTTAAAAATGCTAAGAAAACCACGAAGAACGCGAAGAGCACGAAGAAAAAACTTGCACAAGAAACGCCTTCCCTTTTTATTAAGGGCAGGTGTCAGTCGATAGACTGACAGATGAGCCAGACAATCCCGGCTATAACCCGATACAGGCGCACTTAACCA
>RQOG01000093.1 GCA_003854985.1 Calditrichota bacterium
ATATTTACCTTTCGTTATCCCATTACAGAATAAAACTTTTTATATTCTTCTTTCAGCGCTTTATATAACGGTCCAAACAGAGGATATATCTCATTATACCGGCTGACATTTTCTTTAATGGGTTCCGTGACATCACCCAATCCTACGGTCTGGTCAACGGCATCCTGCAGAGTTTTGTAAATGCCTGCACCGGTTGCGGCAATTAAGGCTGCGCCAAAAGCAGGGCCTTCCTCAGACTGCATGGTATGCACCGGATAGCCGAAAACGTCGGCCATAATCTGCCTCCATAATGCGCTTTTTGCCCCTCCGCCCGTAATACGAATCTGACCGGGTTTAATATTGAGATTTTTAATTAATTCCAGTGAATCCCTTAATGCAAAAGCTACGCCTTCAAACACAGAGCGCATGATATGTTTTTGGGAATGAATTCCGGAAAGCCCGAAGAAAACACCGCGCGCCAGAGGATCCCTGTGTGGCGTACGTTCACCGGCCAGATAAGGCAGAAACATAACGCCTTCCGATCCGGGTTTTACTTCTGCCGCCTGGCGGTTAATTTCGTCATAATCTTTTTCAACGATATTATTTTTCAGCCAGCTCATGGAAAATCCGGCGGATAGGGTTACGCCCATCAGATACCAGCGGTTTGGAACCGAATGATTAAAACTATGAATTCTGCCCTGCGGATCGTGATGCATCTGATCGGTGTGGGCCAGCACCACGCCCGAAGTGCCAAGACTGGCTAAAATAACGCTTTCTTTAACAATGCCGTTCCCGACCGCGCTGCAGGCATTATCGGCGCCGCCCCCGATAACTCTTACCGATTTTGGCAGCCCGGTTTCCTGAGCCACTTCCGGTAATATTTCGCCAACCACATCGGTGGACTCGAGCACAGGCGGCAGTATTTCCGGATTCAGACCTATTTCTTCAGCCAGCTTAACCGCCCATTTTCTGTTTTTTACATCCAGTAAAAGCGAACCGGCTGCATCGGACATTTCGCTGCAAACGCGTCCTGTTAATTTGTAATTAATATAATCTTTTGGTAATAAAAGTGTTTTAAGTTTGCTATAATTCGCAGGTTCATTGTCTTTAAGCCACAAAACTTTAGGCGCGGTAAAACCTTCCAATGCCGGATTGCCAACCATGGATAATAAACGTTCTTCGCCGACAATCTGCGTAATTTTACGGCATTGTTCATGATTTCTCGTATCATTCCATAATAAGGGAAAACGGATGACTTCGTTTTTAGCGTCCAGGAAAACCGATCCATGCATCTGACCGCTCAGGGAAACCGCCTTAATTTCTTTTTTATCAATTCCGGAATTATTGGTAATCTGGCGGATAACCTTAACAACGCCTTTCCACCAGTCGGCAGGATCCTGTTCCGAATAACCTGCTTTCGGTTGAAACAAGGGATAAGTTTCCATGGCCGACGCTAATATCTTTCCGTCTTCATTTATGGCCAGTGCTTTAACGCCGGAAGTCCCCAAATCAATACCAATCACAATACTCATAATCACTCCTTTAAAACAAAAGTTATTTATTAATTTATACAAAAATTCAGGATCAATTAACGGGCGTAATATAAACAGAGAAGGAATATCAAGACAAATTTAATGATACGATACCGTTTGAACGGATACCCAGAACGATAACGCTGTTATCACCAAATATTCTTCCCATACATTTTTGATAATCTTTTACATTATGATCGGGCAAAATGGTCAGTATTGTGCCGGCAAAACCACCCCCATGGATACGGCAGGCGCCGCCGTCATGGGTTTTCATAAAATCTTCCGTTACCGCCAGTGCCAGGCTTATTTTCTGCTCACTCGGATATTTGATTGAATAAATATTCTGCAACAATTTGATTGAAGAATCTCCAGACTGCTGAACTAACTTGAGAAACTCCGCAAAATTGTTCTCTTTGATGGCTTTAATCTGGTTTTCTACTCTTCCATTTTCCTCTAGAAAATGCATCGCTCTTAAAACAGGTCTGTCCCCGACTTTTTCTGTCAGTCTTTTAAGATCATTCATTACCTGTCCCATGGTAATTTCCCTGCACACGGATTTACCGAAGTATTGAGCTACTTTTTTCATCTCCGCGGGAATGGACGCATAATCCTCAGTCAAATCGGCATGGCTGCCGCCGGTATTGACCACCACCATTTTATATCCATAATCGCTGAAGGAAAAATCGAGTTTTTCCACAAGCGGATTTTCATGATTGATGAAATCAATACCAATAATTCCACCCACCGCAGATGTCAGCTAGTCCATTAAACCGCAGGGCTTACCAAAATAATTAATCTCACTGAATTGCCCGATTTTAGCCATTTCCATCGCACTGATTTTACCGTCGTTAAACAGTTCATTAAACACAGAGGCTATGAGGATTTCAATTGAAGCGGATGAACTGAGTCCTGATCCCGGCAATACTTCGCTGGTCAGGCGGGCATTGAAACCGCCGGTCTTGTATCCTAATGCCTTAAATCTGGCGGCAACGCCTCTGATTAAGGCATTTGTGGTTTGCTTCTCGTTTTCAACCGCTTCCAAATGAGAAAGATTAACATCGAACGGCTTTTTATATCCGTTTGACAATAACTTAACATGCGGCGTACCGCTGGCAGAAACTGCGGTAATGGTATCCAGGTTTATTGCGGCAGCCAGCACTTTTCCGTTGTTATGATCGGTATGATTGCCGCTGATTTCGGTTCTGCCGGGACTGCTGAACAAATAAAGTTTGTTTTTACCAAATATAGAAACATGTTCTTCTATTAGTTTTTCATAACGTTTTTTCTGATATTCAAAAACGGCCTGATCTTTACCGTAGATATTCTCTAAAAAGTGGGTTAAACTTCCATTAAACATTATTTCATCCTGACTTTTAATTAATAATCCATTATAATAATTCCCGTAATAGCTGCGCCGCTTGTTCGGGTGTAATGTCTCTCTGGGCTTCGGCAAGCATTTCAAAGCCTACCATAAATTTTTTTATCGTAGCGGATCTAAGAAGCGGCGGATAGAAATGGGCATGCAGCTGCCAGTGATTATATTCTTTGCTGTCAGCCGGAGCGCCATGCCAGCCCATGGTATATGGAAAAGAAACATCAAACAGCCTGTCATACATTTGCAGATGAATTTTTAAGATTTCCGCCAGGGTATCTTTCTCCCCATTGTTCAGCTGATCCATTCTGGCGATATGCTTCTTAGGAAGAAGCATGGTTTCGTATGGCCAGACGGCCCAGAATGGTACAATCGTTATCCAGTGTTCATTTTCAAAAAGCAGCCGGTCCTTTTCGTTTATTTCCTTTTCGAGATAATCTTTCAGAAGTATTGAATGGTTTTCATTAAAATACTTTGCCTGACAATCGTTTTCCAATACGATCTCATTCGGAAGATAAGAAGTCGCCCAAATCTGCCCGTGCGGGTGTGGATTTGAACAACCCATCATCTCGCCTTTATTTTCAAATATCTGCACCCACGGATATTTAGTGTTTAATTCAATAAGCTGTTGAATCCAGACCTCAATTACCTTGCGAATAGCGGGAACAGACATCTCCGCCATGGTCTGGCTGTGATCGGGTGAATAGCATAAAACCCGGCACGTTCCCTCCGCAACTTCCGCTTGTAATAAACTGTCTTTTCCTATCTGCGCAAGTTCATTATCCGGCAATAATGCCGCAAAATCATTGTTAAAGACATAGGTGTCTGCATACTTGGGATTAATCTGTCCTCCCGCGCGCTGATTACCCGGGCATAAATAACATTCGGGATCATATGCCGGACGTTTGGTAAGCTGAGAATTTTCGTGTTTGCCCTGCCAGGGGCGTTTGGTCCTGTGGGGAGAAACCAAAACCCATTCTCCTTTAAGCGGATTATAACGCCGGTGTACGTTTTCTTTTAGCAGTTCAGCTTTCGTCATATTATGCTATACAAATCTCGGCGACATACTGCCGCCGGGATTTATATTTATTATAAAAATCCTATCTGAAAGGGTTTTCAGAAGGATACAGCATGCCCTTCGGATGATTAAAGTAGACATCTTCCACGCCCAGCATTTTGGAAGCGGCGAACAGATATTTCGCGGCATGATCAAAAGCAATGGCCGTATGATGCGGAAAGCGTTTTTCGATCATGACATGACGATAAAAACGGCCCATTTCATTAACAGCGAATACCCCAATGGATCCAAAAGATTTTGGATTGATGTTTAACACCTGCCCGTTTGCCACATACGCCTGGATTTCTGAATCCGGCGTTGCCTGTATGCGGAAAACAGAGATTGGTCCGGACTTAATCTGACCTTCAATCGTCCCACGGGTTATATCCGGCTTTTTTCCGGGTTCCATGAGGCGATGCATAATCAGCTGATGCTGCATTACAGGCTGGACGATACATGAAACGGAAACATTGCCACAGTGAAAACCCATCCACAAATCTTCCAGTGTGTAATCGCCAATGTCTTTTTTATTTTCCTGGTACATATCCTTAGGAACGGAATTATTAATATCCAGAATTGCCGGCGGCTTCATAGTAGCGCAGACGGCCATATATTCACTTAAGGCGCCATAAATATCGGCTTCACAGGCCACAGGAATTCCCCTTGCCGCCAACCGGGAGTTTACATAACAGGGCACATGACCGAAATACTTTTCAAAAGCCGGCCAGCATTTATTGGCAAAAGCGGCATAACTCTGTCCACCGAGATTTTCATTCATAAATTTTTCTAAAGCCAGTTCATATTGGGCTAATTTACGATTCAGTTCCGGATAGGTATTTCCCTTGCCTAACTCCGAAGACATTTCTTTGACTTTTCGGTCGATTTCAGGATTATTTTCCTGCGACTTGACCAGATCATATAAATCAAGTTCGCTGTTTTCCATGATCTCCACCCCCATATCGTATAAGGGCTGAATCGGTGCATGACAGGTAACAAAATCAAACGGTCTGGGTCCGAAAGAAATAATTTTAAGATTTAAAACGCCTAACACAACCCGGGATATCGGAATAAAATCGGCAATCATTCCGGCAATATCTTCGGCATCACCAATGGGATATTCCGGAATATAAGGATCAAGCCGGCGCAGACCCATATTATAGGAAGTGCTGAGCAGACCGCAATAAGCGTCTCCCCTGCCTTGTATGAGATCCTTTCCGCTGTCTTCGGCGGCAGCAGCCAGCATCACCGGACCGCCAAATCTTTCGGCTAACATCGAAGTCGGCCCTTCCGGTCCGAAATTGCCTAAATAAATAACCAGCGCATTGATATCTTTATCATCAATCTCATCCAGAGCTTTGATAACATCTTTTTCATTTTCAACAATTGTCTCAATTTCTGTTACCGGTATATGCTTCTTATTACAGGCTTTAATCAGATTAATTCTTCTTTTACGTGAAAGTTCAATCGGAAAACAATCCCGGCTTACCGCTATCACGCCCATTTTTATTTCAGGTACATTCTGCATGTTACCCCCTGTTTTTTTGTCCATAATAAGCATGTTTACCATGCTTACGTTCATAATGTTTTTTTAATATATAATCAGGCAGAGGTTTCGCCTCATCATTTAACTGACGGACGCCCCAGGCCATTTTAGCTATTTTTTCCAAAACAAGACTGTTGTTAACCGCATCTGCGGCGCTTTTACCCCATGTAAACGGACCATGCCCGGCGACAAGAACTCCGGGTGTTTCCAGTGCATTCAGATTCATAAACCGTTCGATAATAACCACGCCTGTATTTAATTCATACCCTGTATTTACTTCATCTTCCTTTAAAAAACGTGTTAAAGGAACCGGGCCGTTGAAGTGATCCGCATGGGTAGTGCCGTAACAGGGAATCTCCTTACAGGCCTGGGCAAACATGCAGGCAAATTCGCTATGTGTATGCGCAACGCCTCCAATGTCAGGAAAATTTTTATACAACTCCAGATGCGTAGGCAGGTCGGACGAAGGTTTTAATTTTCCTTCCACCAGCCTTCCCTGCATATCAACCACAACCATATCTTCCGCTTTCATCTGTGCATAATCCACGCCGCTGGGCTTGATAACGACAAGCCCTTCCGACCGATCGATCGCGCTGACATTTCCCCAGGTTAAGGTTACCAGCCCGTATTTTACCAGATCCAGATTTGCTTTAAATGTTTCTTCTTTTATGCTTTTAACCATAATCAGCCTTTTCGTATGCTATCCCGGATTTCCAACAGATCTTTCATCACATTATACATTTGTCCGCTCCAGGATTCAGTGCCAAAAGCGTCGTGCAACTGTTTATACAGGCGGTATAATTCAACATAAATTTTATGATTCTCCGCAATCGGTTCGAATGTTCGCGAGGTTCTGCACATGGCTTTCTGGGCTGTATCCACATCCCGGTAACCACCGGCTTTCTCTCCGGCGGCCACAGCCGCGAATATGGCGGCGCCTAATGCAGGCGTCTGATCACTGGCCGAAATTTTCATTGGCCGGCCTGTTATATCCGCATAGATTTGCATCAGCAAATCATTCTTTGACGCCAGGCCTCCGCAGTTCACCACTTCGTGAATAGGCACACCGTATTCCTCAATCCTGTCAATAATGGTAAGAGCGCCAAAAGCCGTGCCTTCAATCAATGCCCTGTATATCTCATGCGGCTCCGTATGAAGAGTCTGACCGATAAGCAAACCGGTCAGGCGCACATCAACCAGAATGGTGCGGTTGCCGTTATTCCAATCAAGGGCAAGAAGACCGCTTTCTCCGGGCTTAAGTTTAGAAGCGGCTCTGGCGAGGTTTTCAAACTTTTCATCCTGTGTTTTTCCATAAGTTTCCGGCACAAGATGATTGACGAACCAAAGAAAAATATCGCCTACTGCGGATTGCCCCGCTTCGATACCGAAATATCCTCCCATCACCGAACCGTCCACAATGCCGCAAACACCGGGAATATCGGCCAGTTTTTCCCGGTTTGGCCAGATCATCACATCGCAGGTGCTGGTACCTAAAATTTTTACCAGCGTGCCGGTTTGAATTCCCGCCCCGACGGCGCCCATATGTGCGTCAAAGGCTCCCACGGCAATAGCTACCTGCGTATTCAAACCCAGTTTATCCGCCCATTCCTGTGAAAGATAACCAATCCTTTCTTCAGAGGAATAAGCCTCTGAATACAACCGATTCCGCAAACCGCCTAATCCCGGCTCCAGAGCATTAAGAAATTCCTCATCCGGCAGACCGCCCCAATGATGATTATACATTGCCTTGTGCCCGGCTGCGCAGATGCTTCTTTTAAGCTTTCCGGGATTAGTATCGCCGGTCAATACGGCCGGTATGTAATCACAAATTTCCACAAAACTGTGGGCAGCATTATAAACATCGGGAGCGGTACGTTTACAGTGCAGAATTTTACTCCACAACCATTCCGAAGAATATACGCCGCCGATTTTAGCCAGATATTGCGGTCTTAATTCAGCTGCTTTTTTTGTAATCTCTCCCGCTTCGGCAAAACCGGTGTGATCCTTCCATAACCAGACCATAGCCGCAGGATTATCCTTAAAAGGGGGATTAGAACAAAGCGGAACGCCCTGTTCATCCACAGGCAAAGGACTGCTGCCGGTGGTATCAACACCGATTCCTATAACATCATCCGGATTAAATTCAGGATTTATCTGCGCCGCTTTTTTAAGCGCTTCGACTATTGTGACTTTAATTCCTTCAAGATAATCCGCCGGATTTTGCCGGGCTAAATTGGGATCCTTCTGGTCGACAATAATTCCCGCTTC
Source organism: Calditrichota bacterium (assembly GCA_003854985.1). GTDB lineage: Bacteria > Calditrichota > Calditrichia > Calditrichales > Calditrichaceae > Zgenome-0002. The sequence continues at coordinate 7,752 of RQOG01000093.1, forward strand.
ACCCGACGGATAGGGAAAAACATGGCTGGCCAGTTCCTGCCCGTCGTTTAGGTCTACAATTACCGAACGACACGAATTGGTGCCAAAATCAAGGCCGATACAATATTTGCTCATATCTTCTGTCTATACCTCAGTTTAAAATCAGACTTCATTGACCTCTATCCTGAAAAATAGACATAAGCCAGTATAATAAAAACTACCAGCAGAACCGAAGCAACAACATCACCTTTAGTCCAGCTCGAACGCGATTCTTTTTTATGATCTTCCGTAGTCGTTCCATAGGTTAATCCGGAAATTTTAGCATAATCCGGCGCTTCGGTCATGTAACTGACCACAAGCATCACAATCACACAAACTACGAAAATGATAAGGCTGTAATACTGGAAGAAAATATTATTGGTAACCCACAGAAATGATCCTTCCGAATAGGCAAAATCATCCATTAATTTCACCGGGGTGTCCACAATCAGGCGGAATAATCCCAAACCGAATCCGACGATTAAGGCGGACAAACATCCCTTTGCATTCAGACGTTTGTTGAATACGCCCATAAAGAAAACGACAAAAATGGGTGGAGCAAGATAAGACTGCACGCCCTGCAGGTAATCATATAACCCTTTCCCGCCCTGGATAACGGGAATCCAGAATAAGCCAATCAGCACCATTACGGTGGTAGCTAATCGGCCGATCCATACCAGTTGATGCTGGGAAGCTTTGGGTTTAAATCTTGAATAGAAGTCCATGGTAAATAACGTTGACGAAGCGTTGAAAACCCCTGCCAGAGAGCTCATCAACGCGGCTAATAATCCGGCCACAACAATACCTCTGATGCCAGCCGGTAACACGTGAGCCACTAATAAGGGAAAAGCTTTTTGCGCATTATCCCGGATCAGCTCTCCGTCCACACCGAACAACTCGCTCGAAATCGCCTGAATATTACCGGATTTAGCCAGAGCAAACGTGATCATACCCGGAATAATGAAAATAAAAACCGGCAGAAGTTTAAAAAAGGCGGCGGCAATTGAACCGCGGCGGGCTTCTTTTTCGTTGGGAGCGCTGAGGGCACGCTGAACAATGTACTGATCCGTTGTCCAATACCATAATCCAATGATCGGCGCACAAAAAAGCATACCCAGCCAGGGATAATTATCATTAAAATACCAAGCCATCCGGCCGGCTTCTTTAACCGGAGCCCAGGTGCCTTCGATTCCCGCAGGAACCAACGGTTTCCACAGGTTAAACATTTCCGAACCGGCTATGGCGCGTAATTCGCTCCAGC